>CAZIUK010000001.1:0-646370 GCA_964542785.1 uncultured Planctomycetales bacterium
AAAGAAAACAGTTAAATTATTAAGAAGTATTAAAAGCGATTTACGGGTTACCGGTATCGGCAGCGTGCCGTTTAAAGAGACAGATAAGGCTTGTGAACTTATTTTGGAATCCTGCCCGCAGATCCCCTATGTTCCTCAGCTTACCAAACGCGATATAAGAGAAAATATGTTTCTTCAGTTTAGTGAGAATCTGCCCTGTCTTATTGCAGATTGTGAAAAGAAACAGGTTTTATTTGATGACGCGCAGGACAGGGAAAAACGTCTGTTGGAATTCTACGATTATATTGCCTACAACTGTTATGAGTACTTTAAGATAAGCCCGGAGTGTGCGCAAGGGTTTCATTGCCTGCTTGAGAAATGCAGGAAGCGAAATAATCCTTTTATCAAGGCCCAGGTTACCGGCCCGCTTACCTATTTATTATCCGTGACTAAAAAAGACAGGCAATCGCTGATTTTTGACAACGAGCTTGCCGAAGCTATAACCTTAGGGCTGGCGATGAAAGGATTATGGCAGGCGCAGGAGATTAGAAAATCCGGCAAGGTCCCGATTCTTTTCTTTGACGAACCGTCTTTGTGGGGGGTGGGTTCAGCTTATATGCCGGTAAGCAAAGAGAAGGCATTTTCTATTATTGACAACTTTATCAGTTTTATAAGAGAGCGCGATAAGGATTTGCTGCTTGGGTTACATTGTTGCGGTAATACCGACTGGAGAATGGTTTTTGATTCGGGAGTGGATATCGTCAGTTTTGATGCCTATAGTTTCGGTGATAAACTAACGCTTTATCCAGAGGAGATCAAGCGTTTCTTGAAAGGAGGAGGTTTTATCGCTTTCGGAGTTGTTCCTACATCCGAATATAAGGAAGGAATCACTGAGGAGGAATTATTTGATAAATTTATTTCCGTTTTAGCCGGATTTGAACGGAAGGGAGTTATCAAAAAGCTGTTATTAAACAGCGCAATTTTTACTCCTGCTTGCGGTATGGGGCCTTTAGCGCAAAAAGACGCAGAGAAGGTATTAGGGTTAACCGCTTCATTGGCTAACAAATATATAGCAATTTGATTTAACTGGAGGAGAGTATGGAAGTATCTATTAAGGAAGGTTTTAAGGGGATAGTTAAAAGAGGCGGAGAAAGAGTTAATTTTAATGCGCGTAAGATTACCGATGCCATTGCCAAAGCAGGTAAGGTAACCGGAGAATTTCAGGAAGATACGGCAAAGATGCTTACTGTCAAGGTGTTGAGCCTGGCTGGGCAGCTTGAGTTAGGGGAGATGCCGACGGTAGAGCAGATCCAGGATATTGTTGAGGAGGTTCTTTTGGTTTCACCGTATAAAAAAACCGCTAAAGCCTATATCCTTTACCGCGAACAACGCAAAGGAGTGCGCCAGATAACTTCAAAATTCAATGTTGACCTGGTCGATCAGTATCTTTCTAAATCCGACTGGCAGGTTAAAGAAAACAGTAATATGGGTTTTTCTCTGCAGGGCCTGAATAATTACATATCCTCGGAAGTGAGCAAAATCTATTGGCTTAATAAAATATACCCCGAGGATATTAAGAATGCATACCTTGGAGGCGATTTTCATATTCATGATTTGGGAATCATTAGCGCTTATTGTGTTGGCTGGGATTTGCATTCCCTACTTATTGAAGGTTTTCAGGGCGCTTCCGGCAAGATAGAGTCCAAGCCGGCAAAGCATTTACGCACGGCGTTGGGGCAGATAACCAACTTTTTTTATACGCTTCAGGGGGAAGCTGCCGGGGCTCAGGCCTTTTCTAATTTTGATACATTGCTTGCACCGTTTATCCGTTTTGATCGCTTAGATTACAAAGGGGTAAAACAGGCGTTGCAGGAATTTTTGTTCAATGTTAACGTTCCTACCCGGGTTGGTTTCCAGACTCCGTTTACCAATATCACTCTGGATCTTACCGTTCCTTCCTATTATGCCGACCAGGGGGTAATCATCGGCGGAGAGGCGCGGGAAATTACTTATAAAGAATTTAAGGCGGAAATGGATATATTCAACCAAGCTTTCCTGGAAGTTATGCTTGAGGGGGATGCCAAGGGTAGGGTCTTTACTTTTCCTATACCTACGTACAATATCTCCAAAGATTTTGATTGGGATAATCCCAATCTGGATATTTTATGGAAGGTCACCGCCAAATACGGCCTACCTTATTTTGCCAATTTTATCCATTCGGATATGAATCCAGAGGATGCCCGTAGCATGTGCTGCAGATTAAGAATAGACAACCGGGAATTGCGCCGCAGGGGAGGCGGACTATTCGGTTCTTCGCCGCTTACCGGCTCAATCGGCGTGGTTACTATTAATATGCCACGGCTGGGATTTATTTCATATGATGAATATGATTTTTTCAAGAGGCTTGGAGAAATTATGGACCTGGCTAAGAAAAGCCTTGAGATAAAAAGAAAGACACTGGAATCTTTTACCGAAGAAAATCTGTATCCGTATATGCGCTTTTACTTACGTAATGTCAAGACAAGATTCGGTAAATATTGGAAGAATCATTTTTCTACCATAGGTATCGTGGGTATGAATGAGGCCTGCCGGAATCTCCTTAAAGAAGATATTACAAGCGAAGAAGGCAGGAGTTTTACTATACGGGTGATTGATTTTATGCGGCAGAAACTTTTGGAATTTCAGGAGGCAACCGGCAACCTCTATAATCTTGAAGCTACCCCCGCGGAGGGTACGTCATACCGTTTAGCGCAGATTGATAGAGCGCAATACCCGGATATGCTTACCGGTTACGGTAAACTGTCTGAGGCCAAAGCGCCGTTCTACACAAACTCCACACATCTGCCGGTTAATTACACCGACGACATCTTCGAAATGCTTGATTTGCAGGATGAGATCCAGACAAAATATACCGGAGGCACGGTTGTACATTTATATGTCGGAGAGGAAATAAAGGATCGGGCAGCGCTTAAAAGCCTGATCAGGAAAATTTGCACTAATTACAGGCTGCCTTACTTTTCAATTACCCCGACTTTTAGCGTATGCCCGGAGTGCGGGTATTTACCGGGAAAAACAGAGAAGTGCCTGAAATGCGGGAAGGAGTGCGAGGTTTACTCAAGGATTGTGGGCTATTTAAGGCCTGTGAACCAGTGGAATAACGGCAAGAAAGAGGAGTTTAATTTAAGAGCGACTTATAAGCTATGAAAATAGGCGGATTTGTCAGATCTTCCCTTGTTGATTACCCGGGTAAGGTGGCAGCGGTTATTTTTACGCAAGGGTGCAACTTTAGGTGTCCATATTGTCATAACTCTGGGCTCGTCTTCCCGGAGCTTTTTACCGACGAGATCCCGTTTGAATATGTGTGGGATTTTCTTGAACAGAGGCGCGGGTTGCTTGATGGAGTAGTTTTTTGCGGAGGGGAACCGACCTTGCAGAATGATCTTCTGGAGGTAATCGGTAAGATTCGTTCCTTGGGTTTTGCCATAAAATTGGATACCAACGGCAGCAAGCCGGATATTCTGGCGGAAGTATTGCCGCATCTTGATTATGTCGCTATGGATATCAAGGCTCCGTTGGATAAATATTCAAGCGTTTCCGGCGTTGCCGTAGACAATTATGAAATACGCCGCAGTATGCTGTTAATCAGGGCATCCGGGATACCGTATGAATTCAGGACGACTTTTCACCCTGAATTCATATCGGTTAATTTGAAAGAAGAGATACAAAAAATGCTTGGTAGAAATGAAATTTATGTACCACATGAAATATACCAAAGAGAATCATCTTAAAAATCCCCTTAGTGGTTCCCAGAATCCATATTTGATAATTCCTTTTCACAGGAAGTGTATTTCAATGAAGACATTGAATCATCCAAAGTAGATGATATTAAGGTTAAGGAAAAATGGCCTGCCATATCTACTGCTAAGTGCTTAAAGCGCTTCATTGAAGCGATTAGAGGGCGCATTAAGATAAAAGGATGCTTTAAGAATGGACGCAGTTTTAATCTTTCAATATTCGGCCTTATAAAGCATATACACTTAAACCCAATATAACAACTTAAAGAATATACTTTAGAACAAGCGTGCGAAAGAATCCTTGCTTAACTGTGGTAAACAATGGCTTGCAGAGGGCTTTTTGTTGGGGTATAATTATTTTATGAAAATAATAATAGAAACATTAAAATTAGATGAACTTAAGCAGATGGCTACTGCTACCTTCGGCAACTTAGTAAAAGCTGTAGTTGATATTAACAGGGAAATTCTTGCTGTTGATGCAGAGCTTCATTCTGACCTGGAAGCATTGCTTTTGGAAGACGGATCAAAACAAAAAAGCCTTTGGGGTATTAATCTTTATCCTGAAATTGAAGGCGATGATTTTATTGAATTTGATTCTATGATTAATATGCGCCCATCACAGGGGAATAGAAGCCGGGGCATAGAAAATGAAGAAATACGCAAGAAGATCATTGCAATAGTTAGAATGAGGATCAAATAATGAGTTATCAGCATAAAGACTTAGCCGAAGGACGATGGAGCCAGTTATCCTTTCTGGAGCAGATGGCAAATATAGGCAGTGAGGTTGAGCGTGCTCTTAACTGGCGGGCAAAGAAAAATCCTGGTTATTCTCAAAAGGCATTTGAAAGAGCATTAGAGCTTATTGACCTGACTTTGGATAATGATAAGAATTACGCTCATCTTAAGGAAGTTGCCCGTATGAGAGAAGCAATCGTTGATTATTTCTCTGGAGTAAACCAGTTTGTATCCTCTGAAAGCTCTTGGCGGAAGTATTTCTTGCCTTTTACTTACGCATCTCGCAGAAATCATTAATCTTAAAACCAATATTTCTAATAACTTTATCTTTCGCTTGTAATGCTTTTCATTAGGTAAGTTAAATTTTGGAAAATTGGCCAACTCCTCTCGTAGTTTATAGGCGCTAATTTATGCTATTTCACGATAATGCCGTATATTGATTAATCCGAATCTGGCCATAAACGTAGGAATTAGGCCGGTTTTTGGAGCATAAAATAAAATAGAGAGGTTTTAGAGAATTAGTCAATAGGCGCCGTAATTTTTAAAGGGCCTGGTTAACTTAAGTTATGAATGAATAACTTGACATTTGTTCTAATAATGAGTACAATTGTTCTCAAGGTGAGAACAATATGTTGAAAGATCTAATAGGCTCAAAGACCCGCCAAACTCTACTGAAGGCTTTTGTTGAATCCCCCGATGTTGAATATTACACTCGTCAGTTGGCTAAGTTATACAAAATCTCGGTAGGGACGCTTCATAGGGAGCTAAAAAGGCTTAGTCTTTCCGGTATCCTTAAAGAACGCAAGGTTGGCAACATAAAGCTATTTTCTTTGAATAAACAAAATCCTCTTTATGAGGAGATTAAGAACATTATATACAAAACCCAGGGTGTGATAAGTTTTGTAAGGGGTGCGATATCGGGCATAAAAGGTATTAAAGTCGCTTTCATATACGGGTCTTTCGCAAAGGGAGACGAAAGGCAAGATAGCGATGTAGATATGTTTTTGATGGGGGATAGAATCAATGAAGACAAATTGATAAATGCGATAAATGATGTGGAAAAAAAGCTATATAAAGAAATAAATTACACGCGGTATACGGAAAATGAATACAGGAAAGAGAAGAAAAAGAACAATTCTTTTATATTAGAAGTCATAAGGGGCAAGAAAATATTTATTAAGGGAGCCGAAAGTGACCTCTAACGGTTTTTTAAGCGAATATATAGAAAAGAAACTGATTAAGCCGGAAAAAATAGGCGCCGATCAGATAGAAAAAGTAATAAAAGCTGCTAAGAAATGCCTGATGGTCGCGGAGAGGTTGCTTTCAATAGATGAAGAAACTGCTTATGAGAAGGCTTATGCCGCAATGCTCCATGCCGCCAGGGCGTTTGTATTTATTAAAGGATACAGGCCAACGGTAAATTTCCAGCATAAGACGGTTGTTGCATTTACGGCGCGCTTTTTAGGCGATAAATATAAAGCTCTCACTGAAAAATTTGACTATATGAGGAAGAATAGAAACAATTTTATTTACGAACCGTGGAAGTTCCACGTTTCTATGACTGATGTTAAGAGTGCGTTAAAATCAGCCCGTGAATTTGTTGATACTATTAAGGGAGAAATAAAAAAAGAAAACCCTCAAGGTAATTTTAAGTTTTAGTTTTATCGGGTGGTTAGAGAAGTTATTTAATAATTCCCTAACCGGTTGTGTGTGGGTATGAGGCCTTGATTGGATTAATCAATCAAGGCTTTTTCTATTACCGAGTAAATCTTTTTATAATATAATAGGGTTTTAGTAGGGTATACAGGTTGGGATAATGTAAAATAAATTGTACGCTTTTAAGATAAGGGCTCTTTGAAAAAGCAATAAAAATGGCATACCATTAATGGTTGTTATACAATAATCATTAACCATAACCATTAACCATCCGCTAAAGACGGATAGAAGGAGGTATGCCATGAGAAGCGTTAACTTCTCAAGTGACAATTTAGCAGTACAATGGCAGTATGTAAAGCGGAATTTAGGGCAGTTAGGTGTATTGTATCAGTTTGATGATTTTGAATGCCAAGCACGCAAGATTATTCAGAGGTTAATCCAAGACTGTGTAAATGAAGAATTCGCGCTTCAAATACGGGCCCAAAGGTATGAACATGCGCCTAACCGGCTTGACCAGCGTCAAGGCAGTTACGAGCGTAATCTTACTACAACTTTTGGGGCTTCTCGGATACGGATACCGCGAGTTAGATTTAATAAGATAAAGGTCCATTATTCGCTCTTTGAGAAGTATCAGCGCAGGCACAAGAAGTTTGACCGGATGGTCTTGTTATCAATGCTTTTAGGCCACTCGGTACGTAAGCAACGAAGATTCTTCCGCGCATTTATTAGCGATGCCGTCAGTCATACTACCGCCTCCCGGATTATAAAGAGCCTTGAGGGGGATTTGCAGCATTTTCGGACTAAGCCCATAGAGGATAACTATAAATATCTAATTATTGACGGCTTATGGGTTAAGGTATATGACGGCAGGCTTAAGGATATGGTAATCCTCTTTGTCTTAGGGGTAACCTTAGATAATAAGAAGGAGATAATCGCCTTTAAACTTGCTAAGGGTGAGACCGAAGAAGAATGCTCTGCTCTTCTTAACGATCTCTATCGCAGGGGCCTAGAGGGTAAGAACCTAAAACTCATTGCTTCAGATGGGGCAAAGGGTATACGCGCAGCCATAAATATGGTCTATCCTTACGCTAAGTGGCAACTTTGTTATGTGCATAAGCTAAGGAACTTGATAAAACACATTCGTTATAAGCAACAGCATCGCAAGAGTATGATGCGCTAGGCCGGGATCATTTACGATTCAAAGACAAGGCGGTAGGCAATTAAGCGGTTTGATAAGTTCTGCGTAGAGTGGAAGGAATGTGAGCCTTATGCAGTAAAGTGTTTTAGGGAAGGCTTTTTAGAGACATTGCATTACTTTGAATTTGCTGAGGATAAAAACATGATAAGCTCAACGAATCATCTTGAGCGTGACTTAGAAGAAGTGCGCAGACGTATTAAGATTCAAGGTTATTTTAAATCAAGCAGAAGCGCAAATCTATGGGTTTATGGCATTATAAGCCAAGTTATGCAAGAAGAACAACCAGAGGTTATGCCTAAACATATAACTATTTTCAAGGAGTCTCAATACAAAAGCGTACAATTATCTTGACAATACTCAGGTTGGCTATGCCTTGTTTTACTTAAGAAGTTAATGTATAATATTTTAATAATAAAAAGGGGGGATGTTGGTTAAAAAATTAATAGGGTTCTTTGCAGTTAGAAAAAGCCCGGATGAAGAAAAAATATTCCGCTCTGAACTTTTTAATATAGAGCAGTTAAAGGGGCACGCTAAAAGTTTAGCAAAAAGGCACCTTGCTTATTATAAAAAAGGCAGGGATAAGCTATTGCGCCGGTTAAAGGAAAATGAAGAGGTTTTAAACCGCATTCAAAATATCCTTAAAGAAACCGATAAGTCAAAAATCAGGATTACTCCTACCGGAGAATGGCTTCTGGATAACTATTTTCTTATTGAAGAGCAGATAAGGCTGGCGCAAAAATATCTTCCAAAAGATTATATTCAGGGGCTTCCTCATATTTCTGAAGGGCCGTTCTTAGATTGTCCGTGTGTGTATGAAATCGCTATGGAGATAGTTTCTCATAGCGATGGATGCTTAGATAAGGAGAGGCTTACAGAATATGTCGCATCTTATCAAACTGTGCGTCATCTAAAACTCGGTGAATTGTGGGCTTTTCCAATAATGTTAAGGTTAGCCCTTATAGAAAATTTAAGGCGCATATCTTCCCGTTTGATTGTCTCTTACGCCGAAAGGGATAAGGCAAATTATTGGGCAACACGAATTCTTAAAATCCCGGTTAAAGATACTGATGCGATGATTCTTGAAATTGGGGCAATGTCAAAAGCGAATCAGCAATTTTCCGATATTTTTGTTGCTGAGTTCATGAGGCGTTTGCACGGCCAAACCCATGCTTTCAGTATTCTTTTTCTTTGGCTTGAAAAAAAGCTTTTAGAGCAAGGAGGCAATCTTGATAAAATTATCCGTTCAATCAGCCAAAATCAGGCGGCTAATCAGGTTTCAACCGCAAATACCATCGGAAGCTTACGTTTTTTAGGGACTACAGATTGGTGTGATTTTGTTGAATCGCTCAGTATAGTTGAAAAAATTTTAAACCAGGACCCATCAGGGCATTATAGCCGGATGTCTTTTGCAACCCGCGACCGCTACAGGCATTCTGTTGAGAGGTTTGCTTTAAGAAGCAAGCTGCCGGAAGGCGAGATAGCAAAACGCGTAATTCAGATTGCTAATAAGGCGAAAGCAGAAAAAGGGGCGGGCCATGTAACAGCGCATGCGGGTTTTTATCTTATTGACCGGGGCTTGGAGGCTTTTTGCCGGCATTTGGGCCTTCGTTTAGCTTTTGGCCAGCAACTGGAAGCAAAAAAAACTTTTTGGCCGTCAATTTTATTTTTTGGCTCGGTTATCTTAATGACTCTGTCTGTAAGCGCGGTTGTTTTGAAGATGATTCAACCGAGGATGGTTTTGGATTTACCATGGTTTTTCTTATTCGCCGTATCGCTTTTGCTTGTTACCAGCCAAACCATAGTCTCTTTGGTGAATTGGATATCTATGATGTTTGTGAAGCCACAAAATCTTCCCCGGATGGATTTTTCAGAAGGAATTCCCGCGGATGCTCATACTTTAGTGGTGGTTCCCTGTATGCTTAGCAATTTTGAGGTGATTAATTCTCTTCTTGAGGATCTTGAGGTTAGATATCTGGCGAATATTGACGCTAATGCTGATTTTGCTCTCTTGACTGATTTTTCCGATGCAGAGCAAGAAGCCATGCCGGAAGATGAAGCGTTTTTAAAACAGGTTATGTCAGGCATTGAACGGTTAAATCATAAATATCGCCGGCAAAAAGAGAGCAGTTTTTTTCTTTTTCATCGGCCCCGCAGATGGAATGAAAAAGAAAAGGTATGGATGGGGTATGAGCGTAAAAGAGGCAAACTGCAAGATTTAAACGCTTTTCTTCGCGGAAGAGGAGAGAGTGAGTTTAGTGTAATTCTCGGAGATTCGCAAAGGCTTAAAGGGGTAAAATATGTTATTACGTTGGATGCGGATACAAAAATGTCCCGTAATTCGGTCAGAGATTTAGTTGGAGTGATTGAACACCCGTTAAATCGTCCGGTTTATGATGAAAAAAAAGGGCGGATAGTTTCAGGATATGGAATTCTTCAGCCACGGATTGAATCTGGTTATCCCGGGGAGAACCCTTCATTGTTTGTAAGAATTTTCGGCGGAGATGTTGGAATTGACCCTTATACGAAAGCAGTATCTGACGTCTATCAGGACCTTTTCCTTGAAGGATCTTTTGTGGGGAAGGGGCTTTATGATGTGGACGCGTTTGAAAAATCTATTCAAGGCCGGCTTCCGGAAAACCTTATCTTAAGCCACGATCTTTTAGAAGGCTGTTATGCCCGGTCAGGGCTTGTGACAGATGTGCAGTTTTATGAAAATTACCCCTCCTCTTATCTTAAAGACTCAAGCCGCAGGCACCGTTGGATACGCGGAGACTGGCAGATTTTTCGTTGGGTATTTTCCGCAGTCCCAGGTAAAGGAGGGATACAAGTTAAAAATCCTATTTCATTTTTGTCAAAATGGAAAATCGCGGATAATCTAAGGCGCAGCTTTGTGCCTTTAGCGGCAGTTTTTCTTCTTTTGTTTGGATGGGTCTCTTTTCGTTCGGCATGGATCTGGTCGGGTTTTGTTATCACCTTGCTTGCTTTGCCCATTCTGCCGATGTTTATGGCGGAGATTTTAAGAAAACCCGAACATTTGACTTTCCGTACTCATCTTGAGTTAGTTTTATCCTTATTTAAAAAAAATATACTTAGATTTTTCTTTTCGCTTGTTTTCCTTTTATACGAAGCGTTTTATTCTTTAGATGCGATAACATTAACTTTATGGAGAATCTTTGTATCCCGGAGGAATCTGTTAAAATGGCGGACTTTTTTTGAAACCGACAGCCTCTCTTTAAGTAAAATATCGGATTATTATAAACGGATGTGGTATATTCCGTTTACGTCCGTATCTTTCTTTTTGCTTTTATCCGTATTATTTTCACATCAAAATTGGCTGGCTTTAATCGTTCTATGCCTTTGGTTTGTTTCTCCCGCGATAGCCTGTTTAATAAGCAGGGCCTCAGCTTTACGGAAAATTCAGTTTTCCGAAGAGCAGATTAATATACTTAAAAATCTTTCCAGAAAAACATGGGCATTTTTTGAAGAGCTGATAACCAAAGAAGATAATTGGCTGCCGCTGGACAATTTTCAGGAGGAGCCTGTCAGGTCTTTAGCGCATAGGACATCTCCGACAAATATCGGTTTTGCGCTTCTTGCAAACTTGACAGCTTATGATTTTGGGTATCTTTCAATGGGGAGGATGTTTAACAGGGCGGAAAAAACATTTGATACTTTAAATGTTATGGAAAAATACAGGGGGCATTTTTACAATTGGTATGATACGCAGACACTTAAGCCGTTGCTCCCTTTGTATGTTTCTTCTGTTGACAGCGGGAATTTAACGGGCTCTTTGATTATTCTGCGCAACGGGCTTATGGAGATGAAAAATCAAAAGATTGTCTCCTTGAATATATTTGACGGATTAGAAACTACCTTAAGGGTTCTTTTGCAAAGTGTTACAGATCACAAGAAAAAGGAAGAAAAGATTTCTTCCGCACTGCATAATCTTTTTGAAAAAATCAGGCAGTCTCGGGGGAAGAATGAGCATTCTTTCGCGTATCTTTCTCAGGTATACGCGCTTTTACGCCAGATTTTAATTGATATTTCAAAAATTGTGCCGTTTTTGGAAGAAAAAGATTATGAAGATGCCAAGAGATGGGCAAGGGCTTTTGAACGGCAGTGTTATGATTTTTTGGAAGATATTGCTTTTATCGCGCCATGGGTCCTTCTTGAGCCGGAAATACCCGGGTTGTGGAATGCGGAAGATGAACGGCAGCGCAAGAATCTTTTTCAGGTTAGAGAGATTCTTCGGCATTTGGATGAGATCCCTGCTCTTAAGCAGGTTGCAAGCTTAGAGCATAAACTGGTTCCGCTTATTGAAGAGATAGTAAAAGATATACGGATTGAAGAGGGCGGGGTAAAAGGCGCCCGTGAGTGGTTTTTAAAATTACAGGAAACGATTAAAATTTCCGGTACGCGGTCCGCTGAAAGAATTAAAGCCATTGATTACATTATATTAAGGTGCGCGGAAGTTACTAATATTGATTATGAATTCTTATACGATAAGGACAACCATCTTCTTTCAATCGGATACAATGTTGATAAGCATAAGGTTGACAGTGGCTGTTATGACCTATTGGCATCAGAGGCGCGGTTTTGCAGTTTTGTTGCAATAGCCCAAGGTAAGATGCCCCAAGAACACTGGTTTAAGCTTGGCCGCTTGATTACGAAAACCGAAGGGGAGCCTATTCTTGTTTCATGGGGAGGGTCAATGTTTGAATATTTGATGCCTTTATTGGTAATGCCGAATTATGAGGGAAGCTTATTAGCCCAGACCTGTAAAGCCGCGGTGAACGGCCAGATCCGGTATGCGGCAAAAAATAATATTCCCTGGGGTATTTCCGAATCTTGTTATAATAAGGTTGATATTAATAAAGAGTATCAGTATCGTTCATTCGGAGTTCCGGGTATGGGTTTTAAGCGGGGGCTTGCTGATGATTTGGTTGTAGCTCCCTATGCTTCAATGTTGGCTTTAATGATTGAGCCTAAAAAAGCATTTGATAATCTTCAACGGTTATTTACAAAAGGCGCGGGAGGGTTTTTCGGTTTGTATGAAGCATTAGATTTTACCCCTGCCCGCCTTACGACAGATGAAACCCATGTTGTTGTAAAAACATATATGGCTCATCATCAGGGTATGGGTTTATTGGCTCTTGCGTATATTCTTTTAGGCCGGCCTATGCAAAGGCGTTTTCTTGCAGAGCCGATATTTAAGTCAGCTGAGCTTCTTTTACAGGAGAGGGTGCCTGCCTCTGAGCCGTTTCTTTATGATTTTGAAGTGGTTGGGATGCTTAGGAAGGTTGGTGAACGGGGAGCATTTTTACGGGTTTTTACAACTCCGCAGACCTCTGTGCCTGAGGTTCACACGCTTTCTAACGGCCGTTACCATGTTATGGTCACCAATGCCGGAGGAGGTTATAGCCGGTGTAGAGATTTGGCTATAACGCGTTGGAACGAAGATTCGGCATTAGATAATCAAGGCGCCTTCATTTACTTTTCTGATGTAGAGACCGGTAAATTTTGGTCATCAGCATATCAGCCGGCTCTTAAGAAACCAAAACATTATAAAGCTTTGTTCTCGCAAGCCTGGGTTGAGTTTGAGCGTATGGATAATCAAATTGAAACGCATACCAAGATCGCGGTTTCTCCGGAAGAGGATGTAGAATTACGCCGTGTGACAATTTCCAACTGCTCTTCCCGCAGGCGTGTTATTGAAGTAACCAGTTATGCGGAAGTGGTTTTAAATTATTCCGCAAGTGATCAGGCGCATCGGGCATTCAGCAACTTGTTTATTGAAACAGAAATAATTAAGCCTTATCAGGCTATTATCTGCCGCCGCCGTCCTCGCGCCCAAAAAGAAACATTTCCTTTGATCTTACATTTAATGGCAGTTCATGGGAGCGCTTTAAAAGAAGCTTCTTATGAAACAGACAGGAGCAAGTTTATCGGCCGGGGGCGCACAATCGTATCTCCTTTGGCTATGGATAAACCTGGTTTTCTTTCAAATAGTGAAGGCTCGGTGCTTGATCCGGTTGTTTCTATACGAAGCCGGTTAGAGCTGGCTCCGGGAGATTCAGCTGTGATTGATTATGTAACCGGCGCATGCGAAAACAGGGAATCCGCCCAGAGGATTATAGAAAAATACAGGGATAAAAATCTGTCTGACCGCATTTTTAACCTGGCTTGGACTCAAGGCCAGGTTGCCTTGCAGCAAATTAATGTAACTGAGGCTGATGCTCAACTTTATGGAAGGTTGGCAAGCGCTATTTTGTATGCGAATCCTTTCTGGCGGGCGAATGCGAGTATTTTGCAGCGAAATATCCGGGGAGAATCAGACCTTTGGGGCTATGGTATTTCAGGGGATCTTCCGATTGTCCTTGTGAGAATTGAAAATCGGGAAAACATTGATCTTATCGCGCAGATGATGCAAGCGTATGCTTATTGGAATATGAAGGGCCTTGCAGTTGACCTTATTATTTGGAACGAGGATAGCTCTGTTTACCGCGATAGCTTAGGGGATAGGATTAATGAGTTAATAGAGGCAAGTGTTAAAAAAATAGCCGGCCGGCACGCGGGGGTTTTTGTAAGACGGGCAGACCAGATGCCGGAAGAGGATAAGATTTTTATTCAAACAGCGGCGCGAATTGTTATTTCTGACCGCAGGGGGACTTTGGCTGAGCAGATGGAGGATGTGAAATATCCTAAGCTTGTTCCGTTTTCTTTTATTCAATACGGAGAAGATAATCATCAAGAGAAATTAAAAGGATCGGCTGAGCGCTCCGACCTTGTTTTTTTTAACGGGTTGGGTGGTTTTACCGGAGACGGCCGCGAATACATAATTACAACCTCAGCTTTAAAAACTACTCCTGCGCCATGGGTGAATGTATTGGCGAACAAGCATTTTGGCACGGTTATCTCTGAAAGCGGGAGCGCTTATACTTGGAGTGAGAATGCTTATATGTTTCGTTTAACGCCCTGGAATAACGATCCTGTTACTGATGTTTCCGGAGAGGCGATTTATATCCGTGATGAAGAGAATATCCGGTTTTGGTCTCCGACTCCGCTTCCTGCGAAAGGCAAAACCGCTTATACTTCGCGGCATGGGTTTGGTTACAGCGTTTTTGAGCATACTGAAAATGGGATTACTTCAGAGTTAACGCAGTTTGTCTCCTTAGAAGATACTGTTAAATTTTCATTATTGAAAATTAAAAATATTTCCGGGCGCAAAAGAAGCCTTTCTGTAAGCGCGTATTATGAGTTAGTGATGGGGACTTTACGGGATAAGTATCATATGCATATTGTAACAGAGGTTGACCCTAAGTCAGGTGTTTTGTTTGCCCGTAACCCTTTTAATAAAGAATTTTCAAATAGAGTAGTTTTTCTGGATACTAATGAGACGGCCCGGTTTATAACCGGAGATAGGCTTGAATTTATCGGCAGGAACGGGACAATGGCTTCTCCTTGCGCGATGCAAAAAGAAAAGCTTTCAGGAAAAGTAGGCGCCGGGATGGATCCGTGCGCTGCCACACAGGTTAAAATTGAGCTTGAAGACGGCGAGCAAAAAGAAGTTATATTTACACTTGGTTCCGGAATGTCTCCGGAAGACGCGCGTAATATCGCATTGCGTTTTAATAATACTGAAGCAGTGCATCATGAGTTAAACAGGGTGTGGGAATACTGGAAGCGGACTTTAGGGATTGTGTATGTGGAAACTCCGGATACTTCATTAAACTTTCTTGTAAACGGCTGGCTGCAGTATCAAATTATTAGCTGCCGCCTCATGGCTCGCAGCGGGTTTTACCAATCCGGCGGCGCTTTTGGATTTAGGGATCAACTTCAGGATGTAATGGCTTTGATTCATTCAAAACCTGAAATGACCCGGGAGCATTTACTAATTTGCGCGGGGCGCCAATTTAAAGAAGGAGATGTCCAGCATTGGTGGCATTCGTATTCCGGGCGCGGCATCAGGAGTAAATGCTCGGATGATTATTTATGGCTCCCATATGTGGCTTGTTTGTATATTAAGGCAATAGGAGATACGGGAATTTTAGATGAAAAGATCGGGTTTTTAGAAGGCCCGGATCTGAAAGAGGGGCAGGAAGCTCATTGTGATATTCCGAGAGGTTCTGCTCATTCGGGGACCTTTTATGAACATTGTGTTTTAAGCGTGAAAAGAGCTTTAAGATTCGGCGTTCATGGCCTTCCTTTAATTGGAAGCGGGGACTGGAATGATGGGATGAATTTAGTTGGGCATGAAGGCAAGGGTGAGAGTGTTTGGCTTGCGTTTTTTCTTTATGATATCCTTGAATCAATGTCAAAGATAGCAGGAGAGCGTAAAGATGATGATTTCTCATTGTTATGTTCTCAGGAAGCCAAGAAGCTTGCGAAAAATATTGAAGAATACGGGTGGGATGGCAAGTGGTATCGCCGCGCTTATTTTGACAATGGAGAGCCGTTAGGTTCATTTTTAAATAGCGAATGCCGGATTGATTCTATCCCGCAGTCATGGTCGGTTATTTCAAAGGCAGCGCAAAAAAACAGGTCAGAAATTGCAATCTCTCAAGCGGATCAACAGCTCGTTGATAATGAGCATGCCCTTGTAAAATTATTCGCCCCTCCTTTTGATAAATCCTCTTTAAACCCGGGGTATATCAAAGGCTATCTCCCGGGGGTAAGAGAAAACGGCGGGCAATATACTCATGCCGCAGCTTGGATGGCGATTGCCTTTGCTCTTTTAAGGGATAAGAAGAGAGCTTGGGAGTTGTTTGATATGCTTAATCCGATACGTCATTGCGATACAGCGGATAAGTGCGCCGTTTATAAAGTAGAGCCTTATGTGACAGCGGCTGATGTTTATTCTTCTTTTGGGCTTGTAGGCCGCGGAGGCTGGACATGGTATACCGGCTCTGCCTCGTGGATATATCAGCTTATTGTCAGATATCTATTAGGGGTCTGCCTTAATGTGGACAAAATTTATTTTAAGCCGTGCCTTCCTGCAGATTGGGTTTCCTGGAAGCTTCATTACAAGTACCGGGAAACTTTTTATCATATTACTTTTTTATGCACAGGGCCTTCGGATAAGGTGGTATCTGTTAAGATAGACGGCCTTGAGCAGGAGGAGATGGCTGTGCGGCTTATTGATGACCGTATAGAGCATTTAGTGGAAGTAACAATCGGGTGATTGATGCCAAGGGGGACAACATAATTATTATTTCCGGCCCTCCTCATCAGGAGAAAATGGCAAGCATTATCCCGGAAGAAGAGTTTGGTAAATTCCTGAAATTCTTTTAAGGAGCACATAACTAATCTAAAGAAAGCTTTCGTTACATAGAAAGCTTAAGGGGTCAACGGCGTGCCTAAATACTTTAAAATTAATCTTACAATTTTAATTTTTTTACTAATTTTCCATTCTTTGTTGCCTGCTGAGGAGATACTTACTTGGCAGGATTGTATTAGAGAGGCATCCAAGAATCACCCTGATTTAATCGCCGCCACAGAAGAGACAAAACAGCTGCAGGCTGCCAAAGCTATTACGGCAAGCGCGCTTTTTCCTCAAATAGATGCTAACCTGAAAGCTTCAACCGCCCAAACCGCTTCTTCAGCAACCGGTAAAACCTCTACCGCCGATTCTTATAGTTATGGCGTTACCGGTTCCCAGCTTATATTTGATGGTTTAAAAACTATCAGCGATACAAAGGCGGCATCTGAAAGTATTACCGCGTCTAAATATAGTTTTAAATATACATCATCTACGGTAAGGTATAGGCTGCGCAGCGCGTATGTGAATTTATTAAAAGCGCAGGAAGCGCTTAAGATTACGAAGGAAATCTATGATATCAGAAGGAGCAATCTTGAATTAATCACTTTACGTTATCAATCAGGCTTAGAGCATAAAGGCGCTTTATTGACAGCCGAAGCGGATTTAGCCAACGCGCAATACCAGATCTCACAGGCAGAGAGAAGCCTTGAAGTTGCCCAGCGCCAGATTATTAAGGAGATGGGAAGGGTTAAGTTTTCTCCTGTTTTAGTCAGGGGAGATTTTACGGTACAAGAAAAAGCCAAAGAAAAACCTGATTTTGCAGAAATAGTTAAAAATCATCCCTCTTTAAATCAGATTATTGCCCAGAGAAACTCCGCTCAATTTAGCCTAAACTCTGCTTATGCTAATTTTTCTCCGGCCCTCTTCGGGTCTGCCGGAGCGAATAAATCAGGTTCGCATTGGTCACCCAGTGGCGATAACTGGAACTTAGGGCTAACTTTATCAATGTCTATATTTGAAGGAGGCTTGAGGATAGCGCAGGTTTCTCAGGCTAAGGCGTATTTGAATAAAATTAAGGAGAATGAAAGAAGCGTAAAGGATAGCGCAGCCTTAGTATTAGAACAGAACTGGGTTTCGCTGCAGGATGCAATTGATAATGTAGCGGTTAAGGAGAAGCAGCTTCTTGCTACACAGGAGCGCTCTAACATAGCCCAGGCGCAATATTCTACCGGTTTTATTACTTTTGATAATTGGATAATCATAGAAGATAACCTGGTTAACGCAAAAAATGCATTTTTAGACGCGCAGGCAAATGCATTGTTTGCTGAAGCAGGATGGGTACAGGCGAAAGGAGATACATTAGAATATGAAGAAAAATAAGAAAATCATAATTATTACAGCCTTAGTATTGTCAGTTGTTTCTATGTTAGCTATTTTAAGGCTAAAGAATGGCAGGGGCGCTGTTGAAGTTATAAGTGAAATCAAGCCTGCTTTAGGGTCAATAAATGTGTATATTTCAACAACAGGGACAGTTTATCCCAGGAATCGCCTTGCAATAAAGCCTCCGGTTGGCGGACGGCTTGAAAACATTTTAGTTAGGGAGGGAGAAAATGTTAAAGCCGGGCAAATTCTGGCTTGGATGAGTTCTACTGAAAGGGCCGCGCTCCTTGATGCAGCCCGGGGGCAAGGCGAAGAAAAGTTAAAATATTGGCAGGAGGCTTATAAGCCCATAGCTTTGTTAGCGCCGATTGACGGTGAAGTTATCGTAGCTACAACACAACCCGGCCAGGCTGTTACAACATCCGACGCGGTTGTGGTGCTTTCGGATCAGCTTATTGTCCGGGCTCAGGTAGATGAGACGGATATAGGCAAGATTAGCATTAAACAAGAAGCGGTTATAAGCCTTGATGCCTATCCGGATATTAAGATCAGCGCCTTCGTTGACCATATCTACTATGAATCGGAAACTATAAATAATGTTACCATATACAAAGTTGACCTTATTCCGGATAAGCCTTGCGTTTATTTTCGTTCAGGAATGAATGCCGCTATAGATTTTATTACCGAAGGCGGGAAAGATATTCTTCTTGTCCCGGTTAATGCGGTGCATAACGAAAATAACGAGTATTATGTTTGGATTAAGCAAAAAGAGGCCAACAACTTTGTCAGGCGGGTTGTTGAATTAGGCATAACAGATGAGAAAAACTATGAAATTATCTCAGGGGTAAGCCCTGATGAAACAATAGTTACCATAACCCAAGAGTATACTTTATCTAATGGTAATAGTAATAAAGGGACTAACCCTTTTATGCCTAAAATGCCCGGCATGAGAAGGATTACCGGCGGTAAAAAATAAAAGATGATAGAGACCAGAGAGCTATACAAAACATATCAGATGGGGGATGTTAAGGTAGAGGCTTTACGAGGCGTTTCTTTAAAAATCGTTCAGGGAGAGTTTGTTGCTATCATGGGCGCTTCGGGTTCAGGTAAATCTACGCTGATGCATGTGTTGGGATTATTAGATAGGCCTGATTCCGGAGAATATTCTTTAGGCGGAGAGGATATAACAAGGCTTTCGGATAAGGAGTTAGCTTTAGCAAGGAATCAGCTCGTAGGTTTTGTATTCCAACAGTTTCATCTTTTATCCAGAATGACTGCTTTAGAGAACGCGGAACTGCCTTTAATTTATAGCGGGAAGAGGCGCTTGAAAGGAAAAGCAGCAGAGGAGATTGAAGGAGTCGGTTTAAAAGACAGGATGTATCATAGGCCTAATGAGCTTTCCGGCGGCCAGCAGCAGAGAGTCGCTATTGCCAGAAGCTTAGTTAATGACCCGTCCATAATTTTCGCGGATGAGCCTACCGGAAATCTTGATACAAAAAGTAAGGAAGAGATAATTTTGATATTAAAAGAACTAAATAAAAAAGGCAAAACTATCGTAGTTGTCACTCACGAGAATGAGATTGCAGCGCATGCCAAACGGATTATTACCATGCGCGACGGAGAAATTATCTCTGATAAGGTTGTTTCTAAAGAGGAGGAGCCGCCGGGAACTATTTCTTTAAAATCTAAAACTTTAGTAAAGGATATTTTATCTAAATCCGGCAGCGCGGTGAAAGGCGGAATGGAATTTTTGGATTACCTTAAACAGGCAGTTTTTGCGATGATATCGCATAAGATGCGGGCTTTCCTTTCTATATTAGGAATACTCATCGGAGTTGCGGCAGTTATTACTATGCTTGCGATCGGGCAAGGCGCGAAAGATTCAATTGAAACACAACTGGCTTCTTTAGGGTCTAATCTTTTAATTATCAGGCCCGGATCATCAAGGCCGATGGGGATATCTATGGAAGCCGGGGCTACGACCCGCTTTACTTTTCAGGATATTGCGGCAATCGGTAAATTAAAAAATTATGTGCAGAGGATGAGCCCTTCAGTCAGGTCCCGGGCGCAGGTAGTATATACAAATAAGAATTGGAATACTTCGGTTGAAGGCGTGGGAGTTGATTACGCGCAATTGCGTTCATCTGTCCCGGCTATAGGAAGATTTTTTAATGAAGATGACCTAAAGATGAGGAATAAAGTCGCTTTGTTAGGCACAACCGTGGCAAAAGAGCTCTTTGGCAACCTTAATCCTGTAGGAGAAACCATAAAAATAAACCTTATAAATTTTAAGGTTATAGGTATTCTGCCGGAAAAGGGGGCAGCCGGCCCGCAGGATCAGGACGATACTGTAATTATTCCCGTAACTACTGCTATGTATAGGGTTTTTGGCAAGCAGTATATTGATTCTATTTATGTTGAAGTAAAAGACGTCGGCTTAATTAATGCCGCGCAGGATGCTATAGGAGAGGTTATCATAAAAGAACACCGCCTTGCCACTAAAGATCAAAAAAATTCCTTCTCAATCTTTAATATGGCGGATATAAAAAATACCCTTACCTCTACTACAAAGACAATGTCTTTATTATTAGGGTCAATCGCCGCTATATCATTATTGGTCGGCGGTATAGGTATTATGAATATTATGCTTGTTTCGGTAACCGAGCGTACGCGGGAGATAGGTTTACGCAAAGCTATCGGAGCGAATAATAAAGATATTATGTTTCAATTCCTTATTGAAGCGGTTTTATTGTCCTTTATCGGCGGTTTATTCGGTATTCTTCTTGGTAGCGCCGCCTCCGCGTTAATAACTGTTTTTGCAGGCTGGACAATAACAGTATCGCTCTCTTCAATTATTCTTGCCACAGTTTTTTCTTTAATGGTCGGGGTAGTATTTGGCCTCTGGCCGGCAAAACAGGCTTCACAACTTAATCCTATTGAAGCGTTGAGGTACGAGTAGTGCCGCTATTAGTAAAAGACAGAGTTTCTTTTACGGTTATACGTATGGCTGTTCCGATGTTAGCCGGAACATTTGCCATAAATGCCTACCATTTAGTTGATACATGGTTTGTGTCGCGGCTGGGTACTAATGCTTTGGCGGCGATGTCGTTTACCTTCCCGGTTGTTATGCTGCTTGGTTTTATCATGCGCGGGCTGGGGACCGGAGCTATGACGGTAGTGGCGCATTCCTTAGGCAGGGGGAAGCAAAAAACCGCTGCGCGAATTACCACGCATGCGGCTTTTTTGTCTTCAAGCGTAGCTTTAGGGCTAACAGCGGTTGGGCTTTTAACAGTTAAACCGCTCTTTATGCGTCTGGGCGCAGGGGGAGAGGTGCTTGCGCTGACGCATCAATATATGGTGATCTGGTATTGCGGATTGCTTTTCAGGGTCTTGCATATGTTGTTAGCCGATATTATTATCGGCACAGGCCATACGAAGGCAGTTAGCTTGCTTATGGTTTTTGGTACTGCGCTGAATTTTATTTTAGACCCTATAATGATCTTTGGGCTATGGGGGTTTCCGAGGATGGGAATACAGGGGGCAGCGCTGGCCACAGTTATCTCCGAAGCGCTTGTATTGGCCGCGGCATTTCAATTTATTCACAAAAGGTATCGTTTAATTCTTTTTGCCCCCCATTCATTTGATCGTATTGCTGCTTCATGGCGCAGAATTTTGCATATTGGTATTCCCACTACATTAAGTTCTATTTTGACTCCGTTATCTGCTATGATTGTGGTTAAGATAATCGCTAAGTTTGGAGATGCCGCGGTTGCCGCTGTCGGGGTTGCTAGCCGTATTGAGATGTTTGCGTTTATGATTCCAATGACAGTAGGGATGTCCTTAGTCCCATTTATCGCCCAGAATTATGGGGCTAAGCGCTTTGACCGGATTCAATCCGTGCGTAAAGGGGCTATGTTGTTCGCGCTTGTTTTCGGTTTTATTATTGCCGTAGTTTTTTTGATTATTGCCCGGCTCCTTGGTAAATTGTTTTCTTCCGATCCTGAAGTTATCAATATCCTGGTACGTTACATTTACGTTACTTGTTTTGGTTATGGTTTTCTTGAGGTGCACCGTTATGCTACTTTTTGTTTTACCGGTATTCATCAGCCGGTCTCTTCCGCTTTTTTGACTGTGATCCGCGTGGTTCTTTTGATGATACCCTTTGCTTATTTCGGCGCAAGATTGTTTGGAATCTCCGGGATTTTTTGGGGGAGATTACTAACCGATATATTTTCAGCCACCATAGGAATTATATGGACAGGAAGGGTTTTAAAGAAAGCAGCTTGCAATTCCCTGCCAATATAAAAAATGCCCGGTAAGCAAGCATATGATTATAAAGGGTTTTCCTAAGGCACTCGTTGCAGAAATTGAGCGCAACCTTGCAGGATAAGATATATAAACCAGATAAATTATGATAATGTAAAATATCTTCCGCGCTTCTGATGTTGCCTAAAGATTATGCTTTAGAGCAAAAGTGCGAAATATTGCTTGGCTTATCTGATGATTTTATTTGTTGCTTGATTCCTGCAATAGAGGTAAAATTGGTTCTATGAGAGAAAGAAGAAAGTATATAAGGATTCCAAACGTATCGCAGATAAAATACGAACTTTTCGGTAGCCCTAAGGTTTATTCTTCTGTCCTTTGTAATATAAGCCCGGAGGGATTATCTTTTATGGTGCATGATTTTATTTCTGTAGGAACCAAACTAAAGGTAACTTTTGCTTACGGAGATTATTTTTATGGCGGATCAGCTAAAGTTATCTGGTGTAGAAAGGAGGATGATATTAAATATAGAGTTGGTGCTAAGTTTATAGGGGAGCCTAAGTTGCCTGATAACCTCATAGGGTTAGAAGATATTAACTGGTTAAAATCTGCAATTAAGAGGAGTGGAATTTAAGTTTCTACTGCAATGAGTTATAAATTCATTGATAATAATGGAAGCTTTATTTGGGATGGGGCGGATAAGATAAGAACACTGTATCTTCCTCTTTGTAATGAGAGGGTAATGTCTTCTATAACCCCTGATTTACGCGGCGATATAAAGTCAGGGCAAGATTCTTTTCTTTTGCCTCCTGTTTCGCGTATTGACCTTATCAATTCAAGGTTTTCTCGTAATTTTTGGGTCTATTTTGATAAGGGCAAGATTTGGTCTGCAACAGGAGTTTCGAAAGATATAAAAACTATTAAAGAGGATAAATCTATACTTCAGGCAGGACTACTTTGGCAAAAAGTTACAAGAGAAAATAAGAGGCTGGGAGTAAGAAGCATAATACTCTCATTTGTTCCTTCAACAGGAGAGCCCCTTGAGATAATGCAGGTAACCCTTGCCAATATCTCCTCTAAGAAAATAAGCATTATTCCTACTGCGGCTATTCCTATTTACGCAAGGGGCGCAAATAATATACGCAACCACAGGCACGTTACCTCTTTGTTGCAACGTATAAAGCTTGATAAGTTTGGAGTTATTTTAAAGCCAACTCTTTCATTTGATGAGTCAGGCCATATTCCTAATAAAAATTATTATTTTGTATTAGGATGGGATGAATGCGGTTGTCCCCCCCAGCATATCTATCCTACGCAAGATATCTTTTGCAAAGATTCAGGAGACTTAGAAGCTCCGGAGAGTATTTTAGAGAATAAGTTGCCACAAAATACTAATATTCAAGGTAAAGAACCCATGGGGGCTTTGCGTTTTCAACAAAAGCATTTAAAGCCTAATGAGGAGGTATCTTATATTGTAGTAATGGGGATTACCAAGGATTATAAGGATATTGCAAAGGCTATCAGTAATTTTAAGAGTCTTAAAAAAGTTGAATTATCTTTAGAAAAAACAAAGTTATATTGGCAAAAGAAAGCAGGTGTAGTAAAACTTTCTAACAATGATAAGAAATTTGATAGTTGGCTTAAGTGGATCAATATACAGCCTTTTCTAAGAAAAATATACGGTTGCTCTTTTTTGCCGGATTTTGATTACGGTAAAGGTGGGAGGGGTTGGCGTGATTTATGGCAGGATTGTTTAGGTTTAGTCTTAAGCGGTTCTAGAGAGGTACGCAGTATCCTAATAAATAATTTTTCCGGGGTTAGGCTTGATGGGTCTAATGCTACTATTATTGGTAAAAACCCGGGTGAATTTATCGCTGACCGTAATGATATATCCAGGGTTTGGATGGACCATGGGGTATGGCCTTTATTGACAACTGAGTTTTATATTGAGGAGTCTAATGATTTAAAAGTTTTACTTGAGAAGAGTGGGTATTTTAGCGACCAGCATATATTCCGTTCACGCAAGATAAACCGCGCTTGGAAAGAGTGTAAGTATAAAGGAACTATTTTAGAACATCTTATACTACAAAACCTTACTCAGTTTTATAATGTAGGGGAGCATAATTATATTCGCCTTGAAGGAGCAGATTGGAATGATGGATTAGATATGGCGTATGAATACGGAGAGAGTGTAGCCTTTAGTTGTATGTATGCAAGCAACCTTAAAAAATTAGCCGGGCTTTTAAGAAGATTAGGTAAAGAGAAAATAGCTCTTTTTGCCGAGATGAAGATACTTTTTAAAAGATGCAATTATGGTAGTATAAAAGCTAAGCAAAAGATACTCAATGATTATTTTATAAGAGTATCAAATGGACTTAGCGGTAAAGTTATAAGCATAGATTGCGCTGCTCTAATTAAATCCTTAGAGGAAAAAGCTGATTGGATGATTAAAGATATAAGAAGGAGAGCTTGGCTAAGAGAGGGTTTCTTTAACGGCTATTATGATAACAAAAAAGCACGCGTTGAGGGGAAGGTTAAGGGTAAAGTAAGGATGATGCTACAAACGCAGGCCTTTGCAATATTATCAGGGGTAGCAATGGACGGACAGGTAAGAAAGATGATCATAAATGTAGAAAAATATCTTTTTGATAAAAAGATTGGTGGGTATCGTTTAAATACTGATTTTGATAGAGAAGAACATAATTTAGGCCGTGCGTTTTCATTCTCCTATGGGGATAAAGAGAACGGAGCAGTTTTTTCTCATATGGTAGTAATTTACGCTTACGCGCTTTTTTTAAGAGGCTTTAAAAAAGAAGCTTTAAAGGCGCTATACTCTCTTTATAATTTAAGCGTAGATACTAAAAAGAGTAAAATTTATCCCTGCCTGCCGGAATATTTTAATTCAGAGGGGCGCGGGATGTATTCTTATCTTACCGGATCAGCCAGCTGGTTTTTACTTACCGTTTATAAATACCTTCTTTAATCCCTTTAATTAAAAACAGAGTTTATTTTATTTACCAAAAGAGATTTTTTTGTTATAATAAGGTTTCTTGAAAAAATATTTTGGAGGTCTTATGATTGAGCGCTATTCCCTACCTAAGATGCTTAAGATATGGCAGGAGGAGTTTAAGTTTAAGACTATGCTTGCCATAGAAATACTCGCCTTAGAGTCATTAGCCAAACAAAAGAAGGTTCCTTTGAAAGCAGTTAAAAGGATTAAAGAGAAAGCCAAATTCAATATACCTCAGATTAAGAAGATTGAAGAAAAGACGCAGCATGATGTAGTAGCCTTTGTTAATAATGTTGCCCAATATATAGGAAGTGACGCTAAATACCTACATCTTGGTCTAACTTCATCCGACATTTTAGATACAACCCTTGGCGTACAGTTAAAGGCAGCTTCGGATATCTTAATTGATGACACAAAGAAGCTTTTAAGGGTTTTAGCCAAGAAAGCTAAAATATACAAAGATACTGTTTGTATAGGGCGTACTCATGGAGTCCACGCAGAGCCGACTACCTTCGGATTGAAGTTAGCGCTTTTGTATGATGAGATGCAGCGTAATTTAGAGCGCCTTAAGTTAGCAAAAGAAGAGGTATCCATCGGTAAAATATCTGGAGCCGTAGGGACATTTGCTAATATTGGCCCGGAAGTAGAAAACTATGTATGTAAGAAATTAAAGCTTAAACCGGCAAAAATATCTACCCAGGTAATTCAGCGGGATGTTTATGCAGTTTTTATGACGAGCTTAGCAATCATAGGCTCTAGTTTGGAGAGGTTTGCTACCGAGATAAGGCATTTTCAGCGCACAGAGGTATTAGAGGTAGAAGAACCTTTTAGTAAGGGGCAGAAGGGCTCTTCAGCCATGCCACATAAACGCAATCCGATTATCTGTGAACGTATTTGTGGCTTAGCGCGCCTTTTAAGAGGAAATGCTTTAGCTTCAATGGAGAATATTTCTCTTTGGCATGAGCGTGATATTTCACATTCTTCGGTTGAAAGGATAATTGTCCCAGATTCAACTTTAGTATTAGATTATATGTTGAATAAATTTATCCAGGTTCTTGAAGATATGGTTATCTATCCTGAGAATATGATGGCGAATTTAATTAAGACAAAGGGCTTGATATTTTCGCAAAGAGTGCTTTTAGAGCTTATGAAGTCAGGGTTATCTAGGGTTAAGGCTTATGATATTGTCCAGAGTGCAGCGATGCGTACTTGGAGGGATAGAATAAATTTTAAGGATAGCCTCCTTTTAGAGAAAGACTTATTAAAACATTTAAGCGGAAAAGATTTAGATAAGATTTTTGATTTAAACTATTATTTACGCCAAGTAGGCAAAATTTTTCACAGGGTTGGGTTATAGTTTTTTGCCCCTGCCAAACTTTTATAAATCATTTTGATTAGGTAAGTTATTTGCCTTTTATTTTATGCGGAGGGAGTTTTAATGTCTATGGATATAGCTGTGACTAATGAGATAGTTAAAAAAGAAGGCCTGACCTTAAAAGAGTACCAGATGATTAAGAAGTGCTTAAAGCGTAAGCCAAACTATATTGAGCTTGGCCTCTTCTCTGCGATGTGGAGCGAGCACTGTTCTTATAAAAACTCAAAGCTTGTACTTAAATTATTTCCGACTAAAGGAAAGCAGGTTGTGCAAGGCCCGGGAGAGAACGCAGGGATAGTGGATATCGGTAATGGGATGGGGGTAGCCTTTAAGATAGAGTCGCATAATCATCCTTCAGCAGTTGAGCCCTATAAAGCAGCTGCTACAGGAGGAGGGGGATGTATGCGTGATATCTTTACTATGAACGCCAGGCCGATAGCACTCCTTGGCTCTTTGCGCTTAGGGAGTTTACAGAAGAAGAGAGTTAAGTTTCTTTTTAAGAATATAGTTAAAGGCTTTACAGATTACGCTAATGTTACAGGTATCCCGGTAGTAGGAGGCGAGATTTATTTTGATGAATCTTTTGAAGGCAATCCCTTAGTTAATGCTATGGCAGTAGGCGTGTTAAAAATTAAGGATATAGTCAAGGCCCGGGCAACAGGCGTAGGTAATCTTGTGCTTATTTTAGGCGGAGCAACCGGAAGAGACGGAGTCGCTGGAGCTGCTTTTGCTTCTAAGGCTATAGATAAAGAATCTAAGGGTAAAAGTTCTGCTGTTGCTTTAGGGGACCCAAGGATGGGGCGCATCTTAAGAGAAGCGTGCCTTGAGCTTATGCTTAAAGATTTAGTTTTAGGGATGCAGGATATGGGAGCTGCTGGGCTTATATGCTCTATAGCCGAGACCTCTTATAATGCTAATACCGGGATAGAGATTGATATCTCCTTAGTCCCCAGGAAGGAAAAGGGGATGAATGCTTATGAGGTTATGCTTTCTGAATCTCAGGAGAGGATGCTTGCGATTGTAAATAAGGGGAAGCTTAAGGCAGTTAAAAAGATTCTCGCTAAATGGAAGGTCCCTGCTGATATTATTGGACGGGTAACTGATGACGGCATGGTGCGTATTAAGGAGAGCGGGACGACCGTAGCAGAAGTTCCAGCGAAAGCTTTAGTTGAGGCACCGGTCTATAAGCGGAAGACTTCTTACCCTAAATATTTAAATAAGGTAAATAAATTAGACTTAAAGAAGATAAAGGAGCCTAAGAGTTTAAATGCTGTACTTATAAAGTTACTAAAGAACCCTACATTGGCTGGTAAGGGGTGGGTTTTTAAGCATTCTGATGTAAGGCTTGCCAAAGATATTATTGTTCCTTGCGGGTCTGATGCAGGGGCGATTTTAGTCCCAAAAACTAAGAAGGCAGTTGCTGTGGTTGCTGATTGTAATTCTACCTATTGTTATTTAGACCCATTTAATGGAGGGGTAATAGCAGTAGCTGAAGCAGCAAGGAATATTGTTTGTTGCGGAGGCAAGCCCTTAGCAATTACTGATGGGATAAATTTTGGTAATCCGGAAAATCCGCAAGTATATTGGCAGTTTAAGCAGGCAGTTTTAGGTGTGTCTAAGGCCTCTCGTGCGCTAAATACTCCAGTAGTAAGCGGAAATGTAAGTTTTAACAACGAGAATCCTAAGGGTTCGGTTGATCCGACTGTAATTGTGGGTATGGTAGGAGTTTTAAAAGATAAAAATAAAGCAATGACGCAGTTTTTTAAAAGGTCCGGAGATTTAGTATTCTTGCTTGGTATAAATAGGGAAGAACTAGGTGGAAGCGAATACTTAAAAACAATTCATAAATTAAAAAGAGGTAAGCCTCCTTTAATTGACTTAAATTTAGAAAAGAGAGTTCAAAAGACTACCCTTGAGGTAATTGAAAAAGGATTAGTTAGGTCAGTGCACGACTTATCAGAGGGTGGTTTAGCAATTGCCTTGGCAGAGTGTTGTATTGCTAATCCTAAAAAGAAGATTGGCGCAGTTATTAATCTAGGGGCAGGGAAAATCCGTAAAGATGCGCTTTTATTCGGCGAGTCACAGTCACGAGTTATTTTAAGCGCAAAAAAGAGTAACGCAAAAAATATATTTCGGATTGCGCGTAAGAATAAAACCCCGGTGTCTGTTATCGGCAAAACCGGAGGGGATAGCTTGATAATAGAAGGGTTGATTAACCAACCCTTAACCGTGCTTTATAAAAGTTGGAACAATGCATTAGAAGATTGTCTTTAAGAAAGGAGCTTTAAGGCGCATGGGAAGAAAAATCTTAGGCAATATTTTTCTCTCTGAAGACCCTTGGAGGATATTTAGAATTATCTCCGAGTTTGTGGACGGTTTTGAGGTTCTCTCCAAGATAGGTAAGGCGGTTTCTATATTTGGCTCAAGCCGTACGCCTGAGGAGAAAAAATTCTATAAAGATACTGAAGAGATAGCATACCTATTGGCTAAGAAGGGTTATGCTATTATGACAGGTGGTGGTTCTGGAATAATGGAGGCGGCTAATAAAGGGGCTAAGGCTGCAAGGGGCAAGTCTGTGGGTTTAAATATCCAGATACCCTGTGAACAGAAGATGAATAATTATGTAGATATTTCTTTGGATTTTCACTACTTTTTTACAAGAAAGGTAATGTTTGTAAAATACGCTAAGGCATTTGTGATTATGCCTGGAGGCTATGGCACGTTAGATGAGCTCTTTGAGGCCTTGACTTTAATCCAGACTAAAAGGATTCCTAAGTTCCCGGTTATATTATTTGGCAGCTATTACTGGGAGGGTTTGTTGGATTGGATAAAGAATGTTGCCTTAAAACAGGGGACTATAGAAAAGAAAGATTTAGATATCTTCTCGTTGGCAGATACGCCTAAAGAGGCAGTAGGTATAATTGATAGGTTCTATAAGGGATAAATATGGAGGTTAATAGATGAGTGGTATTTTTGGGGTAGTATCAAAGAAGAGTTGTAATGAAGATTTATTTTATGGGACGGATTATCATTCACATTTAGGTACGCAATTTGCAGGGCTGGCTCTCTTTGGGGAAGGATTACAGAGAAAGATTCATGATATACGCGGTAGTCAATTTAAGGCCAAGTTTTATAGTGTTTATAAAGGCATGCAAGGGAATATGGGTATAGGTGTAATCAGTGCAAGGGACGAGCAGCCAGTGGTTATTAATTCAAAACTCGGACCTTTTGCTATAGTTACAAATGGTTTTATTGATAATGCAAATAAGCTATCCAAAGATTTGTTTAAGAGCGGTAAATCTTTTAGTGAGGTGACTAATGGAAAGGTAAATTTTACCGAGTTGGTAGCTAAGATGATTATAGCAGGTAGGGATATTACTGAAGGGATTCAGAGGATGTCGGATAGGATTAAAGGTTCCTGCTCTTTACTTCTTCTTAATAAAGAGGGGATCTACGCTGCTAGGGATAGATTAGGGATTACCCCTTTAATTATAGGAAGGCGTAAGAAGAATTGGGCAGTAACCACTGAGAGTGCAGCCTTTTTAAATTTAGGGTATAAGGTTGTGAAATACCTTCAACCTGGAGAGATAGTTTTATTGACTAAGTCAGGGCTTAAGACAAAGCGTAAAGGTTTAAAGACTAATAGGATATGTTCTTATCTTTGGATTTATACCGGGTTTCCTGCCTCTTATTATGATGATATAAATGTAGAATCTACAAGGGAGCGGTGTGGAGAGTGTCTGGCTATGCGCGATAAGGTTCAAGCAGATATGGTATCTGGGATTCCGGATTCAGGGACTGCGCATGCAATAGGATACAGCATGAAGTCAGGGATACCCTTCCGCAGGCCCTTAGTTAAATATACTCCTGGCTTTGACCGGAGTTACACTCCTCCTTTACAGGAGAAGCGCGATTTGATTGCGAAGATGAAGTTAATTCCTATTCCCGCGATAATAAAAGGGAAGCGTATTATCTTTTGTGACGATTCTATTGTAAGGGGGACACAGCTAAAAAACTACACTATTCATAAATTACGTCGGCACGGAGCAAAGGAGATTCATTTGAGAATAGCCTGCCCTCCGCTCCTTTTTCCTTGTAAATACAATTACTCAACTCGTTCAATCCAAGAGCTTTCTGCACGCAAGGCGATAAGGGCGCTTAATGGAAAAGATATAAAAGATATAAAGAGGTATATAGATGAAGATAGTAGGGAATATAAAGAGATGGTAAATTGGATCCGTAAGGATTTAGGTGCAACATCATTAATCTACCAGAGATTATCCGATATGATAAAGGCGATTGGTCTGCCTGAGGGTAAGTTATGCCTTTATTGCTGGACAGGGAGGCAGGCGTGAAAAAGTTGACCTATAAAAAATCCGGGGTTGATATTGCTGCTGCTACTCTTTTTAAAACTAAGATAAAGAATATAGCCAGAAGGTCTTTTTCTAAAGACGTGCTCGCTGGCATTGGAGGGTTTGGAAGCCTTTTTAAGCTAAATAAGGATAGATACAAAGAGCCTATTTTAGTCTCTTCAAGCGATGGCGTAGGGACAAAGCTAAAGATAGCCGGGATAATAAATAAACACGATACTATAGGTATAGATGCGGTGGCGATGAATGTTAACGACATACTTTGTGTTGGCGCTGAGCCACTTTTCTTCTTAGATTATATTGCTTATAGTAAGCTTAAGGAGCAGGTATTAATAGATATAGTTAAGGGAATAACTAAAGGATGCATTGAATCAGGGTCTTCTCTAATCGGTGGAGAGACAGCGCAGATGCCGGGGATGTACAAGCAAGGGGAGTATGATATCGCTGGTTTTTGTGTTGGCATTGTTGAAAAGAGCAGGATTATAGATGGCACGAGGATAAGGGCTGAAGATTTGATCATAGGGCTTGAATCTAACGGGTTACATTCTAATGGGTATTCTTTGGTAAGAAAGGCTTTAACGCAAAAAGAGGCAAGACGCATGAGCAAGGAATTGCTTGCGCCGACAAGAATTTATGTAAAGCCGGTATTAGATTTATTGCGTTTAGGAGGTTTTAATATAACCGGTATAGCTAATATAACTGGGGGGGCTTTTTACGATAAGATTGCCCGTATCTTGCCTAAGAATGTAGATGCTAAAATAGATAAAAACTCTTGGGTTGTGCCGAAGATCTTCCGTTTAATTCAAAATAAAGGGAATATACCTGAAGAGGAGATGTATCATACATTAAATATGGGTATAGGTATGGTAATAGTTGCTTCTTGCAGGCAGGTAGGACATATAATAAGTAGATTAAAAACTCATGGCTTAAAGAGTTGGGTTATCGGGGAGATTGCTAAGGGCAAAGGGTTAGTTAATATAATATAGTCTCCCTTTTTGGGTAAAGAAGGAGGTATCTATGCTTATGGGTATTATTGTTTTTATTATCACGTTTTTTCTTATGGGGATAAGGATTGTAAGGCCTACACATAGGGGTTTAATTGAAAGGCTGGGTAAGTATAATCGTTTTGCTGAACCGGGGTTTCATTGGATTATGCCGATTATTGAGAATATATACCAAGTTAATACAACAGAACAGATGGTTGATGCCGAGCCACAAGAGATTATAACTAACGATAATTTAAATGCCCGGGTTGACGCGCAAGTTTATTTTAAGGTGAAATCAGATGAAGCAAATGTTAAAGCATCGCAGTACAATGTTAATAATTACCAATGGCAGATAGTCAACTTAGCGCGTACTACGTTAAGGAATATAATTGGCACCCTTACTTTAAAGTCAGCGAATAGCGAGAGGGGTAAGATAAACGCCGAGCTGCATAAGACTTTATGTGATGAGACTATAAGTTGGGGCTTGGAGATAGTAAGGACAGAGTTAAAAGAGATAGCCCCTCCTAAGGATGTCCAAGAGACGATGAATAAGGTCGTTAAGGCTGAAAATGAAAAGATCTCCGCGATAGACTTTGCTACTGCAACCGAAACAGCTGCCGATGGGCAGAAGAGAGCGGAGATTAAAAAAGCCGAAGGCATTAAACAGGCCAGAATCTTAAAAGCAGAAGGAGAGGCAGAGGCGATAAAGTTGGTTAATGAAGCTGCAGAAAAGTATTTTATCGGCAATGCCCAGATTTTAAGAAGGCTTGAGGCAGCAGAGAAGTCTTTAGCGAATAATGCTAAGGTAGTTATTCCTTCTAATACGGAGTTAGTAAACGTAATCGGGGAGTTGGCAGGGGTTTTACCTTTAAGGAAAGAAGAGAAGAAAGATAAGTAGTTTTTTATTCTTATGCGTATATTAGTTGTTGGTTCAGGCGGGAGAGAGCATGCGCTTTGTTGGAGGATAGCGCAGTCAAGTTTAGTTGATAAGGTGTTTTGTGCTCCCGGCAATGGTGGTATTTCTCAGATAGCCGAGTGTGTGGATATAAAATCAGAGGATATAAGTAGCCTGCTTGATTTTGCCAGAAAAGAAAATATAGCTCTTACTGTGGTTGGTCCGGAACTGCCGCTCTCTTTAGGGATTGTTGATGAGTTTTTAAAATACAACTTAAAAATATTTGGACCCACTAAAAAAGCCGCAAAAATAGAGTCAAGTAAGATATTTTCTAAGGAACTGATGTTAAAATACAATATACCTACTGCTTCTTTTTGTGTCTTTGATGATCCTCAAGAGGCAAAGGTGTATATAGACAAGATTAATACTCCCTGCGTTTTAAAGGCAGATGGACTTGCCGCTGGCAAAGGCGTGGTAGTGGCAAAAGATATTGAAGAGGCAAAAAGAGCCGTTACTTTATTAATGGAGGATAGGGTTTTAGGGGATTCTGCAAAGAAGATTATTATTGAGGAGTGCCTCTATGGACAAGAGGCGTCCATTATTGTTATTACGGATTCCAAAGACACAGTCGCCCTAGCCTCTTCTCAGGACCATAAGAGGGTTTTTGATGAAGATTTAGGTCCGAATACAGGGGGGATGGGTGCTTATTCTCCCGCTAATATAGTGACACCTGACTTATTCAATGAAATTGTAAGTAGAATAGTTAATCCTACTATATCTGCCTTAAATAAAGAAGGGATCGAGTATCGCGGAGTTCTATATGCCGGAGTTATGCTTACTGGTTCTGGTCCTAAGGTGTTAGAGTTTAATGCCCGTTTTGGCGATCCTGAGACGCAGGCTATAATTCCAAGGCTTAAGTCAGACTTAGTAGAGGTGATGTTGGCTGTATGCGAAGGGAAGCTTTCAAGGGTGAAAGATTTAGTTTGGGATAATCAATATTGCGTATGTGTTGTTTTGGCATCTAAAGGATACCCCGGAAATTATGAAAAAGATAAAGTAATATTTGGATTGGATGATGCTTCTAAAATAAAAGATGCAATAGTTTTTCATTCTGGGACTAAAGTTAAAAAGATTTATGATGTTGGGCAAAAACAAGAGTTAGAATATTTAACTTCAGGTGGAAGGGTTTTGGGGGTTTGCGGTTTAGATAGCTCTATAAGAGGTGCTATATCCAAGGCTTATCAGGCTGTAAGCGGAATAGGTTTTGAAGGAGTGCACTATCGTAAGGATATAGGGTTTAAGGCGCTCGGGCTTTAGAGAAAAGCCTTTATAGGGGGAGGTTTATAATATGGATAAGGTAAGCATAGTTATGGGGAGTCAGTCAGATTTACATATAGTTAAGGAGGCAGTTGATATTTTAAAAGAGCTTAAGATACCCTTTGAGGCGAAGGTTTTATCCGCCCACAGGACACCGAAAGAATTAGTAAAATACGTTGAAGGTGCAGGTAAAAGAGGTGTAAAGGTTTTTATAGCTGCAGCAGGAATGTCTGCGGCTTTACCGGGAGTTATTGCTTCGCATACTCTGCTGCCGGTTATTGGAATACCAGTTGAGAGTAGCACCCTTAAAGGATTAGATGCGCTTCTTTCTATAGCACAGATGCCTCCCGGAGTTCCTGTAGGATGCATGAGTATTGGCAAGACAGGGGCAAAAAATGCTGCTATCTTTGCAGCAGAGTTAATCGCGTTAAGTAATAAGAGTCTTTTAAAAAAGTTGAATAAATATAAGGTTGGTATGCGTAGAAAAATATCTAAATTAAAAATTAAGTTATGAGTAAAACAAAGATAGTCAGAATTGATCCTAAACAAATTAAAGAGGAATATATGTTTGAAGCCTCTAAAACGATTAGCTTAGGGGGATTGGCAGTTGTTCCTACCGAGACTGTTTATGGGGTGGCGGCGGATATGACTTCTTCTAAGGCTATAGAGAGGCTCTATGAGATTAAGAAGAGGCCTAAGGATAAGCCCTTTTCAATACATATAGCCAAGAAGGATAAGGTTGAAGATTTTGCTTTGGATGTGCCGCTTGAAGCTTATAAGCTTATAAATAAGTTTTGGCCCGGACCTTTAACGCTTATACTAAAGTCAATAAAGGGTTCTACTGTCGGTTTACGCATGCCGGATAGTGATATTGCTTTAAAGATTTTATCTTTAATTTCTAATCCGGTAGTAATACCCTCTGCTAATATTTCAGATAAACTTCCTCCTGTTGATTTTGAGGAGGCAATAAAGGATTTAGATGGCCTTGTGGATTTTGCTATTGATGCCGGAAGAGCAAGAATAGGAGTAGAATCTTCCATTGTTGATTTTAGCAAAGATACTCCGGAGTTTTTAAGGATAGGGGCACTTAAAAAAGAAGAGTTAGAGCAAACCATCTTAAAGAAACACTTGCTCTTTGTCTGTACTGGAAATTCTTGTCGTTCAGTTATGGCTGAGGCTTTATTTAAGAAGATGTTGCAGGAAAAAAACAGGGATGATGTTGAGGTTTCTTCTGCCGGGACAATAATATTCTCGGGAGTTGCCCCTTCTTTCGGGGCTAAGGAGGTATTAAAAGGTGAAGGTATAGATGTATCAAACTACCTTTCTCAACGGATAACTAAAGAGTTGATAAGAAGGTCAGATTTAATTTTGGCTATGGAGAGGATGCATGAAGACGCTGTTTTACGCATAGCTCCGGAGGTTAGTAGCAGGGTATATCTATTAAAAGAGTTTGCCGGGATAAACGATGGGGATTTTGATATCCCCGACCCAATAGGTAAGCCTTTGGATTTTTATAAAAAGACGCTTTTTTCTATCAAAGAGGCTGTAGAAAGGGTAAGTAAAATAATATGAAAGATATACTTATAGCTTCAGACCATGGAGGGTATAAACTTAAAGAGAAGTTAAAGGGTTTTCTTAAAAGCAAAGGGTTTGCTATTAAGGATTTAGGGCCAAATAACGAAGAGAGGTGTGACTATCCTAAATTTGCCTCGAGTTTGGCTAAAGAGATATCCAGAGGTAACTATCAAAGGGGGATACTTATATGTAAAACTGGCATAGGCAATTCAATTGTCGCTAACAAATTCCCTTTTGTTCGCGCTGCTTTATGTTGCAATTTAAGGTCCGCTAAACTCTCTCGTGAGCATAACGATAGCAATATTTTAGTCTTTGGTTCTCTTTTTGTGAGTCCGCCGCTTGCTAAAAAAATAGCCTCTCTTTGGTTAAATACAGATTTTGAGGGAGGTAGGCATAAGAAGAGGTTAAATCAGATAAGGGATATTGAAAAAAAAATAAAGGAGAGGTAAAAGTGAAAGATTTAAAGGTTGTTGACCCGCAAGTATATTCTGCTATTAAAAAAGAGCTTAAAAGGCAGGAGGATAATTTAGAGCTTATCGCTTCAGAGAACTTTACCTCTATTGCTGTTCTTAAGGCACAAGGTTCGGTTTTGACGAATAAGTATGCTGAAGGTTACCCCCAGCGCCGTTGGTATGGAGGATGCGAACATGTGGATGAAGCTGAGAGCCTTGCGATAGAGAGGGTAAAAAAGATATTTAAGGCAGAGCATGCAAATGTCCAGCCGCACTCAGGTTCTCAGGCAAATATGGCTGTATATTTTTCGCTTCTTTCCCCTGGAGATACTGTATTGGCGATGGATTTAGCAGCCGGCGGGCATTTAACTCACGGGCATTCCTTAAACTTCTCCGGGTTATTTTATAAGATAGTTGGTTATGGGGTAAACCCTAAGACTGAAATGCTGGATTATGATATGATTATGGATTTAGCCTTAAAGCACAAGCCGAAGATGATTTTAGCAGGGGCGTCTGCTTATCCGAGAATAATTGATTTTAAGGCATTTAGGAAGATAGCTGATAAGGTAGGCGCTTATCTTTTTGTGGATATGGCGCACATTGCAGGGTTAGTTGCCGCAGGGGTTCATCCTTCGCCGGTTCCTTACGCAGATTTTGTTACCTCAACAACGCATAAGACCTTGCGCGGGCCAAGGGGAGGTTTTATATTATGTAAAAAGGAGTTTGCCAAGAAGATAGATTCGCGTATCTTCCCAGGGATACAAGGAGGTCCGCTTATGCATATTATAGCAGCAAAAGCAGTAGCATTTAAGGAGGCGATGTCCCCGGATTTTGTCTTTTATCAAAAGCGGATTGTTAAAAATGCTAAAGAGTTAGCAGGGCAATTATCAAAGTTAGGTTTTCGTATAGTCTCTGGTGGAACGGATACGCATTTAATGTTAGTGGACCTTACGGCAAAAAATATTACCGGTAAAGAAGCCTCAAGCATTTTAGGAGAGGTTAATATCACGGTGAATAAAAACCTTATTCCTTTTGATAAAGAGCCGGCCGGGATAACCAGCGGAATTAGGGTGGGGACTCCGGCAGTAACTACGCGCGGGTTTAAGGGGCCGCAGATGAAAAAAATCGCTCAATTTATAAATGATGCTATAGAGTGTAAGGATGACAAGGATGAGTTAAAAGAAATTAAAAGAGATGTCTTGGCTTTAGCAGGCAGATTTCCGTTGTATAAAAAGGCAATAAGATGGTAAAGAAGAATAAAAAGGCCTTAACTCGCCCAAGTTGGGATGAATATTTTATAGAGATGGCAAGGCTTGTTGCAAAGAGGTCAACTTGCTTAAGGCGCAAGGTAGGGGCGGTTTTGGTTAAGGATAAGAGGATACTTGCTACCGGGTATAATGGCGCGCCAAGAGGCCTTAAGCATTGTATAGATATAGGTTGTATGCGCCAGAAGTTAAAGGTACCGTCGGGAGAGCGGCATGAGTTATGCAGGGCTTTGCACGCAGAGCAGAATGCTTTGATTCAGGCTTCCTTGCACGGCATCAGCCTTAAAGGAAGCTCGCTTTATGCTACTAATCAGCCGTGTGTTATCTGTGCAAAGATGTTGATAAACGCCGGGATAGAAGAGATTATTATTGCCGACGGTTATCCGGATAGATTGGCGATGGATTTTCTTAAGGAAGCAAAGATAAGAGTAAGAAAGATATGAGATGTCCTTATTGTAGGCATAAAGAGGATAAGGTCGTAGATTCCAGGAGTACGGCAGAGGAATCTGCGGTTAGAAGGAGGAGAGAGTGCTTAAAGTGCGGGAAGCGTTTTACTACTTATGAGTATGTAGAAGAAGTATCCTTTATGGTGATTAAAAAGGATGGCCGTAGGGAGCCCTTTGACCGTAAGAAGATTTTAGCCGGTGTGTTGCGTGCTTGCGAAAAACGGCCTATCAGTATCGAGAAGATGGAGGAGATTGTTCTTCAGGTTGAGCGGACAATTCAAAAGAGGTCAGACCGCGAGGTATCTTCTAGCCGTATAGGAGAGTTGGTTATGGAGAAGTTAAAAAATCTTGATGATGTTGCGTATGTGCGCTTTGCTTCGGTCTATCGGCAGTTTAAGGATGTAGGGCAGTTTATGGTAGAGTTAAAAGATATATTAGGCAAAGATAAAAAGAAGAGATAGTTAACTTAGTTCTACCTTTGGGGGTTATCTTCTTTTTTCTTTAATATTGTTAGTGAGGTTGGTATGGTTGAGATGGAATTAAGCAAAATTGTTATAGACGAAAAGAGACACGAACAACTTATAGTCTTAAAAGAAAAAAACGGGCAGAGGTCTTTGCCTATAGTGATTGGGCTGGCAGAGGCTTCGGCGATAAAACTTAAGCTAAGCGGATTTAATCCGCAGAGACCTTTAACTCATGACCTTTTGCATACGACTATAAAATACCTTGAAGCGAGTATTGAGAAAATAATTATTGATAAGTTAGAAGAGAATACATTTCATGCAAAAATAGTTTTAAAGACCTCTTTAGGTGTTGAAAGGGCTATAGATGCCCGCCCATCCGATAGTATCGCCTTAGCAGTTAGGGCTAATGCGCCAATCTTTGTAGAGGATGATATTATAAAGCAAACAGAGACATTAAGCCAATAATAGAAAGACTTTGTTTTTTAACCGCTTCCAATTTATTAAAATTACTGCCAATTGATATGAAGCTAACTCTTAAGTTTTCTTTAGAAGAAAAGAAGCTCCTTAAGGCTATAAATGACTTTTCTATAACTTGTAAGGTTAAACTTTACTTAGTCGGAGGTTTTTTACGCGACCGTATAATTAAAAGAGTTAAAGAAAATCCGGATTTTGACTTTGCGGTTAAAAAAAATGCGATTAGCTTTAGTCGTGCATTGGCAGAGAGGTTAAATTGCGGGTTTGTTGTTTTAGATAAGGAGCACGGGTCAAGTAGGTTGGTAAAAAAATATAAAGGCAAAACTTATACCTTTGATTTTACGGACTTTCGGGGCAAAGACTTAGAAGAAGATACTAAGAGGCGCGATTTTACTATTAATGCGATAGCGTTAGATTTAGAGGAGAGTTTAGTTAAAAAAGATTTTAGCGGTTTATTAATAGACTTTCATAGAGGTAGGGAGGATATACGTAAAAAGATAATCCGCGTAGTTGATAATAACTCTTTTATAGATGACCCTTTAAGGATATTACGCGCATTTAGTTTATCTGCGCTCTTAGGGTTTAATATTGACAGCAAGACCTTAAAGTCAGCGCGCCTGAATCTAAAAAAACTTGCTTTTGTTTCTAAGGAGCGTATTCGCGATGAGCTCTTTAAGATATTTTCTAGCGATAGAACTTACGAATCCCTATGTGCTTTAGATAAGGCAAAGATACTTGAGATTATCTTCCCTGAGGTTAAGAGGATGCGCAATATCGGACAAGGGCCGTATCATCACCTTGATGTCTGGCAACACACCTTAGAGACGGTTAAAGAGATTGAAATCATATTTAAGAACCTGAAAGATAAAGAGATATTAAGGTATTTGGATACTACTATCTCCTCAGAGCGTAAAAGAAAATCACTTTTGAAATTTTCTGCTTTCCTGCATGACATTGGCAAGTCTCAGGCTATGAAACGGCAGAAAGGCAAGATTACATTTCATGGACATGAGCGTGTGGGTTTGAAGATAGCAGAAGGGATAGCTAAGAGATTGAAGCTCTCTAATGATGAAATATTTTTATTGCGTAAGGTTGTCCTATGGCACCTTCGCCCTGGATATCTGGCCGATAGCAATAATCCTACGCCAAGGGCAAAGTTTAGATATTTTAGGGATGCAGGGGAAGAGGCGTTAAGTACGCTTTTATTATCTTTAGCTGACCAACGCTCTACCAAAGGCCCTCTTAGTACTATTAAAGCGCGCAGACAGCATGAGAGGGTGATTGCTATGCTTATAAAGGAATATCTTTATAAAGATAAGGTTGTTAAGCCAAAACGTCTACTTGACGGATATGAAGTTATGAAAGAGTTTAACCTTAAGCCTTCTGTTTTAATAGGAGAACTTTTATCTTTGTTGGATGAGTTGCAGGGGATTGGGAAGATTAAGAATAAAAGCCAAGCCTTGCGCGCTTTAGCTAAATATATTAAAAAAAGATGAAAAAAACCATAGTCATAATTGTAGTTTTAGTCCTTATCACGTTAACTCTTTTAGCCGGATTAGCGTATTTAAATAATCTCTTTTTGCCTAAAAGAGTGCAGGGGCTGATTATAAAATCAATAGAAGAGGCGACGGGCAAGAAGGTTTCCTTAGCCTCCTTAAAGATAAATATTTTTAAAGGCGTGGTATTAGAGGACCTTATTATATACGATAAGGAGGATACGCTTATTAGTATAAAAGAAGTCTCATGTATATTTTAGCCTTGGGGTATTATGCAAAAAAAAATAATTATTCCTAAGGTTAACTTACGCTCTGCTTTTATTTATCTTGAGAGAAGAAGCGATGGGAGTTTTAATTTAGCGGACCTTTTTCTTAAAAAAGAAGGAGCTTTGCTTCAAGATAAAGCTTCTTTGTATCTTAAGGTTCCGGAAAAAGAGAAAAAAGATAAAAGAGGATTTGTTTTAGAGGTTTATAGGGTTAATATAGCGGATTCATCCTTAAGGTTTAAAGATAGGTCTCTGGCAGAGTCTTTTAATATAGAGTTAAAGAATGTGGATTTTAGCATCTACTTATTGCTTCCTCGTTCCTTGAAATTTAAGGGCTCTGCTAAGTCTTTTAGTAATCTTAATCCGGATATCTACTTAAACGGGGAGTTTAACTTTACTCAAAATGAATTGAAATCTAATTTAATACTTAAAAGTATCCCGCCTGCCCATTTTCAAAGTTACTACCGTTTTTTAGGGTTATCAATAAAGGAGGGGTTGATAGATTTGTCTTCTTCTTTGACGATGAAGGATAACCTATTGGATATAAACTGTAAGATTAAGGCCAATAAGGTTAACTTAGAGAAGGAGGGGTTGTCGGCTATTTTTAATTCCGACCTTGATATTAATTTGAAATATTCATTATCTTCAAAAGAGTTCTATTATAATGGAAAATCTATCTTTACCGATGCGGTTATCTCTGGTTTAGAGCATATAGATAAGGCGAGCATTAAGAAGTGTATGGTTTTCTTTAGTGATAAAGAGGTGTATTCAGAAGACCTAACAGCCTTTATATTTGATCTACCGGTAAAATTAAAGTTTAACTTAAGTGATTTTACTAACCCCAAGCTTAGGTTTTCCTTAATATCTAATCTTAAGCTAAGTTATGTTCAAAGATTAGCTCAAGAGAGGTTCGGTTTTGCCCTTCCAGGAGAGGCCAAAGGTGAGGCTCTTTTGTCTCTAAGCGCTTATTTTGAGAATTTAAAGGATAAGCAGATTGATTTAGTTGGAATGATAGATTTAAAGGACGCTTCTTTTAAGCCAGATAAGATTGATAGTGTTATTCAAAGCATAAACGGAAGAATAGAGTTTACACAAAAGAAAGCCTCTGCAAAGGGTATAAGTTTTATTTATCAGGATATGCCTTACAGTTTAGATTTTCTTGCCGAGGATTTTACATCGCCAAATATATCTTTCAATTTATTTTCGCAAGAATTATCTTTGCAAAGCGGTTTCAAAATAAATAAAACAGAAATATCTGTTGATAATTTATCTGCTAAGTTTCTTGATTCAAGCCTTAAGGTTAGGGGAAGTTTTGATACGGCAAGTTCTAACCTAAATCTTACAGGTTCTTTTTTACTTAATCTTGAAGATCTAAGTAAATCATTGAATAAGTTTAAAGAACAATTTAAGCAGATAAGCCCTAAGGGCAAGATAGATTCAGTTTTTAAGATAAATGGGGATATAAAAGATATCAAAGGCGCTTTTGTGGATTTTAAGTTTTCAAGCCCAGTATGTAGTTTTTATGGGTTAAAAGCGCAAAACATTTCAGGTCATTACAAGCAGGCTTATGGCATTGCAGATATTTCGTCTTTAACTTTTGATTTTTATGAAGGCAAGGTTGATATCTTATCTCGTTTAAACTTACAATCGGAAAATTTGCCTTATTCTCTTAATCTTTCCCTCGAGGGAGTAAAGATTGAGGTTCTTAAAAACGATACTGAGGCAAGAGATAAGGATGTATCCGGTCTTCTTAGCGGAAATATTAGGTTAAACGGGTTTTCAGATGATTTATCTAAATTATACGGCACAGGCCTGTTAAACATAACTAAGGGCAAGTTGTGGGAGTTAGACCTTTTTAAGGGGATGGGCAAGTTGTTATTTGCCAAAGATTTTGCCAATATAGTCTTTTACGAAGGGTCTTCCGATTTTATCGTGCAGGATAAATATATCCTTACTGATAACCTTGTCCTTAAAAGTAATATAGCCTCTGTAGCCGGCAAGGTTAAGATTGGCTTTGATAATACTATTGATGCGTCGTTGAATATTGAAATTATTGATGAGGCAGCCCCTTTAAGCGGGACTTTCAAAGACGTGACTACCGCAGTTATCAGTAAATCCGGTAAATTTGCCGCTATTAATATAACCGGGACATTAAAAGAGCCCAAGTATAGTTTTAAGCCAGCAGTAGAGAACATTATTAAAGGCATTGCCGATGTCCTAAAGAAAGCTATAAGGGGTAAAGAACTTTCAGAATAGTTAATGGTAAAAAAATATTCTTATTTAATTTTATTTTTTTTATTTTTTTTATTTAACGTTACTCTTGCCGCAGAAGTAAAAGAAGAAGAGAGTAAAGCTTTGTTCCGGCAGCGCTTAGGGGAGTTTATTGCTTATGAAAAGCCTAAAGAGGATTTTGCTTGTGAGCTGGATACCTATCTTAAATATATCCCGTCAAGAAAGGATAAAACTAATTCAGGGAGTATCTCAATAGTTCAGTCTGCGGCTGAATATAGTCATGATTTAAAGATAAAAGATACGCTCCCCCTACAGTTAGGAGTAGAAACAAAATATACTGGTATCAATAACACGACAAAGCTTAAGCTTCCTTCAAGCCTTACCTTTGCTGCATTTGGAGCAGAGGTTACCTTGCCTTTTTTTACACTTAAGGATAATTATTTCCGTATAAACATAGCTCCTTCTTTATTCGGTTCAAGGTGGAATTTCCGCGCTTCAAGTTTTAGGCTCTTACAGCAGTATTTTATTATCTCTCAACCTAATGAGTATCTGACCTTGCTTTTAGGGGTGGCTGTATTTCCGGATTTTGAGGATAAGGTATTGCCTTTGTTTGGTTTTATCTGGGAGCCAAATGATAAGATTAGTTTTAATATTATCCCGAAGAACCCCAATATAACTTATTCTCTAAATAAAAGGCTTGAGTTTTTCTTAGAGGGGGATATTGACCTTGGTGAATATGAGGTTGATAGAGGGGAAGAAAAAAATTTAGTATTAAAATATAGCCAGACAATAGCAGGTTTAGGCTTTCGGTATAATATAAATAAAAATACCCAGTTTTTGTTTTCTACGGGCGGGGTTTTCAACCGTTCCTTAGAATACCGCGATGGTTCTGGAAAGGTAAGTATTAAAAACGGAGCTTATATACATTGCCAATTTCAGGTAAGAATATAACAGCGCTTAAGGTTTTTGGTTTAATTAAAAAACAGGCAAAGCAGTTTCAGTTGCCTCTTCTTAACAGGTTTTTTATATCAAGTACCCCGTATAAAATTTTGGTATCCTGTATCTTATCTTTACGCACCAAGGATAAGGTTACGCAAGAAGCCTCAGTTAAGTTATTTAACCTTGCTTCTACTGCGCAGGGTATGTTAAAATTGCCTATAGGTAAGATTAAGAGGGCAATATACCCGGTAGGTTTTTATCGCAAGAAAGCAGGGGTAATTTTAAGTTTAAGTAAAAAGATTATTGATGATTTTGATGGGATAGTCCCTTCTTGTAGAGAGGATTTATTATCTTTAAAAGGGGTGGGTAGAAAGACTGCCAATTTAGTCTTGGGGTTAGGGTTTAATGTCCCGGCGATATGCGTAGATATCCACGTTCATAGGATATCTAACCGTTTAGGGTGGGTTAAGTCAAAATCACCGGAAGAGACAGAGATTAAGCTAATGAAGATTTTCTCAAAGAGCGTTTGGATAGAATTAAATGAGGTTTTAGTTTCCTTTGGGCAAAATTTATGCCTGCCTGTTTCTCCGTTTTGTAGCAAATGTTTGGTAGCTAAATTTTGTAAGAGGGCAGGAGTTTTAAAAAGCCGTTAAGAGAAAGGAATTGAAAGATGAAAGAGGTAAAAATCTTTTTAAAAGAAAAAGATATGCCGCGTAAGTGGTATAATTTGGCTGCGGATTTACCGGGGGCAATAGAGCCTCCTTTAGGCCCGGATGGGGAGCCTATAACTCCGGATATGTTAGCAAGGATCTTTCCGATGAACTTAATTGAGCAGGAGGCCTCAGTTAAGCGTTGGATAGATATACCCGAAGAGGTAATTAATATACTCTTACGCTGGCGGCCGGCTCCTTTGCGCCGTGCTGTATATCTGGAAGAATACCTAAAGACACCGGCACGTATTTACTATAAAGATGAGTCTTTAAGTCCGGCAGGCTCGCATAAGCCGAATACCGCCGTAGCGCAGGCCTGGTATAATAAAAAGTTTGGGATAAAAAAGATTACCACCGAGACTGGGGCAGGGCAATGGGGGTCTGCTTTGGCTTTTGCCTGTAATATATTAAAATTAGAATGCAAGGTTTATATGGTGCGTATCAGTTTTGACCAGAAGCCGATGCGTAAACTTATGATGCAGGTTTGGGGGGCAAGGTGTATTGCCAGCCCAAGTAAAGAGACTAAGGCTGGAAGGGACATACTGAAAAAAATGCCCAATACCCCGGGGAGTTTAGGCATTGCAATCAGTGAGGCGATAGAAGAGGCAGTATCTGATAAGAGTGGAAAGACCCGCTATTCTTTAGGAAGCGTCCTAAACCATGTCCTATTGCATCAGACCATTATTGGCTTAGAGGCTAAGAAGCAGTTGCATTTAGCAGGAGAGAAGAAACCGGATGTAATTATTGGCTGTGTCGGAGGAGGGAGTAATTTTGCCGGGATTGCCTTTCCTTTTGTTTACGATAAGATACATGGAGAAAAAATAGAGATTATACCAGTTGAGCCGACTGCTTGCCCTACTTTAACCCGTGGGCCTTTTGCCTATGATTACGGGGATACTGCTGGGATGACTCCACTCTTGCCGATGTTTACCTTAGGGCATAACTTTATCCCTGAGCCTATACATGCAGGAGGATTGCGCTATCATGGTATGGCTCCTTTGATAAGCCATGCGATTATGGATGGATTATTTAAGCCTAAAGCTTATGATCAGGTAAAATGTTACAATTCAGCTTTTATCTGGGCAAAGACAGAAGGGACTGTCCCTGCTCCCGAGACCTCGCATGCTATCGCCTGCGCAATTGATGAGGCATTAAAGGCAAAGAGGGAGAAGAATCGCAAGGTTATACTTTTTAATTATAGCGGGCATGGCTTAATGGATTTAGCCGGCTATGAAAAATTCTTAAGCGGGAAGTTAGCTAAATACCATCTTCCCGAAGAAGACCTAAAGGCATCCCTTGATGCAATAAAGAGGTTTCCTAAACCTAAGAGAAAAAAGAAAGAAGGTTAATTCATGAAAAGCTATACTCAATATCTTGTATTTAATACTGACAAACGCTATGAGATTTTGAATATTACAGAAGAGGTTGAAGGCGCGGTTAAAAAAAGTGGCATTAGAGAGGGCTTATGCCTTGTTAACGCTATGCATATTACTGCATCAGTTTTTATTAATGATGATGAGGGTGGGTTACATCAGGATTTCTTAGATTGGCTTGAAAAACTTGCCCCTTATGGAAAGGATAAGTACAGACATAATTTAACCGGAGAAGACAATGGAGATGCGCATTTGAAACGCACTATTATGGGTAGGGAAGTAGTTTGCGCAATTACTAATGGTAAGCTTGATTTTGGGCCGTGGGAGCAGATATTTTACGGAGAGTTTGATGGACAGCGCAAGAAGAGAGTTTTAGTTAAGATAATTGGAGAATAAGAGAAGATGTCAATAAGAATTAAGGATACTCAGATAAAGGTAGTAATGGGTGATATTACCGAGCTTAATGCGGAGGCTATTGTAAATGCCGCAAATAACAAAGGGTTAATGGGTGGAGGGGTTGCAAAAGCTATAAAGAAAAAAGGGGGCAAGATTATTGAGGATGAGGCAGTAAAGAAGTGTCCGATAGGTATTGGCGAGGCGATATTTACTACTGCCGGGGCATTAAAGGCCAAATATATTATCCACGCCTCAACTATGGGTATGGATTTTAAGACTGATGAAAAAAAGATACGTAATTCCTGCAAGAACTCGCTTAAGGTAGCAGATGGATTAAAGGTTAGGTCCATTGTCTTTCCTGCTTTAGGTTGCGGTACTGGGGGTTTTTCTCTTTTAGCCTCGGCTAAGATTATGGCGCAGGAAGTTTGGCGGTATATAAGAGAAGAGGGGACAGGAGTAAAAGAGATAACTTTCTGCCTCTATGATAAAGAGGCTTATGAGGTATTTAAGAGGGGGGTTATAAGTTATCTTGAGCACATCCTAAATAAACTTCAAAATGGGCCTTTTACAACCGTTGATGTTATTATTGAGATAGGCGGCGGAGTAGTTGTAATTCAAAGGAGTAATCCGCCTTTTGGTTGGGCGCTTCCCGGAGGTTTTGTTGACTACGGAGAGAGCCTTGAAGAGGCAGTAGTAAGGGAGGCAAAAGAAGAGACGAATTTAGATATAACCGATATAAAACAACTTCACACCTACTCTGACCCTAAGCGCGATGCGCGCTTTCATACTATCAGCACAGTCTTTATAGCTAAGGCAAAAGGAACTCCTAAAGCCGGGGATGATGCTGCCGGGGTAAAGGTTGTAAGTTTAAAAGATATAGAAGATTACGATTTTGCTTTTGACCATAAAGAGATTTTAAGAGATTATTTAAAATATTAACCTTCACGTAGCTGTTTCTCCGCGTCAACTACATCGCGGTTAATAACGCGGATTGCCTCTTTTATCCTATCTTTTAAAAGGTAGGATACAACCTCTGCTTCTGATATCTCCCTTAGTATCTGAACACTCATCCTAAAATAGCGCACAACCTCTCCCTCGTCTGTATCGCTGAAGCGCAGTATCTTATCAAAGCTCGTTCCCCTTAGCCACGCCTCCATAGTAGTGCTTAAGTTAAAATAAGGGAGCTTACTGAAAGGGTAAATCTTAAAACGTTGTTCCTTTTTTTTAATCTTATCATAGATATCTTCGCAGATACTTTTTAGGTTACGGGAGGATTTTGAAAGACTTAAAGAGTGGCGCTGATCTTTTCTCGGCTCAAAGACAAGTGAAGAAGCAATTACTCCTAACTCAGATTCATTTAGCTGTTCTAATATCTTCTGCTCATATAACTCGCTTAAGATAAGTTCATACCCGTAGGCAGTCTTAGCAAACGACCCTTTTTGAGTTAAAGTATTGTCGTATATATGCCCCCAGTCTTTAAGGAGCTTAAGTTTTGATTCAATTAATCTTAATGCCTCATTTTGCTCATTTTTACGCGATTGAAAGTAATGCAAGGAGAGAGGATAAATTTTAAATAGTTCGTCTTTGTATTTTTCGTATAAGTTAAGGATAGTCGCGTAAGAGGTATTTAGTTGGCTCTTTACCTCTTCCGCAGGCCCGTAGATTATTCTTTTTGCCTCTTCAATACGCATGCGGTGTAAGTTTATGCGCGGATAAACAAATCCCTCTGTGTCTATCCCGCGCCTTCCTGCGCGCCCTGCCATCTGATAGAAGTCGCGCGTTTTTAGGTTGCGCACATACCTGCCATAAAACTTACGCAAGCCGTCAAAGATTACAGAACGGGAGGGCATATTTATCCCTAAGGCAAAGGTCTCAGTAGTAAATATCACCTTTAGCAATTTACTGGTAAAGAGGCGTTCAATAACCTCTTTTAATGTCGGGAGCATTCCGGCGTGATGGTAAGCAATGCCTTGTTGTATAAATTGGTATAGGTTTTGGGCGGTGCGGTCGGATTTTAATTGAAAGCGCTCGCAAAGCGAAAGGTAAAGGTTGGTTATTTTTACCCTTTCGTCTTTATTTAAGAAAGAGATACTTGCTAACTCTTCTGCCAACTCTTCTGCGCGCCTCCTTCCAAAGACAAAGTATATGCAAGGTAACCCTTCTTGGGAGCGTATGTGATTAATCAAAAAAGAGAGCCGCTTAGGTTTTATAAATTTAAACCTTTTAAGGCTGTCAATCTTATCTACCACCCCGTCTCCTGCGGGAAAGAAAAAATGAAGAGGGACGGGGCGTTTATTTTCTATTACTGTCTTTATGGGCTTATCATGTATGGATTCAATCCAAGAGGCGAATTGTTTTATATTTGGTATGGTTGCGGAGAGCCCGAGTATGTTCATATGTTTTGGCAGGAATATTAAAGATTCTTCCCAGACTGTCCCGCGTTCAGGGTTATCAATATAGTGTATCTCATCAAAGATAACCCATGAGTATTTTTTTAAAGAATCCGGTTCATCAAGGATTTTATTACGGAGTATCTCGGTAGTCATTATCAGAACCGGAGCAAGTGGGTTTAAAGATACGTCCCCGGTTAATATACCGATATTATCCTGAAATTTCCCCTGAAAATCCCGAAACTTTTGGTTAGATAATGCTTTAATCGGAGCGGTATAGATAACCCCTATTTTTTTCTCTAAGGAATTTTTAATTACATGTTCGGCTATCGCAGTCTTTCCTGCGCCTGTGGGCGCTGAGACTATTACTGAGTGTTCGTTATTTATATGGTTAATAGCCTCTTTTTGAAAATGGTCGTATATCATATCTATCTTTCTAAAATCTTATATCCCTTAAACTTTGCCTTACCTTAGAGCCATCCTTATTATAATCTAAAATCATTGATTTATCTAATAAAAATAGTAAAATAAATGAAAGATATTTTATTTATTCTTTAAAAAATAGGGGTAGCGTTGAAGTTAAAGGCATTTCTTATCCTAACTATCATTATTGCAATTTCTTGCGGTTTGCTTTACGCAGGGAGTTTAACTTTTAAAAATCCTTTTAACCAAGAGGTTAACTATTCGGATATTCTGGTAAAAAGGGTAATAGACGGAGATACTCTCCTCTTGGAGAATAAAGAGAGGGTGAGGCTTATTGGGATTGATACCCCTGAGATGCATGATTCTGATAAGTTATTGCGCGACTCTAAGCGTAGCCGCCAAAGTATGGCAGAGATTAAGGCGATGGGTAGAAAATCCTATGAGTTTACCCGTAGGCTTCTTGAGGGTAAGAGGGTGCGCTTGGAGTTTGATGTAGAGAAGCGTGATAAATACAACCGGCTCCTTGCTTATATTTATTTAGAAGACGGGACATTTGTAAATGCCAAGATAGTAGAAGAGGGATACGCTTCAATTATGTCTTTTCCCCCAAATATAAAATATGCGGACTTTTTTGTTATGCTTTATCGTCAGGCGCGCGAGAATAAGCGCGGGCTCTGGAAAGATTAGGAGGTAATTATGTTAAGGTATTTAACAGCCGGGGAGTCGCACGGCAAGGCAATTGTTGCTATCTTAGAGGGCCTGCCTGCGGGGTTAAAGATAGACCCTCTTAAGATAAATTATGAGTTAAGGCGCAGGCAAGAGGGGTTTGGCAGGGGTAAGCGGATGCAGATTGAAAAAGACCAGGTAGAGTTGCTCTCCGGCTTAAAAAATAATACAACCCTTGGTAGTCCGATTGCTTTATTGGTTAAGAACAAAGATTTTAGTATTGAAAAATTGCATAAGGTTTTATCTCCCCGCCCAGGACATGCGGATTTAGCAGGACTTTTAAAATACGGGTTTACTGATATACGTCAAGTTTTAGAGCGCGCCTCAGCAAGAAGTACGGCTGCTATCGTAGGGGTAGGGGCTTTATGTAAGATTCTTTTAAGCGAGTTTAAAATAGGTATTGCAAGTAAAGTTTTGTCTATTAAGGGAGAAGCCTCTTCTTATGGAATGAAAGAGGCAGTAAAAGAAGCCATAAAAAGAAAAGATACCGTAGGCGGGGTATTTGAGGTTAGGGTTAAAGGAGCGCCTGTAGGCTTAGGTAGTTATGTTCAGCCTGATAAGAGGCTTGACGCAAAATTAGCGCAGGCAGTTGTCTCTATTCCCGGGGTAAAGGCAATAGAGATAGGGCTTGGATTTGGCTATGCTGAAAGTTTTGGCTCAGAGGCGCATGACGCTATATACAGCAATAAGAAAAAAGGATACATGCGTAAGAGCAATAATGCCGGAGGAATTGAGGGCGGGGTATCAAACGGAGAGGATATAGTCTTGCGTGCTTGTATGAAGCCGATTAGCACTTTAATTAATCCTCTTGATTCAGTTAATATAAAAACAGGCAAGCCCTCTAAGGCAGCGGTAGAAAGGACTGATACCTGTGTGGTAGGCTCTGCAGGTGTTGTAGCCGAAGGAGCCTGCGCTTATGCCTTAGCCGAATTATTCTTAGATAAATTTGGCTCAGATTCTATTGCCGATATAAAATTAAACTACAATAATTACTTGGGAAGAATTAGTTAGATTTGTTCATCTCCTTCGTCTATTGTTTTTAGAAGGAGGATGGTTAGGATTAAGGCATTGAAGATGAAGAATATTTATCTAGTTGGGTTTATGGGGACAGGAAAGACTACAGTTGGGAGAGAATTAGCCAGGAAGAAAAAATGGCGCTTTGTTGATTTAGATGAGTTGATTGAGTTAAGAGAAGGCAGAAGTATAGCGGATATATTCAGCAAAAAAGGAGAGCTATACTTTAGGGCTTTAGAGAAAAAGATATTAAAAGAGATCTCTTTAGAGAAGGGATTTGTGGTATCCTGCGGAGGCGGAATTGTCTGTGATGAGGATAATATTAGAGTTATGAAAGAGACAGGCATGGTTATCTGTCTTAAGGCTCAACCTTCTGTAATTTTAAAGAGGACAAAAAGATTAAACTCAAGGCCTCTTCTTAACGTGAATAACCCTAAAGAGAAGATAAACCTCTTATTAAAATTGCGCGCTCCTTATTACGCAAAGGCGGATAAACTCATAGATACATCAAAACTTTCAATATCTAAGGTTGCAGAAGAGGTTTTAAGGTTAATGAAAAGATGAATATGGACAGGATAGAGTCATTGCTCGCCTTAAATATGGTAGGCGATATCGGAAGCGTAAGATTAAATAAGCTTTTGAGTATCTTTGGTTCTCCTGAAAATGTAATGCGCGCTAAACAGGAGGAGGTATCTAAAGTTTTCGGCATAGGAGAAGCTATAGCCAAAAAGATAACTTCGGTAAGTAGGGGGGATATAGAAGAGGAGTTAAGTTTAGCTAAAAAATTAGGACTAAAGATAATTACTATTGAAAGTGAAGAATACCCTGCTAATCTTAAAAATATCCCCGCAGCTCCGATACTCCTTTATGTAAAGGGCGACATTATCCTGCAGGATAATATTGCCTTAGCTATTGTAGGTTCAAGAAGGGCTACTCTTTATGGGTTTACCCAAGCAGAGGAGTTTGCCTTTGCTTTGGCTGAACAGGGCTTTACTATTGTCTCTGGGTTAGCCCGGGGGATAGACACATATAGCCACCGTGGCGCGCTAAAAGCAGGTAAGCGGACTATAGCAGTAATCGGAAGCGGGTTAAATTGCATATACCCGCCTGAAAACTTAAAATTAGCCGATAAGATAGCTACGCAAGGCGCGATAATTTCAGAGTTCCCCCTTAATACTAAGCCTCTACCGCATAATTTCCCCCGGCGTAACCGCTTAATAAGCGGGTTAAGCCTTGGGGTCTTAGTGGTAGAGGCATCCCGCAATAGCGGAGCGCTTATAACCGCTGATTTTGCCCTTGAGCAGGGAAGAGAGGTCTTTTCAATACCGGGGAAGATTGATTCTATAAACTCTATCGGGACTAATGAGCTGATAAAGCAAGGCGCTAAATTAGTTACCGAAGTCAGCGATATAACTGAAGAGTTTTCTTTTCTTTCTAAGCCTCAAGAGAAGAGAGCTACAGAGGGTATTTATTCTAACAACAAGGAAGAGGATATCCTCTATGGGTTTATCTCTTCTGAGGCTTTACAGTTAGACGAGCTTGTAAGCATATCCGGGATTAGTATCCCAGATATCTCTAATACGCTTTTTAAGCTTATTGCAAAAAAATTAGTAAAGGAACTTCCCGGAAAATATTATGTGAGGTGTTCGTAATGAAAAAGAGCCTTGTAATAGTAGAGTCTCCTGCTAAGGCAAAGACCATCAGTAAGATATTAGGGGATAATTTTAAAGTAGCCTCTTCTATGGGGCATATTATTGACCTGCCGCAGAAGAAATTAGGGGTTGATATAGAGAACAACTTTAAGGCAGAGTATGTTATTATTCCCGGGCGGCAAAAGGCTCTCTCTGCTATTAAAAAAGAGGCGAAAGGCAAAGAGGTAATTTACATTGCTACTGACCCTGACCGGGAAGGGGAGGCTATTGGCTGGCAATTAAAAAGAACGGTATTTAAGAAGAATGAAAATGTCCTGAGGGTAACCTTTCATGAGATTACTCCTACTGCAGTAAAAGAGGCGTTTAAGCATGCGCGCGATTTTGATAATAATATGCTTGAAGCGCAGGCAGGGCGTAGGGTCTTAGATAGGATAGTAGGATATTTTTTAAGCCCGCTGCTTTGGAAGAAGATTGCCCGGGGTTTAAGCGCTGGCAGGGTTCAGTCAGCAGCCTTAAGGATTATTATTGATAGAGAGAAGGATATTCAAAAGTTTACCGCAGAAGAATACTGGCAGATAGAAGCCAAGTTATCTAAGGAGGATAACGCTTTTCTTGCTAAGCTTGATAAGATAGAAGGCAAAAAGGTAAAGATAAGTACTCAAAAAGAAGCAGAGGATAAATGTAGTGATATAAAGAAGAATGAGTTTAGGGTATCAGAAGTAAAACATACGGATAAGAAACGTTACCCCAATCCTCCATTTATAACCAGCTCTATGCAGCAAGAGGCATTTAATAAGCTAAAGTTTAGCGTAAGTAAGACTATGATGGTCGCCCAACAGCTTTATGAAGGGATTGATATCGGCGAAGGCAACCCCATCGGGCTTATCACCTATATGAGGACAGACTCTCCTAGGGTTTCGTCTGAGGCGATATCTGAGGTGCGCGAGTATATTGTAAGATATTTTGGTAAAGAGAGCCTTCCGGAGAAGCCAAACTATTACAAGGTAAAAAAACTTGCCCAAGAAGCACACGAGGCGATCAGGCCGACGTTTATTTCGCGTCATCCTGAGGGTTTGAAGGCTTTTCTTACCCCGGAACAGCTTAAGTTATACACCCTTATATATAACCGCTTTGTCGCTTCTCAGATGAAGCCTGCGGTTTACAAGGTTGTTACGGTAAATATAGAAGCAGGCAAGTATAATTTTACTGCTTCAGGCAGCAGCCTTTCTTTTTTAGGTTTTACCGCGGTTTATAACGACAATCTTGAAGGTGAGGATAATAGCAAGAAAGAAGAAGAGGGCGGGAAAAATAAGATACCATTATTAAAAAAAGGGGATATTCTAAAATTGTTAAAACTTTCATCCTCCCAGCATTTTACTAAGCCTCCGGCAAGGTATTCAGATAGTTCGCTGATAAAGGCATTAGAAGATGAAGGCATAGGTAGGCCTTCAACCTATGCGCCGATAATCTATACTCTGATACTGCGGGATTATGCGCGCAGGATTAAAGGTTATTTTCATCCTACTGAGTTGGGTTTTAAGGTTTGTGATTTGCTTGTAGAGTATTTTCCAAAGATAGTTGACCTTAAGTTTACCGCGCTTATGGAGGAGGAGCTTGACGGGATAGAAGAGGGTAAGTTAGAAAGGCTTAAGGTATTAAATGATTTTTATCAGCCATTTAAGGCGAGCCTTGATTTTGCGCAGGCTAATGTGAAGAAGGAGGTAATTACCACTAATGAGGTTTGCGATAAGTGCGGAAAACCTTTAATTGTTAAATGGGGTAGGCGTGGAAAGTTTTTAAGTTGTTCTGGTTTTCCTGAGTGTAGGAACTCCAAATCTATAACCTCTGGGGTTAAATGTCCGCAAGAGGGTTGTACGGGTGAATTGATTGAGCGTCGCTCAAAGCGGGGATTTTTCTATGGTTGTTCAAATTTCCCTAATTGCCGCTTTACCTCACGCACCCTCCCTGAAAACAAAGAATAAAAGGGATAATGGATAAATATATTGAAAAGTTTATGCGTTATTTAGAGATTGAGAAGAATTACTCTGCGCATACCTTATTAAACTATCATTTAGACCTTAAAGGTTTTAAGAGGTTTTGTGGGGATATATCCTTAGGGAGGATAGATTACCTTTTCTTAAGAAAGTATCTGGCAGTATTAAAAGAAAAGAGGCTAGGAAATAGGTCGATAGGCCGCAAGCTCTCTTCTTTGCGTAGTTTTTTCAGGTTTTTAACCCGTGAGAACCTTATTAAAACTAACCCCATACTTATGCTCTCAAGCCCAAAGTTAGAAAAGCCCCTCCCTTCTTTTATGACCGAAGATGAGGTTTCTAAGTTGATAGAGGCAGTCTTCTTGAGGAACGATATAGATGAGTTTGCCTTGCGTGATAGGGCAATTTTAGAGGTCTTTTATTCAAGCGGGTTGCGTATATCGGAGTTAGTAGCCTTAGATTTAAACGCAGTAGATTTTATCAGCGGGATAATAAAGGTTATGGGCAAGGGTAAAAAAGAGAGGGTAGTCCCGGTTGGGGATATAGCCCTTAAGGCAGTAAGAAATTATCTTAAGGCAAGGAAGAAAGATAATGAGGCAGTTTTTCTTAATAAGAACGGAAAGCGTATCACAACGCGCGGGGTAAGGGGGATAGTGGGGAAATACTTAAAGAGCGTTGGACTTTTGCGCGGTATCTCTGCGCATACCTTAAGGCATTCTTTTGCTACACATCTTTTAAACCGCGGAGCGGATTTACGTACGGTTCAGGAGTTATTAGGGCATGCTAACCTTTCTACTACGCAGATATACACGCATTTAACTACGGAAAAGTTAAAGAGCGTTTATGATAAAGCGCATCCGCACGCCTAAAGGCAAGTATATAGTATATATGGGGAGGGGGGGGAGGGTGGCACTACTTTATGATTTAGTATTTGTTTTCTTTATAATTATAAATATCCCGGTTTATTTATTTAAGGGCAAGTTTCACCGCGGGTTTATAAGAAGGTTTGGCGTTTTGCCTAGGGGGGTAGAGTTTAATCGTCCTATATGGGTTCACGCGGTGAGCGTAGGGGAGACAGTATCTGCGCGTAGGCTTATTGAGGGGTTAAGAAAAGCATGCCCTGAAAAACAATTTGTAATATCTACGGTTACGCCTACGGGAAATACTATTGCCCGCTCTATAGCTAAGGAGAAAGACTTTGTTACTTATCTGCCCTTTGATATTAGCTGTATAACTAATTTTGTTATTAAGAGAATTAAGCCCTGCATATTTATCATTATTGAAACAGAACTTTGGCCTAACCTTATAAACTCTTTGCATAAAAATTTAGTCCCTGTAGTAGTCCTTAACGCGCGCATCTCTGATGCTTCTTTCAGAGGGTATTTAGCGCTAAGAAAGATAATTAAACCTATCCTAAAAAAGGTTAGCATCTTTTACGCTCAATCTAAAAGTGATAGCACTAAACTTTCTCTCTTAGGAGTTGATTCTGAGAGGATTGAGGTTACAGGGAATATGAAGTTTGATCAGGATATAAATTGCTCTTATGATTCTAAAATATACAGGGAGTATCTTAAGTTAGATAAAGAAGAAGTTCTTTGGGTAGCTGGCTCAACACATCCAAAAGAGGAAGAGATTGTGCTAGATGTTTATAAAAAACTTCTCAAACCCTTCCCTTACTTACGCCTCTTGCTTGCCCCGCGCCATCCTGAAAGATCCGATAGTATTAGTAGGTTAGTTAAATCAAAAGGTTTTTTAGCAGAAAAGGTAAGTGCGCTTAAAAGTAAAATTCCAAAAGAAAGGGTAGTATTTATTTTAGATACGATAGGCAGTTTAATTAAGTTTTATTCAGCGTCGGATATCGTCTTTGTCGGGGGAAGCCTTGTAAGGCAAGGAGGGCATAATATTTTAGAGCCGGCTTTTTTGAATAAGCCGGTGCTCTTTGGCCCGTATATGTTTAATTTTAGGGATATAGCGCATGAGTTTTTAAGCAATCAGGCGGCTATCCAGGTTTTAAATGCAGAAGGGTTGGTTAAAGCGATAAAGGAGTTGCTTCTAGATAGCCCTAAGGCAGATGCTTTGGTTAATAATGCTCAGCTTTTGATAGCTATGAATCGCGGGACTACGGATAAGAATATAACATTGGTAAAAAGACTGATTCTTTAGCTATTTTAATTAAAATGATAACTTTAAAATTAGAAGAAAAGATTTTATTATGATACGGAAAATACTTTATAATTTAGCTACGGACAAATACAGGGGGATAAAGTTTTTAGGGGTAAAGTTTTTGCTTTTGTGTCTTTCTTTTGTTTATGGTTTGATTATACGTTTTTTAATCTTTTTGTCTTTATCAGATCAGAAGCGTTTAAACCTTAAGGTTATAAGCGTAGGTAATATTACTTTAGGGGGGACGGGTAAGACTCCTTTGGTTGAGTTAATCTCGCTTTACCTTCAGAAGCGCAAGATACCTTTGGCTATTTTGACCAGAGGTTATAAGTCAAGGAGGGTGGATGCTTTTAGCGATGAGCCCAAGATGCTCGCTAAAAACTTAAAAAGGGCCTTTGTTATATTAGATAAGGATAGGTATCGGGCAGCCAAAAGGGCATCAAGGGAATATGGCGTTGATACGGTTATCTTAGATGATGGTTTTCAGCAATGGAGGATAAAAAAAGATTTAGAGATAGTTGTTATAGATGCGCGTAACCCTTTTGGCAACCGGAATATGTTGCCAAGGGGTATTATGCGCGAGCCCTTGAGTTCCTTAAGAAGGGCGGATATTTTTGTTTTAACTAAGGTTGACCTAGCCTGCGTAGAATCTTTGGCAAGGCTAAAAAAAGATTTAATCAGATACCAGCCTAAGGCATTGGTAGTAGAGGCGTTTTATCGTCCGGTAGGTTTTTATAATATCAAATATCCGGATAAATTATTAGGGTTAGATAAGCTTGATAGGCAAAATAAAGCTCTCTTATTATCCGGGATAGCGGATCCGGATTCTTTTTTGCATTTAGTCCGTGGCTTGGGGGTAGATATAACCTTAGACTTAAGATTTCCTGATCATCACCACTATACCTTGGCAGAGTTAGGGTTAATTACCTCTAAGGCCAAAGAGGAGGGGATTAAGTTAATCATTACTACGGATAAGGACGCTTCTAGATTGACGCAAGATGATGTTTTGCTTTTTTCAGGGTTAGATGTAATAGCCTTGCGTGTAGAGTTAGGGATAGTAAAGCATGAAAAAGAATTCTTTAATAGACTGCTTAGCCTGTATTCTTTTTAAGATTTTAGGCCCCCTTATAAGGGCGTTGCCTTTATCTTTAAGTTTTTGCTTAGGCAGAAGGTTAGGGGACCTCCTCTATATTTTAGACCCTAAACACAGGTCAATAGCTTATGCGAATATAAAGAGGGCATTTTATGGTAGGCCCCTTACGCCTTGCCTAAAAAGCCTAACCAGAGAGTTTTATCAAGCCTTTGGTCAGAGTCTAATAGAGGTATTTCTTATCCCTAAAATAGACAGAAGATATATTGATAGTTTTATAACTATTAGTGGGTTGGATAATATTTTAAATGCCTTTAAAAAGAAAAGAGGGGTTATCCTTGTCGCTGTGCACGCTGGGAGTTGGGAGTTATCCAATATCATTACCGCTAATTTAGGTTTTCCTTTTTCTATGTTTATAAGAGAGCAGGGGTTAGAAAGGCTAAACAACTTACTTAATGATTACCGGAAAAGAAAAGGTTGTCGGGTAATAAGCCGTAAAAGGGGGATAAAGGAGGTAATTGCCGCCCTAAATAACAATGAGGCAGTAGGGATGACAGTTGACCAGGGTGCAGATACAGGGGTTTTGGTTGATTTTTTTGGCAAACCCGCCTCCATGCCTAAGGGAGCAATAAAACTTGCCTTAAAATACAATGTTCCTTTGATACCGGTATTTTTCAAACGCATAGACGGGCCAAAGATAAAGGTTTGGGTAGGAGAAGAGATTGTTTTATCAAGGGGTTTAAGTAAAGAGGAGGATATAAAAGTAAACCTGCAGGCGGTTATCAAGATATTTGAAAGGTTCATACTCAAAAATCCCAAGGAGTATTTATGGACTTATAAAATTTGGAAGCGCTCACAGGTAAGGGACCTGCTTATTATAAGCGACGCAAAGGCAGGGCATATACACCAATCTTTGGCAGTAGCTAATTTGGTTAAAGAGGTTTTAACAGAGAAGGGTTTTAAGACAAGGTTAGTTAAGGCTGAGGCAGTTTTTAGAAATAAGTTTCTTAGGTTTCTATTTGGTATTTGCACCTTCTTTTTTGGGAGGTTTGGAGGTTGGATGAAGGTTTCTTCATTGAGGTATTTTTTAACGCGCGGCTCATTTAAAGAGCTATCTTCTTTGCCTGCGGATATTATAATAACTACTGGGTCTTCTTTGGTGGGGTTAAATATTGTCCTCTCTAAGGAGAATTTAAGCAAGTCCATAGTAGTAATGCGCCCCTCTTATTTTAGTTTAAGTAGGTTTACCCTTGTTATTGCCCCTAAGCACGATAGGCTTGAGAAGAAAAAAAATCTGGTTATTACAGATGCTCCCCTTAACCTTATTAATGAAGAGGTATTAGAAAAGGCAAAAAATAGCTTGATAGAAAAGAGGCAATTAGACAAAAGCGCTTTCTATATCTCTTTTTTAGTAGGAGGGGATAGTAAGAACTTTAAACTTTCTACTAAGTCTATAGCAATAGTTTTAGAAGAGTTAAAAAATCTCTCAGAGTCTTTAGGCGCTAGTTTGCTTCTTACTACTTCACGCAGGACGAGTAAAGAGGTAGAGGCCTTCTTAAAAAAAGAGTTAAACGGTTTTAAACGCCTTAAGCTTATGGTCATAGCCAATGAAGATAATTTTCCCGGTGCAGTAGAGGGTATCTTGGGGTTAAGTAGTATTGTTATTTTAAGCCCGGAGAGTATCTCTATGATATCTGAGGCAGTAAGTAGTAAGAGGATCGTATTTGTCTTTAGGCAGCCATCTTTAAGCCCTAAACATCAGAGTTTTTTATCTTATTTTTCTGATAGAGGATATATTTATTTAACTGAAAGTTATAACTTATCTAAGGATATAGCTAAGGTTTATTTAGAGAAGCCACAAATGCCTTTGTTAAGAGACAACGAGTTAGTAAAAGAATATTTAAACAAGGTCTTGTAGAGGTATTTTAAGAAGAGTTTAATAGGGGAGTTTTTAAATTGAATATACTTCAGATATTGCCGGAGTTAAATGTAGGAGGGGTTGAAACAGGGACGCTTGATTTAGCAAGGCGTCTGGTCTCTTTGGGACATAAGGCGGTTGTTGTTTCTGCTGGAGGGGATTTGGTCAAGGATTTAGAGAGTGCAGGGGCTAGACATTATCAGTTGCCAGTGCATAAGAAGTCTATTCTTAGCATTCTTAAATCAATTAACCCGTTGGTAGAGATAATCAAAAAAGAAAAAATTGATATTGTTCATGCCCGTTCGCGTATTCCGGCGTGGATAGCCTATTTTGCTTCTCGCAAGGCGCAGGTAGCCTTTGTTACTACCTGTCACGGTTACTACAAAAAACATCTTTTTAGTTATGTTATGGGTTGGGGTAAGAGAGTTATCGTGATAAGCAATACTATAGCCCGGCATATGATAGAAGATTTTTCCGTCCCCTATGAGCGGATTCGGCTTATACCGCGCAGCGTTGATCCGGATAAATTTAAGTATATTAGCCCTAAGGAAAAAAGAGGGAGGTATTTTAATGTAGGGATTATTGGTAGGATCACGCCGATTAAAGGGCATTTAGTTTTTATAAAGGCGATGGCTAAAGTTGCCAAGGTGGTCCCTTATCTTAAAATCTGGATAGTAGGGGATGCGCCGCAATCCCGCCAAGCCTATAAAGAACAAATACAGGTCTTAGTAAGGAGGCTTGGACTTGACCATTCTACCGAGTTTTTAGGAGTGCAGAAAGATATTCCGCAGATACTCTCTCACTTAGACCTCTTGGTTCTTGCTACTACTACCCATGAAGCATTTGGAAGGGTAATCATAGAAGCACAGGCAGCAGGGGTTCCGGTAGTAGCTACTAAGGTCGGAGGAGTTGTAGATATTATTGAAGACGGGGAAAACGGACTTTTAGTCTCTCCTTCAGATTCTAAGGGTATGGCTTTGGCAGCAATAAAACTCTATAAAGATGTAGGGTTAGCTACCTATTTATCAGAGAATGCTTTGGTTAAGGTCAAGGAGAAATACAATATCAGCCTTATGGTAGAAAAAACATTAAAGGTTTATGAGGAGGCGTTGAATAATTTTAATCTTTTAATCATCAAGTTAAGTTCTTTAGGAGACATTATTTTGTCAACCCCCGCCCTAAGGGAGATAAGAAGAAAGTTCCCGCATCATAAGATAAGCCTTTTAACCGCAGAGGAGTCAAAAGACCTTCTCTTAAATTGTCCTTATATTGATGAACTTATTATTGCAGATGTAAAGAACAAGGATAAGGGGGTAAGAGGGTTATTTAGGATAGCGAGGGTTTTAAGGAAAAAGGGTTTTGACCTAGTCATTGACCTGCAGAATAACCGCCTAAGCCATGCTCTCTCTTTTCTCTCCTTAAGCCCTTGTCGTTACGGTTATGATAATAAGAAACTTTCATTTCTTCTTAACTATAAAGTCAAGGATGATAAGGCTAAGATACCACCCGTAGAGCATCAGTTTAAGGTTTTGAAGTTATTAGGAGTAAGTCTTTTAGATAACCATTTAGAATTGTGGCCTTCTAAGAGCGATGAAGATTATATAGATAGCTTGCTTAACAAGGAGTGGTTGGGTAAGGGTCAGAAGCTTATCGGTTTAAATATCAGCGCAAGTAAAAGATGGATTACTAAGTGTTGGCCTAAGGAGCATATAATAAAGCTCTGCGATGAATTGGGGTTAAAAAATATGAGGGTAGTTATAACTGGGACAGAAGAGGATTGCGCGGATACGGATAGGATATCTGCTTCTCTTAAAAATACTAAGATAATAAACGCCTGCGGCAAGACCTCTGTCAATCAACTGGCGGCTTTGATTAAACGTTGCGCAGTGTATATCTCAGCGGATTCTTCTCCTTTGCATATTGCTTCGGCTGTTGATACTCCGGTTATTGCCCTCTTTGGCCCGACCGACCCTTTACGGCATATGCCGGCAGTAAAAAAGGGTAAACTTATCTTTAAGGAATTGCTCTGCAGGGCTTGTTATAAGACAAAGTGTAAACATAATAAATGCATGAGGGCTATAACCCCTGAGGAAGTTATGGGGGCAATAGAAGAGCTGTTAAAATGAGGATACTTTTTTTACTCAATCATCTTAATACCGGAGGGATTACCAGTTATGCCTTAACTCTTTCTAAAGGCTTAGTAAGACTAGGCCACAGTGTCTCTATTGCTTCTTTTGGAGGAGATCTACTTTATAAGTTTAAAGAAGAAGGGGTTACTCATTACAAGGTCCCTTTAAAGACTAAGAATGAAATAAGCCCTAAGATAATAATCAGCGCTTTAATTCTCTTAAAGGTGATTCAAGAGAATAAGTTTGATATAGTGCATTCTCAGAGCCGCACAACGCAGGTCTTAGGGTGTTTATTGTCTAAGCTAAGCGGGGCAAGGCATATCTTTACCTGTCATGGTTTTTTTAAGAGGCGGTTTTCACGCAGGCTCATGCCTTGTTGGGGGAAAAAGGTAATTGCCATAAGCAGCCAAGTAGAAGAGCATCTGGTAAGAGATTTTAACCTCTCCTTAGAGAGGATATCTTTGGTCTGTAATGGTATTGATACTAATAGGTTTTCTCCCGTCCTTAAGGAAATTAAAGATAAAGCTAAGCAAAATTTAGGCTTAAAACCCAATACCGTAGTAGGTATATTAGCCCGTCTCTCAAGTGTTAAGGGGCATAGGTATTTAATAGAGGCGATGAAAGATGTAGTCTTATCTTTTCCCGGCGCTCAGCTTCTTATCGCCGGAGAGGGGAAGATTAAAAAAGAGTTAGAAGGGCTGGCTAATTCTTTAGAGATTAAGGAGAGTGTTTTTTTTATTCCTAATTCAGCGGATACCAAAGATATCCTTTCGGCTATAGATATCTTTGTTCTTCCATCTTTGGAAGAGGGGTTAGGTTTGGCTTTAATGGAGGCGATGAGCATGGGCTTGGCAGTTATAGGTTCTAGAGTAGGGGGCATAAAGACTTTGATAAAGGATGGCTTAAATGGCTTGTTAGTAAAACCAAAGGATTCTGAGGGGATATCTTGCGCAATAATTGATTTGATAGCTAATCCTGATAAGGCATTAAGGTTAGGGCTTAAGGCGCGCGAAGGTATTGTAAAAGATTTTTCCTGTTTGGATATGGTTAAAAAGACTGAAGCAGCCTATCTTGAAGTACTTAAAGATAGCGCGGGGATTTAATTATGAAGCAGGGAGGGAAAAAGAGGATACTTATTTTTAATGTTAATTGGTTGGGGGATGTTTTGTTTTCTACAGCTGCGATAAGGAATATACGCCGTAATTTTCCGGATAGTTTTATCGCCTGTGTTATCCCCAGCCGTTGTTATCCTATACTAAAAGAAAACCCTAACTTAGATGAGGTTATCATTTTTGATGAAAAAGATAGGCATAAGAGCATATTTAAAAAGTTTAACTTTATGCTTAGTTTAAAAAATAGGAAGTTTGATATTGTCTTTCTTTTGCACCGTTCTTTTAGCCGCGCGCTTATTTGTCGTCTTGCCGGTATTCCTGAGAGGATAGGCCATTATACGCGGAAGAGAGGGTTTTTGCTTACTAAAAAGATTTTCCCGCCTGCGGTTGATTCTTTACACAGGATAGATTATTATTTGGATGTTGTTGAAAGAGGAGGTTTTAGGGTTGAGGATAGGTATTTAGAGTTTTATTATACTGATTCTGATCTAGAGCGCGTAAGGGGATTTTTAAAGGAGCACTCTATCAAAAAGGAAGATTTTTTGGTTGTAATAAACCCGGGAGGAAACTGGCTTTTAAAACGTTGGCCAAAGGAATACTGGGCGCAGTTATCCGATGAGTTAATTGAAAAGTTTAACGCGAAAGTGATTATTAGCGGAGGAGATAAAGATATAACTTTAGCCAGTCAGATTAAGGGCAAAATGAAGCATAAGCCAGCGATTGCTTGTGGAGTATTTAATATCAAGCAATTAGGCGCCTTGGCAAAAGAGTCAAGCCTTTTTATTACTGCTGATACCGGCCCCTTACATATAGCAAATAGCGTAGGGGCTAAAAAGATAATCTGCCTCTTTGGCCCTACCTCTACCTTAGTTACCGGGCCATACCCAATAAAGAATGCCATAATTTTACAAAAGGATGTTGGATGCAAGATTCCCTGTTACAATCTAAAGTGTAAAGATGCCCGTTGCATGAAGGCGATTACCCCTGAAGATGTCCTAAGGGCTATAAAATCTTAAAAAACACCTATGCAAAAAAAGATTCTTTTTATTACCTTAAGTAATATAGGAGATGCAGTCCTTACTTTGCCTGTGTTAGATAGGGTTCAATTTGAGTTTCCGGATTCTAATATTACGGTTTTAGGGAGTAAGAGAGTAGGGGAGGTATTTTACGGTAATCCTAAGATAACTAAGTTTATCTTCTATGATAAGAAAGCTACTTTACAGGAGAAATTAAGTCTTTTAATAAATCTTTTTAAGGAGGATTTTGACATAATTATAGACCTTAAAGATACATTTTTAGGGTTTCTTCTTAAAGTAAGAAGAGGTATTTTTCCTTTTAGGTTTATGCCAAGGTCTATTAAGCATATGAAAGAACGCCACCTCTTACGAGCGGGATTTAAGCCAAAAGATAGCCCTCCAAAGACATTTTTTTCTGTTAGTAAAGAAGATATAGAGCGGATAGATTTAATTTTAAGCAAGGCAGGGGTAGAGAAGAAGGATAAGGCTATTGTTGTTTCTAGCGGAGCGCGAAGTAGTTCAAAGATTTGGCAGGAAGAAAAATTTGTAGAGCTTATATACAATTTAATAAAGGAGTATAATTTTAAAATTATACTGGTAGGAGATAGTAAGGATAAAGAAGTAAGTAACCGTATTAACAGCGCACTGGGTTTTGTTTGCTTGGATTTATCCGGCAAAACGAGTTTACAGGAACTTGCCTGTATATTAAAGAGGTCTAAGTTATTAATTAGTAATGATAGCGCTGTAATGCATATTGCAAGTTACCTTGATATCCCGGTAGTTGCTATATTTGGCATTACTGATGATGCTAAGTATGGGCCGTGGTCAGAAAAAAGCTTTATCGTAAAAAAAGAAATTTTTTGCCGACCTTGCTCTAAGGCAGGATGCCTTAAAAAGGCAAGAGAGTGTTTTGATTATATAAAGGCAGAAGATGTCTTATTAGGGGTAAGAAGGGTATTAGAAGGAAAATTACAAGAAAAGAAAAATCTACGATTGCCTTATAAGCGGATATTAATCATACGTACAGACCGGATAGGGGATTTAGTTTTATCTACTCCTTTTATTAAGGCCGTAAGGCAAAATTACCCTCACGCCTTTATATCCGTCCTCGTATCTTCTTATACAAAAGATATTGTAGAAGGTAACCCTTATTTAGATAAGGTTATAACTTATGATAAGGATACTAAACATAAAGGTTGGCTTTCCACTTTGGCTTTTTCTTGGAGTTTAAGGAAGTATAAGTTTGATCTAGTTTTTATCCTGCATCCAACTAACCGCGTGCATCTGATAAGTTGGTTAGCAGGTATCCCGCATAGGGTAGGTTTTAATAGAAAATTAGGATTTTTATTGACAAAAAAATCTTTGCACCGCAAGCACTTAGGAGAAAAACACGAATTAGAATATACAAATGATTTATTAAAGTTAATAGGCATAGATTTTTTAGAGAGGTCTCTTTTTATGCCACTAAAAGAAGAATCAGAAATATGGGCAGAAGGGTTTCTATTTGCAAATGGTATAAGTAAGAGCGATAAACTTTTAATTATACACCCTGCGGCGAGTTGCCTTTCTAAGGTCTGGCCTGTTGAGAGGTTTTCTCAAGTAGCAGATACACTTTTTTTTGAGTATGGCCTTAAGGTTTTGGTTATTTCAGGCAATAATGGGATAGAGTTAGTTAAGGGGGTAGTTGATAATATGCAAGTTAAGCCAGTTTCTTTGGCTGGAGGTGCATCTCTTTCACAGTTAGCAAGCTTATTAAAGAGAGCAACCCTACTTATATCAAACGATTCAGGCCCGGTGCATATTGCCTCGGCATTAAGAGTCCCTGTAATAGCTATATTCGGTAGAAACCAGCCCGGTTTAAGCCCTAAGCGCTGGGGCCCAGTAGGCAGAAAAGATAAGGTGTTGCATAAAGACATAGGCTGCTTGGAGTGTTTAGCGCACAACTGCAAAAATGGCTTTGCCTGTCTTAAGGCAATTACGGTTGAAGAGGTTCTTTCCTGCGCAAGGAGTATATTAAGGTAAAAAAGCAAAAAAACCTTGACAAGGTATTAGAATAACAGTAACTTATCTTTTATAAGTAAGTTACTATAAAGCAAAAAGATTTTTATTAATTAAAACTAAAGGAGGGGCATAATGAGTAGGGCCAACAAAAGTCCTTTTATCCTATCAATTATTCTGACGCTCTCATTTTTAGTATCTTACTTACCCAAGGCACAGGCAGCTTTACGTCAATTTAACGTTAATGATGGTAACTGGATGGATCCGGTAAATTGGGATGACGGGAACGCACTTGAGGTACCTTTAGCAGCGGAAGGTGTAGAGATAATTAAAAATGTAACAGATATCGATCCAGGCAAAGAGGTTACTGTTCTTACCGCTGGATTCTACGGGGCGAAGTGGGATCCGGATGATAAAGGACTTACTCTTAATGCAACTGATAAGGTTACATTTTCTCGTAATGCAAGTGGCCCTTCTCGTTTGTCTAATGGTACTATTAATGGTGACACTGATTTTTATAGCTCCTTAATGTCTGAAGGCACCATCTATGGTAATGTTACTTTTAATAAGCACTTAGATTATGATGATCCCTCTAGAATGAACAATGGCACCATCAACGGTGAAACCACATTCAATAATAACTCTATCTTGTTCGGAGGCACCATCAATGGTGAAACCACATTCAATGATGACTCTAGAATGGACGCCGGCACCATTAACGGCGAAACTACATTCAACGATGAATCTTTTATGGAATATGGCACCATCAACGGTGATGTCTTAATTAACTCAACCAGTTATTTTGGAGGAATCATTCAAGGAGGGACAATCACATCCTTGCAGAATTTTTCTTTAAGAAACAACCTTACCATTAACAGTGCTGGAACTATCTCTAATAATATTAGTGAAAAAGTTTCTAATAAAGGCAGCCTCACTAAAGGAGGCACAGGAATCTTAACTTTAAGCGGCAACAATACCTATTCTCAGGGAACAGAAATTACTTCAGGGACCCTAGCAGTTGGTAGTGCCAATGCTTTAGGTACAGGGAAAGTTACAGTTAAAAATGGCGCTACCCTTGACATAGGGTTAACTGATCTTACAATAGGAGGTGTTTATACCCAAGATGCTAATTCTAACTTCAATGTTACAATTAACGGGAACACTTCCGGTAGTATTCAAGTATCTAATAAGGTGCATTCAGTTAGTGAAAATGCCAATCTAAACTTAACCATAACCGGTTATGTTGAAGATGGTAATGTATATACAATTATACAAGGAGTTGGAGCTGCTTCTGGTATTAATGCGCCAAATATTAATTTTAATAGCGCTATTCTTTCTTTTGAAGTTACTAAATTTGGAGATAGTTTAGAGATTACTGCTACTCGTGATACTTATGATTCAGCTTCTTCAGGTAATGCTGCTGCTGCTGGGGCTGCGTTTGATAGGGCAGGCAAAGCAGGAGCAACAGGAGATATGGCTGATGTTTTAAATGAACTTGATACTCTTCCTTCAGCAGCTGCGCTTAACCAAGTCTTAGGCACTACAACTCCGGCTGTAGATGCCGGGGTTTTAAATGCAAGCAACTCTACCCTAAACAACTTTATCGGAGCATCTTTAAATAGGATGCGCAACCTCTTTGCCTTTGCAGGAAAAGAAACTGCCAACTCAGGAGTATCTGCAGGAGATGAGAAGAAGTTAAATAGTATTTGGGCTAAAGGTTATGGTAGTTACTTAGATCAGGACGCAAGAAAAGGCGCCTCGGGTTACAGCGCTTGGAACTCAGGGACTGCCTTTGGCATAGACCGTTTATTTAGCGATGTCTTTACTCTTGGCATAAGCGCAGGTTATGCCTATGGTAAGGTTAATTCAAATGCCAATAGCGCAAGGACAAGCATTAATAGCGCCCAAGGGACGATATACGCAGGCTTCCAGCCCTTAGAAGCTCCTTATTACATAGATGCAACAGGCTCATTTGCCTGGAATTGGTATGACTCTTGGCGCAGCATCGATATCGGTGGGATACATAGGATTGCCAAGGCTGAATATGACGGACAGCAGTATTCAACTTACATAGAAGGAGGCTACAAAGTTAAACTCAGTAAGAGTTTAGAAGTTACTCCCTTAGCCTCTTTACAATGGAGTCACCTTAACCTTGAGAGATACTCTGAGACAAGCGCAGGCTCTTTAAGCTTAAATGTTGACCGACAGAGCTACGATATACTTCAATCTGGCTTAGGGATAAAGGCATCTTCACAGATAGAGTATAAATGGGGTAATTTTATCCCCGAGCTTCACCTTAAGTGGCTTTATGACTTTATCAATGATGATATGGTAGTCACCTCTTCCTTTAACGGTGGTGGAGGGTCATTTACCTCTAAAGGCGCTAAGCCAGCAAGGCATAGCTTTAATACTGGCGGTAAGTTCTCCTTTGAACTTAAGAATGATATCTCTCTTATCGCCGAGTGCAACGTAGAGTTAAAGGATAGATTTGTCGGTATTTACGGCTCAGGAGCATTGCGCTACAAGTTCTAATAAAAATTAAAAGAGCTAACCTTTACACCACAGCCCCAAGATACTTGGGGCTGTTTACTTTTATGCAAAAAGAAAGCAAAAGCATTTATCTAATTATCCTGTTATTGATAGTAACTTTAATTGGCACTTGCGGTTGTTTAAGGATACCAATGTTAAAGAGCAGGTTATCTATAGCCGATGATATTGCAGTTAAGGCAGGGCTAGAAAGAGAATATATCAAGGCAGGTATATTTACGTTTATGGTTTATCAGAGATTTGGTGGGTTATCAGATAAGTTAAGTATATATATTGAAGGGGATGGCAGGGCCTGGGAGAGTAAGCATAGGTTGTCAAGCGACCCTACCCCTTTGGACCCCGTAGGGTTAAGGTTAGCAGTGGTTGACCCTACGGTAAATCTTGCTTATATAGCAAGGCCGGGGCAGTATCATCCCATAGGCACTGTTGACTGTAGTCCTGAGTATTGGTCGGAAAAAAGGTTTGCAGTTGAGGTAATAGAATCCATGAGCAGGGTTATCGATATCTTAAAAGAAAAGTCAAAGGCAAAATATGTAGGGCTTGTCGGATATTCTGGCGGAGGGGGTGTTGCTGCGCTTATAGCTTCATACAGAAGCGACGTTACTTCGCTTAGGACCGTGGCTGGCAATTTAGACATTGATAGGTTTTGCGATTATCATAAGGTAAGCCGGCTTAACGGCTCTTTGAATCCTCTTGATATTGCGCAAGAAATATCCTCTATACCCCAGCTGCATTTTTTTGGCGTTAATGACAAGATTGTCCCTTTATTTGTTAGTAGGGATTTTATAAAAAAGTTAGGTAAAGATAAGGTAGCTAAGGTGGTTGACGGGGTTACCCATAGTAAAGGGTGGGATAAACATTGGCAGGAATTATTGTTGATTGAGTTAGAGTAGGGGTAAAAAATATATATTTGAATTAGCAGAAAATTATGCTAAAATCATTAGTCTTAAAGAAGTAGATAATCAAGTAATGTTTTTCTAAATTATGAAAAAATTAATAGATATAGTTAAAAGGTTAAATCAAGCGCGCGTTTTAGTTATTGGAGATATAATACTTGATGAGTATCTCTGGGGGGATGTAGATAGGATATCCCCGGAAGCGCCTGTCCCTGTTGTATGGGCGAATAAATTAACCCATGCCCCCGGCGGGGCTTCTAATGTAGCTTATAATATAAGCTCTTATGGAGCGCGTGCTTATTTATGCGGGGTTATCGGTAAAGATAAGAATGCTTCTGTGCTCTTAAAGGTTCTAAAAAAAGAGAATATAGATACTAAAGGGGTATTTGTTTTGCCTGATAGGTGTACTACGATTAAAACACGCATAGTCGCAGGGCATCAGCAGGTTGTCAGAGTTGACTGGGAGCATAGAGAGCCGCTGTCAAAGGGCTTGATACTTAAGTTATTTAATTTTGTTAAAAAGAATATAAAAGGATTGGATGCTATTATCATAGAAGACTATGGCAAGGGGGTAGTTAATGCGCAGTTGCTTAAGATGTTAATCCGCCTTGCCCGTCAACGCAAAAAGATAATTTTAGTTGATCCTAAGGAGGATAATTTCCAGTATTACCAAAAAGTTACCTCTATAACCCCCAATCGTAAGGAGCTTGAGAACGCAGTTAGAAATTTAAAGATAAAAGATGTTAAGAACAGGCTGAAGCTTAATAGTGATAAATTCTTTACAGATGAAGATATAGATAAGGCAGGGAAAAAGATATTAGAGTATCTTAAGTTAGATTCATTATTAGTTACCTTAGGAGAAAAGGGAATTAAATTATTTGAGAAGAGGGGGAAGGTAACGTATATTCCCACCGCAGTTCAGCAGGTTTTTGATGTTTCAGGCGCAGGGGATACGGTAATTGCTACTTTTGCTTTAAGTTTAGTTGCCGGGGCAAGCAGGGAAGAAGCGGCGCGTATTGCTAATTACGCAGCAGGGATAGTTGTAGGCAAGTTAGGCACAGCAACTGCTACAAAGAAAGAATTGATAGAGAGGTTAAGTTAAGATGGATGTAATTGGGGTTATACCGGCGAGGTATTCATCAACGCGTTTTTATGGAAAGGTCTTAGCCCAGATAGCCGGCAAGTCTATGGTTCAACATGTCTGGGAGAAGGCAAAACAAGCGAGGATGCTTGATGAGGTAATAATTGCCTGTGACAATGAAGAGGTTGCTTCTGTGGCTAGCACTTTTGGGGCAAAGGTAGCTTTAACATCCAAGGCGCACTCCTGCGGCACTGATAGAATTGCCGAGGTTGTCAACCCTTTAGATGTCAAGATAATAGTGAATATCCAGGCGGATGAGCCGCTCATTCATCCGATGATGATAGATAGCGTAGCACGCGCTTTGGCCGAGGATAGTTCTGTTTCTATGGCAACAGTTAAAAAGAGGATAGAAGACAAAAATTTAATTAATGATCCCAATGTAGTGAAAGTAGTAACCGATAGGAACGGATTTGCTTTGTATTTTTCACGTAGCCCTATCCCCCATTTGGCGGCTGATTCTGAAGTCAAAGAACCGGTATACTTTAAACATATAGGGCTTTACGGCTACACTAAGGATTTTCTTTTTACATATAAGAATTTACCGGTATCTAACTTAGAGGGGATAGAGAAATTAGAGCAGCTAAGGGCTTTGGAAGCAGGGTTTAAGATTAAGGTCATTGAGACAAAATTTGATACCATAGGCATAGATACCCCTGAGGATTTAGTTAGGGTAGAAGAATTGCTTAAGAAAGAGGCAACCGATGCAGCAGGTTAAGATTAAGAATATAAGTATAGGAGATAAAAATAAATTAGTCCTTATTGCCGGGCCCTGTGTTATAGAATCAGAGCAAGAGGTTTTAAATACTGCCAAGAGGATAAAAGATATTACCTCTAAACTTAAAATTCCTTTTATATTCAAAGCGAGTTTTGATAAGGCTAATCGGATGTCTTTAGAGTCTTTCCGCGGGCCGGGGCTCAAAAGAGGGCTGGATATTTTAAATAAGGTAAAATCCAAAGTAGGCGTTTCTATATTAAGCGATGTCCATTGTGTAAAAGATATTTTAGAAGCAGGTAAGGTTTTGGATGTTATTCAGATACCTGCTTTTTTATGCCGGCAGACGGATATTGTGGTAGCTGCGGCTAAGACCGGTAAAGCGGTAAATATAAAAAAGGGGCAGTTTTTAGCACCATGGGATATTCTCCCTATAATAAAAAAGGCAGAATCAACAGGAAACAAAAATATTATTATCACCGAGCGGGGGGCGTCTTTTGGCTACAATAATTTAGTTACGGACTTTAGGTCCTTAGGGATTATGCGTCAATTTGGTTATCCGGTTATTTATGACGCTACCCATAGCGTGCAGATACCTGCAGGCAGGGGTGGTTCTTCAGGAGGGGATAGAGAGTTTATAGAGGGGCTTTCGCGCGCCGCAGTTGCTTTTGGTTGTGATGGGCTTTTCTTAGAGGTACACTCTAATCCGGATGAAGCACTCTGCGACGGTCCGAATATGCTTGACTTGAAAAACTTAGATAAATTGCTTCTCCAGGTAATAAAAATAAGAAGGGTATTAGGGGAAAAAGAGGGGCAGGAATGAAAGTTGATATTTTAAAAAGAGGAAGAGAAGTTTTAGAGGTTGAGTCTTTGGCGATAAGAGAGTTAAAAAAAAGGATAGATAATAGTTTTAAGCAGGCGGTAAATATTGTATTAAAGACTAAAGGTAGGGTTATTGTAAGCGGGATGGGTAAGACTGGGATAATTGCTCGGAAGTTGTCCTCTACTTTAGCTTCTACTGGTACCCCAAGCCTTTTTTTGCATACTGCTGAAGCAGTGCACGGAGATTTAGGTAGGGTGACTATTGAAGATACCGTAATTATTTTGTCCAATAGCGGTTCTACTGATGAGATGAAGAAGTTTTTACCTATTTTAAAAAAGATAGGGTGTAAGGTTATTGCTCTTACCGGAAATTTAAAATCAGTTTTAGCTAAATATAGCGATTTGGCCTTGGATATTTCCGTAAAAAAAGAGGCTTGTCCTTTAGGTTTAGCGCCTACTACTTCAACAACTGCAGCTTTGGCAATGTGCGATGCTCTGGCTGTTTGTTTATTGGAGCTTAGGGGTTTTAAGGAAAAGGACTTTGCTTTTTTCCATCCAGGAGGGGCATTAGGGAGGCGGTTGCTTTTAAAGGTAGAAGATATCATGCGCACAGGCGCTCAAAGCCCCCTTGTAAAGGAAGATGAGAAGGTTTCAAAAGTTCTTTTAAAGATTACGCAGGCAAGGGCAGGATCTGCCGTAGTAGTAGATAAAAAAGGAAGACTCTCCGGGATATTTACCGATGGAGATTTGCGCAGGCATTTTGAAAAAGATATTAATCTGCCGAAACGAAAGATAAAAGAAGTCATGACTAAGTCTGCAGTTGTAGTGGGTAAAGATATGCTTGCGGCAGAGGCGATGCGCATTATGCAAGAGAGGCATATTGATGAGCTTCCGGTAGTTGATAGTAAAAGGCATCCGGTAGGATTGTTGGATGTCCAGGATTTGCTTAAGGCGGGTTTAATATAAAGATATGACAAAAAAAAAGAAAATAGACGCTTTAGCTAAAAAAATAAAACTATTGCTTTTAGATGTAGATGGGGTGCTTACTGACGGGCGGATAATTTATGACTCAAAACATAGGGATTCTAAGTTCTTTGATGTTCATGATGGTTTAGGTGTATATCTTTTAAGTAGGGTAGGGATTAAGACCGTTCTTATTACAGCTAAAGCTTCAGAGGCGATAGCCCCAAGAGCTATTGATATGAGGGTTGCTGAGGTTTATGGGGATATTTCCCCTAAGAGTGCGATATTAGCAAATCTCCTTAAAAAATATAAGGTCAAAAAAGATGAGGTTTGTTTTGTTGGCGATGACCTTGTAGATTTAGGTTTGATGAAGCTGGTAGGTTTTAAGATCGCAGTAGCCAATGCCTGTCCTGAGATAAAAAGAATTGCCTCCTATGTAACCGTAAAGTTCGGGGGTAGGGGGGCTGTGCGCGAGGTAGCAGAGTTAATCCTTAAGGCGCAAGGAAAATGGAAAAGTATTATAAGAGAGTATGAGCGTTAGAGTAATAGCACTTTTGGTTTCCTTTTTCTTTTTATTTTTCTCTGACACCTTCGCCTCTTTCTCTTCTGAAGTTCCGCTACAGCAGATAAGTGATTTTTCTTTATCTGGGTATGAGGATAAAGGAAGAAAGAGTTGGGATATATCAGGTAAGTCAGCGGATGTTTTTACAGAGGTGGTAAAGTTAAAAGATATAAGTGGGAATCTGTATGCAGAAGGTGAAAATGTTAATCTTACTGCAAGAAAAGGTGATTTTAATAAGAGTGAAGATAAGGTCTATTTAGAGGATAATGTGGTAATTACTACCTCTAAAGGTGCTAAACTTACTACTGATTCTATGGATTGGGACAGGAAGAATAAATTAGTCACCACAGAGGATAAAGTAAATATTAATAGGGATAATATAAATATTTCCGGGATAGGGGCTTTGGGAGAGCCTAATCTTAACAAGGTTTCTTTAAATAAAGATATAAGGGTAGATATCAGTCCTTTACCAACAGAAATCATTACGGATGACTTAAGCAAAGGCAAGGTCTTTATCACCTGCGATGGGCCCCTTGAGGTTGATTATGATAAGAATACAGCTATATTTTATAATAACGTTAGGGTGGAAAGGCAGGATATTATAATTTATAGCGATAGGATGGAGGCTTTCTTTGCTATGGATAGAAACGAAGTGAAAAAAACGGAAGGACTCCAAGAGCCTATAGCTGGGAGCATAGAGATTATAGTAGCCAAAGGCAATGTAAGGATAATCCGCGGGGATAATATCTCTTATAGCGATGAAGCTGTGTATAATGCTAAAGATAAGAAGATAATATTAAACGGCAAGCCTCGGTTAGTTTTTTATTCTAAGGAAGAGTTTTAAAAGATGCATCTTTTAGAGATTAAAGGTTTAAGTAAATCTTATAACGATAGAGAGGTTGTCTGTGGCGTTGATATCTTAGTTAAGCGCGGCGAGATCGTAGGGCTCTTGGGTCCTAATGGCGCAGGAAAGACTACTACCTTTTACATGGTCGTAGGTATTATCTCCCCTAACCGTGGTAGGATAGTATTTGACAATTATGATATTACTAACCTCCCCATTCATGAGCGTTGTCGTTTTGGGATAAGCTATCTTTCACAGGAAGCGTCTATATTTAGGAAGTTGACGGTTGAAGAGAACATAATGGCGATACTAGAGACTCTTCCCATAGGAAGAAGGGAGAGGTTTAGAAGACTGGATAACCTTCTTAATGAGTTAAATATAGCGCATTTAAGGAAGAATAAATCTTACACCCTTTCGGGGGGAGAAAGGCGGAGGCTTGAGATTACTCGGGCATTGGTCACTAACCCTTCTTTTATACTTTTAGATGAGCCTTTTTCCGGGATAGATCCGATTGTGGTTAACGAGGCTCAGGAGATTATAAAGGAGCTTAAAGATAAAGGTTTAGGAATACTTTTAACTGATCATAATGTAAGGGAGACCTTGTCTATTACTGATAGGGCATATCTTATAGCTGAAGGAAAGATCCTTATCTCTGGTACAGCAGATGAACTTATTAAAAATAGCAAGGCAAGGCAAGTTTACTTAGGGGAAAAATTCAGAATGTAATTTTTAATGAAAGGAAAAGATGAAGATTGAGGTAAAAAAAATTGATGGTAATATAAGGGAGATTAACATTGAGGTAGGCGCTGATATCGTAGAGAAGAAATTTGACGATGTTTTTAAGCGTATTTCACAGGAGGCTAAGGTGCCAGGATTTAGGCCTGGGCATGCTCCAAGGGATATTATAGAAAAGAAGTTTGGTACCCTTGCCAATGAAGAGGTTTTAAAAGAACTTATCCCTGATGTTTATAACCAGGCAATTAATAGGGAGAGGTTGGATGTTGTTGAACTTCCGCAGGTTTCTGATGTAAAATTAAGCCGCAACAACCTTTCTTTTAAGGCAAAGGTAGAGGTGATGCCCGAGATTAACCTAAAAGATTACAAGGGTATAAAGATTAATTATAAGAATATAAAGGTTTCTTCTGACGAGGTTAAACGCAATATAGACTCGTTTAAAGAGGCGCGCAAGATCGAAAGTTTAGATGATAATTTAGCAAGGTCTTTAGGGTATCCTACACTTTTAGAGTTAGAGGGTGTTTTAGAAAAACAAATCTATTTAAATAAGGAGTCTGCTCAAAGGCAGGATTTAGAGAATCAGATAGTTGAAAATCTGCTTAAGGGTGTAGAGTTTAGTTTGCCGCAATCTATGGTCAAGCGTCAGCAGGAGGATATGCTCAGACAGGCTAAATTAGATTTAGCCTTAAAAGGCATTCAGCGTGAAAAGATAGAGGGCCAACAAGAGAAGATGCTTAAGGATCTTGAGCCTGAGGCGAAAAGGCAGGTTAAAGTTTATTTGATATTATCCTCAATAGCTAAAAGAGAGAATATTCCGGTAGATGAACATATGCCGCGCAAGACAATGGAGTTTTTATTAAAAGAGGCGGACTGGAAGATAGCGGATTAAAAAATATTTAAGGAGGCTATTATGAGTATTAAAGGACAAACATTAGTTCCTATGGTTATTGAGCAGACAGCAAGGGGTTATGAGAGGGCTTATGATATATATTCAAGACTTTTAAAGGATAGGATTATTTTTATCGGTACCCCTATTGATGATTATATAGCCAATTTGATTATAGCTCAGATACTCTTTTTACAGATGGAAGATTACGCTAAGGATATAAATATATATATTAATTCCCCCGGAGGTTCAGTTACCGCAGGTTTAGCAATATATGATACGATGCAATTTGTAAAATGCGATATAGCCACTTATTGCGTAGGTCAAGCTTCTAGCATGGGCGCGCTTTTATTGTGCGCCGGGACAAAAGGTAAGCGTCAATCTTTGCCTAATTCAAGGGTTATGATACATCAGCCTTGGGGAGGGGTGCAGGGGCAAGCTGAGGATATCTCGCGGCACGCGAAAGAGATTTTAAATATGCGCGATAAGATTAATCAAATACTCTCTTTGCATACTGGACAGTTGCTGGAAAAGATCCAGAGAGATACGGATAGGGATTATTTTATGTCGGCAGAAGAGGCCAAGGAATATGGTTTAGTTGATGAGGTTATCTTGCCGGGGAAGAAGAAGTAATCCTGTTAATCTTTTTAAAAAATAGATAGGGAAAGGAATTAACATGCGTAAGAATTATCTTTTAACACCCGGGCCTACACCTTTGCCTGAAGAGGTTTTAGGCGCAGCAAGTAAACCGATTATACATCATCGCACTCCTCAATTTCAGACAATATTAAAAGAAGCGATTGAAGGGTTAAAGTATGTTTATCAGACGAAGAACGATGTTTTTATCTTAGCTTCTTCCGGGACAGGGGCGATGGAGGCGGCGGTTGTTAATCTTTTATCTTCTACGGATACGGCCTTAGTTGTTCAAGGAGGAAAATTTGGGGAACGGTGGACAGAGATTTGCAAAGCATATGGGATAAATACAGAGGTTATTAATATTGAGTGGGGCAAGGTAGCTAACCCTATAGATATAGCTAACGCGCTTAAGGCGAATCAAAAGATAAAGGCAGTATTTACTACTCTCTGTGAGACCTCAACCGGGGTTGTCTTTGATATAGAGTCTATCGGTAGAATAGTTAAGGATACCCAGGCTGTTTTAGTTGTTGATGCCATAAGCGGATTAGGAGCAATTGATTTAAAGACTGATGACTGGGAGGTGGATGTAGTTGTTTCCGGTTCGCAAAAGGGTTTGATGCTTCCTCCGGGATTAGGTTTTATCTCAGTAAGCCAAAAGGCATTTAAGTTAATCGAAACGTCTAAGAGTCCTAAGTATTACTTTGATTTAAAAAAGGCCAAAAAAGCATTAGATAAGACGGATACCCCTTTTACCCCGGCGATTACCCTTATAATCGCCTTAAATGAGTCGCTTAGGATGATAAAGGAAGATGGGTTAGAGAGGATATTTGCAAGGCATAAAAGGTTGGCAGGAGCTACCAGGGCAGCAATTAAGGCTTTAGGTCTTAAGTTGTTCTCTGCGCAGTTCGGCTCGGATGTTGTTACTGCTGCTTGTGTGCCTGAAGGTATTGATGGAGAAAAGTTAGTTAAAAAAATGCGTGATACTTACGGAGTTACTATTGCCGGAGGGCAAGATGAGCTTAAGGGTAAAATAATTAGGATTGCGCATATGGGTTTTATTGAAGAGTTTGATATAATATTAGGTATGTCTTGTTTGGAGAAAGTGCTTTTTCAGATGGGGCATAAGTTTAATTTAGGAAGCGCAGTTAAGGCCGCGCAAGAGGAATTTTTAAAAGAGTAATCGGGAGGTAGTAGTAATGTTTAAAATTTTAGTAAGCGATCCTCTTTCGGAGGAGAGTTTAAGGATATTAAAAGAGGTAAAGGATTTTGAAGTTGAGGTAAGGATGGGTCTCTCTTCAGAAGAGTTGAAAAGTATAATAAAAGAGTATGATGCGCTTTTGGTGCGTAGCGCTACTAAAGTAACTAAGGATATTATTGCTTCTGCCGATAGGTTAAAGGTTATTGGACGTGCGGGTGTGGGGCTTGATAATATTGATCTTGATGCAGCGACTCAGAAGGGTATTATTGTAATGAATACCCCTGGAGGAAATACAATCTCTACTGCAGAACATGCCTTTAGTTTGATATTAGCTTTATCCCGTAATATACCTCAGGCAAATATCTCTACTAAAAAAGGAGAGTGGAAGCGCTCTAAATTTACAGGGGTAGAGCTTTATGCTAAGGTTTTAGGGGTTATTGGTTTTGGTAGGATAGGCAAAGAAGTTGCCAAGCGCGCGCTTTCTTTTGGGATGCGCGTTTTGGCCTATGACCCGTTTTTGTCTAAAGATGTGGCTGAGGGTTTAGGAGTAGAAGTAGTGGAGTTAAAAGAGTTGTTTAGCCAATCGGATTATATTACTCTACACATTCCCATTACAGAAGAGACTAAGCACATGATATCTAATGAAGAGTTTATACAGATGAAAGATGGGGTGCGTTTGATTAATTGCTCAAGAGGAGGAGTTATAGATGAAGTGGCTTTACTTTCTGCTATTAAGAAGGGTAAGGTCTCAGGGGCGGCTTTAGATGTTTTTGAGAGAGAACCCATTGATCCTAATCATGAATTTTTAAAGATGGATAATATCATCCTCACTCCTCATTTAGGGGCGTCAACTGAGGAGGCGCAGGCAAATGTTGCCATAGAGGTAGCGGAGATTGTCCGTGACGCATTATTAGGCAAGGGGATACGCAATGCTGCTAATTACCCCTGTTTAGAAGCTGAGGTTTGTAAAGTGCTTGACCCTTACATATCCCTTTGTGAGAAGATGGGAGCTTTTGTTAGCCAACTTGTAGAGGGTAGATTTTTAGAGATTGATATAAGCTATAGCGGCAGTATAGCTACTTATGATGTAACCTCATTGACTATGGCTTTATGCAAGGGGTTACTCTCTTTGATATTAAATGAAAACGTGAATTTTATTAATGCCGTCTCTTTGGCTAAAGAGAGAGGGATTAAAATTAAAGAGGCAAAATCTCCTAAAGAAGGAGAGTTTGTAAATCTTGTTCAGGTTGAGTTAAAGACAGATAAAGAGTCGAGGGTAATTTCAGGGACTTTGTCAGGGAATAAACAGCCGAGGATTATTAAGATTGATGAATATTATCTTGAGCTTGCTCCTTCTAGGGATATGATATATATTGAGAACTTAGACAAGAAGGGGTTAATCGGAAGTCTAGGGATGCTCCTAGGAAGAGAGAATGTTAATATTGCCGCTATGACTATTGGCCGCGATAAGCCCGGGGGCAGGGCAATCAGCGTTTGGAATATAGACAGCCGTGCTTCAAATGAGTTGGTCCAAAAGATAAAAAAGTTAGAGAATATTTTAACGGCAAAAGGAATCAGGATTTAAAAAAGAGGTAGAGATGAAAAATAAGCCAAAGATATCAATAATTGACGTGACTAACCGCGACGGAGTCCAAACCTCGCGTATATGCCTTTCTAAATTACAAAAGACCATGCTTAATCTTTATTTAGATGGGATGGGGGTATTTCAGTCAGAGTTTGGTTTTCCTTTAACGCGGCATGAGACTAATTACCTTAATGCCAATCTTCAGCTATCAGAAAGAGGAATCCTTCCTTTAATAAGGCTTGGAGGATGGCTACGCGCAACGCCCGGAGACATAAAAAAAGCTTTTAAGTTAACCCCGAATCTTAAACATGTAAACCTATCTATATCTACCTCTGACCAGATGATAGTAAATAAGTTTAGGGGTAAACTTGATCATCAATCGGTAATAAAGGATATGACTGAGGCGGTCAAAGAGGCAAAGGGTTTAGGCGCTATTTCTATTGGGGTAAATGCAGAGGATGCCTCAAGGACAGAGATGGATTACCTGATTGAGTTTTCTTTAAGCGCAAAAAATGCAGGGGCAGATAGGATACGTTATTGCGATACGCTTGGTTTTGATACCCCCTTTAGCATATATGAGAGGATAAAGGCTCTAGCAGAGGTTGTTAAGATACCAATAGAAGTGCATTGTCACAATGATTTAGGATTGGTTGTGGCTAATTCTATTGCCGGGGCGAAAGCGGCCAATGATGCAGGGGTGGACGCATATATTAATACTTGCGTAAATGGGATGGGTGAGCGCGCAGGTAATGCAGATTTAGTCTCAGTTATTTTAGCGATAAAATACGGAAGCGGTATGGGGAGGTATTTTTTAGACGAAAATATAGATTTAAAAAAAGCGTGGAGGATATGTAAATACGCTTCTTATGCTTTTGGGGTGCCTGTACCGATAAACCAGCCGGGAATAGGCGCGAATGCCTTTGCCCATGAATCCGGTATACATGCTGACGGAGCATTAAAAGATAGGCGTAATTATGAGCTTTATGATTATGAGGAATTAGGCAGGGGTGAGCCTGAAATTATTGAAACGGGGCGCAAGATTACTGCTGGAGAATACTCGGGGATAAAAGGGTTTAGGAATGTCTACGAGAAGATTGAGGTTTCCTTTTCTGACGATAAAGAGGCGGCTGAAGTTTTGGAATTGGTAAGATACGCTAATGTGCATAATCAAAAGCCTCTGGTAGATGATGAGCTTAAGTTTGTAGCTAAATATCCGGATATCGCCCGGCAGTTATTTACAATGGCACCTTAGTCTTTTTTAAAATGAAAGTTGAAACTACAAGAAAGAGGCTATGAATATAGTATTAATAGGCATACAATGGGGGGATGAGGGTAAGGGCAAGGTAATAGATATACTTTCTCTTAAGGTAGATTATATTGTTCGTTATCAGGGGGGGAATAATGCTGGGCATACAGTAGTTGTCAAAGATAAAGAGTATATATTCCACCTTATGCCTTCGGGGATATTACATAAAGGCAAGATTTGTTGTATCGGTAATGGCGTAGTGGTGGATCCTGCTGTCTTAATTAAAGAGATAAAAGGGTTAACTGAGTCAGGGATAGATATAGATAACCGGCTTAAAATATCCTCTTTAGCGCATCTTATTATGCCTTATCATCGGATATTAGACCGGCTTAGAGAGACTAAGAGAAAACATAAGATAGGGACTACGGGCCGTGGTATAGGCCCTTGTTATGCGGATAAGATAAACCGTTGTGGCATACGTATGGTAGATATTTTGAATCCTGACCTTTTTGCCGAGAAACTAAAAGATAACCTTAAAGAGAAGAATGAGATATTTCGCAAGGTATATAATCATCCCGGATTTAAGTTTAAGCCGGTATATAAAGAATACCTTGGCTATGGCAAGGTATTCTTTAATTATATATCAAATGTCTCTTTAATTTTAAATCGTGCAATAGAGGGGAAAAAGGATATTCTTTTTGAGGGAGCGCAAGGTACTGCCTTAGATATTGATTTTGGGACTTATCCTTTTGTTACCTCTTCTTCTACAACAAGTGCAGGGGCTTGTACTGGGACAGGGGTTTCTCCTGAGAAGATAGACCGTATTATCGGCGTGGCTAAGGCCTATACCACTAGGGTAGGTGAGGGGCCGTTTCCTACAGAGTTCAGTAGTGCCTTTTCAGATTTCATGCGTAAAAAGGGGAATGAGTTTGGGGCGACTACTGGCAGGCCAAGAAGGTGTGGGTGGTTTGATCTATTGATGGCTAAAGAGGCGGTTATACTTAATGGCGCTAATGAGTTAGCGATAATGAAGATGGATGTATTAGATGGGTTAAAGAAGATTAAGGTCTGCGTAGCCTACAAATATAAGGGTTCTTTATTAAAAGAGTTTCCGCGCGATTTTCAAATATTAACCAAGATCAAGCCTGTTTATAAAGATTTTTTAGGTTGGCCTGAAACTTCAAGAAAACCAAAGCATTACAAGGAGTTTCATCCCAATGCTAAAACTTATCTTAAGATGCTCTCAGATAACTTAAAGTCTAAAATTAGTATGGTCTCTGTAGGTTCTTCCCGAGAAGATACTATTTTCCTTGACTATTAAATTAGCTTATGTTATAGTAAAAAAAATTAAATTAGGCAATTATAATAATAAGGAGAGATAGGATGGTAAAGAGATTAAAAATTATACTGGTGATTTTATTAGGCTTATTGTTGTCAAGCTGCACATTTATATTTCAAAAAGGAAGGCGTTCCGATGCATTGAAGATAGAGGAGCTTACTTCTCAGTTGGAAGAGTTATCGCGTGCTAAAAGCCTGCTTGAGGAGAGGCTAGGAAGAGAGATATCCGATAAGCAGATAAAATTAGAGATGATGGAGAAAGGGTTAGTTATTACTGTAGTTGGGGATTTGCTCTTTGATTCAGGGAAAGCTAAGATAAGATCTGAGGCATATTCGCTTTTAGATAAGGTTTCTGACGTATTAAAGGAGAATATGTCTGATTTTAATATAGGGATAGAGGGTTATACAGACGATGTTCCTATCAAGCATTCCAGTTGGAAGTCTAATTGGGAGCTATCCACAGCCCGCTCTTTAAGCGTTTTGCATTTTCTTGTTAATGAAAAAGGTATTTCTCCTGAAAGACTTTCGGCAATAGGCTTTGGTGAATATCGCCCAGTCGCATCTAATGATACAAGAGAAGGCAGGAGATTAAACCGCAGGGTTGAGATTGTTATACAGCCGAAGATATCCAAGGTAAAAGAGTCCGGTGTTCCTAAGGAATCGTCCGGTATTATTGTTCCCAGTAGTAACCTAAAATAAGCGTATCTTTCTTATATGGAAGGTTTTTTAAAAAATAGGCCTGTTTTTTTATTATTAATAATAAGCCTCTTTCTTTTAGTGGCCAATATTGCCTCTTGTTTTAATCTATATAGTCAGAGTTCTTACCGGAGAAAAGAGATGGCAGGGCGCTTAGAAGCCGAAGAGAAGGTAGCAAAGCTTTTTATTGATAAGGCATCTTTAGCAGGAAAATTAAAAGAAATAGAAAGAGAACTAGAGCAGGAGAGGGCATCCCTAGAGGCAGTTAAAAAGGATTTGCTTCAGGAGCAGTTAGTATGTCAATCCCTTAAAGAAGATTTGCAAAAAGCCGTTAAATTAAAAGAGGGCCTTGAGGGGGAATTAAAAAAGACTTTAAAAGCAAACAAATAAGGATAACAAGATATGAAGTAGCATTGTTATGAGTAAAGAACAGTTTTTCATAGTTCTTTTAAAAAGGGGAAGAGTTCCCCTTTTTTGTTAAGAGAAACGGAGGGAGGATATGTCTAAGAAAAAGCGCTTTAGTCTTAAAAAAAAGTCAAAGCCGAAGGTTGCTATTAAAAAGAGAGTATCCTTAAAAAAAACATCTTCATTAAGAAAAGGGAAAAAGAGAGTTGATTTAAAATCTTCATTGCAAGATAAAAGAATTGATTTAAGTAGGCAGGAGGTAGTAGTAGGGGCAGTTAAATTCACGCATCCTAAGCAGATGGCTATGCAAGGGCGCTTTACGGAAGAACTCCCTGTTAAATACGGAAAGGATACTTTGGTTTTAGTAGTACGCGACCCGTGGTGGGTCTATTCTTATTGGGAGGTCTTGGATTCTACTTGGGATAGAGTAAGGGTAGAACTTAAAGATGAATTTTATGGCGCAAAGAAGATTCTACGTGTCTACGATGTTACTGATATTATCTTTAATGGCTTAAACGCAAATAAATTCTTTGATATTCATATCCGGGATGATGCCTTTAACTGGTATATAGATATAGGTATCCCTGGAAGGTCTTGGTGTGTGGATTACGGACTCTTGTTAAAGAGTGGAAGGTTTGTAACTATATTGCGTTCTAATATCGTAGAAACTCCTTTGGATGGGCCTTCTTGGATTACGGATGAGGAGTGGATAATCCCTGAGGACATCTTTGCACGGCTTTATGGCATGGGGTTTGGTTTTGGCAAGAGTTCTCCTGCTGCTGGGGGTTGGCGTAAGGGGATTGTAAGCTCTCCGGGGATAGCCTCTATGGCAAGCCCTGTTAAAAAAGGAGTTTCAAAAGATTTTTGGCTTTTGGTAAATTGTGAGTTGATTGTCTATGGTGCTACTGAACCTGATGCGAAGGTTACGGTACAGGGCAGGCCTATAGCCTTAAGGCCTGATGGGACTTTTACTTTACGTTTTGCTTTGCCAGACGGCAAACAAGTAATCCCGGTTAAGGCAATCTCAAAAGACAATTCTCAAAATAGGTCAGTTACGCCTGTAGTGACTAGAGAGACAAGATGATGCATAAAGGATACCTTTGTTTAGTATTGCATGGCCATCTTCCTTATGTTCGGCATCCTGAACATGAAGATTTTTTAGAGGAAGATTGGCTTTATGAAGCAATTACTGAAACCTATGTGCCGTTGATTTTGGCATTTGAAAGGTTGGTTAATGATGGGGTTGATTTTCGCCTTACCATGACCTTAAGCCCTACTCTAATCTCTATGCTTTCAGACTCGCTTTTGCAGGAGCGATATCTAAAACATATAAATCGTTTGATTGAATTAGCGAATAAAGAGAAAGAACGAACGCGCTGGCAGGCGCAATACCATGAGTTATCCGTTATGTATCTTAATGAGTTTACATCTGCGCGGGATACTTTCTTAAGGTATGGGAGAAATTTAGCCAATGCCTTTAAGAGGTTCCAGGATTTAGGAAAGCTTGAGATTATTACCTGCGGGGCTACTCATGGTTATTTTCCTTTGATGGATATCTGCAAAGAGTCAGTGCGTGCGCAGGTTAAGGTAGCTGTTGCGCATTATGAGAGTTTCTTCGGAAGGAAACCAAGAGGTATATGGTTGCCTGAATGCGGGTATAGCCCGGGACATGATAGCGTATTAAAAGAGGCAGGGTTATTATACTTTTTTACTGATTCTCACGGATTATTGCATGGTAAGCCCCGGCCAAAATATGGGGTCTTTGCTCCGGTCTATTGTAAAGGTAGCGGGGTTGCTTGTTTTGCTAGGGATTTAGAATCTTCAAAACAGGTTTGGAGCTCTATTGAGGGTTACCCTGGAGATTACAACTACCGGGAGTTTTATCGTGATATTGGTTTTGATTTAGAATATGATTACATCAAGCCCTATATACATCCTGACGGTATCAGGATCAATACCGGTATTAAGTATTATCGGATTACCGGCATCGGTAATCATAAAGAGCCATATGTCCCTGATTGGGCGCGGCAAAAGGCTGCGGAGCATGCTGGTAACTTTATGTTTAACCGTCAGAAGCAGGTAGAATACCTCTATGATTTGTTGGGTAAAAAGCCGATTATAGTTTCTCCTTATGATGCGGAGTTATTTGGGCACTGGTGGTATGAAGGGCCTTTATGGCTTGAGTTTTTGATACGTAAAATAGCTTTTGACCAGAAGGAATTAAGCTTGATCACTCCCTCTGAATATTTGCGTGAAAATCCAAGGAATCAGGTACTAGCTCCTTCTATGTCAAGTTGGGGGTGGAAGGGTTATAGCGAGATGTGGTTACAAGGGCCTAATGATTGGATTTACCGTCATTTACATAATGCCTCTAAAAGAATGACAGAGTTGGTTAAAGGCAATCCGGATGCCGGAGGGTTAGACAGGAGGGCTTTAAATCAGGCGTTAAGAGAGCTTTTGCTTGCGCAAAGTTCAGATTGGGCATTTATATTAGGCACAGGGACGCATATTGAATATGCTGTACGTCGTACAAAGAGCCATCTATTGAGGTTTAACCGCCTGTATGAGGATATTAAAAATAATACAATAGACCAGTCTTGGTTGAGTAGTATTGAGTATAAAGACAATATATTTCCTGATATAGATTACAGGGTCCATCAGTAAATGCTGGTTAAAGATAATCTGCCTAAGCATATTGCTATTATTATGGATGGAAATGGCCGTTGGGCAAAAGAGCGGTCATTGCCGCGTAACTATGGGCATCGTGAGGGGGTAAAGAGGGTTAAGGAAATTGTTCGGGTAGCGGCTAAAAAAGGAGTAGGTTTTATTACTTTTTTTGCCTTTTCCACTGAAAATTGGAACAGACCAAAAAAAGAGGTAAATATGCTCATGCGCTATTTAGATAATTTTCTTACGCGTGAAATAGATGATATGCATAAGAAGGGTATTCGTTTTAAGGTTATAGGGGATATCAGCCGATTGCCTGAGGATATACAAAAAAAGATAAATAACGCGCAAGAGAAAACTACGGGGAATACAGGGTTGACTGTAGTTTTGGCATTAAATTACGGCTCAAGGCAGGAGATATTAGAGGCAGCGAAGAAGTTTGCCCGGGGCGTACTCTCTAGGCGTATATCTCTTCAGGGGCTTAACTCGGATATATTTAGCAGCTATCTTTATACCCGGGGTATCCCTGATCCGGACCTTTTAATACGCACAAGCGGAGAGATGCGCTTGAGTAATTTTTTGCTTTGGCAGTTATCCTATTCAGAGTTTTTCTTTGTGGATAAATATTGGCCTGATTTTAAGGAAGAGGATTTCATGGCTGTTTTAGAAGGGTATAAATTAAGAGAGAGGAGATTTGGGGGTTTATAGATGTCAATAAAAAGGATATTAACTTCTACTCTGGTAAAAAGGATATTAACTTCTGCCTTGTTAATTTCTGTGATTATTGTGGTTATTTCTCTTGATTGGCTTTGTAGTTTAACAGTTGTTTTATTTATAGCCGCAGGGCTCTATGAGTTTTTTCTTATGCTTGAGCATAAAGGGACTGTGACTTATAAGTATTTCGGCGTAGTTTTAGGTTCGTTAATTCCGATATCAATAATGTTGCGTTTCGAATTAACTAAGGGCTGGGAGTTTCTTTTTATCATACTCGCGCTTTTATTTTTAATTATTATGCAGTTTAAGCGTCACCAGCATACCGGGGCGATAATAGGTATTTCAACTACGGTCTTTGGCATAGTTTATATCTCTTGGTCTTTTAGTTTTTTGATTAAGATAAGATATCTTGAGCGAGGGCTTATTTTACTTGCTGCGCTTCTTTTGTTAACTAAGTCATGTGATGTCGGAGCGTATCTTATCGGTAGTAGATTTGGCAAACATCCTTTGGCCCCGAGTATAAGCCCGCATAAGACTATTGAAGGGTCTTTAGGAGGGATTATTTTTAGTATTTTAGCAGCTATAATTTTTAAGCCTATTTTGGGTTTTAGCTATTTAACGCTTGTACTCTTAGGTATAGGGATGAGTATTTTAGGGCAGCTAGGAGATATTTCTGAATCTTTGATAAAGCGCGATTGTCAGGTAAAAGATTCAGGGAGTATCTTTCCGGGGATGGGAGGGGTGTTAGACCAAATAGATAGCCTTCTTTTTACTGCCCCGGTTTTTTACTTTTTCTTAAGCGTATTTTTGCCAAGATGAAAAATATCGCTGTATTCGGCTCAACTGGTTCTATAGGAAAGAATACGCTTCAGGTGGTAAGGAGGTTTCCGGATAAGTTCAGAGTATCGGCATTAACCGCAAACTTAGATACTTCTTCTTTGCTTTTGCAGATTAAAGAGTTTTTGCCTAAGTTTGTTTGTGTAGGGGATAGAAACTCTGCACTTTTGATAAAAAAGTATTTTGGCAGGAGAGTAAAGGTTTATTTTGGGGAGAACGGGTTAGTAGAGTTAGCAGGAGAGAAAACGTTAGGTAAGTGCGTTTTTGCTATAAGCGGTTCTGCTGCTCTTTCTCCTTTAGTTAGTGCGATAAAGAGTAAAAAAGATATTGCCTTAGCGAATAAAGAGGCATTGGTAATGGCAGGGGCTCTTATTATGCGTATGGCTAAAAAGGAGAAGGTAAAGATTATTCCCATTGATAGCGAGCAATCAGCAATCTGGCAGTGTTTGCAAGGAGAGGATAAGAAAAATCTTAAGATGGTTTACCTTACAGCATCAGGAGGGCCGCTATTAAAAGAGAATCTCTCTAGTTTAAGGAGAGTTTCTCTCTTGAAGGTCTTAAGGCATCCTAGATGGAAGATGGGGAGAAAGATTACTGTGGATTCTGCAACGCTTATGAATAAGGGATTAGAGTTTTTAGAGGCGATGTTTTTATTTGATATTAGCCATAGTATGATTAAAGTTTTAATTCACCCTGAGGCCTTAATTCACTCAATGGTTGAGTTTAGAGACGGGGTTATTTTAGCTCAATTTTCTAGGGCGGATATGCGCATACCTATTCAGTATGCCCTTTCATACCCTGATAGGCTGGATAGCGTTTTGCCGAGTATAGATTTTGTTAAATTAAAATATTTATCTTTTGAAAGTCCGGATACCTTGAAGTTCCCGTGTTTAAAATTAGCTTACTATGCGGCTAAGGAGTTAGGAACTTTGCCTGCGGTGATGAATGCGGCTAATGAGGTTGCCGTAGACGCCTTCTTAAACGCTAAGATAAGGTTTACTTCTATTTACGATATTGTAAGCAAGGTTATGCGTAAACATGAGAATAAGGCTGATCCTGGTTTAGAGGATATTCGGCAGGCTGACCTTTGGGCAAAGGATAAAGCGCGTAGTTATTTAAAAGTACATTAGGAGGATTTGATGTTAACTCTTTTGATTTTTTTCTCTATTTTAGGTCTGCTTATTTTAGTGCATGAGTTTGGGCATTTCATTATCGCTAAGAGGGCAGGTGTTAGGGTCGAGCAATTTTCTTTGGGTTTTGGCCCGGTGCTTTTAAAGAAAAAAGTACAGGATACCGAATATAGCCTTAGTCTTATTCCTCTTGGCGGGTTTGTTAACTTAGCCGGAGATAGCTTAGAGGAATATACGGGAAAGCCGGATGAATATTTTTCCCAAAAGCCGGGCAAGAGATTTTGGATTATATTTTTTGGCCCCCTGCTTAATTATTTCTTGGCTGTTTTGCTCTTTTGGTTTATCTTTTTTGTTGGCTATCCTACTCTAACAACTAAGGTAGGAGGGTTAATAGATGGTTTTGGCGCGCAGGAGGCAGGGATAAAAGCAGAGGATAAAATTATAGCTATAGATGGGAAAAAAGTTGAGTATTGGGAGGAGTTACAGCAGGTAATATATTCTAAAAGTTTAAAAGATAAGGTTAATGTTTTGTTGCTAAGGAAGGGTGAACCTTTGACTTTAGAGGTTAGAATACAAGAAGAAAATATTTCTGATCAAATAGGCCAAAAACATAACAGGCCTTTGCTAGGTATTACGCCTTTTGATGAAGTGATTAAGGTCAGGCACGGATTTTTTAAATCATTCTTTTTAAGTTTTAAAAAAGTAAATTCTTTAACGCTTATGACTTACCGGGCATTGGGTTTTTTGGTTACCGGGAGGCTTCCTATGCGTGAGTCTATGACTGGGCCATTAGGAATATTTTTTATTACCTCTAAAGCTGCAAGTTTAGGGTTTATTGCCGTTCTTCATCTTATGGCAGTGTTAAGTTTAAGTTTAGCCATATTTAACCTTTTACCCTTGCCGATATTAGACGGAGGGCATATCGCGCTTTTAGGTTTAGAAAAATTAAGAGGCAGGCCTTTGATGATTAAGACAGAACGCCTGATAAATAAATTTGGAGTTGTCTTTATGGTCTTTATTGCTTTATTCGTCACCTACAATGATATAATTAAAAACTTTGGGGATAAGATAAGCAGATTTTTTATAAGATAATGCCTATTAAAAGAAAAAAGACTAGGATAGTTAAGGTAGGCAAGGTTTTTATTGGCGGAGATGCTCCTATCTCTGTGCAGTCTATGGTTAAGGTTAAGACATCGCAGGTTAATAGGGTAATAGATGAGATTAATAGTTTAGAAGATGCCGGGTGTGATATTCTGCGACTTGCAATAAAGGATAAGTCCGATGCTATTGCAATAAAGAGGATAAAAAGGAAAGTAGGGGCCTCTTTGGTTGCTGATATACACTTTGATTATCGCCTTGCCTTAGCTTCTATTGAGAGCGGTGTTGATAAGGTCCGCCTTAACCCGGGGAATATTTATAAAAAAGATGAGGTTTACCAGGTAGTTAGAGAGCTTAAATTTGCAAAGTTACCTTTAAGGATTGGCGTAAATTCCGGATCTGTTAAGGAAGATAATTCTTCTATCCCGGAGAGGTTGGTTAAATCAGCGCTTGCTTATATAAAGATGGTTGAGGGATTTAATTTTCATGACATTATTATTTCTCTTAAGGCCTCAAGTGTTGAGGATACCTTAATAGCGTATCGAAAGATATCTAAACTATGTGATTACCCCCTTCATTTAGGGGTTACTGCTACCGGATCTTTTTATTCAGGCTTAGTAAAGTCTGCTATCGCCTTAGGCACACTTCTGCTTGAAGGTATAGGGGATACGATAAGGGTTTCTCTGACCGATAAGCCTTTACGCGAGGTTTATGTTGCCAAGGAGATATTAAAGTCTTTATCTTTACGTAGTTATGGGCCTGAGATTATAAGTTGTCCGACCTGCGGAAGGTGCGAGGTTAATCTTATAAAGCTGGTAAATGAGTTTGAAGAGAAAGTATTTAAGTTAAAAACTAAGCCGCTTAAAATAGCGCTTATGGGTTGTGTGGTAAATGGCCCTGGAGAGGCAAGAGAGGCTGATTTAGGGATTGCCTTTGGTAGGAAGGAAGGTTTGATATTTAAGAAAGGTAAAGCAACAAAAAAGATTGAGTTTTCTAAATCTATTGAATATCTTTTAAGAGAGGTAAAAAATAGAAGATGATAAATATTCTTAAGACAAAGGTAAGGGATAAGATAATTTCTGGTTATGGCAGATTATTTTCAACCGAAGATGTATCTTCACAGGAGTTAGAGATAGCGATAAATAAAGTCTTAAATGATTTTGCCTCTATCGAACGTATCCCCTTGCAAGATTTAGATAGAAGAAAGATTGTTAAGGAGCTTTTGGATGATTTTTTAGGATTTGGTCCGATAGATAGCCTTATGAAGGATAATTCTATTACCGAGATAATGATAAATGGGCCTAAGAAGATTTTTGTAGAGAGGAAAGGAATAACGGAGCTTTCTGGTATTACATTTGAGGATGATAAACAACTTATGTATTTAATCTACAAGCTTCTTGCTCCTACAAGGCGCAGGGTTGATGAGTCCTGCCCATACAATGATGTTTCCCTTAAGGATGGCTCGCGCGTTAATATAATTATTCCTCCTCTTGCCTTAGATGGTCCGTCAGTTACCATAAGAAAGTTTTTAAAAGATTTAAAAGGAATTGAAGATTTGATTAAAATACAGACCTTGGATAACCGTATGGCTGATTTTTTGATAGCTTGTATTAAGGCAAAGATAAATATTATGTTTTCAGGCTCTACTGGGGCTGGGAAGACTACTACCTTAGGAGTTCTTTCTAGCTATATATCAGACGACGAGAGGATAATCACAATAGAGGATACCGCGGAGTTACGCCTAAATCAGCCTAACCTTGTTAGGTTAGAGACGAGGATGCAGAGTATTGAGGGGAAGGGAGAGGTAAGCATTAGAAGTCTTTTTAAAAATTCACTTCGCATGCGTCCGGAGAGGATTATTTTAGGAGAGATTAGAAGTTCTGAAGCATTAGATATGTTACAGGCGATATGTTCAGGGCATACCGGCTCCTTAGCTGTCTTGCATGCCAATACTCCTCAAGAGGTAATTTATCGTTTAGAGACGATGATTCTTACTTCAGGGATACCTATTAGTCTTGAGGCGATACACCGGCAGATGACTGCGGCTATGGATATTATAGTGCAGCAAGAGCAGCTTGTAGACGGTTCACGTAAGATTACCTATATTACCCAGGTTAATGGATTAAAAGATGGGCAGATTAATCTGGAGGATATATTTATCTATGATTTAGAGAAAGTTAGCGCAGAAGGCAAGGTATACGGGAGATGGAAGGCTACCGGTGTAGTACCGAAATTCTTTAAAAAGTTTGAGAAATCAGGAGTCGCGTTATCAAAAGAAATTTTTAATAAGGATTAAAGATGCTCTGGTCAAAAACATTAATACCTACTTTAAAAGAGACTCCGCAAGAGGCTGAGTCAACAAGTCATCAGTTACTCTTGCGTGCAGGGTTAGTGCGTATGCTTATGGCGGGAGTGTATTCTTATTTACCTTTGGGTTTAAGAGTATTAAAGAATATTCAGCGGATTATAAGGGAAGAGCTGGATGCGTGTGGTGCTTCTGAAGTTTTGCTTCCTGCTTTACAGCCCTTAGATTTATGGCAGCGCACAGGAAGGGATGAACTTTTAGGAGAGGTGATGTTTAAGGTAACTGACCGTAAGGGTAGAAAGGTTTGTTTAGGACCTACCCACGAAGAAGTTATTACTGAGTTGGTAAGAGGCTATGTTTTAAGTTACAAGCAACTACCGCTTTTGCTCTATCAGATTCAGGTGAAATTCCGTGATGAGATACGTCCGCGCTTCGGGTTAATCAGGGCGTGTGAGTTTATAATGAAAGATGCTTATAGTTTTGATAAGGACGAAGAAGGCCTTGATAAGAATTACCAGAAAATGCATCAGGCATACCTAAGGATTTTTAAAAGGTGTGGGATTAAAGCGCTTTCAATAGAAGCAGATTCCGGGGTTATGGGGGGGGATTTATCGCATGAGTTTATGGTATTAGCCAAAGATGGAGAAGATACAGTCTTAGTATGCACAGAGTGTAATTTTGCAAAACCTTTTAAAGATGGCGCGAGTGATATTTGCGATAATTGTAAATCTAATCTTAAAAAATTTAATGCTATAGAGATAGGACATATCTTTAAGTTAGGGGTTAAGTATAGCCTTGCCTTAGGCGCAAATTTTTTAGGCGCAGAGGGAAAATTAAAACCCATTATAATGGGTTGTTATGGCATAGGCGTATCGAGGATTATTTCTGCTGTTATTGAAGAGAACCATGATGAACATGGGATTATTTGGCCGGTTGGAGTAGCTCCTTATAGGGTAATAATTACTCCTTTAGACGTTACAAATAAGGATATTATGGAGATATCTTTAAATATCTATCGGGAATTAAACTCTTTGGGGATAAGTGTACTTTTAGATGATCGTGACGAGCGGGCAGGGGTTAAGTTTAAGGATGCTGACTTGTTAGGCATTCCTTATCAGGTTGTTATAGGTAAAACAGCACTTAAAGATAATTCCCTTGAATTAAAATTCCGCTCTACAGGCGGGAAGATGATAAAGCAGAAGGGGGAAGTGGTACGTTTTTTAAAAGAAGAGATTAATGATTAAGCAGGAATTAATAAACCGATTAGGCGCATATTTTAAGACATCTTTGGATTCATTTGGATTGATTATGGTGGATTTTATGCTCAGGCATGAAAGTGGGCAGATTATCTTAAAGGTCTTAATAGATAAGCCTTCAGGCGGGATTACCATGGGTGAGTGTGCGGATCTAAACCGCTTTTTTAAAGGTTTTCTAGACGAAGAAGGATTAGTAGGGGAAGATTATACCTTGGAGGTTTCCTCTCCCGGGTTAGACCGTCCGCTCAAAGTAAGGGAAGATTTTTTGCGTATGCTTAATAAAGAGGCAAGGTTTTTTTTAAGTGAACCCTTGAATGGCAAGATAGAATGGAGCGGGTTTATTGAGAGTGCAGGAGAAGAAAAAGTTTCAGTCAGGCTAAAAGAGGGTTTAATAGAGATACCCTATAATAAGATAAATAAATCCAAGCTTATAATTTAAAAACCGGAGAGATTAGATATGAGTCAAGAATTAATTGCGATAATTGAACAGATAGAGAGAGAAAAAGGAATTAAAAAAGAGGTCTTGATTTCTGCAGTCGAGAGCGCGCTATTAAGTGCAGCTAAGAAGGTTATTGATTTAAAACCTGAAGAGGAGTTGAGGGTAGAGTTAAATAGGAATAACGGGAAGATTCGTGCCTATAGAAACGGAGAGGAGGTGTCTTCTATTGATTTTGGTAGGATTGCCGCTTCTACTGCGCGTCAAGTCATAATACAAAAAATGCGCGAAGCAGAGAAGGATGTTATTTTTAATGAGTTTCAGGGTAAGGTAGGGGAGATTGTAAGTGGTACAGTCTATAGATTTGAGAGAGGGAATATAGTTATAGATCTATTAGGCAAGGCAGAAGGACTTTTGATAAAACGCGAGCAGTCACCGAAAGAAGAGTTCAAGCAAGGCCAGCGCATACGCGCCTTGCTTTTAGATGTAAAAAGAGAAGCAAGGGGAGCTCAGATTATATTATCACGTACCCATCCGAATTTAGTAAAAAAACTATTTGAGCTTGAAGTTCCGGAGATTTATGAGGGTATAGTAGAGATAAAGTCTATATCTCGGCAAGCAGGAGAGAGGACAAAGATAGCCGTATACTCTAAGAATGATAAAGTTGATTCTGTAGGTGCTTGCGTAGGCATGAGGGGTAATAGGGTGCGTAATATCGTAAATGAATTATACGGAGAGAAGATAGATATTGTCCGTTTTAATGAGGATACTCGAGAGTATATTAAGAATGCCCTTTCTCCGGCAAAGGTTTCTGAGATTAAATTGGATAAGGAGAAGCTTAAAGCAGAGGTTGTAGTTGAGGATGACCAACTTTCTTTGGCTATAGGTAAACACGGGCAAAATGTCCGCCTTGCGTCTAGGCTTATCGGTTGGGAGTTAGATATAAGGACTAAATTCATGCAGGCGGATTCTTCTAAAAAGAAAGACGCAGAGGGTCTTGTTATTTTAGAAGGAGAAGAAGCGTCTATTGGAAAAGTAAAGAGGAAGCCAAGGAAAGACAAGAAGGTAGAAACACCTCTTTTAAGATTAGCAGGGGTAGGAGAAAAGACCCTAACTAGTTTAAAAGAGGCTGGAGTAAATTCTTTAGAAAGCCTTATAGACTTAGGCATGGAAGGCTTAATTCAAATTAAAGGGATTAAGGATAAAAAAGCGGGAAAGCTTATTTCTGAAGCAAAAAGATTAAAACAGTTATTTAATAAGGAAGAAGGTTAAGAATTATGGCAAAGATTGTTAAAGTAAAAAAAGAGGAAAAGAAGAAGGTTTCTTTGAAGCCTAAAAAGACGGCAGCTAAAAAGGAAGTTAATAAGGGCAAATCTTCTGTAAAGGAAGTTAAAAAGATAGTTTTCCCTAAGTCCAAAAAAACAGTTAAAACAGCTCCTGTTTTAACTAAGAAGGTAGTAAAACCTAAACAGAAACCTGTATCAGAAATTAAACCTAAAGGCGTTATTAAAGATAAAGCTGAGGATAAGGCTAAGGCTCAAGAGGATATTCAGCCTCAAGCAAAGATTGAGGTTAAGCAGGCAAAGCAAGAGATGCCTAAAGTTGAGGTTAGCGCTGCTGCTCCGGTTGTTGTAGAACTAAGAGAGTTAGAGCTGGAGTTTCCTATTACATTAAAAGATCTTTCAATAAAACTACAAGAAAAACCTTCGGCTATTATTAAGTTGCTTATGGGAATGAAGATAATGGCAGGGATAAACCAGTCTTTAGATGAAGAGATTGTAATTAGTATCTGCCAAAAATATAATTTTAAGGTTAAAAAAGCCTTAAAAGGGGAAGAATTAGCGTTAAGCGCGCATAACCTGTCTGATTCTGCCAAGGATCTTAAAGCGCGTTCTCCGGTAGTAACATTTATGGGGCATGTTGACCATGGTAAGACCTCTTTATTAGACGCGATAAGAAAAACTAAGGTTGCTGAAAACGAATACGGCGGGATTACCCAACATATCGGTGCTTACCGGGCTAGATTACCAAATGGAGAGATAACTTTTTTAGATACCCCCGGGCATGAGGCTTTTACTGCTATGCGTTTACGCGGGGCAAAGATTACTGATATTGTAGTTTTAGTAGTAGCTGCGGATGATGGTGTTATGCCTCAAACTGAGGAGGCTATTGACCATGCCAAAGCTGCAGGGGTGTCAATAATAGTGGCGATAAATAAAATTGACAAGCAGGGAGTTGATATTGATCGGGTTAAGAAACAATTAGTTAAGCTTAACTTAACTGCCGAGGATTGGGGGGGCAAGACTATTGTAGTTCCTGTTTCAGCTAAGACAGGGGAAGGTATAGATGACCTCTTAGAGATGATTATTTTAGAGTCGCAGATGTTAGAGTTAAAGGCGAATCCTAATCGTTTAGCGCGAGGAGTTGTTATAGAGGCACAGATGTCTAAGGGCAGGGGCCCGGTGGCAACACTTCTTGTGCAGAACGGAACTTTACGCTTAAATGAGAATATAATTGTAGGTAATTTTTACGGTAAGATAAGGGCGATGTTTAATGATCGCGCGCAGGCAGTAACGAGCGCAGCTCCTTCAGAGCCGGTTGAGGTTTTAGGAATTTCCGGTGTGCCTTTAGCAGGAGAACAATTTTTTACTATTGCTGATGAAAAAGAAGCTAAAGAGTTGATTGGATTAAGGGTTCAAAAGGACAGGGAAGAGCAGGTTAAGCCGGTAAAAAGAGTAAGCCTTGAGGATTTGCATAATCAGATTAGTAAAGGCAGTATAAAAGAATTGAGGCTTATCTTGAAGTCAGATATGCAAGGTTCACTTGAGGCGATAAAAGAGACTTTAGATAAGCTTAATGTTACAGAGATTAGAATAGAGTTTATACATTCAGCCGTAGGAAACATTAATAGTTCGGATGTTGTCTTGGCAGCAGCTTCGGATGCTTTAATACTCGGTTTTAATATAGAGGTAGACGATTTAGCAAAAGAGCTTATTGCCAAGGAAGGGGTGGATGTAAAGACCTATAATATTATTTATGAGTTAGCAGGTGATATAAAAGCTGCTTTAGAGGGGATGCTTGAGCCTAAGATAAAAAAAGTTTTCTTAGGTAGGGCAGAGGTAAGGAAGGTTTTTAAGCTCTCTAAGGCAGGGACTATAGCCGGGTGTTTTGTAGTTAAAGGCAAATTTAACCGTACTTGTTTAGTTATTTTAACAAGGAACGGTCAAGAGGTCTTTGAAGGGAAGCTCTCTTCTTTGAAAAGATTTAAAGATGATGTGCGCGAAGTTTTAGAAGGGTTTGAATGCGGTATAAGTTTGGCAGGATTTGACCAGCTGATGGAAGGTGATATTATTGAGTCATACGTAGTAGAGAGGATTGCTAGAAAGATATGAAGAAAGCTCTTCTTAGCGGAATGCGCCCTACCGGTAGGCTGCACTTGGGGCATCTTGTAGGAGCATTAAATAATTGGGTTAAATTACAAAAGGAATACCGGTGTTTTTTTATGGTTGCTGATTGGCATGCCTTAATGAGTGAATATGCAGATACCAAAGATTTGCCAGAGAATATTATAGATAATGTTATAGATTGGATAAGCGTAGGCATTAATCCGCAAGAATCAGTTATATTTATTCAATCAAAGGTTCCAGAGCATCTAAGTTTGTATATGATACTATCTTGTTTAACTCCACTTGGTCTGCTTGAGCGTTGTCCTACCTACAAGGAGCAGTTAAGAGAGATAGATTCGCGCAATCTTAATACCTATGGATTTTTAGGGTATCCTGTTTTGCAGGCAGCAGATATCCTTCTTTATAAGGCAGAGAAGGTTCCTGTTGGAAAAGACCAGCTTCCGCATTTAGAGCTTACAAGGCAATTATCAAGGCTTTTTAATAAGTTATGTAAAAAGGAGCTGCTCCCTTACCCGGAGGCAATATTAACCAAGGTTCCTAAATTATTAGGGTTAGATGGACGCAAGATGAGCAAGAGTTATAATAATACCATAAATCTTTCTGATCCATCTATTGTCATAACTAAAAAAGTCTCGACCATGTTTACCGACCCTAAAAGGATCAAGCTTGGCGATCCGGGGCGCCCGGAGGTATGCAATGTTTTTTCTTATTATGCTGCTTTTGCTCCTGAAATAAAAGATGAGGCACATGATTGGTGCGTGGGGGCAAGAAAGGGTTGCACTGAATGTAAGAAGATACTTTCTGAAAAAGTCGTATCCTTGCTTTCTCCTATCAGAAAGAAAAGGGAAGGGCTTTGTAAGAACAAAGGTTATGTAAGAAAGGTTATAGAAAGAGGCAATGAACGTGCTAAGGAAGAGGCGGCTAAAACGATAGGAGAGGTCTTTAAGGGGATAAATTTATGAACTACAAGATAAAACTAGAGATATTTGAAGGTCCTTTAGATTTACTTTTGTATCTTGTAAAAAAGGATCACTTGAATATTTATGATATTCCCATTGCTCAGGTAACTGAACAGTATATGCAGTATATAAATTTAATGCAGTTATTGGATTTAAATATCGCCGGGGAGTTTTTGGTTATGGCTGCTACCTTGATGCAGATTAAATCTAAGATGCTTCTTCCGGCTGAAGAGGCGGATAATCTTCAAACTCAAGAAGAGGATCCGCGCGAAGAGTTGGTTAAAAGGCTCTTAGAGTATGAGAAATTCAAAGAGATAGCTGAGAATCTCCGCCAAAAAGAGGCAAGCCAGCAGGATATTTTTAAGCGCCCTAAGGCAAAGATAGATGTTAAAGATTTGAAAGGTAAAGAAGTTTATTTTGAGGCGAGCATATTTGATTTAATAAATGCTTTTTCCAAGGCGCTCCAGGATGTTCCAAAAGAGGTTTTTTACGAGGTAGTTAAGGACCAATTTACGGTTGAGCAGGCTACACATGACATACTCCATCTTCTATTAGTGAAATCAGAAGTTAAACTTTCGGAGTTATTTAACAAGGCTAAAGATAAGATGGGGATTATCGTTATTTTCCTTGCCATATTAGAGTTGATGCGCTTAAAAGAGATTGTGGCTAGGCAGAACCGGATGTTCGGGGAGATAGAGATTTTAAGAAACAAGGAGAATATTACGCCTTATGAGTCAAGGGGAGAGGGAAGCGCTGATAAAGGGCAATAGCCTTATTACCAACGCAAAAGAAGCAGAAGAAGACCAGGTATTAAATATATCTTTACGTCCTAAGAGGTTTGCTGAATTTGTAGGGCATATGGATATAATAGATAATCTAAAGGTTTCTATTCAGGCGGCAAAACAAAGGAGAGAGCCATTAGAGCATGTTTTATTAAGCGGCCCGCCGGGTTTAGGTAAAACATCGCTTTCACATATTATAGCCCATGAGGTTGGCTCTAAGATTACTGCAACTTCAGGCCCGGCTATTGAAAGGGCAGGGGATTTAATCGGGATCTTGACTAATCTAGAGAGAGGGGATATTCTTTTTATTGACGAGATACATAGGCTTTCTAAGGTGGTAGAAGAATTTCTCTATCCGGCAATGGAGACATTCCAGATAGACTTTATTATTGATAAAGGCCCGTATGCCAAAACGATAAAATTTAACCTTAAGCCTTTTACCTTGATAGGAGCGACTACCCGTACAGGGTTATTGGCTGCCCCTCTAAGAGGCAGGTTCGGTATTTTTTATACATTAGATTTTTATGAAGATAAGGATTTAGCTAGAATAATTAAAGCCTCCGCTAAGATTTTAGAGATAGGGATTACAGAGGAAGCCGCCTTTGAGATATCTCGAAGGGCACGCGGGACTCCACGCATAGCAAACCGCCTTTTGCGCAGGATAAGGGATTACGCGCAGGTAGCTTCACTTTCTAAAATAGATATAGATATAGCCTCTAAGTCTTTAGATGGGCTTAGGATCGACGAAGCCGGGCTTGATGATTTAGACCGCAGGGTCTTAAGGTTAATTTTAGAATCATACGCAGGCGGGCCTGTAGGTATAGAGTCTTTAGCTGCCAGCCTTAATGAAGAAGCTGATACTATAGCCGATACTGTCGAGCCATATCTTCTTAAAGCCGGTTATCTTAAGCGTACTCCCCGCGGGCGGATTGCGACTAAATTGGCATTTGATCATTTTAAGATAAAATATACTAAAGACGCTCAGGAAGAGTTGTTTTAGGTAGTTATAAATGAGACTCCTTATTCATATTTGCTGTGGGCCTTGCCTTATTCATCCTTTAGAAGTATTGAATCTTAAAGGTTTTAAGGTATTTGGGCTATTCTACAACCCTAATATCCATCCTTTTCTTGAGTATAATCAAAGAAAGGATGTGTTATCTAAGGCAGGTTTTGATATAGATTTAATTTTTTCCGAATACCTTCCGCAGGAATTTTTTAGGGTGTTAAGTTTTAAAGAAGACGTTCCTGTAAGATGTTTAGCATGTTGGAGGTTAAGGCTTAAAAAAACAGCCGCAATAGCTAAGCTTAATGGTTTTGATTATTTTACTACAACACTTTTAGCAAGCCCTTATCAGGACCATCAGGCGTTAAAAAGAATCGGTGATGAAGTATCCAGGGAAGAAGAAGTTAAGTTTTATTACCTTGATTTCAGGCCCGGTTTTAGAAAGGCGCATGAAGAAGCTAGGGCTAAAGGTTTATACATGCAGAAATACTGCGGTTGTATTTATTCAGAAATAGAAAGGTATACTAAGAAAAATAAATGAAAAGAAGGGCATTCTTATTCAGGGTATTTATTTTAGCTTTATTTTTAGTTGTCTCTTTAGGTTTATTTACTCCTTCTTTCTCAGGGAGCGTTCCTAAAGGTGTATGGGTAAGCGTGTTTTCAGTAAATAAAGTCCTTTATTCTAAGGAGGCGGTAAAGAAGCTTATCTTGCTTTGTAAGGAGGCAAAAATAAGCCATATATATCTGCAAGTCTATCAATCAGGTCAGGCTTATTATGATACTAAGGAGTTTAGTCGTTTAAAGTATGAAGAAATTTTGAAGATTTCAGGGGAGGATACAATAGATTTTTTATTAAAAGAAGCCAAGGCAAACGATATCCAGGTTTTTGCTTGGATTAACTTATTAAGTCTAGGGAATAATTTGAATGCGGATATAATAAAGAAGTTTGGCAAAGATGTTTTAACTAAAGACCGGTACCTAAGGCCTTCTGGAAGGGGGGAGTCTAATGACTCCGATAAGTATTATTTGAGGGAAGAGCTTTTGTTTTTAGAGCCGGGAGATCAGAGAGTGGTAAAATTTTTAACTTCTCTTGTAGAAGAGCTCGTAGATAGATACCCTTCATTTAGTGGTGTTCATCTTGATTACACGCGTTATCCGATGACAGTTCCGTTTATCCCGGGTTCAAGGTTTACTAACTATGGCTTAAGTTATGGTTATGGAGTTAAGAATATGGAGAGATTTAAGGATTGGGCGCGGCTTGATCCGCTTACGGGATTAAATACGCCTAAGGATTATATGCTTTGGGATGATTGGCGAAGAAACCAAATAACCGCCTTGGTAAGAAGTATAGCTAAGAGCGTAAAAGAAAGATCTAAAGAGTTGTTAGTCTCTTCTGCGGTAGTAGCTTCTTCAGAGAGGGCTTATTCAAGCTTATTTCAAGATTGGCCGTTATGGCTTGAAGAAGGAATATTAGACTATGTTGTAATTATGAATTATACGATTGACAATCGGCTCGCTAAAGAATTAACCTTAGCGTCTTTGGCCTTAAAGGCAAAGGGGAAGGTTTTTATAGGTTTAGGATTATATTTGATGAAGGAGAACGTAAATGTCTTTATATCGCAATATAAGGCTATAGAAGCCCTTAGCCCCGATGGAATAGTAATATTCTCTTACGATGATATAACAGATAGCCTTGTTAAATGCTTAAGCACTTCTTAGCCTTCCGGTATTAAATACATAATGAAGCTTTCAACCTTTGATTATTCTTTACCCGTAGATTTGATTGCGCAGTATCCTTTAAAGGAGCGCACTTTGGCTAAGCTTTTGGTAGTTGACCGCAAGAACAAGAGTATATTGCATAAGGATTTTAAGGATTTTGTAACTCTTCTTAATAAAGGCGAGCTTCTCCTCCTTAATGATACGCGCGTGCTTACTTGTCGTTTAACCGGACGCAAGGCAACCGGAGGCAAGGTAGAGGTATTGTTAATTAAACGCAAAGATGGCAGTAGGTTTGAGGCTTTAATCCAGCCTAGTCGTACAAAGATAGGGGAGAGGATATTTTTTCCCCCAATGGAGGTCGTGGGGGTGGTAACTTCTTTTAAGGAGGTATCTTTTAAAAAGAAGGATGCGGATAATATCTACCAATTTGGTCAGGTCCCGCTTCCTCCGTATATAAAAAGAGCGCCCGAAGAGTTAGATAAAGATTATTATCAAACAGTTTATGCTAAAAAAGATGGTGCAATTGCTTCTCCTACGGCAGGCTTGCATTTTACTCATCAGATGCTTAAAGAGATAGAGTCTTTAGGGATAGATATAGCCTACCTTACTCTGCATGTAGGGTTGGGTACATTTAAACCGGTTAGAACTGATGATATAACTAAGCATAATATGGACCCGGAGTATTTTAAGATCCCTAAAATCACTCAGGAGAAGATTAAAGCGGCTAAGGCTTCTAAAAAAAGGATTATAGCGGTAGGGACGACTTCTTTAAGGGCATTAGAGGCATATGCAGCAGGATTAAGCGAAGGTTTTACTAATCTATTTATTTACCCGGGATTTAAATTTAAGCTTGCTGATTGTTTGCTTACTAATTTTCATTTACCTAAGACCACGCTTTTTATGCTGGTATCCGCTTTTGCCAAAGAAGATTTAATCAAAAAGTCCTACAAGGAGGCGATAGATAACCGCTATAGATTTTATAGTTACGGCGATGCAATGTTTATAATGTAGGTAAATATGTTTGAGCTTATATTGCAGGATAAAAATAGCAATGCTAGATTGGGCAGGATCTCTACTTTGCATGGCACGATAGATACCCCTTCTTTTATGCCCGTGGGGACCCATGCGACAATAAAAGGATTGTATCCAAGGGATGTTTTAGAGGCAGGCGCTCAGATTATGCTCTCTAATACCTATCATTTATTTTTACGTCCTGGGATGGAGGTAATCCGTAAAGCCGCAGGTTTGCATAAGTTTATCTCTTGGGATAAGCCAATTCTTACGGATAGCGGAGGATATCAGATATTTAGCCTTGCTCTTTTGCGGAAGATAAATGATAAGGGAGTTGAATTTCAGTCGCATATAGACGGGCTTAAGCATTTTTTGACTCCTGAGGATATAATTGATATACAGCGCGATCTAGGCTCGGACATTATTATGCCTTTGGATGAATGTGTGCATTACCCTTGCACCAAGCAGGTGGCAGAGACAGCGATGAAGAGGACTATTCTTTGGGCGAAGCGCTCTATTAAGCATAAGAAGAGCTTAAAGGGTAGTAGTTGCACAAGTAAGCAGTTTTTATTTGGGATTGTACAGGGGGCGACCTATGAAGAATATAGGAAGTATTGCGCAAAAGAATTGATAGACATGGATTTTGATGGTTATTCAATAGGCGGGGTATCTGTTGGAGAGCCGAGCGATTTGATTTACAATATAATAAGTATTGTTTCTTCATTGTTGCCTTTAGAGAAGCCGCGTTATGCTATGGGGATAGGATATCCTGAAGATATACTTGAGGCTGTAGAGAGGGGGGTAGATATCTTTGATTGTGTTGTCCCTACCCGCTATGGCAGGAATGGGACAGCCTTTACAAGCAGAGGGAAGGTAAAGATAGGTAATTCGCCTTACGCTTATGATCTAAAACCTCTTGATGAAGACTGCTTATGTTATACATGCAGGAATTTTAGCCGCGCATATTTACGGCACTTATTTAATGCTCAGGAGATGCTCGGGCTTACATTGCTCTCTTTGCATAACGTTTTTTTCTTTCTAAACCTTACTAAAAATATTCGCGAGGCTATAAAGGGCGGTTGTTTTTTAGAGTTTAAGAAAGATTTTCTAAATAGGTATTTACAGGGATAGCAAATGAGGATAGATATAATAACTATATTTCCAAGGATGTTTGATTGTGTCTTAAATGAGTCTATAATGAAGCGCGCGCAGGCTAAAAGAAAGGTGAAGTTTTATATTCATGATTTAAGAGACTATACGCAAGATAAGCATAGAAAGGTTGACGACCGCCCTTTTGGGGGGGGATCAGGCATGGTTATGCGCCCTGAACCGATATTTAATTGTGTTGAGAAGATAAAATCTAAAATAAAAAGAGCTAAGGTTATACTCTTCTCTGTGCAGGGGCAGGTATTTAATCAGGCTTCTGCTAAAAAGTTTGCTGAGCTTAAGAATTTTATACTTATTTGTGGGCATTATGAGGGAGTGGATGAAAGGGTTAGAAGTTATTTAGTTGATGAAGAGGTCTCTATAGGGGATTATATTTTAACCGGAGGAGAGTTGCCGGCAATGACCTTTATAGACGCGGTAGTAAGGTTATTGCCGGGGGTGTTGGGAGACAAAAATTCCTTGAATTTTGAGTCTTTTGAAGGTAATCTATTAGAATATCCGCATTATACTAGGCCGGCTAACTATAAAAATATGAGTGTCCCCAAGGTTCTACTTTCCGGAGACCATAAAAAAATCAGCTTTTGGAGGAAGAAAGAATCTATTAGGGTGACGGCGGAGCGCAGGCCCGATCTTTTTAAAAAACAAGTTAAGGAGGAGAAATGAACAAGGTTAATTTAGAGAAATTGTTATTTGTTAAAAAAGAGCATCCTGCATTTAATGTGGGAGATACCATAAAGGTATTTACTAGGATACCTGAAGGCCCGGACAAATTTCGCCTCCATCCTTTTGAAGGGGTAGTTATCGCAAGGGAGGGTAAGGGGGTTAGTGAGCATTTTACGATTAGAAAGGTCTCTTATGGCGAGGGGATTGAAAGGGTCTTTCCGCTTAATTCTCCTAGTATTGAGCGTATAGAGGTTATCCGTTTAGGCAAGGTAAGACGGGCAAAGCTCTACTATTTAAGGGGAAAATTCGGCAAACGCGCCACTAAGATAGCAAGTAAAGAATAAACTTTACCTGCTATGCTCTATTACGAGCGCAGACTCAAGCGTTTAGGGTATAAGTTTATTATAGGGGTGGATGAGGCTGGTAGGGGGCCTTTGGCCGGCCCGGTAGTAGCTGCCGCGGTATTGCTAAAGAAGCATACCTTTAGAAATATTATTAATGATTCAAAAGTATTAACACCTTTAGCAAGGGGTAAGGCTTTTACGGAGATTAAAAAGCACTCTTTAATTGGTGTAGGGATTGTAGGTGAAAAGGTAATAGACAAGATTAATATTCTTAAAGCTACACACCTTGCTATTCAAAAGGCAGTGCGTTCCTTGATAAAGAAGTTAAGTAAGGTAAATACGAATAAGGCTTATATTATTATTGACGGGAATATGTCTTTAAATCTGCCATTGCCATATCTATCTATTATCCGGGGGGATGCTAAGTCTAAGAGTATAGCTGCTGCTTCTATTATTGCTAAGGTTACAAGGGATAGGATAATGCTTGCTTATGATCGCATTTATCCTGAATACGGATTTAAGGCGCATAAGGGTTATCCTACAAAAGAACATAAAGAAATGCTAAAGAGGTTAGGGCCTTTGTCTGTACACAGGAGAAGTTTTTTAGATGGCTAAAGAAGAATTAAACCTTGGTAAAAACGGTGAGGACTTAGCGGTAGGATTTATTAAGGGTAAGGGGTATAAAATAATAGCGCGAAGGTATAAAGTTAAGTTTGGGGAGATAGATATAGTAGCATTAGATAAAGATACTTTATGTTTTATAGAAGTAAAATCCCGTAGGAGCAGTAGGTTTGGTTTAGCAAAAGAAGCTGTCTCTTCTTTAAAGCAGAGGAGGATATCCAAGGTAGCTCTAAATTTTCTTAAAGAAAATTCTCTGTTAAAGGAAAAGGCGAGGTTTGATGTAGTTTCTGTAGATTTTTCTTCTGCTCCTTTTAAGATAAATTTAATTAAAGACGCCTTTGAGCTTAGTAGCGGTTTTAATTACTAAAAATATGTATAAAGATAAAACCCTTGAGGATTATATTAAAGAGCTTTCATCTAGGCTCCCTGTTCCGGGGGGAGGGTCTGCCGCCGCATTATGCGCTGCTATGGCTGCAGCCTTAATGAGTATGGTGATAAATTTTACCTTAGGTAATCCTAAGTTTGTAAAGCATGAGAGCAAGTTAAAAGAGGCTTTAAGCCAAAGCGAGCGGTTTAGAAAAGAATTTATACGTTTAGTTGATTTAGACGCGGTTGCCTATAAATCTAAAAATATAAGGGATGCGGTGAAAGTGCCTTTTATGGTTGCTAGGTTCTGTTTTGAAGGGATAAAGTTGGCTTCTTCGCTTACAAAGAAGAGTAACCCTAAATTAATAAGCGATCTTGCTATTGCGGCAGCTCTTTTTGAAGCAGGGTTCTTCTCTTCCGTTTTTAATATTAAGATTAATTTAAAGAGTTTAGATGATAAGGTGTTTTCTCGTGCTATTAATTCTGAGATTAGTAAAAAATCAGCAGTAGTTAGAAAAATAAGGCTTAAGATGGAGGGGGATTTTGGCAACATTATTAGAGGGTAGGTTAATCGCAGAGAGGATAAAAGAAGATTTAAGAGGGCGTATCTTTTCCTTAAAAGTAAAGCCTGTTTTAGCGAGTATTATTGTCGGAGAAAATTTAAGCTCGCAAAGCTATCTTAACGCCCAGTCTAAACTTGCCCGGGAGTTAGGGATTGAATACCAACCTTATAATTTGTCTCTTTCTACTACCGAGAGAGGCCTCTTGGATTTTATAGGCGAATTAAATTTAAATAAATCTATAAACGGAATTATCTTGCAAAGCCCGCTGCCCGAAGATATTAATTATAAAAAGGCAGTGGCTTCTATTGATTTGGTTAAGGATGTTGAGGGTATGCATCCTGATAATTTAGGTAAAATTATGCTCGGGGAAAAGAGTGTTCTTCCATGCACGCCTGCTGCAGTTATGGAATTAATTGCAGGAAGCAATATAGATTTATACGGTAAAGAGGTAGTTATCGTTGGGCATAGCCGGATAATAGGCAGGCCATTAGCGCTTTTATTGTTACAAAAGATGGCTACTGTTGCAGTATGCCATATAGCCACAAGCGAATCCGGAAGGCTTAAAGAGCATGTTAGTAGGGCAGAGGTATTAGTCTCTTCCGCGGGTATCCCTAATTTAATTAAAGGGGATTGGGTTAAAGAGGGCTCTGTAGTAATAGATGTGGGGATTAATCGGGTAAAAGATAGAACCGTAGGAGACGTGGAATTTGATAGCGCAGAAAAAAGAGCTTCTTTTATTACGCCGGTTCCCGGGGGCGTTGGGCCTTTAACCGTTACTATGCTTATGCGTAATTTAGTTGAGGCAACAATTATACAAGAACGTTCTAGGGAAGAGAAGCGGGGAATATAAATGAGTTTTAGAGAAAAATTACATTCAGGAAAGTTTATAGTAACCTCTGAGGTTGGTCCACCTAAGGGTATAGAGACTAAGCAGATAATTGAGGAGGCTGAGCTTATCCGTGACAGGGTTGATGCCTTTAATGTAACTGACCTGCAGAGTTCTGTTTTGCGGTTAGGTTCATTAGCAGTTTCGCGCATCTTAAGAGAAAAGGGGCTTGAGCCGATATATCAATTAACCTGTCGTGACCGTAATCGCTTGGCATTGCAGTCAGACCTTTTGTCCGCGGCAGCTTTAGGCATAGAAAATATTTTGATATTGACCGGAGATTATACTACAGCAGGAGACCACCCAGAAGCTAAGCCGGTGTTTGATTTAGACTCAGTACAACTGCTTCAGGCGGCAAGCATGCTTGAAAACGGGTCTGATTTAAAAGGCAATAGGTTAACCGGAAAACATCCGGATTTTTGTTTAGGAGCTGTAGTTAATCCGGGGGCAGACCCTTTAGAGCCAGAGATTATAAAGATGGAAAAAAAGATATCTGCAGGGGCAGAATTCTTTCAGACTCAGGCGGTTTATGACCTTAAGGTTTTTGAAGATTTTTTAAAGAAGGCAAGGCATCTTAATACTAAGATTTTAGCAGGAATAGTTATTTTAAAGTCAGCAGCCATGGCTAAGTATATGAACGAAAATGTAGCCGGGGTTGTGGTCCCTGAAATTTTAATAAAAGAGATGGAGGGGGCTACGGATAAAAGAGCTAAGGCTATAGAGATAGCCTCAAGCCTTATAAAAAAGCTAAGGCCGATGTGCGACGGAGTGCATATTATGCCTATCGGCTTAGGGAGACTATTGCCTGAAATCTTAGACGCTTGCGGGTTATGATGGGTAATGTAGTTATTATAGGAGCTTCAGCATCGGGACATAATATCGCCTTAGGGTTAAAGGATAAGCATAGGGATTGTAATGTAGCTTTACTTAGCCAAGAAGATTATCCTTCCTATGACCATTTAAAGATACCAGATTTAATAAGCGGAATAGTAAAAGAAAAAGATATATTTTTATGCGACGAGGATTTTTATCAGAAAGCAGGAATTAATTTTTTAAAGAATAAAAAAGTATCCGGTATAAATACGGAAAAGTCTTTAGTATATTTTAAGGATAGAGGGAGTATTAATTATGACATTTTAGTTATTGCTTCTGGTAGAAGCCCTGTTATCCCGGATATACCCGGGGCTAGAAAAGTAGGCGCTTATCGTTTATATACCTTAGATGATACTAAAGAGTTTCTTAAGCGTTTTATAGCACATCCGGTATGTATAGTTGGCTTAAATAGCCTGGCCTTAAAAGTTGCAGAAGCGATAATGGATAGGTACGCAGTAGAGGTTAAAATTTTAAGTTCTCTTACGCTTGCTTATTCAGATTTGCCTGGAAAGATAGAGGTTATCTGCGATTCTTTAGTTGAGGTTATTGGCGAAGGAGAGGTGCAGGCAATAAAGCTTAAGAGCGGTAAAGCCTTAGGGGTATGCGCAGTTTTATTTATGGATAATTATAAATCAAATATTGATTTTTTAAAGAATACAGAGGTATTGGTTAAGGATGATTTTATAGTAGTTGATAAAAATATGGCTACTAATTACGATAATATCTTTGCCTGCGGAAGCGTTGTAGGCAAGAAGAGCGTATCTTTAAGCTTGAACTTGGTGGATAGTATAATTAGTAGGTTAGGAAGAGAAGATGCTAGTAGAGTCGTTACAAGCTTCTGAAACAAATTTAAGCAATGCTTTAAACTTAGTTCGTCAAGCCTTAAAGAGTTCAATAGATAGGTTTGGTTTAGCTAAAAAAGTAAGCCCCCCCGGGACAGATTATTTCCTCCCTTTAATCTACGCTTTCTTAAAAATTAAAGTTGAGAGTTTAGGCGATTTAAGGGTTATTTTAGAGAAGATAGATAACCAGAGCCATTCTTCTTATCCGCAGGATCATTTAAATGAGGCGGCTTTATTCCTCTTATGTCAGGAGGTATTGGCTTTTTTAGAAGAATTGAATAAGGGTTTTTCTTTAAGGGGAACGGGTTTCATACCGGATATTACTTTACGTAATTTGGCTATCAGAATTATAGATGGGCGCATATCCGGAGTAGGGGTTATCTTTGGGGAAGTTAAGAGGAAGGATTTAGTTTTAGATATTATACGGGAATTATATTCAAAAGGTATTTTATCTTTGATTGTCGGAAGCATAAGCAGAAAAGATTTATTTTGCCGGTTTAAAAAAAATAATTTAAAGGAGAATTTTGAAAATCTCGTCTTTTTTTTAGGCGAGGATTTTTATTCTGTAATACATGCTTTTAATTTTATTATAAGAATTCCGTGGATTTACGGCAATCTTTCTCCGTGGGAATTAAGCAGGGTAAAGGATTATATACGCAAGCATATTCCGTTGTTTGCCCTCTTTCTGGGCGAGGGCAAAGAGCCTGATTTAGGGCTATTATCGGCTTGTACGGTATTTGATTTACCGCTGATAAGCGATTCAGCTTTAAGTAACCAAGAAAGATTAGGGCCATATTTGCCTCCTACTATTTTAATCCAACCGGATTATAAAAAAATGCCTCTTCAATGTATGCAGTTTAGTTCCTTGAAGGCAAAAGGACTGTCTTTAGATTTTCCTCTTCCTTATTCTGACCTTTTTGAAGGTGAGAGAGTGGGGGAAGATGATTTGGGTTTTAAGTTTGGGGGAGCAGAAGGGGCTTCTTTTGAGCTTTTAACCTCTTGTAAGGAGAGTGAATTAGAGGATGGCGTTATTGAATTATACGGCCCTGATATCGATAAAGATTTACTAGGGAGGAAGGATTTGTCTTTGGCTTTGATTGTGGATGTCTATGGAAATAAGATAGAAAAGGATTTTGAGCCTGTGCTGGAGCGTCAGATACATAGATTTATCAACTATGCTTTTGGCTTAGAGCATCAGGGGCAGAGGGATATGAATTCTTTTAGAATAAGCTATAAGGCCTTCTTAAAAGGGTTTAGGTTAAGGCACTTAGGTTTGATTGTATATTCTATGCTTCATAAGGAGTATAAAGGCATCATAGAGAAAGCCAGGGTAAGGCTTTATACTCGGAAAGAGGATGTCCGGGATAAACTTACCATGGCAAGAAGGGTTTTTTCTGAAAGGGATGAGCGTTTAAACGGACTCTTAGATGAAGAGGTGGATAATTATTACTCCTGTTCTATTTGTCAATCTGTCTCTCCTAATCATATTTGTATTATATCCCCACAGCGTCCGGGGATGTGCGGAGCATACTCTTGGTTAGATGCTAAAGTATCGTCTGAGGTTGTTCCTTATGGTTGGAATAACCCCATTCCTAAGGAAAGGGCCCTAAATAGTTCTTTGGGGCAATGGGAGGGTGTTAATAAGTTTATTGCGGACAAAACAAATAGCATTATAAAAGAAGCAAGCCTTTACTCTATTACGCATACTCCTTTGTCAACGTCAGGATTATTTGAATGTGTTCTTGCGGTTCTTCCGGAAACAAACGGGGTGATTGCAGTAGATAGGAATTATACTGGGATGACTCCTCTGGGGATGGATTTTTCTACCCTTTCTGATTTAGCTAAAAGCATTCCTCCTAACCCAGGGTTTATGGGTATATCGAGAAAATATATATTAAGCGGTAAATTTATTTTAGCAGAAGGAGGGTTAAGGCGTTTGGTGTGGGTATCTAAGGAACTAAAGCTATTGCTTGGAAAGAGCTTAAGAAAAATAGCTTATGACATAGGCGAGCCTACCCTATTAGAAAAGATTGCTGACGAAGATATCGCCTCTACCCTTAAACCCCTATTAGATTTTCTTAGGAAGGTTAAACACCCGGCTCTTTATATGAGCCTTTTATTATAATTTATATTATTCTAATTTTTCTCTTGACGTATATGTTTTCTTTTATATAATAAAAGAAAACATATACCAACCTTTATTCTTCAAGAAAAGCTTGAAAAAAGCAATTTTAATTTTAATTTTAGGTTTATTTTTATTTGCCCGGGGTTCTTTTGCTTCTTCTCAAGAAGCCATACTCTTAGGTAAACAGGGAGATTTGACTCTCCTAGAGGCTCAGGCACGTGAATACCGCCAAGAGGGCTTAAAGGCGCAAGATGCAGGTGACTTAGATACGGCAATGAAGATATATCAGAAGGCAATAGAAGTGGATCCCCTTTATGCAGTAGCATATAATGATTTAGGCGTAGTTTATGAAGCTAAGGGCATGACAAATAGGGCTGAAGAGAGTTATCTTAAGGCCTTAAAATTAGATCCGTATTATTTAAGTTCCTATACTAATTTAGCCTTTTTATACGAGGAGAGAAGGGAATTCGGCAAGGCTGCTTATTGTTGGAAGAAGCGTTCAGAATTAGGAGATTTTAACGACCCTTGGACAAAGAAGGCCCAAAAGCGTTTTGAGGATATACGCTTAAGTTTTTCTCAAAATCCGGTAAAAGATTTTAAAGAACAGGAAATCTTGAAACTAACAAAAGATATCTCTAATGAAAAGTATATATTAAGGCATAATGACAGAGCGCTCTCCCGTAAGCATTTTGAAAATGCCAAGGCTAGTTATGCAAAAAGCAATTATGCCAAAGCTGTAAAAGAAGCTTTGGATGCCCAGTATTTGGATCCTGAGGATAAGGATATAATGGAGTTTATAGAAAAGGTTCAGCGCAGGGCATTATCAGAATAGAGGCCACTTAAGAAAACTTCCTACCAAATTGATTTCCATATTTTTTATTAATGCCTGTTAAAAGATTATATTTATTGGATGCTACATCTTTTTGCTATAGGGCTTTTTATGCAGTCAGGAATTTAAGCACCTCCTGCGGACAACCGACCGGGGCTATTTATGGATTTATAAATATTATAAATAAGATACTTAAGGAAGGGCGTCCTGATTATTTAGCCGTATGTTTTGATGTTTCTGGCGATACCTTCAGGTCGCGTAAATTTGCGGATTATAAGATACAGCGGCCAAAAATGCCAGATGAATTAGCCAGCCAGATCCCTTTGATTAAAGAGATTGTTTTAAGTTTTGGTTTTAAGATTGTAGAAGAGGAAGGGCTTGAGGCAGACGATATTATCGCAAGTATAGCCAAGCAAGCGGCTTCTAATGGTTTTTCTGTTACCATAGTAAGCTCGGATAAAGACATGCTACAGTTAGTAAGCGATGATATTTTAGTCTTAAATCCTTATAAGGGTTTAGGCGTACTTTATGATAAAAAAGAGGTTACCCGGAACTTCGGGATTTTGCCCGAGCAGATCCCGGACTTGTTAAGTTTGGCAGGAGACGATGCGGATAATATTCCGGGGGTTCCGGGGGTAGGGGAAAAAACCGCGGTAAAGTTAATCCTTCAGTTCGGTTCCTTGGAGAATATCTTAAACCGTCTTTCAGAGATAGAAAGCGAAAAGATCCAAAGAGCAATTAAAGAGAATATTGATAGGGTTAGGTTAAATAAAGAGCTTATATTTTTATCTGGGGATTTAAAGTCAGGCTTGGATTTAGAGGCGTTTAAAATAAAAGAGCCGGATTTAGGGAAGTTGTCCGCCTTGTTTAAAAGGTTAGAGTTTAAAAAATTTCTCTCAACAATTAAGTCCAAAGAGAATATTGCTAATTCTTGCCAAGTGGAAGAATACAAAGATATAGAGTCAGGTAAAGTTTTAAAGGGTAATAGGGAGTTATTTATATCCGCAGATGATGACGCTAACCTTTTTATTTATATCCAGGGCAAAAAAATGCTCCTTTCTGAAGTAGGTCCTAACCTTAAAAAGATATTATCTGAACCGAAGGTCAAAAAGATAGGGCATAATTTAAAGAAGGTAAAAGTTGTATTAGGCAGAAGGGGTGTGGCAGTTAACGGGATTTCTTTTGACCTTAAGGTTGCTGCTTATCTTTTGAACCCTTCAAAGCCGGATTATAGTTTAGATAGTATAGCGTTTGAGTTTATAGGTGCTGATGCTTCAATAGAAACACTAAGCCGGCATAAAGAAGCTCATCTGATAAAGATGCTTGTGCCTGCGCTAGAAAAAGAGCTAAAAGATAAAGGGCTTTTTAAGTTGTTTAAGGAAGTAGAGATGCCGTTGGTTGATGTTTTAGCAGGGATGGAGATTTACGGCGTAAGGCTAGATTTAAAATTACTGGCTTCTTTATCCAAAGAATTGGATAAAAAACTTAAATATTTAATGCGCGATATCTATAAGCTAAGCGATGCTAAGTTTAATATTAATTCTCCTAAGCAGTTAAGTAATATTTTATTTGAAAAGCTTAATCTTCCGGTTATAAAACGTACAAAAACAGGGCCTTCTACGGATGAAGAGGTTTTAAGCAAATTAGCCAAAGAGCATAAATTGCCCGGGGTATTATTAGAATATCGGCAGTTGACTAAACTAAAGACTACTTATATTGACCCCTTGCCTTTATTGGTGGATAGTAAAACAGGAAGGCTGCATGCCTCTTTTAACCAATGCGTCACAGAGACAGGCAGGTTAAGTTCCAGCAACCCAAACTTACAGAATATCCCGATAAGGACTCAGATAGGAGGTAATATTAGACGTAGCATAACTGCTTCAGATAAAGATAGCCTGCTTTTCTCCTGTGATTATTCACAGATAGAGTTAAGGGTGCTTGCCCATCTTTCTAAAGATAGCAATCTTATTGGGGCCTTTAGGAGTAACAAAGATGTCCATAAGATTACCGCTGGTTTAATCTATGGGGTAGAAGAAAAAGATATAACGGAAGAGATGCGCAATACCGCTAAGAGGGTAAATTTCGGTATTCTTTACGGGCTTACATCTTTTGGCTTAAGCCGTGATTTGAATATTTCCATAGATGAAGCGCAGGCTTTTATAGATGCGTATTTTTTAAGATATCCTAAAGTTAAAGATTATATAGAAGAAGAAATAAATAGAGCTGAAGAAAAAGGGTTTGTTACTACTATTTTAGGCAGAAGAAGGTATATTCCGCAGATTCACAGTAAAAACATTGCGCTCCGTCAGTTTGCCCGGCGTCAGGCGGTTAATACCCCTATACAGGGCTCTGCCTCGGATTTAATTAAATTGGCTATGGTCAATATCCAAGAGGTTCTAACAAAGAAATCTTTTAAGGCTAGGTTAGTTTTACAGGTGCACGATGAGCTATTATTTGATTTGCCTAAAGAGGAATTGCCTTCCTTGCTTCCTTTGGTACGGGATAAGATGGAGAATGCATTAGAGTTGGATGTCCCTGTGGTGATTGATATGAAACAGGGGGGTAATTGGCTTAAGATGGAGAGTATATGAAGATAGCGATTTGTGTTTCCGAGGTTGTGCCGTTTGCTAAGACTGGAGGCTTAGCAGATGTAGCTGCATCTTTGCCAGTTGCTCTTCAAAAGCAAGGGCATGAAGCCGTTATAATAATGCCGGGGTATCAACAGATAGAGGCAAAAAAATTTAAGGTTAAAAGGCTTAAAGGCAATGTTTCATATTGTTTTACCAAGGATAATATAAGAGTTTATTTTATAGAAAGTCAGGAGTATTTTAATCGCAAGGGTTTATATCAAGATGAGTTTGGGGATTACAGGGATAATTTAGAGCGCTTTGCTTTTTATTGCCGCAGGGCCTTATCTTTATTAAAAGAGGTTAATTTTCCTTGCGATATTATTCACTTGCATGACTGGCAGGCTTCTTTAATCCCGGCGTATCTTAAGTCTATTTATTCAAAGGATAAGTTTTATAGCAATATGCGTACGGTTTTGACTATACATAATATAGGTTATCAGGGGATCTTTCCAAAGGAGAAATTCCCAAAGCTTAATCTCGGTTGGGAGATGTTTAATATCGAAGGTTTTGAGTTTTATGACAATATCAATCTTTTAAAAGGTGGGATAGCCTTCTCTGACATTATAAATACCGTAAGCCCTAATCATGCAAAAGAGATAACTACTCCTGAATTTGGGTTTGGACTGGAGGGGTTATTAAATAAACGTAGCCGTTATCTATACGGCATCTTAAATGGATTAGATTATGATATTTGGGACCCTCAAAAAGATAAGCATATCGCTTATAATTACTCTTTGTTTAAGCCTGAAAATAAGCGGCTTAATAAAATTGCCCTTCAGAGGGATTGCGGTTTGCCTATTTTAGAAGATGCCCCATTATTCGGTATCGTCTCTAGGCTCGTAGAGCAGAAGGGTTTTGATATCCTTTTAGAGGCAATTGAGGATATATGCAAGACGGGCTCTCAGTTAGTGATTTTAGGCAGAGGAGATGCCAAATATGAAAATCTGCTTAAAAGATATATGGAGAGGTTTCCTGATAACCTATCTTTTAATATAGGCTTTGATGAACCTTTAGCGCATAAGATTTATGCAGGCTCGGATTTCTTTTTAATGCCCTCTAAGTATGAGCCATGCGGTTTAGGCCAGATGATTGCCTTAAGGTATGGAGCGATTCCGGTTGTTTATAAGACCGGGGGGTTAGTTGATACGGTAAATAGTAAAAATGGCTTTCTCTTTTCTTCCCATAATAAAGATAACCTCTTGAGGGCAATAAAAAAAGCAGTTTCTTTATTTACGAATAAGGATAAGCTTAAGGCTGTTATCCTTTCTGCTATGAAATATGATTTTTCCTGGCATAAGACTATTAAAGAGTATATAAAGCTATATGAAAAAGCAAGGGTTAAATAAAAAAATTGTGATTGGGGTAACAGGGGTATTTGGGAGCGGAAAGAGTACGGTCTCGCGCTTCTTAAAAGCCTTTGGCTTAAAAATTATAGATGTGGATAAGATAGCCCATAGATACCTTTTGCCTAATTCTGATACATATAAGGCGATAGTCAATTTTTTTGGAAAAGGGATATTAGGTTCTAAGCGTTGCATAAACCGTAAAAAACTAGGCAAGGTAGTTTTTTCTAACCGTAGGTTGCTTAAAAAATTAAATAGCATTATGCACCCTAGCATAATCAAAGATATTAAACTTAGGTTAAATAAGGTAAAAAGCGGTATTGTTGTTTTAGATGCGCCTTTATTGCTGGAGGCAGGGTTAAGGAATATAGTTGATAGTTTAATTGTAGTTATAATTGATAGGGATGAGCATGTCAGGAGGATGATAAGAAAAAGACGCCTTAAAAAAATAGAGATTGTAAAACGTATAAAAACGCAGATTCCGATACGGCATAAAGCGCATGTAGCGGACTTTATTATAGATAATAGCGGTTCATTTAGTAATACAAAAAAACAGGTAAAATCAATATTAGAAAAAATTCAAGGAGGAAGCAGTGGAAAAGCTGGAGATTAAGCGTTTAAAGGAGATGAAGATAAGCGAGCTTAATAAGCTTGCAAAGGAGCTGAATGCTAACGGTGCAAGCGGGCTTAAGAAACAGGAGCTGATTTTTAAAATTTTGCAGGCTCAGGCAGAAAAAGAGGGGCTTATGTTTGGAGAGGGGGTCTTAGAGATTCTTCCGGAAGGGTTTGGTTTTTTAAGGAGTCCTAATTATAATTATTTGCCCTGTCCCGATGATATTTATATATCGCCTTCGCAGATAAGAAAGTTTGATTTAAGGACCGGGGATACTGTCTCAGGGCAGATACGCCCTCCAAAAGAAGGAGAGAAGTATTTCGCCCTGCTTAAGGTAGAGGCGGTTAATTTTGAGAACCCTGAAGAGTTAAAAGAGAAAGTCCTTTTTGATAACCTTACTCCGGTATATCCGCGCCATCCCTTTGGCCTTGAGACTAAGCCCGAAGAGATATCCATGCGGATTATGAACCTCTTGGCCCCGATAGGTAAGGGCCAACGCGGGTTGATAGTTGCCCAGCCTTACAGCGGCAAAACCGTACTTTTACAGAAAATAGCAAATGCGATTACTACAAATAATCCGGATGTTATTTTGATTGTTCTTTTAATAGATGAAAGGCCTGAAGAGGTAACGGATATGCAGCGTCATGTAAAAGGAGAGGTGATATCTTCTACTTTTGATGAGCCGCCTGAAAGGCATATACAGGTAGCTGAGATCGTTTTAGAGAAGGCTAAAAGGCTTGTTGAACATAAGCGGGATGTGGTAATATTATTAGATAGCATTACCCGGCTTGCGCGCGCCTATAATTCCGTTGTGCCACATAGCGGGAAAGTCCTCTCCGGGGGGATTGACTCTAATGCCCTGCAGAAGCCTAAGAGGTTCTTTGGCGCGGCCCGGGCAGTTGAAGAGGGGGGGAGCTTGACAATTATAGCTACCGCCTTAGTTGATACAGGAAGTCGTATGGATGAAGTAATATTCGAGGAGTTTAAGGGTACCGGGAATATGGAGACGCAGTTGGATAGAAATTTATTTCAACGTAGGATTTATCCGGCTATAGATATTAAACGCTCCAATACCCGCCATGAAGAACTTTTAACCAAGCCTGAAGTTCTTCAGAAGACTTGGATTTTAAGGAAGGTTTTAAATGAATTAAGCAATGTAGAGGCGATGGAGCTTTTAATTGAAAAATTAAGCAAGACAAAGAATAATGAAGAATTTTTAAATAGTATGAACCAGTAATCGATAATCTATGAACGGAAAGAAGGAGGAGTAAGAGATGAAGGATAAAATACATCCTAACTATAAAGAATCTACCATAGTTTGCGCTTGTGGCGAGACCATACATACCCGCTCCACGCGCCCGAGTATCAGGGTAGAGATCTGCTCTAAATGCCATCCATTTTTTACAGGAAAACAGAAGTTTGTGGATTCTGCTGGCAGAGTAGATAAGTTTATTAAGAAATACGGTAAAAGATAATCCCAAGCTCATCTGATATAGCTAAGAGATGATAGATAAGTTAGAAAAACTTGAGGCCCGTTATATAGAGTTAGAAGCGCTTTTAGTTTCTAAAGAAGTTCTCTCTGACCGCTTGCAGTCTAATAGAATAGCCAAAGAGTTATCCGGGATAAGAGAGCCGGTTAATCTATTCCGCGAGTATAAGAGATTGATAAAAGAATCATCCGAACTTGAAGCAGTGTTAAAAGAAAAACACGATAGCGATTTTGTAGAGTTAGTAAAGAAGGAGCTTGGTGAGTTAAAGAGTAAAGAAGGTAAGATAAAGGAGAAGATAGAGTTACTCCTTACCGAGGAAGATAAGGACGCCGGGCGTGATATTATCGTAGAAATAAGGCAGGGGACAGGAGGGGATGAGGCAGGGTTATTTGCCGCTGACCTTTACCGTATGTATACTAAGTATGCAGAGAGTAAGGGTTGGGTTATCGAACTTATCTCTATCTCTAGTAATGAATCAGGAGGGGTTAAAGAGGTCTCTTTTGGTGTAAAAGGCAAAGATGTCTATAAGAGGCTAAAATTTGAAAGCGGCGTTCATAGGGTCCAACGTGTTCCGGTAACTGAAGCACAAGGCAGGATACATACCTCTACTGCGACCGTAGTAGTTTTAGTAGAACCTGAAGAGGTGGATTTAGTTATTTCTTCGGATGATCTAAGAATAGATACCTACCGTTCAAGCGGCCCCGGCGGGCAACATATGCAAAAGACAGATTCTGCGGTGAGAATTACGCATATTCCTACAGGTGTTGTGGTTGCTTGTCAAGATGAAAGGTCACAGGCTAAGAATAAGGCTAAGGCGATGAGGGTCTTAAGGGCTAAATTATTGGATGCTAAAAGAGAAGCAGAGTCAAAGAAGTTATCGCAGGAGCGTAAAAGCCAGATAGGTTCCGGGGATAGGAGTGAAAAGATACGCACTTATAATTTTCCTGACCGGCGCGTTACAGACCACCGTATAAATTTTACTACCCATGCCTTAGAGTCAGTCTTAGACGGTGAATTTGACGAGATTTCAGAAGCCTTAATCAAGGCTTCAAAAGAAAAAGAAGAATAGATATAATGACTGAAACCGAGCTTATCTTTACCGAAGTTTTAGGTTGTAAAATTGATAAACTCTATCTTGATAGGAATAGAATCTTGACTTTAAGAGAATCTCGTTTTATATCATCTGCTTTAAAGAGGAGGGCATTAGGCGAGCCGATTCAATACATATTAGGCAAGACAGAGTTTATGGGGCTGGAATTTAAACTTAATAAACACGTGCTTATCCCGCGCCCTGAGACAGAGATATTAGTAGAAGCAGTATTAAGGTATGCTAAAAAGAGTTTTCTTAGGGGCAAAGACATATTAGAATTAGGGACAGGCTCAGGCTGTATTGCTGTTTCTGTGGCAAAATTTCTCCTTGATTATAGAATTACTGCTACAGATATATCTTCGGAGGCTTTGAGGTTAGCATCCTTAAATGCGAAGTTAAATGGGATAGGAGAAAGGGTATCATTTATTTTAAGTAATCTATTTTCTTCTCCCTTTTTTTTAAAAAATCAGTATTCGCTGTGCGTCTTTAATCCTCCGTATATTCCAACTGATGAAATTGATAAGCTTCAGCCTGAGTTAAAATATGAACCTAGGATTGCCTTAGATGGAGGCAAAGATGGGCTTGAGTTTTACAGGCGCATTATTAATGAGCCTAAAGGTTATCTTCAAAAAGGAGGAATCTTGATTTTAGAGATAGGGTATGATAAGTCTGAAGATATAAAAAAAATCTTTTCTTTATCTAAGAGATTTGAAATAATTGAGATTATTAAGGATTATAATAGTATAGACCGGGTTATAGTCGCTAAAAGGAGTTAGGGGGGTATGGATAAATTAGTAATTGAAGGAGGAATTAAGCTTAAAGGAGAAGTTACTATCTCCGGGGCTAAAAATTCAGTCTTGCCAATTATGGCTGCGACTTTGCTTACAGATGGTGCTTGTCTTATTAAGGGTGTCCCTGAATTGCGTGATACTAATACTATGATTAAGATACTTCGTTCTTTAGGTAAGGAGGTAGAGTTTAGTAAGGGCGTATTAAGTGTTACTTCCTTAAAGAAGGCAGGATATACGGCAGACTATAAACTTGTTTCTACTATGCGCGCCTCTTTTTGTGTTTTAGGTCCGCTTTTAGGCAAATTAAAGAAAGCAAAGGTTTCTCTTCCTGGAGGTTGTATTATTGGAGTTAGGCCGGTAGATTTACATTTAAAGGGAATCAGGGCATTAGGTGCAGATGTAGATATTGACTCTGGGTATATAATCGCTAAGGCAGGTAAGTTAAGGGGAGCGCATATTTATTTAGGTGGGGTTTATGGCTCCTCGGTTTTAGCTACTGATAATGTGATGATGGCTGCTGTTTTAGCTACTGGTAAGACTATTATTGAGGCTGCTGCCTGTGAGCCTGAGGTTGTTGATTTAGCAGAGTTTTTAATTAAGATGGGGGCTAGGATAAAAGGCCATGGCACCCCAACGATAGAGATAGATGGGGTTAGGTCTTTACATGGGGCAACGCATACGATTATCCCGGATAGAATTGAAGCAGGGACTATGATCTTGGCTGCGCTTATAACTAAGGGAGATATACTTATTAAGAATGTTTTATCAAGTCATCTTGGTGCTTTAATTGATAAGTTGCAGGAGTCCGGGGCAGTTATAGTAAAGTCTGATACCTCTTTACGTATCTCTTATAAGCGTCCCTTGCAGGCAGTAAATATTACTACTCTTCCTTACCCTGGTTTTCCTACTGATATGCAAGCGCAGATGATGAGTTTGATGAGCATTGCTTCGGGGATAACAGTAATAACAGAGAAAGTTTACCCAGATAGATTTATGCATGTTGCGGAGTTAAACCGTATGGGAGCGCATATACAGCGTGAAGGTCCTCATGCTATAGTAGCAGGGGTAAAAGGGCTATCTGGTGCTTCAGTAATGGCTTCAGATTTACGTGCTTCTGCCTCTCTTGTTTTAGCCGGTTTGGCTTCTTCGGGTAAGACTACGATATCAAGGATATACCATTTAGAGCGCGGTTATGAGAGGTTTGAAGATAAGCTTTTAAGTTTAGGCGCACGGGTGTACAGGCAAGAGTGATAAAAGCTTAAGCCGAAGTCCGGCTCTGTACTTACTTTTTTAGCAAAGATACCTTAAGTAATTTTTAAGAGTATGTTGATTAAAAAAGCGACAAAGATACTTATAGATAAGAAGAATCTAAAGCCTGAGGAGATAAAAGGGGTTATCTCTGATATGCTTTCTGGGGTTACAAATACCGCAGATATAGTAGAGTTTCTTACCTTTTTGAATAGCAAAGGAGAAACGGTAGAAGAACTTACCGCGGCAGTAGAGGCGATGCTTAAATATGTGGAGCCTATCATTGTAGATAAGCCGAATATATTAGATACCTGCGGTACCGGAGGGGATAAAAAAGGAACCTTTAATATCTCTACTATTACTGCTTTTGTTGCCAGTGGCGCAGGGGTATGTGTAGCCAAGCATGGGAACCGCTCTGTCTCTAGTAGATGCGGGAGCGCAGACCTGCTTGAGGGGTTAGGCGTAGATATAAATATGGATAGAGGTAAGATTAAAAGGTGCCTTGAAGAGTGTGGCATTGCTTTTCTCTTTGCCCCTAACCTCCATCGGGCGATGAGCTATGTAATGCCTGCCAGAAGGCAAATAGAAGAAAAGACCATCTTTAATATCTTAGGGCCTTTGATTAACCCTGCGCGTGCCACTAATCAGCTTATCGGAGTTTATAGCCGGCATTGGACTAAGACTTTAGCCGCTGTCTTAAGCAATCTTGGCACTAAGCATGTTTTAGTTGTCCATGGCAACGATGGACTAGATGAGGTTACAACTACGGATAAGACCTTTATTTCTGAGGCAATTAACGGAAGTTTTAAGGATTATGAAATATTTCCTGAGGAGTTTGGTTTTCAGAGGGCCTCTATAGAGGATTTAGCAGGGTCTTGTATTAATGAGAATGTTCGTATAGCCTTGGATATTTTAAACGGTAAGAAAGGCCCTAAGAGGGATATTGTCCTCTTAAACTCTGCCTGTGCGATTTATGCTGCGGATAAGGCAAGTTCAATAGAAGAAGGAGTTGCCATAGCTAAAGACTCAATAGATAGCGGAAGAGCGTTAGAAAAACTTAATATTTTAAAGGAGTTTAAATAAAGTGAAAAAGATTGATGCCTTAAAAGAGATTGTACAAAAGAAAAAAGAGCGGCTCTCTTTAACTAAAGAGGCTCTTCCTTTAGAAGAGCTTAAATTAAAATTAGCCTCCACGCAAGGCAAGGCAAGGTTTAAAGATGCGGTTAATAAGCCGCATCAGATATCCCTTATTGCAGAGATTAAAAAGTCTTCCCCTTCTTTAGGTATTATCCGTCATGATTTTAACCATATTGAGATTGCTAAAGCATATCAAGAGAGCGGGGTGCAGGCTATCTCAGTCTTAACCGAAGAGGATTATTTTTTAGGAAGCCTTAACTTTTTAAAAGAGGTAAAAAATTTAACAAATTTACCTATTTTAAGGAAAGATTTTATCTTCGACCCTTATCAGATTTATGAATCTCGGGTTTATGGGGCAGATGCGGTATTATTAATAGCCTCTCTTCTTACTCAGGATGAAATAAAAGAGCTTTCTAGTTTGGCTTTAAGTTTAGGGATGGATGCTCTGGTTGAGGTGCACGATGAAAAAGAGCTAAAAAAGGTCTTAAAGTTAAAATCCGTCTCCCTCATAGGTATTAATAACCGTGACCTGCATACCCTTGAGATTGACTTAAAGACTGTTGAGAGGCTCTATCCTCTTGTTCCTAAAGGATTGACGGTAGTAGTCGAGAGCGGGATTAAATCTAGCCAAGATATCCTCTTTTTAAAGATACTCGGGGTAAATGCCTGTTTAATCGGGACAGTCTTTATGCAGTCTGAAAATATTCCGAGCAAGGTTGAAGAGATTATGAGGTGGTAATTGGTTAAGGTAAAGATATGCGGTATTACTAATTTAGAGGATGCCTTAGCGGCTTTTTTTAGTGGTGCAGATGCGATAGGATTCGTCTTTTATAAAAAAAGTCCGCGCTGTATAGCTTCTCTTAAGGCAAGCCGTATATCCAAGATACTCCCTAACTCTATTAAGAGGGTAGGTGTCTTTGTGAATTCCCCGGAGAGGCAGATAAAAGAGATTGCGCGTAAGTGTAATTTAGATATGTTGCAATTCCACGGGGATGAGACTCCTGATTTTTGTTCTAGGTTCTTAAGGTTTAAAGTGATTAAGGCGTTTAGGGTAAGTAGAGGATTTGATTTTAGCAAACTACTTAAATACAAAAGGTGTAGTTTTCTCTTTGACGGCTTTATAAAGAATAAATACGGAGGGACAGGGAGAAAATTTGACTGGTCTTTGCTAAAAGATAAAGCTAAGATAAGAAGAGAGGTTTTTTTATCTGGAGGACTAAATACCTCTAATGTAAAGAAGGCTTTAAAAATAGTTAAACCTGATTGGGTGGATGTTTCAGGAGGAGTTGAGTTAGCCCCCGGGATAAAAAGCCATAAAAAGATAAAAGAATTTATTAATTTAGTAAAATGAGGTTAAAATCAACTTGTAAAAAGATACCGGATAATACCGGGCATTTCCTTGAGTTCGGCGGGAGATTTGTTCCTGAGACGCTTATCTTTGCCTTAGATGAGCTTCAGAGAGAATACTATAAGGCTATCAAAGATAAAAGATTTATTTCCTGTCTAAACTATCACCTTAAGGAGTACGCTGGTAGGCCTACCCCTTTATATTACGCTAAAAACTTAAGCAGGTATTTTAAACGTATGGAGGTTTATTTAAAAAGAGAGGATCTTTTGCATACGGGCGCGCATAAGATAAATAATGTTTTAGCCCAAGCGCTATTGGCTTTAAGGATGAAAAAATGCAGGGTGATTGCAGAGACAGGGGCCGGCCAGCATGGTGTAGCTGCGGCTACGGCTGCAGCGCTTTTTGGCTTAGAGTGCGATATCTATATGGGCGAAGAAGATATGAAGCGGCAGAGGCAAAATGTTTTCAGGATGGAGTTGTTGGGAGCAAGGGTGATACCGGTTTACTCAGGCTCTAAAACTTTAAAAGAGGCGATGACCGAGGCATTGCGCGATTGGGTTACTAATGTAAGGAATACGTATTATATTGTAGGTACGGTTGCCGGCCCGCATCCTTACCCATTGCTTGTCAGGGATTTTCAATCTGTAATTGGCAGGGAGGTTAAAACGCAGATAAAGAAAAAAAGAGGAAGGTTCCCTGATTATCTGATTGCCTGCGTAGGAGGAGGAAGTAATGCCTTAGGCTTATTCCATCCATTTTTTAATTATAAAGACGTAAAGTTTATAGGGGTTGAGGCAGGGGGGAGGGGGTTCTCTTTAGGGGAGAATGCCGCAACTTTAGTAAAAGGCAAAGTCGGGGTATTGCACGGAGCAAAGTCAGCTCTTTTGTATGATAAATTTGGGCAGATAAATCAGACGCATTCTATATCCGCAGGACTTGATTATCCCGGAGTTGGTCCGGAGCATTCTTATTATAAAAAGATAGGCCGCGCTAAGTATGTGGCAGTATCTGATAAGGAAGCCTTATCAGCTTTTCGCCTTCTCTGTGAGGAGGAGGGGATAATACCTGCGTTAGAGTCTGCCCATGCTCTTGCTTATTTGACCAAATTATCCGGTAAGGTAAAAAGAGGCGCAATAGTAGTGGCCTGTCTATCAGGGCGGGGGGATAAGGATTTAGGGATTGTTACAGGAGTTCTAAAGGATGCAAAACAATATAAACCGAATAGACGATAAGTTTAAGGAGTTAAGAAAAAGCAGGAAGAAGGCTTTGATAATTTTTATTACTGCAGGTTATCCTAATCTTAAGACAACAGAAGAGCTGGTTGTGGAGTTTGTTAGGGCAGGAGTTGATATGATAGAGTTAGGGGTTCCTTTTACTGACCCTTTAGCAGACGGAGCTGTGATACAGCAGGCATCTTTTGAGGCACTTAAGAATAATGTGCGGTTAATAGATGTTATTAATTTGGTAGGCAGGTTGCGTAAGAGAGTGCGCATTCCTATATTGATTATGACATACTATAATCCTATCTTTGCAATGGGGGAGGATAAGTTTATAGATATTTCGGCAAGAAAAGGCCTAGATGGGGTAATAGTCCCTGACTTGCCAGCGGATGAAGGAAAGGGTTTTACTTTAAAGGCCGGTAAGTCCGGGTTGTATAATATATCCTTTGTTGCCCCAACTACTACTTTAAAAAGGATGAAGATGATTTTAAGGTTAGCTAAAGGGTTTATTTATTATGTCTCTTTGACTGGGGTTACAGGCGCGCGTAAATCTTTTCCTTTAAGGTTAAAAGAAAATGTCCGAAAACTCAAGAGGCATACGCAGGTTCCTGTTTGTGTAGGATTCGGGGTCTCCAATCGTAAGCAGGCAACAAGGATATCGGTGTTTGCGGATGGAGTTATTGTAGGAAGCGCGGTTGTATCTAAGATAAGAGAGAATATAGGGAAGCATAATTTAGTAAAAGAAGTAGCAGGTTTTGTAAGGGCTTTAAGGTAGAATGAATACAGGTTGTCATAAAATTGTATTAAATAATGGCTTAAGGGTTATCTTAAGCCGTATGCCCGGGAGAAACTCCTTATCTTTAGGGATATTTATTAAGGTAGGCGGTAGGTATGAAGATAATGAGAATAAAGGCTCGGCGCATTTTTTAGAGCATCTTCTTTTTAAGGGCTCGAAAAATTACTCTTGCCGTAATATTAAAGAATCTATTGAAGGAGTAGGAGGTATGTTGAATGGTTTTACCTCTGAAGAGTTGACTTGTTACCTGGTAAAGGTATCAAGCCTTTATACTGATAAGGCATTTAAGGTTCTTTCTGATATGGTTATCAGGCCGCTTTTACCCGAAGTAGAGGTAAAAAAAGAAAGGGGGGTTATATTAGAGGAGCTTAAGATGTACCGGGACCTTCCACAGAGTTATGTATATGAACTTTTGGATGGGCTTTTGTGGCCGAAGCAACCCTTGGGGCTTCCAATTATAGGCTCGGTTGATTCTATTTCTAAGGTTACCCGGGGCAGTCTATTATCTTTTTGGAGGAGGTATTATACTCCTTCTAATATTCTCATAAGTATTTCCGGGGATATTGATATAGAGAAGTTGAGTAAAGAGATAGATAGAGAATTTGCGTCTCTGCCTAAAGGCAAGGATAGTGTATTTGCTAAAGCTAAGACAAGGCAGTCTTCTGCTCAGGTAAAGGCGTTTTATAAAGATACTGAACAGACGCATATAGCCTTAGGGTTTAAAGCGCTAAGGCGCGGTCACCCTTTAAGGCATGCCTTAACCTTGCTCCATATTCTTTTAGGGGCAAATATGTCCAGTAGGCTCTTTAATGAAATAAGAGAGAAACGCGGGTTAGTCTATGGGATTAGCACGGCGGTAAGACGTTTTTATGATACCGGAGCTTTTATTGTCCACGCCGGGATAGACAATCGCAAAGTATTTGAAGCAGTTAATTTAACGTTAAAAGAGCTTACAAAGGTAAAGGATTATCCTATAGGCCGGGCTGAGTTTAAACGGGCTAAAGAATTTTACATCGGGCAATTAAAATTAGGGCTTGAAGATACAATGGAACATATGCTTTGGGTAGGAGAAAATGTTGCTACTATGGATAGAGCCCCTTCTTTAGAAGAGATTATTGAAGAGGTTGATAAAGTTAGGCAGGAGGATATCTTTTTTGTAGCCCAAAAGGTCTTTAGGGATGATAACCTTAACTTAGCCTTAATCGGGCCGCTTAAGGGTATAGAAGAGGCTATCAGTAAGAGGATAAATTTAAAATAAAATGGTTAATACGGTATTAATTTTTGTATTTGTTATTATTCTATCCGTAGCCTCCTTTATCTTTGCTGCTTCCGAATCTTCAATAATTGCTTTAAGTAGGATAAGGTTGCGCCATATGGTAGCTAAAGGGGTTAAAAGGGCGCAGAGTATCCAGAGGCTTTCAGGGAAGATGGATAAATTTATAGCCACTACGCTTATAGGCAATAGCTTTGTTAATATCGCGCTCTCGGCTTTGGTTACCGGGCTGTGCATACCCATCTTTGGTTTTCATTTAGGGACATTTATAGCGACTTTTACTACTGTTTTTTTTGTTCTTGTTTTTTGCGAGATTACCCCGAAGATATTAGCTACTAAGCATGCGGAGAAAGTCTCTCTTTTTGTAGCCCCGATTATGGAAGTTTTTGTTAAATTTCTTGACCCAATAACCAGATTTTTCATCTGGATTAGCAATAGTTTACTTAAAATTTTTGGCGTAGAGCCGCCCAAGCGCTCGCCTCTTATTACGGAAGAAGAGATTAAACTTATGATTGAGGTTGGTAAAGACGAGGGGGTTGTAAGCGATGAGGAGAGGAAGATGCTACATCGTATATTTGAGTTTGGGGATACGCGGGTTGAGGATTGCATGGTTACAAAAGAAAATATAGTAGCAGTTAATATAAATACCACCTCTGAGGAGCTTTTGAATATGTTTGTAGAGGAAGGGTATGCAAGGTTGCCTGTTTATAGCGGAACAATAGAGAATATCGTAGGAATTATTTATGCCCGGGATCTTTTATACCTATTAAGAACTAAGGGGCTTTTTTTATTACGGGATCTTGTCCATAACCCTTATTATATTTTAGAAGGTATGCGTGTTAATGAGCTCTTGCGTAAGTTTCAGGCAGATAAGGTCCAACTTGCAATAGTGGTCGATAAAAACAAAAAAACTCTTGGGCTTGTGACCTTAGAAGATTTAATTGAAGAGATTGTCGGTGAAATAGAAGAGGATAATCATCGTTTACGTTAAAAGGTTTTTAAAAGGATGGGTAATTATTTTTTAAGCGGTAGCTTAGGTTTGAAGATATCTTTTTTAGTTGGTGGCAGTATAAAATAAGGAGAGAGATTAAGTGGTTAAAGCTTTAACTGTCTTAGAAGCAAAGAGACTGGACTTAAGGGCGATTAAGAGCTTTGGTGTCCCTTCTATCTTACTTATGGAGAATGCCGGTAGGGCAGTCAGCATAGAAGCTTTTAAAAATATAGGTTCTAAGAAACCTAAGATAGCTATAATCTGCGGCAAAGGAAATAACGGCGGAGACGGGTTTTCTGCGGCGCGCCACCTTATGGCTAGGGGGATAGATCCGGACCTTTATCTGTGCGCCGGATTTTCTGAGGTTAAAGGAGAAGCGAGAATAAATTTAAATATTTTATTGAAACTAAAGAAAAAAGTTTTTATTATAAATGACAAGAGCCTTAAAGCTTTTAAAAAGAGGTTGGCAAGTTACGGGTTGATAGTAGATTCTATTTTTGGGGTGGGATTAAAAGGAGTAGTTAAAGGCATAATCGCAGAGGTTATCAATATAATTAACCAATCTAATGTACGCGTTATCTCTGTTGACTTGCCTTCGGGGATAGATGCAGATACAGGTGAGGTTTTGGGTATTGCCGTGAAAGCTGATACTACCGTTACTTTTATAGCCCCTAAGTTAGGGATGCTTAAAGGGCATGGAAAAGAGTTTTGTGGAAAAATTATAGTTCAAGATTTAGGGTTTCCTTTTTATTTGTAATTGTAGTATAATATAAAAAAGAGATGAAAAAGGAGAAAAGAAAGACAAGGCGTGAAATTAACTGTAATGAGTGCAAGACTCAGTCTGACTGCTGTAGGTTTGGGGCTTGGATTGACTTAGAAGAGGCAAAAAAGATAATATCCGCCGGTATTAAGGGGGATTTTTTTCATTTAGAGAAAGATAAGAGTTTTCCTTCAGGATTTAGGATAGGCACTAGCATAGAGGATAATCCTTGTGTTTTTTTGGATAAAGACGGTTTATGCCGCATACACAAATACGATTATTCGCTTAAGCCCGTAACCTGTAAAGAGTTTCCTTATGAAAATGGAAGGATCTCTTCGTTTGCCGATGTTTTATGTACCCTTTATAGGAATAGGATTAGAAGAAGAACTAGAAATAAAAAAAGAAGGGTTTTGAAAAAGTAAAAAATTTATAGCGTAAAAAGAATTAAGATGGAATTTAATAGTATAAAAGAAGAAGTAAAGAAGATACCCTTTGAGTCTTTACGTACTGATTGCGATAACTACTTTGAAGGAGTGTTGCTTAAAGAGGAAATCTTTAAGCTAAATGAAAGATTGAAAAGCTTTTTTGGAGACCCTGCCTGGCCCTCAAAAAATAGGTTGGCCTACCATGCCCAAGAAGCAATAAGTAGTTTCGGCGGTATTATGCTCGGGCAAACCCTTTATTTTAAAAGAGAAGGAAGCAGCGCTTTATTTGCCATGCTCTGGCCTTGGAAGGATGGTTTGCGCACCACAGTTAAGATAATCCAAAGATAGAGGATTTGATGGAAAGTATAAAATTTGATTTTAATAATATGTTTAATTTTAACATTGGCGATTCTCATGGGATAAGGGCTTTGGATATTTTAAGATGGTCTAAGAGAATTGAGCATAGTCATGAACATTTATGGGATTTAATAGGGAATAAATCTAGTAGGGTTAAACTTGGTTTAGAGTGGGCGAATCTGCCTTTCCAGGAAGATAAGAGGATAAAAGAAATACAAAGGATAGCAAATGATATTGCTGCTAAATATGATAATGTCATTTTTTTGGGGATAGGAGGTTCTTACCTTGGGCTTAAGGCAGCGCAGGATGCCTTAGCGTCTGCGTATTATAATGATTTTTCTTTACTAAGGGGGAAAAATCCGCGTATTTATTTTGAAGGTAATAACTTAGATCCGGATACCATAATGGTCTTGCTTAAAAATTTAAATCCCCGAAAGACCTTTATAGTGGTTATCTCTAAGTCAGGGGAGACCACTGAAACTAAGGCAGCTTTTCTTTGTGCAGAGGATTGGTTAAGAAAAGGAGTTGGCAAGAACTACGGAAGGCAGATATTTGCGATTACTGATCCGGATTTTGGTTCTTTGCGCAAGAGAGTTAAAGAAGAAAATCAAAAAGATAGAATGAGTTTCCGCAGCCTCCCTTTGTTTAAAGGAGTAGGCGGAAGATACTCTGAGTTTAATATGGGGCTTTTACATCTTGCGCTTATAGGTGTTCGTATTACTGAAGTTTTAAACGGCGCTAAGGATATGTTGATTAGATGCAAGGAGCGTAATTTTTTTAATAATCCTGCATATATGTATGCATTGTTGCATTACTTGCTCTATCAAAAGAAGAACAAAACTTTAGCTGTTATCATGCCTTTTTCTGAAACATTAAAATCTACGGCTGAATGGTATGTCCAGCTTTTAGCAGAGAGTTTAGGCAAAAAGTACCTTAGGAGAGTGAAATTAAATGGCGATATTGAAGAGTGGGTGAGGGATAAAAAGAAGATAGTTAATATAGGCAGGACCCCCATACCTTGCCGCGGCACAGGGGATTTACATTCAGTACAGCAGAATAATGTAGAAGGTCGGCATGATAAGGTAGTGACTTTTATAAAAGTAAAGCGTTTTAAAAATGAGTTAAAAGTTCCTGCATCTGATGTGCTCTTGTCAGGTAAAGGATACGCTGAATTGATAAATTTAGCTCAAGAAGCTACTGAGTGGGCTTTAGCTAAAGAGGGGCGGCCGAGTTGTGTGATAACCTTGCCTAAAATAACTCCGTATTATTGGGGAGCGTTATTATTATTTTTTCAGATTGCTACTGCCTTCGAAGGCGAATTGTTGAATGTAAATGCTTTTGACCAGCCTGGAGTTGAAGGGTATAAAAATTATATGTATTATAAATTGGGCAAATCGGGGATATCTAAGGATATAGTAGAGGATATAAAGAGTAATCCGCTTAAGAAAGAAAAAAAATATATACTATAAAGGATAATTTTATTTTTATAGGGGCGCCTTAAAGGTTAGAGCGCCCCTTACTTTTTAAATATGCTTAGCATAGGCACCTTTAATTTAAAATCCAGCCTTATATTAGCTCCTATGGCAGGGATTAGCGATCTTCCTTTTAGGATGCTTAACCGCAGGTTTGGGGTAGAGTTAGGTTTTGTGGAGATGATTAACTGTCGCTCCATCTCCTATAAAAGCAAGAGGACCGCTTTTATGCTTACTTCTGTAAAAGAAGATACTCCTTTAGGGGTACAGATATTAGGGTGTGAAGAAAAGTTTATTTTACAAGCAATAGACGTTTTAAAAAAGTATAAGTTTGATATTCTTGATTTTAACTCTGCCTGTCCGGCGAAGAAGGTTGTGCGTAGAGGAGAAGGCGTGGCTCTTATGAGGGAACCCAAAAAACTTATTAAGTTATTGAAAGTAGTAGTAAAAAGTTCACCTTGGCCTGTTACGCTTAAGATCCGCTCGGGTTGGGATAAGGATACAATTAATGCTAAAGAGGTATCTATAGCTGCGGAAGATGTCGGGGTAAGCGCAGTCTTTATTCACGGAAGGACTAAGGCCCAAGGGTATAGCGGTAGAGTTGATTATAAAATAATAAAAAAAGTAAAGAGGGCTTTGTCTATCCCGGTTATTGCCAGCGGAGATATCTTATCTGCAGAGCTTGCCGATAAGATGTTTCAAGAGACAGGTTGTGATGGTTTAATTGTAGCCCGAGGGGCCTTAGGGAATCCTTGGATATTTAATGAGATTAAAGAATATATAAAAACAGGTAAAGTTTTGCCTAAACCTAATATAGATTCAGTGATAAAAGTTATGACTGAGCATTTAGATGCTTCGGTAGATTTTTACGGGGAGAGAAACGGGGTTATTCTTTTCCGTAAGTTTTTTAGTTGTTACACAAAAGGTTTTCGGAAGGTTAGGTATTTAAGGGAGTTGGTTTCACGGTTAAAATCAAGGCAAGAGTTGCTTAAAATATTTAAAAAAGTTATGTAGGTAAAGGATTAACAGATAATTTTAACAAAAAACCCCGAATCTTTTCGGGGTTTTTTGTAGGTGATAGGCCTTTTGGCTTTCGCTATCTACTTTCAGCCTCCTTGTTGTAGGTTTTGCTTTTCACCTGCAATGAAGTATGCCATATTTATCTTTAAAAATCAAGCCCACCTTAAATTATAATTTTTTTGCTATCCCTAGGCTAATTAGGGTATTTTAGCTTTAGGTTATTTCTCTTGCAGGTATATTAATCAGGATAGTATAATAACTTTGATGAGTAACCCGCAAAATACCTCCATACAATATTTAAAAGGCATTGGCCCGAAGAGGGCTAAAAGTTTTTCCTCTTTAGGCATCAATACTATCTATGATTTATTTTATTATTTTCCTAAACGTTATGAAGATAGGTCAAATCTTGTTAAAATCTCTGACTTAAAAAAAGGAGAGCTATCTACGATTCAGGCAAAGGTCTTATCTTTAAAAGGCCGTAGCTCTTGGCGCAGGAGAGGTTTTAATATAACCGAGGCAGAGGTAATGGATAATACCGGTAAGGTCTCTTGTGTATGGTTTAATCAACCCTACATTAAAGGATATCTTAAGCCGGGAAAGGATATGGTCTTCTACGGCAAGGTAGAGCTTTATGCCGGGAGGTTACAGTTAAGTAATCCTGAATTTGAGTTTGTAGGCGAGGATAGCAAAGATAGTTTAAGTCTTGGTAGGATTGTTCCTGTTTATGCTTTGCCTGAAGGGATAGGGCAGAGGAGTTTCCGTAAATTAGTTAAATTCGCCCTAGATGAATACCTGCCTAAGATAAGCGATTCTATCCCTTATGATATAAGGTTGCGCAATGATTTAGAGAATTTGCCTAAGAGCCTTCTAAATATACATTTTCCTGAAAGCTTTGCGTTGCAAGAGAAGTCTTACCGGCGTTTAGCCTTTGAGGAGTTCTTTTTATTTCAGGTTCCTTTGGCTTTGCGTAAATTAAAAAGAGAAGAAAAATCCGGTATTTTGCATAAAGTAGATGAGCTTTTGCTGCGTTCTTTCATTGCAGCATTGCCCTTTAGGTTTACCCGGGCGCAAGAAAAAGTGCTTGAAGAGATAAAGATGGATATGTTCTCTTCAAAACCTATGCAGCGGCTACTTCAGGGGGATGTAGGCTCCGGTAAGACCATTGTTGCAGCTACCGCAGCTTTTATAGCCATAACCGGAGGTTATCAGGTAGCATTTATGGCTCCGACAGAGATTCTCGCACGGCAGCATTACGAAAGCATACGTACTTATTTAAAGAAAGAGAGAGTATTTCTTTTAACCGGAAGTTTAACTCAAAAAGAGAGGGGCGATATTTTAAAGAAGTTAGCCGAAGGCGAAATAGATTTAATGATCGGGACACATGCGCTTTTGGAGGATAAGGTTGTTTTTAAGAATTTAGGTTTGGTGGTTATTGATGAACAGCATAAGTTTGGGGTAGGTCAAAGAGCGCTCTTGCCCGGTAAGGGGAAGAACCCGGATGTGCTTATTATGACTGCTACCCCTATTCCTAGAACTCTTGCAATTACCATTTATGGAGATTTAGATATCTCTGTGATTAATGAGTCGCCTCCTGGAAGGGCAGGGTGTAAAACAATGCTATTTAACCAAACTCAGCGTGAGAGTGTTTATTCTATAGTTATTGAAGAGTTAAAAAAGGGGAATCAGGCTTATATAATTTATCCTGTTATTGAGGAGTCTTTGGCTTTAGATATCTTGGGAGCTAAAAAGATGTATTCACAGTTACGAGTAGGTTTCTTTAAGAAGTTTAGGTTAGGATTAGTCCATGGTAAATTATCCCAGAAGGAGCAGGATAAGGTTATGGCGGATTTTAAGGATAAGAAGATAGACCTCTTAGTCTCTACAACCGTTCTTGAGGTTGGAATTGACATTCATACAGCTACTTGTATGGTTATAGAAAATGCAGGGCGTTTTGGCCTCTCCCAATTGCATCAATTACGGGGCAGAGTAGGCAGGGGTAGTAAGCAAGCTTATTGCCTGCTTATTTCAGATTCTGATAATCAGGATGTAAATTATAGGCTTTCGGCGATGGTAAAATATGGCGACGGGTTTAGTATATCAGAAGAGGATTTAAAGATTAGGGGCCCGGGGGAGTTTTTCGGCAAAAACCAGCACGGGTTAAGCGACCTTAAGATAGGAGACCCTTTAGCGCAAATGCAGCTTCTAAAAAAAGCGCGGGAAGAAGCGATTAGATTATTAAGGTTAGATCCCGCGCTTACCTTAAAACACAACCTCCTCTTAAAAGAGCGGCTTATTTTAAGATTCCCGGAATACGAGCAATTAATATTAGTAGGATGATACGCATAACTACCGGAAAATATAAAGGAAGGAATATTCATAAGCCTAAAGGGATACGCCCTACTCAAAGTATAACCCGTAAGGCGATATTTGATATCCTTGGGGATATAAATGGGCTTTCTTTTCTTGAGTTATACGCCGGTTCAGGGGCAGTAGGGATAGAGGCATCTTCAAGGGGGGCTAAGAGCGTAGCCTTTGTAGAAAATAACTCTTCAGTCTTTAAGGTGCTTAATCGTAATTTAAGCTTTATACCCTCTTCTGATTACTCTCTAATCCCTTTAGACGTAGAGAAGGCAGTTGTAAAGTTTTATAGAGAGGCAGAGAGGTTTGATCTTATATTTTTTGACCCACCTTATGCATATTCAAAAGATTCTCTCGCAAAAAAAACCTTGCAAACCTTAGCTGCTTATGATATATTATCGCCCGCTGGTTTAATAATAGCGCAATACCCAAAGAAAGAGAGCCTCCCAGAGCGACTGGGAGTTTTAACTTTATTCAAGCTATCTACTTATGGCAGCACGAAAGTCTCATTTTATGGTAAAGACGCCTCAAAAGGCAATATATCCGGGGACATTTGACCCTGTAACTTATGGGCATATTGATTTAATTAAAAGGGCTCATAGGATATTCCCCGAGGTTATAGTTGCGGTAGCGCACAATCCTTATAAAGAGCCATTTTTTACCATATCCGAGCGGGTAAAGATGCTTACTACTGCAACTAAAAAGATAAGCGGTGTTAAGATAGTTGAGTTTGACGACTTAGTAGTTGATTATGCCCGCAAGCATAAAGTTAAGGTTCTAATCAGGGGCTTAAGGATGCTCTCTGATTTTGAATATGAATTTCAGATGGCGCTTACTAATAGGAAGTTATCCGGCGATATTGAGACTATATTTCTTATGCCCCATGAATCTTTTAGCTACCTATCTTCTAAATTGCTTAAAGAAGCAGCCTCTTTAGGCGCGGACTTATCAAGCTTTGTCCCGGGTTTTGTAGAGAAAGCGCTTAAGGCTAAGTTATGATAACAAGATAGTGAAGATAGACGCGCGTCAAATACCTCAAGAGGGATTAACTCTTGTAGAGGTTTTTAATCCTAAAGAGCTTGAATTAAATACCGATATCATAAGGTTTATATCACCGGTAAAGGCTAAGGCTCTTATTTTTAAAAGTTATAATGCTATTAGTGTAAATTTAACCTTAAGCTCTAAGATAGCTATTAATTGCTCCCGTTGCCTTAAGGAAGCTAACAAGGATTTTGACAAAACTTTTAATTTCAATTTTGCCTTAGATAAAATAAGGCCTATTATTGACTTAGATCCCGAAATAAGAGAAGAGATAATACTTGATTATCCGATTAAGCCTTTATGTAGCATTGATTGTAAAGGGCTTTGTTTAAAATGCGGGATGAATTTAAACGAAGGAGGTTGTAACTGTGGCTCTACCTAAGAGAAGGCATTCAAAGACCCGTGGCAGAAAACGCCGCACGCATTGGAAGGTATCTTCTGGCAATCTTGCAGTCTGTCCTCAATGCAAGGAGCCTAAACATGCTCATCGTATTTGTCCTACCTGCGGATATTATAAGGGTAAGCAGATTATAGAGATTAAGGCCAAGAAGAAGAAAAAAAGAAATAATTAGCCCTGATTATAGTATATATACCGATAAAAAGAGGGTTAGTTTAGGGGGATAGGCAATGAAGATTGTTGTGGATGCAATGGGAGGGGACCATGCGCCTAGGGTTGTAGTAGAAGGCGTAGTTGCCGCTGTGAGGGAGTTTGGCGTAGAGGTTATACTCTGCGGAGATGAGGCAAAGATAGCGCCCCTCTTAAAGAAGATAAAGTATTCAGGTAACAACATAGAGGTCCTTCATGCCCCGGAGGTAATAGATATGTGCGAGCCTGCTGCTAATAGTGTGCGCCGTAAAAGAAAATCCTCAATTGTTCTGGGGCTTAACCTTATTAAAACCGGAGTAGCCGGTGCTTTTTTTAGCGCCGGAAATACCGGGGCAGTAGTCTGTGCGGCTACTTTAGAGTTAAGGATGTTGCCGGGGGTAGAGAGGCCGGGCATAGGCATAGTTACCCCCGCGTTAAAAGGGGTATCTTTTATTATTGATGTTGGAGCAAATATAGATGCTAAGCCGGAGCATTTACTTCAATACGGGATTATGGCAGATGCCTATTGCCGCAATATCTTAAATAAAGATAACCCTACGGTGGGGCTATTAAATATCGGAGAAGAGGAGGCCAAGGGGACTGATTTTATGCGCCATACCCACGAGCTTCTTTCTAAGAGCAGGCTTAATTTTATCGGTAATATTGAAGGCAAGAGTTTATTTAGCGGTAAGAGCGATATTATTATTACGGACGGCTTTGTAGGCAATGTCGCCTTGAAGGTTTCAGAGAGTGCGGCAGAGGCAATGCAGACCTTTTTAAAAAGGCATCTTTTAAGTAACCTTATGGGAAAGATTGGGCTGTTTTTTCTTTTGCCGAGCCTAAAGCGCTTTAAAAAAGATATTGATTATGCCGAATACGGAGGGGCGCCTCTTTTAGGGGTAAATGGCGTAGTCATTATCGGGCATGGTCGTTCTAATGCCCGGGCAATAAAGAATGCAATTAGGGTAGCCAATGAACAGATAAAGCGTAAGGTTAATGATAAGATATTAGAAGCTATTAAGCATAGCTAATTAAGGGGAAATTAAAATAATGCGTAAGGTTGGCATAATTGGAGTAGGCGAGTATCTACCGCAAAAGGTTTTAACTAATGCAGACCTTGAAAAGATAGTTGATACTACCGACGAATGGATTACCACAAGAACAGGGATAAAGGAGCGCAGGATCGCTTCTTCTTCTGAGGCCACTTCAGATTTAGCGATAAAAGCTGCCAAGGAGGCATTAAGGGATGCCAAATTAACCCCTCAGGATATTGATTTAGTAATAGTCGCTACCATTACCCCGGACCTTATCTTTCCTTCCACAGCCTCTATAGTGCAAAACGCTCTCTCCATAAAGAATGCCGCAGCTTTTGATATCTCTGCTGCATGCGCGGGGTTTGTCTATGCATTATCCGTAGCGCGCCAGTTTATTACCAATGGTGCCTATAAAAATGCCCTTGTTATCGGAGCTGAAAAGCTCTCAGCAGTAACAGACTGGCAGGACCGTAACACTTGCGTTTTACTCGGCGATGGCGCAGGCGCATGTGTTGTCTCCGGGGTAGATAGCGGAGGCATAGCCTCTATTTATCTGGATTGCGATGGTTCTAATTTAGAGTTACTGTATATGCCTGCCGGAGGTTCGCGTTTACCTGCGACATATGAAACCGTAGATAAGCGTATGCATTTTCTTAAGATGCGCGGTAATGAATTATTTAAGATAGCGGTTAAAACAATGACTATGGCCGCAGAAAAGGTATTAGAACAGGCAGGGCTTACCTTTAAGGATATTGACCTTATAGTCCCGCATCAGGCTAATTCCAGGATAATTATGGCAGTAGCCAAAAAACTCGGGATTCCCGAAGAAAAGATTTTTCTTAATATAGAAAAATACGGGAATATGTCTAGCGCTTCTATGGTTACAGCTTTGGTTGAAGCAGTAAAGGAAGGTAGGGTTAAAAGAGGAGATACGGTTCTTCTTGATTGTTTTGGCGCAGGGTTAGTCTGGGGTGCCTGCGTTATAAATTGGTAATAAATAAAGATGGATAAGACAGCATTTCTCTTTGCCGGGCAAGGTTCTCAATATGTAGGCATGGGAAGAGAGCTTTACGATAGTTTTCCTGAGGCAAAATCTATCTTTGATAGGGCCCAAAAATTATTAGATTTTGATTTAAAGCAAATTTGCTTTGAAGGCCCGGAAGATAAATTAAAAGCGACTAATATATCCCAGCCGGCTATTGTAACTGTTAGCATAGCTGCTTTTGAATCTTTTAAGGCAAAGAGTAGTATTAAGCCTAACTATATGGCGGGTTTGAGTTTAGGTGAGTATAGCGCTTTGATTGCTGCCGAGAGTATTAGCTTTGAAGATGGGATCCGATTGATTAAGGCGCGCGGAGGGCTAATGGAAGAGGCCTCTAAAAAATTCCCCGGGAAAATGGCGGCAATTTTGGATTTGCCTTTAGAAAAGATAAAGGATATCTCTTCAGAGTCTAAGGCGCAGATAGCAAACCTTAATTGCCCGGGACAGGTTGTTTTAACCGGAAGTCCCATACAGATAGACAAGGCTATTGAGCTTTCTCTTGAGGCAGGCGCTAAGAGGGCTATTCCATTAGAGGTAAGCGGAGCATTTCATTCTTCGTTTATGTTTGAGGCCGCAGCCGGGTTAAAGAAGGTATTAGAGAATACTAACATTAAAAATGCACTTATCCCTGTGGTAAGCAATTTTACGGCAGATATACAAGTAGACCCTTTTCAAATTAAAGATAATTTGGCTTCCCAGATTCATTCTTCAGTCAGGTGGGAAGATTCAATGAGGTATATATTATCTAAAGGCATAAGTGGCTTTATTGAGTTTGGCCCGGGTAAGGTTCTTAAGGGCTTGATGAGGAAGATAGAACCTTCTATAAAGGTAATAAATATAGAAAAAGCATCGGATATTTTAAGTTTATCTAGTCAAGCATTCTAATAGAGGCAGTCCCTGTATTGCTGAGCGGGGACAGTCCCTAGAATTTATAACAAGGAGAATTAATATGAGGCTAAAAAATAAAGTTGCTTTTATAACCGGGTCTGCCCAAGGCATAGGCAGGGAAATTGCCTTAACCTTTGCTAAGGAGGGGGCGGATATTGTTGTTGCAGATTTAAACCTTGATTTAGCTGCCAAGACTGCCTCTGAGATTGAGAGTTTAGGCAGAAAAGCCATGGCTTTAGAGCTGGATGTCACTGATTACGCAAAAGTAGAAGAAGGGGTGAACAAAATTCTTGACAAATTTGGAAAGGTTGATATATTAGTTAACAATGCCGGGATTAATAAGGATAATCTCCTTATCAGGATGTCTCAGGCAGAGTGGGATGCAGTTATAAATGTAAACTTAAAAGGTACTTTTAATTGCATTAAGGCTGTCTCCCGCCCCATGATTAAGCAGAGAAGCGGTAAGATAGTAAATATCGCTTCCATAATTGGGCTTATGGGTAATTGGGGGCAGGCAAATTACGCCGCCTCTAAAGCAGGGATAATTGCTCTTACTAAAACCGTGGCAAAAGAATTTGCCACCCGTAATATCAATGCCAATGCAGTTGCCCCGGGTTTTATCCAGACTGATATGACTGCTAAGCTTCCGGAGGATGTGAAAAAAAAGATGCTGGAGGCTATTCCTATGGCAAAGTTAGGGGTACCTGAGGATGTTGCCAACCTTTGTTTATTTTTGGCCTCAGAAGAATCAAGCTATATTACAGGGCAGGTTATTACTATAGACGGCGGAATGGTGATGGCATAAAAACAAGGAGGAAAAAAGAATGTCAGTTCAAGAAAAAGTTAAGTCAATTATAGCAGAGCAGTTAGGAGTTAAACCCGAAGAGGTTACACCCGAGGCTTCTTTTGTAGATGATTTAGGAGCAGATTCTTTGGATACGGTAGAGCTTGTCATGGCCTTAGAAGAAGAGTTTGGTATAGAGATACCAGATGAGGATGCTGAAAAGATATCTAAGGTCGCTGATGCTATTAAGTATATTGAAGAGAAGAGCGCCAACAAATAATACCTTGATTATAGATTAATTTGAAACCTACCCCGCTATTTTTTTAACTGGCGGGGTAAGTTTTAGTAGCGCAAAAGTTAAAATATGAGTAAAAATAGAGTAGTAATTACAGGTTTAGGGGTAATTTCTCCTGTAGGAAACGATATTTCGTCTTTTTGGGGTTCGTTAGTAGAAGGTAAGGGCGGGGTTGGTCCTTTAACTAGCTTTGATCCTATAAATTTTGATTCACGTATTGCTGCTGAGGTAAAAGGTTTTGACCCTTCAAGCGTTGGAATGGACCATAAAGAGGCGCGGCGCACAGCTAAGTTTGTTCAATATGCGGTTGCTGCTAGCCATCAGGCAATAATTTCTTCCGGTCTTGATTTAAATAAAGAGGATAAAGAGAGGATTGGGGTATTAATTGGCTCTGGTATTGGTAGCCTCTATACAATAGAAGAAGAGCATAAGGTTATGCTTAATAAAGGCCCTGCGCGTATGTCCCCATTTCTTATCCCCATGCTTATTGTCAATGAAGCTAGTGGTTTTGTAGGTATTAACTTTGGGCTTAAAGGCCCTAATTTTTGCATTGCTACTGCTTGTGCTTCAGGCTCGCATTCTATAGGAGATGCCTTTAGGATTATAGAGAGGGGTGAAGCTGATGTGATGATTACCGGCGGGACAGAGAGTTGTATTGTTCCTACCGCTGTTGGAGGGTTTTGTGCTCTAAGGGCGCTATCTAAAAGAAATGATGAACCGCAAAAAGCATCTCGTCCCTTTGACCGCGACAGGGATGGTTTTATTATGGCAGAAGGCTGCGGCTTGGTAGTCTTAGAATCCCTTGATCATGCAATAAAAAGAAACGCCCAGATTATTGCCGAGATAGTAGGTTTTGGCATGACTTGCGATGCGTTTCATATTACAGCTCCTGATCCTGAAGGAGAAGGGGCGGCAAAGGCTATGTCTTTAGCCTTAACTGATGCTAAACTTAACCCTGAGGATGTGGATTATATTAACGCACATGGGACATCTACTAAGCTAAATGATAAAATAGAAACTCTTTCTATAAAGAAAGTCTTTGGTAATTATGCCAAAGAGGTAATGATCTCCTCAACTAAATCTGTTACCGGCCATCTCTTAGGTGCTGCCGGGGGTGTTGAGTTTTTGGCTTGTTGTCTTGCTATTAGAGACCAGGTTGTGCCGCCAACAATAAATTATGACCACCCTGACCCCGAATGCGACCTTGATTATATTCCCAATGCTGCCCGTAAAGATAAGGTAGAAGTATGTGTTTCTAATTCCCTTGGCTTTGGAGGGCATAATGCTACTTTAGTTGTAAAGAAATTTAAATGAGTTATACAATCGCAGAAAAAATACTAATCGCCCATTGTGGTAAAAAAGACATTGTTCCGGGAGAGTTTATAGAAGCTGATATTGACCTTGCTTTAGGCAATGATATCACTGCTCCTATAGCTATAGAGGAATTTAAAAGAGCAGGTTTCAAAAAGGTTTTTGATAAGAATAAGATAGCCTTAGTCCCGGATCATTTTACCCCGGCAAAGGATTTAAGAAGCGCGAATCAATGCAAGGCGTTAGCTGATTTTTCCAAAGAGCAGAGGATTGTTAATTATTTTGAAGTTGGGCAGATGGGTATTGAACATGTCCTTCTACCTGAAAAAGGGTTGGTTCTTCCTGGTGATTTGGTTATTGGCGCAGATTCTCATACCTGTACCTATGGCGCTTTAGGATGTTATTCTACGGGGGTTGGTTCTACTGATTTAGCCAGAAGCTTTATTGACGGGAAGATTTGGCTTAAGGTCCCGGGCACGGTTAAGTTTATCTACAAAGGAAAACTTAATAAATGGGTAGGAGGGAAAGACCTTATTCTATTTACTATCGGGAAAATAGGTGTAGATGGCGCTTTATATAAGGTAATGGAGTTCTCTGGTCCGGTTGTGCATAAGTTAGGTATGGATGATAGATTTACTATGAGTAATATGGCTATTGAGGCGGGAGGTAGGGCTGGAATAATTGAGCCGGATAGCATAACTAAAAAATACATCTCTAAATTTAAAGCGCGTAAGCCCGTATTTTATTATTCGGACAAGGATGCACATTATGATAAGATTTATGTATGGGATATAACTGGGTTAGAGCCTCAGGTAGCTTGTCCGCATCTGCCAAGCAATGTAAAGCCGGTAAGTTCTTTAAAGGATATAAAAGTTGATCAGGTAGTCATAGGTTCTTGCACTAACGGCAGGATATCGGATTTAAGGGTTGCTGCTAAGATACTTAAAGGAAAGAAGGCTTCTTTAGGGGTAAAGTTAATTGTGTTTCCCGGGACACAGAAGATATATTTAGAAGCAGTTAGAGAAGGTTTAGCACAAATTTTTGTTAAGGCAGGGGGGATATTCTCTACTCCTACTTGTGGTCCTTGTTTAGGTGGGCATATGGGGATACTTACTGAGGGCGAAACTTGTATTGCTACTACTAATAGAAATTTTATCGGCAGGATGGGTTCGCCTAAGAGTTTTGTTTATCTATCAAGCCCTGCGGTAGCTGCTGCTTCTGCTATTACCGGAAGGATTACTCATCCTGACTTTGTAAGATAATATGAAGGATTGTCCCGTTTAACCCAGGAAGTTTGAGTTTGGGGACAGCGACTTTTAAGCGACTTTTTAATAGGGTATAAAAGTCGCTGTCCCCATTAAACATTAAAAGGTGTATTATGATGATTAAAGGCAAAGCGCATAAATTTGGCAATGACATCAATACCGATGATATAATCTCTGCTAAATACCTTGTCTCTACTGATCTTAAAGAGTTAGGTAGCCATTGCATGGAGGCGATTGCCCCGGATTTTACTAAGAAAGTTATTTCTGGGGATATAATTGTTGCCGGGGATAATTTTGGTTGTGGCTCTTCACGCGAACATGCGCCTATGGCAATTAAGGGTTGTGGAGTATCGGCAGTCTTAGCTAAGAGTTTTGCCGCTATATTCTTTAGGAATGCTATTAATATCGGCTTGCCGTTTTTAGAACTTAAAGATACGGATAAAATTAATGATGGTGATATCCTTGAGATAGATTTAACAAGTGGAGAAATAAAGAATATTACCCAGAGTAAAATTTATTATACCCAAAAATTTCCGCATTTTTTACAGGAGTTAGTCAAAGAAGGCGGGTTGATGAATTGGGTTAGGGAAAAAAGGAAGGGGGATAAAGGTGTATAGAATAGCAGTTATACCCGGGGATGGCACTGGCCCGGAAGTGACTCAAGAGGGTTTAAAGGTTATGAAAGCCGCAAGCGAAAGGTACGGCTTTAAATATGAAACAGAGGATTTTGATTTTAGCGGGAAGAGGTATTTAAAGACTGGGAAATTAGTTGCTGATAGCGATATCGAAAGGTTAAAGAAGTTCGATGCGATATATCTTGGGGCAGTAGGCGACCCTGATGTTAAACCTGGGGTTATTGAAACTGGGGTATTACTTAAACTAAGGTTTGCCTTAGACCAATATATAAATTTACGCCCGGTTAAACTTTACAATGCCTTGTTTTGTCCTTTAAAAGATAAAAATCCTGAAGACATAGATTTTGTGGTCATCAGGGAGAATTCTGAAGGGTTATATAAAGGTTTAGGAGAATTTAAGGATAAAGGAACTAAAGATGAAGTAGCTATACAGATTTCTTATAATACCAGAAAAGGTGCCGAGCGTTGTATCCGGTATGCCTTTGAGCTCGCCCGCAAGAGAAACAGAAGAAAGAAGTTAACCCTTTGCGGCAAGACCAATGTCTTAACTTTTGCTTGGGACCTTTGGGAGAGGGCTTTTTATGAGGTAGCAAAAGAATACCCGGATATTACGGTTGACTATGCGCATGTTGACGCAATTACTATGTGGCTTGTTAAAAATCCTGAGTGGTTTGATGTTATTGTAACTGATAATATGTTCGGTGATATCATTACGGATTTAGGGGCGATGATTCAAGGTGGTATGGGTATTGCCGCCGGGGGGAACATTAATCCTTTAGGTGTCTCTTTATTTGAGCCTATCGGAGGAAGTGCTCCTAAATATACGGGGAAAAATATTATCAACCCTTTGGCTGCAATTTGTGCGGCAGGTATGATGCTTGAAAACTTAGGTGAGGGTAAGGCTGCTTTAGCAATAGAGAGTGCGGTTATAAAGGTAGTCAGTAGTAAATTAAAATCTTTAAGCGCAGGCAAAATGGGTTATTCTACTACTGAGGTAGGGGATTTAGTAGTAGATAATCTATAATTGTAGAGATAGGAACTGCCTTCGTAGATAAGTACATAAGCTAGAAGATTGTTTTTAGGGTTTAAGAGTTATTTTTATGAAAAAATATAACGTAGCAGTCGTAGGGGTAGGTGTAGTTGGCATTGAGATGCTGCGTCTTTTAAAAGAACGCAACTTTCCGGTTGGATTTTTACGCGTCTTTGCCCGTTCAGCGCGCGATATTGAGGTTGATGGAAATAAATATTCAGTAGAGGCTATTAGCCCCGATGGTTTTAATGGTATTGATATAGCTTTATTTGCCGGCACAGAAGGAGAAAAAGGCGCTTCTGTAACTTATGCTTTAGATGCAGTAAAAAGAGGTAGCATAGTTATTGATAACGGTGCGGATTTTCGTATGGATCCTAAGGTGCCCCTTATTGTCCCTGAGGTAAATGCCGAAGATATAAAAAAACATAAAGGTATAATCGCAAACCCTAATTGTTCCACTACCCAGTTAGTAGTAGCCTTAAACCCCATACATAAAAAAGCAGGTATTAAGAGAGTTATAGTTACTACTCTGCAAGCTTCAAGCGGAGCAGGCCGTCAAGCAGTAGAGCAGCTTAAAGAAGAATCTTCTTTAGTTATGCAAGGAGGTTTTGGCAATCTTCAGATAAGTGCTTCTATTAAAGCAATGCCTCAACAGTTAGCTTATAACGTTTTCCCCCATATAGGTGGTTTTGCTGAGGGAGGTTATACGAGTGAAGAGTGGAAGTTAGTTAAAGAGACACATAAGATTATGCACGCTCCTAAGATAAAGATATCTGCTACTACGGTAAGAGTCCCTGTGCGCACCGGGCATTCAGAGTCAATATATATAGAGACCGCAAAACATATAAGCGTTGAGAAGGTAAGAGAAGTTTTGTCTAAGGCCCCGGGTATAATTTTACAGGATGAGCCTAAGAATAATACTTATCCTATGCCTTATGATTGCGAAGGCAAGGACGAGGTGTTTGTCGGGCGTATCCGCTCTGACGCTTACGTTAAGAATGGACTATGGCTTTGGGCAGTGGCGGATAATTTGCGCAAAGGAGCGGCTACTAATGCCCTGCAGATTGCAGAATGCCTGATAAAAAAGAATTAAGAAATATAAGATTAACCTTAGAGTATAATGGAGCAAGGTATTGCGGTTGGCAGGTTCAAAATACCCGTTTATCTTTAAGCAATAGCCATAAAAAAAAGCGTAAAAAAAGTATCCAAGAGGTAGTTGAGGATTCCCTTCATAGATTATTATCAGAGAGAGTAAAAGTTATCGTATCCGGTAGGACTGATGCAGGCGTTCACGCCTTAGCCCAAGTAGCTAATTTTTATACCTCTTCTAAAATATCTCCAAGTAAATTAAATTTAGGTTTAAATAGTCTCTTGCCAGAAGACATAAAAGTATCCAATGTAAAAGAGGTGCCCAGCTCTTTTCATAGCCGCTACTCTTGTAAGTCAAAGCTCTACCGCTATACAATATTAAACCGTAAACATTCTTCTCCCTTGATGCAGGGTAAGGTTTTTTTCTATCCCTTTTTTTTGGATATTGAAGCTATGCGAAGTGAGTCTAAAATTTTATTAGGCAGGCATAACTTTAGTGCTTTTTGCGGCTCTTTAGGCAGGGATAGAGATCCGGTTAAAACTATCAAGAAACTCTCTATTTTACGTAAAAAAGACCTTATTATTATTGATATAGAAGGGGATGGTTTTCTATATAATATGGTAAGAAATATTGTAGGTACTCTTATTTTAGCCGGAAGAGGAAAGGTTTCTAAAGGAGGCTTGAAAGATATCCTCCTTGCAAGAGATAGAAAGAAAGCAGGCCAGACCGCCCCTGCCTGCGGCCTTTGCTTAATTAAGGTGAAATATTAATTATATGTTAAGAGCAAAATTTGAAAATATACCTTGGCTCTTTTTTTCTAAATTAACAATTATTTTGGCTTCCCGATGAATATAAAAAAGCCGTTTCAATAGTAAAAGAGAATATTAGCTATAAGTAGCCTCTCTGGTAGGGCTAGCGCTAATGTGCTTTTATTATCTTTATAAGCATTGGGTTGCTTGAATTTGAAGAATAACTGATAAGTATTAGCTTTGCGCATAAAGTCAGCGGTAATGGGTATAAACTCTATTTGTTGGCTTTAATGTGGTTCTTCTCTTGACCAAAATAACTAAAATGATAAAATAATAATTGGTTGTATTAATTTAACAATGCTAAAAAGTATTTTTTCCCCTATTTTTCTAACCTTTACTATTGATATATTATGAAGATGCCTGCTTTAGGCAATTTTCTGGTTATCTTAAATCCTCTTTTTAAAAAATGATAAAACGCTTATGCCAAGGTATTTGGATATTATTAGAAAAAACCCTAAATATTTCTATTTTTTTGGCAACATTTTCCCTTATCTTCGTTTTGGCCCACCTAGCAATCAGAGATTTAGATATTTGGCTGCACTTAAAGGCAGGGGAAATTATTTTACAAAATAAAGCTATCCCTATTTACGATATTTTTTCTTTTACCCTTCAGGGAAAGCCGTGGATTAATCATTCTTGGCTATTCCAGGTTATAACTTACTTAACTTTTAATATCGGGCAGGTAGAAGCCCTTATTTTATTACAAACATTCATTCTAATTTTAGGATTTTTATTTTTATTTCTGATTGGATACAGGCTTACTAATTCTTTTTTTAAAACCGCAATTTTTATACTTCTTGTAATATATGCTACTATGCTAAGATTTAATATCAGGCCCGATATCTTTAGCATCCTATTCTTTACTATCTACCTTTATTGTTTGAAGTTTCATTCTAAAAAAAAGGCTATTTACCTACTGATTCCTATTCAAATCCTCTGGGTAAATATCCACGGATACTTTTTCTTGGGAATATTGCTTGTTTTTTTCTTTATTTTTGCTGAATTTTTAAGGCGCCGTCTTAAATTCATTCCTAAGGATATAAGTGAGGAATCCGCGATTGACCCTATTGCCTATAAAAACCTGCAGAAATTATTTTATTTTGTTATTTTAGTTTCTTTTATTAATCCTAATGGATTGCGCGGAATGTTTTACCCTTTATCTATCATTAAAGAAACTATCTTAGGGGAAAACCGTTTATTTTTTAATTTTATATCCGAATTACGGCCGGTTTTTGGGACAGAATTATTTTTCTTTCCGTATTATGCCGCTATCATCATTTTATCGTTTCTTTTAATAATTGTTAATTTTAAAAAATTCAAGATAATAGATGCTATTCTTTTAATTTTTTTTACTTTTTTTTCTTTTATCATAAGGCATATCCAATTTGGTTCCTATGTAGGTTTTTTAATTATACTTTCTTATTTAGACCCTGCAATAAGCAAGATAACCTTGGAGTTTCCGCATAAAAAAAAGGTTTTCTATGCTTTAAAATATATAATAATAATTTTATTCCTAACCTGGATAGGAGTTAAAATTCGTAATACTTTATTGGACAATTTTTATTATAATTTTGAAAATGAAGAAACCGAAACTTACCTTTTAGGCGTCGCAGATAGCACTTACCCTAAAAAAGCGGTAGATTTTATCCTAAGAAACAATATCCCCGGGAATATGTTCAATGATTTTAATTCCGGAGCTTACCTTATAGGAAAAACTTATCCTAGAAGAAAAGTCTTTATAGATGGGCGTACCGAAGTATACGGCCAGGATTTCGTTAAGGCTTATGATAAAATAATAAAAAAGGCGGATATCTCCGAGTTTAAAAAATTAATAGATAAATATAATTTAAACGCTGCGTTTTTTAATATAGCCCCTGGTTATCCTAAAGAATTAATGAATTATCTCTATCTAAATCCTGAATGGAAGTTGGTGTTTTTTAGTGATTCAGGGATAGTTTTTTTAAAAGATACCCAGTTAAATCGTGATATTATCAATAAATATGAAATAAACTTTAAAAAATATTCGCCTCCTGTTGTAGAGATTAAAAAAATAGGGTTACTAAAAAATGTTTACCCTTATTCTTATATCAGAAGGGGATTTCTTTTGCTTTCTTTTGAAGAATATGATGCGGCTATCAGAGAAGCTCAAGAAGCGCTTAGGATAATGCCCGGTTCTTATGAGGCGTATCTTATTATGGGTAGAGCTTATTTAAGCAAAGGTTTCTACCGAGAAGCTGAGGATTATTTAAGAAAGGTGCTTTTAGTAAATCCAAACAACCTGGAAGGGTTGGTTGCCTTAGGGGAAAGCCTTAAGGAGCTTACGGAGTATGACCTGGCTATACAAGTTTTAGATTTAGCCCTTAATTTTAATAAAAATTATGCCCCAGCTTACTACGAATTAAGCAAGGTTTATTCTTTGATGGGCAATATGCCTAAGGCACTTGAAAACTTAAACCAGGCTCTGCTATACGCCCCTGAAAGCGCGCAATATCATTTAGAGTTTGGCCAATTGCTTTTTGCCTTAGCTGAATATAATAAAGATAAAAAATTAGCACTAAAATCCCAGATAGCTTTAGAAAAGGCCTATAAATTAAATTATAACGGGAAACAGGATTTATTGGACCGGGTTGATAGCGGGCTCAAAGAAATCAAATCTTTTCTATCCAGTAAATAGTTATAGCTTTAAAGTCAACAGAAAACACCGGATTTATTTTTATTTTGCTAGTGTAAATTTGTAAAAAATGTTTGACTTAACTAATAAATATGCTATAATTTTAATTCTATGACTAAGACTTATTCAGCAAAAAAGAAAGATATAAAAAGAAACTGGTATCTGGTGGATGTAAAGGGCAAGGTATTAGGCCGCTTTGCTTCTAAGGTTGCGGCAATCTTGCGCGGCAAGCATAAACCTATATACACCCCCCATGTAGATACCGGGGATGCGGTTATTATTATTAATGCCGCTAAGTTAAGAGTAACCGGAAGAAAGGCTAAGCAGAAAGTCTACCGTCGTTACTCCGGATATCCGAGCGGATTAAAAGAGGTTTCTTTTGAGGTAATGCTTGAGAATAAACCTGAGACTGTGGTTAAGCTCGCAGTAAGGCGTATGCTTCCTAAGGGTAAGTTAGGCACTGATATGCTCAAAAAATTAAAGGTATACGCTGATGAAAAGCATAATCATAAAGCGCAGAATCCACAAATTTTGGAGGTTTAATTAAGGCAATGAGTGAAACAGTAAGGTATGCAGCAGTAGGTAGGCGTAAGGAGTCAGTGGCGAGGGTTCAACTTATGCCGGGGAAAGGTTTATTTAAAGTAAACAAACGTCCTTATGAGAAGTATTTCTTAAGGGAGACTGATAGGATTATAGTAAAACAACCATTGGAAGCCACCAATAATATAAATAAATACGACGTTATCGCAAATATTAGAGGTGGAGGTTTAACCGGGCAAGCAGGCGCTTTGCGCCTTGGCATATCGCGTGCTTTAGTTTTAATAGATCCTGCTTTTAAGGATTTATTGCGTAAGCAAGGTTATTTAACCCGTGACCCCCGGGCTAAGGAACGTAAGAAATACGGCCAGAAGGGCGCGCGTAAACGCTTCCAGTGGACTAAGAGGTAGGCAGATGTAAGTTATAGTTAAGATAGAACAAAGTATTTATGATCCCGCTTGAAGCTTAGAGCGGGATTTTTCTTTCCGACGATAAAATAACTTGACTATATAGTTATTTTGTTCTAATATTAAATCATTACGAGGAGAAAAGATTAATGCTTAAAGTAGGAGTAGTTGGGATAACTGGTTATACAGGCCAAGAGTTAATCCGCATTCTTTTAAAACATCCAAAGGTAAAGATAACCGGTCTTTTTTCTACTAGTTCTTATAATAAAAAGGCAAAAGAAGTACTCTTAGGTTTTGCATCTAAATTAAATCTAATTTGTAGCAAGCCCGATATTAAAGAAATCAAAGAAAAGTGTGAGCTTGTTTTTTTGGCCTTGCCGCATACAGCCTCAATAGAGATCGCTACAATGCTTCTTAAGGCAGGCTTAAAAGTTATTGACCTAAGTGCAGACTTTCGTTTTAAAGACTTAAAAACATACTCTAAGTTTTATGGGGTTAAGCGTAGAGTTTCTGTAGAAACTAAAAGAGCAGTTTATGGTATTCCGGAGTTAAATAAAACACAAATTAAAAATGCAGCTTTTATTGCTAATCCTGGCTGTTATCCTACTGCGGCGATACTCTCTTTAGCTCCCTTAATTAAGGCTAATTTAATTGATTTATCAACGATAGTTATTGATGCTAAGTCCGGAGTAAGCGGAGCAGGAAGGAAAAGGGCAGAAGAGTTTTTCTTAGATCCTAATCTTAGGGAAGATTTTAAGGCTTATAAGGTAGGAATTCATCAGCATGCCCCTGAGATAGAACAAGAGTTAACTAAGATCGCAAAGGAAAAAGTTAAAATTGTTTTTGTTCCTCACCTGTTGCCAGTAGAAAGAGGGATATTAGAGACTATTTATGTAAAGAAGAACAAGAGCGCAAGAAAAAAATTCAAAAGAATAAATGTAGTTAATCTTTTCAAGAGTTTTTACAAGGAAGAACCCTTTGTCAGGATTAAAAAAGAAGGGGAGTATCCTTCTCTTAAAGATGTAGCAAAGAGCAATTTTTGCGATATCGGTATAAGGCAAGAGGAAGATAGCTTTATTATAGTAAGCGCAATAGATAATTTAATTAAAGGTGCTTCAGGCCAAGCAGTGCAGAATATGAATATAATGTTTGGGTTTTGTGAAGTAGAAGGGTTATTATGAAAGTATGCAAAGAAGTAGTTTTGCCGCCGGGGTTTAAGGCATCCGGAGTTTCTTGCGGGATAAAAAAAACAGGAAAGTTAGATTTAGCGCTTATTTATTCTACTCTTCCTGCTAAAGCCGCAGGTTTATTTACGGTTAATAAGATTCCTGCAGCGCCGGTTGTATTCTGTAAAAATCTTTTACGAAAGAATACGTTTTTTAGGGGGGTATTAGTAAATAGCGGCAACGCAAATTCTTTTACCGGTAAAAAAGGGCTTCTTGATGCCGAATCTATTGCTGCCAGCGCTGCAAGGTCTTTAGGTTTAAAGAAGGGTGATATTTTAATTTCTTCTACAGGTATTATTGGCAAGGTTTTACCTGTAGGGAAAATTAAATCTGCCTTGCCCTTGCTTGTAAAGAGCCTTTCAGAAAAAAAGATAGACAATGCCGCAAGGGCAATAATGACTACAGACACATTTCCTAAGAAGGTAACTGTAAAGTTTAAGATAGGCAAAAAAATATTTACCATATGCGGAATGGCTAAGGGCGCAGGTATGATTGCCCCTGATATGGCAACGCTCCTTGTTTTTATTTTTACGGATATTTCTCTGCCGCAGTCTTTATTAAGAAAGGCATTGCAAGCCGCAGTAGAAGGTTCTTTTAACTCTATAACTATTGATGGGTGTATGAGTACTAATGATAGTATTCTAATTTTGGCAAATGGAGCTTCTGGTAGATTGAGCATAAATCCTAGTAATCTGGGTATATTCCAAAAAGCCTTAAATACTCTTTGTCTTAGTTTGGCTAAGATGGTAGTAAATGATGCGGAGGGTGCGACTAAGTTTGTAGAGATTAAAGTATCGGGAGCTAAAAATTACTCACAGGCTAAAAGAGCCGCCCTTTCAATAGCCAACTCAAACTTATTCAAAACTGCTCTCTACGGGGAAAATCCTAATTTTGGCAGGATAGTCTCTGCTATTGGAGCAAGCAGGATAGATGTAGCGGAGGATAGCTTAAAGATAAAGGTAAGCTCTTTAAAGAAAAAAGATATTCTAGTAAGTGTATTTTTAGGTAAGGGAGAATCTAGCGCAATAGTTTATACTTCAGACCTTACCCCAAAGTATATTAAAATCAATGCGGAGTATAATTAATGATGAAAGAAGCGATTAAAAAGGCAGATGTTTTAATTGAAGCATTACCTTATATAAAGAGGTTTCAAAAAAAGATAATTGTAATAAAATACGGCGGTAGTATTTTAGGAGAAGAAAAAATCCGTAAAGGGGTGCTAGAGGACATAGTTTTTTTGAGTTTTATGGGTTTGCGCCCCGTCTTGGTTCACGGCGGAGGCCCTAACATAAGTGATCGAATTCGTTCTAGCGGAAAAAAAACTGAATTTGTAGACGGTATGCGTGTTACGGATAAAGAGACTTTGGGTATTGTAGAGGAGGAGCTTAAAAGCTTAAATGATACTATAGTTAAAGAGTTAAATGAGTTTGGGGCTAAGGCAATAGGCCTAAACGGGAAAGATGATGTCTTGATCCAGGCTGAAAAAAAGAAAGCAAAGATAGATTTAGGCTTAGTAGGGCGTATTCTTAGGATAAATACAGAGTTGCTTGATGCAGAATTGAGGAAAAATAAGATAGTAGTAGTCCTGCCTATGGGCATAGGCAAGGATAAGGAGATCTATAATGTAAATGCGGATGAAGCGGCATCAAGCATTGCTGGATCTTTAAAGGCCGAGAAGTTTGTCCTCTTGACTAATGTTAAGGGGATACTAAGAAATCCTGAGGATCCTAATTCGTTTCTTTCTACTCTAAATACCCAAGAGGTTTTAAGCCTTATTGAGGAAAACATAATTCAACAAGGGATGATCCCTAAGGTTCAAGCATGTGTAGAGGCCATAGAGAAAGGAGTTAATAAGACGCATATTATTGACGCGCGCACACCGCATGGGCTATTGTTGGAGATATTTACGGATAAAGGGATTGGTACGGAGATAGTAAAATAAATGAAAAAAGAAGAAATATTCGATAGCTATCAAGAAAATATAATGCCTACATACTCAAAATCCCCTTTAATTTTTGTAAAGGGTAAAGGTTCAAGGTTGTGGGATATACATAATAATCTTTATTTAGATTTTTTCCCGGGTTGGGGTGTTGGGAACTTAGGGCATTGTCATTCTAAGGTTATGTCAGCGATAAGAGACCAAGTGTCAAGGTTGATATTTGTACCTAATAATTATTACCATGTTCCCCAGGCAAGGTTGGCAAGAGAGTTAGTTTTATCTTCTTTTCCTGCAAAGGTATTTTTTTGTAACTCCGGGGCAGAGGCAAATGAGGGGGCGATAAAATTTGCGCGTAAATTTGGCTCCGGAAGGTATGAGATAATTACTTTTGAGGGCTCTTTTCACGGTAGGACAATGGCTACTTTAAGCGCTACGGGACAGAAAAAATACCAGCAGGGTTTCGAGCCTCTGCTGCAAGGGTTTAAGGCGGTTAAGTTTAATGATCTTCAGGCGGTTAAAGACGCAATAACTGATAAGACTATAGGAATCATGCTTGAGCTTATTCAAGGAGAAGGGGGCATAAACGTAGCAGATAAGGATTTTGTTTTGGGTTTAAGAAGGCTCTGTGATGAGAAGGGCTTACTTTTGATTGTAGATGAAGTGCAGACCGGGATCGGCAGGACAGGAAAATTGTTCTCCTATCAACATTACGGGATAACCCCGGATATTATGACTTTGGCAAAAGCTCTTGGAGCAGGGGTGCCTATTGGTTGTATGTTAGTTAAAAAAGACATTGCAGATACCTTAACCGCAGGCACTCATGCATCTACTTTTGGTGGCGGGCCGGTAATATGTAAGGCTGCACTTGCTGTCTTAAGGGCGATAAAAAAAGAAAAATTACTTATTAACGCCCAAAAGATGGGTGAATATATGTTTACTCTGCTTAATGCGCTTAAAGGTAAGCATCAGGCTATAAAAGATATAAGAGGCATAGGCTTAATGGCAGGAGTTGAGTTAAGGGTTGAAGGCAAGGCAATAGTACAGGAGTGTATGAATAGGGGGTTATTGATTAACTGCACTCAAGAGAAGGTTTTAAGATTGATGCCTGCTTTAAATGTAAAGAAGAAGGAGATTGCTAAAGCCATCTTTACTTTAGACAGCGTTCTGGGGGACGCTTCCTAAGGTGCCAGGCTCCAGGAAAGTTTACTTAAAAATTATGAAAAAGGATTTAGTTTCTATCAAGGACTTAACTGCTCAAGAGATAAGCGGAATATTTTTACTTACCGATAAGCTTAAGAAAAATAGCAATAGGTTCGCTAAGGCCATCAAAGGAAAAACATTAGGGTTAATATTCCAAAAACCATCTAACAGGACTAGGGTCTCTTTTGAGGTAGGTATGTACCAATTAGGAGGTAATGCGCTTTATCTTTCTCCTGAAGAGATTAATTTAGGAGTAAGGGAGTCAATAGCAGATGTAGCCAAGACCTTATCAAGGTATCTTGATGGAATAGTATTAAGGACCTTTGAGCATGATACTTGTCTTAAGATGGCTTCCTTTGCCTCTATTCCTATTATAAATGGTTTATCTGATTATTCTCACCCTTGCCAGGCCTTAGCAGACCTTTATACCATAAAAGAAAAGTTAAAAAGTTTTAAAGGCATAACCTTAGCCTATATCGGCGACGGGAATAATGTTTGTAATTCACTTCTCTTTGCCTGCGCTAAATTAGGGGTTAATATGAATGTTGGCTCTCCTTTTGGTTATCAGCCGAAAGAATCAATTCTTCAAAGTGTTCAAGTAGAAGCAGAAACAAACAACTCAACTATCAGTCTATTTGATAATGCTAAGGAGGCAATAGAAAACGCGGATGTAATTTATACCGATGTCTGGACGAGTATGGGGCAAGAGGAAGAGGCCTTAGCTAGAAAAAAGGCATTTGAAAGTTTTCAGGTAAATAAAAATTTGTTAAAACTGGCTAAAGATAATGTGTTGATAATGCACTGTCTTCCTGCGCATAGAGGCGAAGAGATAACCGACGAAGTCTTAGACAGCAAAAATTCAATTATCTTTGACCAAGCAGAGAACAGGCTGCATGTTCAGAAGGCGATATTGATAAAATTATTAAGAATAGATTAAGCGGCGGGGGAGAAATGAAAAAAGTCGTATTAGCTTATTCCGGCGGATTGGATACATCTTGTATAGTAAGGTGGCTTAAAGACCAAGGGTATGAGCCCGTATGTTTTATGGCTGACCTTGGCCAGGGGTTAGGCAAGGGGGAAGATTTAAATGCCATTGAAGAGAGGGCTTTATCTGCCGGGGCTTCAAAGGTATATATTAAGGATTTACAAGATGAGTTTCTTAAAGATTATTGCATGCCTGCCCTTTTGGCCGGAGCCGCCTATGAAGGAAGATATTTATTAGCCACCGCTTTAGGCAGGCCCTTAATTGCAAAGTATTTAGTTGATATAGCGCATAGAGAGAAAGCAGGCGCTATAGCTCATGGCTGTACCGGCAAGGGTAATGATCAAGTTCGTCTTGAGGTTGGTGCAACTACTTTAGCGCCCAATCTTAATATAATCGCTCCGGTAAGGGTTTGGGAATTTAAGTCTAGAGAAGAAGAGATAGAATACGCTAAAAAACATAATATTACCATAGATGTTACTAAGAAAAAACCTTATAGTATAGATAGAAATATTTGGGGTATAAGCATTGAGGCAGGCGCCTTAGAGGATTTAGGGCAGGAACCTCCGGAGGATACATATATAATTACAAAAAAGTCTACGCTTCAGTTAAGCTATCCTAAGTATATTGAAGTATATTTTGAAAAAGGCATTCCTAAGAAGATAGGCGGTAAAAGCTATAAATTAAAAGAGCTTGTTAGCTATTTAAATGAAATCGGCGGGTTGCATGGCATTGGCAGGGTGGATATGATTGAAAATCGCCTTGTGGGGATAAAATCCCGCGAGGTCTATGAGGCTCCTGCTGCATCTATTCTGCATATTGCGCATAAAGAGCTTGAGTCGCTTGTCTTAGATAGAGAGTTAACACATTTTAAGGAGATTGTTTCATTAAAGTATTCGGAATTAGTGTATAATGGCTTGTGGTTTTCTCCCTTAAGAGAGGCATTGGATAAATTTGTCAGCACAACCCAGAAGAAGGTAACCGGGACTATTAAATTAAAGTTATTTAAGGGTAGTTGTGTGGCAGTATCAAGAAGCTCTAAGTACTCTCTTTATAAAAAAGAGCTTAGCACCTACGGTAAAGAAGATAAATTTGACCAAAAGTTAGCCGAAGGGTTTATTAAAATTTGGGGCATGCCCTATAAAGTTACAAAATAAAAGGAGAGTTGATGCCTAAAAAATTATGGGGTTCAAGGTTCTCTAAAAAAACAAGCGCATTAACAGATAAGTTTACCTCTAGTATATCTTTTGATAAGAGGCTGGCAGAATACGACATTTTAGGCAGTATCGCCCATGCAAAGATGTTAGGTAGGCAAAAGATTATTCCCCTTTCGGATTCTAAGTTGATAGTAAAAGGGCTTAAGGCTATTTTTGCCGACCTTAAAAAAGGCAATTTTAAGTTTGATTTAAACGCCGAAGATATACATTCTAATATACAGAGTTTGCTTTTTAAGAAGATCGGTAAGCCTGCGTTGAAATTACATACCGCAAGGTCAAGGAATGACCAGATCGCCTTAGATATAAAGATGTATATAAAGAAAGAGGCGGACGATTTAACATCCTTGATTACTTGCCTGCAAAAAGCTATTCTTAAGCTTGCCCAAAATAATAAAGACATCATTATTCCTGGATATACGCATCTTCAGGTTGCCCAATGTGTATTATTGGCACACCACTTTTTAAGTTATATTGAAGGTTTAGAGAGGGATAAGCAAAGGATACTTGACGCTAAGAAGAGGGTAGATTTTATGCCTTTAGGGGCGTGTGCTTTTTCGGGGACAGGGCTAAATATTGACCGCAATTATGTCGCTAAAGAACTTAAGTTTAAAAATGTAACCGCAAACAGTATTGATAGCGTAAGCGACAGGGATTTTATTATAGAGTTTCTCTCCGCGCTCGCTATACTTTCGGTTCATCTTTCGCGCATGGCCGAGGATTTAATCCTATGGTCCACAAAAGAGTTTTCTTTTATTGATATAGATTTTTCTTTTTGCACCGGCTCAAGTATTATGCCGCATAAGAAAAATCCTGATATACTTGAGTTGATCAGAGGTTCAGTAGGGAAGGTTCAGGGAAGTTTGTCAAGCGTATTAATACTGATGAAGGGGCTCCCCTCCTCTTATAATAGGGATTTGCAATTAGATAAACCCCCACTCTTTGATGCCATAGATACCGTTAAAGGCATCTTAGAGATATTTATTCCTCTTTTTAAGAATATTATAATTAGAAAGGAAGTAATTGCTCAGAAGGTAAAAGATGAATCATTATTTTCCGTAGATATTGTAGAGTATTTGATTAAAAAAGGAACCTCTTACAGGCAGGCTCATGATATTGTAGGCAAGATGGTGCGGGAGTGCCTTGATAAGGGGATAAAGATATCCTCTTTAACTTCTAAAGAGTTACATAGGTATTCTCCTAAACTTAGCTTTGACTTTAAAAATATATTAAACCCTAAAGCTTCTGTAGATCTTAAAAAGTCTTACGGAGGGACTGGATTAAATCAGGTAAGTCGCCAGTTAAATAAATGGCTTAAGTTCTTAACCAAAAAATAAATGCACGAATTTATCTATAGGAAAAATAAGCTTTATTGCGAAGGGTTAAGAGTTGAGGATTTAGCCTTAAAGTTCGGCACCCCGCTTTATATCTATAGTTACCATACTTTAATCAGCCATTTCTTAAAATTAAAAGAAGCCTTTAAGCTAGTTAACCCGCTTATCTGCTATTCGATAAAGGCAAATTCTAACCTTGCGGTTTTACGCGCCTTGGTTAATAAGGGCGCGGGGTTAGATATAGTCTCCGGAGGAGAGTTGTGCCGGGCCCTTAAGGCAGGGTGCAGCCCTAAAAAGATAGTCTATGCTTCAGTAGGCAAGACTGAAGAAGAGATAGAGGAAGCGGTAAGAAGAGGAATTTTATTTTTTAATGTTGAATCCCTTCCGGAGTTGGAGTTAATCAATCGTATCGCCGGAAGGTTAAATAAGATCGTTAAGGTAGCGATACGTATTAATCCTGATGTAGAGCCTAAGACGCATAAATATATAACTACGGGTAAATTAACTAATAAATTTGGCATTGACCTTAAAAGCACTCGCCAGATACTTCTTATGCGCAGGGCTTTTGCGCATATAAAAATTGTAGGCTTGCATATCCATATAGGCTCGCAGATAACAGAAAGCGCTCCTTATATATCTGCGCTTAATAAAGTTATATTATTTATCAACTCTCTTGAAAAAGACGGTATTGTTATTGAGTATCTTAATATAGGCGGGGGCCTGGGGATAATCTATAATAAAGAAACTCCTCAGACAGCTAAAACCTTTGCAAAAAATATTCTGCCTCTTCTTAAAAAAACAAAACTAAAGATAATCATGGAGCCAGGGAGATTTATTTCCGGAAATTCAGGCATCTTAGTTACAAAGGTATTATATATTAAGATTACGCCAAAGAAAAAATTTGTGATTGTAGATGCAGGGATGAATGATTTAATACGCCCCTCTTTATACAATGCTTATCATCAGATACTCCCTTTGGATAAAGATAGGCAAACAAAGGAAAGAGTAGATATTGTCGGACCTATATGCGAGAGCTCAGATTTTTTTGCTAAAGACAGGGTCTTGCCTAAATTAAAAGAAGGCGGCTTTATTGCGATAATGGGTTCAGGCGCCTACGGTTTTAGCATGGCAAGTAATTATAACTCACGCACTAGGCCGGTTGAGGTTATGGTTAAAGGGAAAAAAATATTTATGATTAGAAAAAGAGAAGGTTTCCGGGATTTAATCCGCAATGAAGTTATACCTTCTTTTCTTTTAAAAAGGTAAGTATGCAAAAAATTAATTTTACTAAGATGGTAGCTTCTGGGAATGATTTTGTGGTAGTTTACGCTAATCAGTTTTGTAGATTTAAGCAAAGCATCTTTCCTTTAGCTAAAAAGATATGTAACCGCAGATTAGGTATCGGCGCTGACGGATTGCTTTTAATGGAAGGCTCAAAAAAAGCCGATATTAAGATGAGGATATTTAACGCTGATGGTTCAGAGGCTGATATGTGCGGGAATGGCGCAAGGTGCGCTTCTTATTGGTATTTGGAAAATAAAGGTAGAGGCTCCAAAGAGATAAATATTGAAACAAAAGCAGGGATAATTGAGAGTAAAATTACAGGTAGCAATGTTAGGATCAAGCTTACTTCTCCTAAGGGTTTGAAATTAAATATACCGGTTAACTTTAATAAAAGAGTATTAAGGGTAAATTTTATCAATACTGGAGTCCCGCATGCGGTAATTTTTGTTAACGGGTTAGAAGATATTGATGTTGAGAGGATAGGAGGATATATACGTTTCCATAAGGCTTTTTCTCCTGAAGGGGCAAATGTAAATTTTGTTGAGCCCTTAAGCAAGGGTGTTATATCCGTGCGTACCTATGAAAGAGGCGTAGAGGCAGAGACCTTAGCCTGTGGCACAGGCTCTGTTGCTTCAGCTTTGATTGCTGCTTATACCCTAAAGGCGCAAGGATCCGGAATTATCAGGGTAAGGACAAAGAGTAAAGAAGTTTTGAAGGTTTATTTTAATCAAGATAGCTCTTCATTTAATAATAACTGGCTTGAGGGTTGTGTAAAAAAAGTTTACAGGGGGGAGTATTATGTTTAAAGGTTCTATTGTAGCTTTGGCCACGCCGTTTAAAGATGGTAAGGTTGATGAGGGTAAGCTTAAAGAGCTAGTTGATTTTCAAATTAAGAATGGTACATCTGGTATTGTGCCTTGCGGGACCACCGGAGAGTCAGCGACACTTACTTTTGAAGAACACAGCCGGGTAATAGAGATTACCGTTGCGCAGGTAAGAAAGAGGCTTCCGGTTATTGCTGGTACAGGTTCAAACTCAACTGAAGAGGCGATTGCTTTGACTAAACATGCAGCTTCAGTTGGGGCAGATGCTTCGTTGCAGGTCTCTCCCTATTATAACCGTCCAACGCAAAAGGGACTTTATGAGCATTTTAAGGCTGTAGCTGATTCTGTCAATATCCCGGTTATGCTTTATAATATAGCCGGGCGCACCGGAGTCAACATAGAGCCGCAGACAATAGCCAAATTAGCTTCAACCTGTAAGAATATAGTCGCAGTTAAGGAGGCATCCGGGAATTTAGAACAGATGTCGCGTATTAAATCCTTATGCCCGCCTAATTTTCAATTGATCTCAGGCGATGATAGCTTAACACTTCCTGTTTTAAGCATAGGCGGCACAGGCGTTATATCGGTGGCGGCAAATATTGTTCCTGCTGATACCGCAGAATTAATTACATCTTTTGAAGAGGGAGATATTAAAGAGGCGCGGAGGATGCACTATAAACTACTTCCTTTAGTCAAGGCTTTATTTGTAGAGACTAATCCTATTCCTGTAAAAACTGCGATGGGGTTATTGGGTATGTGTAGTCCGGAGTTAAGGCTTCCGATGTCATCAATGTTGCCTGAAAACTTAGAGAAATTAAAGAAGGCTTTAATTGACTACGGACTTTTAAAATAAAATAGCGTAACAGGACTTAACTTCGTTAAGCATAACAGGGGGGTTCTTTTAGTAAATAGATAGTAATAATGTGAATTTGTGTAGAGAGTTCTTAGAATTTAGGAGAAGAGATGAAGATAAACCAAAGAGTAATTAAGCTTGGCATTGCCGGCGCCTGCGGCAAGATGGGTAGGCGTATATTTGAATTAGCCTTACAGGATAATGATTTTGAAATAGCTTTGGCTTTAGAGAAAAAAGGCACGCCTCTTATAGGAAAAGAGATAGGTAAGCTTAAAATATCTTCTAACCCTGACGGGCTTTTTTTAGTAGATGTGCTTATAGATTTTACTATTGCCGAAGCTGCGGACCTAACTTTAGATTACGCGGCTAAATATAAAAAAGCGTTTATCTTGGGGACAACAGGGTTGACTCTAGCGCAGTTAGATAAATTAAGAGAGGTTTCAAAATTGATTCCCGTGGTCTTTTCTCCTAATTTTAGCATCGGGGTAAATACTTTATTTGATATATTGCCTGATATAGCCAAAAAATTAGGGCGCGATTATACTATTGAGATAATAGAGGCACACCATAAGCATAAAAAAGATTCTCCCTCTGGAACAGCTAAAAAATTATTAGAGGTTTTAACTGAAGCAACCGGACAAGATATGCCGGTTCATTCTCTGCGTTTAGGGGATATCATAGGCGACCATACAGTTATCTTTTGCGCTAATTCTGAACGTATAGAGATAAAGCACCAGGCTCATTCGCGCGATTTATTTGCATTGGGCGCTCTAAAAGCAGCTAAGTGGGTTTTTGAAAAGCCAGCGGGTTTGTATTCAATGCAAGATGTTTTAAAATAGAGGCTATTCCTGGAATTCTGGAATTTGGAGGATTGTAAATGAGCTTTAAGCTTTCAAAAAAATTAGAGAGTTTGCCTCCCTATCTTTTTTTAGAGATAGATAAGGCAAAAAGAAAGGCCCGTGCTTTAGGACGCGATATAATTGACTTAGGCATAGGAGATCCTGACCAACCAACGCCTAATTATATAATTGATGCATTACATAAGGCTGCTCTTGACCCTGCTAATCACCGCTATGCCTTAGATCAAGGCATGCCTTTTTTGCGCCAATCAATTGCCTCCTGGTATAAAAAGAGGTTTGCTGTATCCTTAAATCCTGATACGCAGATACTTCCTTTAATCGGATCAAAGGAGGGTATAGCGCATCTTCCTTTAGCTTTCTTAAATCAAGGGGATTATTCTCTAGTTCCTGACCCTTGTTATCCCCCTTATAAGGGTGGTACAATATTAGCAGGAGGGAGGATAAGCCTCATGCCTCTTTTAAGTGCAAACTCTTTTCTTCCTGATTTTAATAAAATCCCCCTTTCAATTTCAAAAAAAGCAAAAATAATGTTTCTAAATTATCCGAATAACCCTACCTCTGCAATAGCTGATAAGTCATTTTTTAAAGAGGCAATTACCTTTGCTAAGAAGCATAAAATTATTATTATCTCTGATCTTGCTTATTCTGAAATGAGTTATGACGGCTATGTTCCTGTAAGCATGCTTGAGGTAGAGGGCGCTAAAGAAGTAGTTATTGAATTTCATTCTCTCTCTAAGTCTTATAATATGACTGGATGGCGTATAGGCTGGGCATGCGGCAATGAAAATCTAATAAGCGCATTAGCTAAAGTAAAATCAAATATTGACTCAGGCATCTTCTCTGCAATTCAAATTGCAGGGACTGCAGCACTTAACAGTACGGATAAGCATATTAAAAGTATGGCTCTTCTTTATCAAGACAGGAGAGATGCCTTAGTTAAGGGGTTAAAGTCTTTAGGCTGGCAGGTAAATAGCCCTAAGGCTACTTTTTACCTTTGGATTAAGACGCCAAAAAATTATGATTCTATAAAGTTTGCATCTTTACTTTTAAATAAAGCAGATATCGTTGTAACCCCGGGCGTTGGTTTTGGTAAATATGGAGAAGGCTATATCCGCATGGCACTTACAGTATCCAAAGAGAGGATGCAAGAGGCAGTACGCCGCTTAAGCAAATTATAGTATAAATGGGGACAGCCACTTTTTTATAAAAAAGTGGCTGTCCCCATCTAAGATTTAATATGATAACCTGTTACTTAGGATTAGGTTCTAATTTAGGCAAACGGAAAGAGAATATACAAAACGCAATATTAGAGTTAAGCAAAATAAAGGGAGTTAAAGTCTTAAAGACCTCAACTTTTTTTAACACAAAAGCCATAGGCGGACCTAGGAGCCAGCCTGATTATTTAAATGCCGCGCTAAAGATAAAGACAACAATCTTAGCACCGGTGCTTCTTAAGAAAATAAAGAATATTGAAACCCGTCTTGGCCGTGTAAAATCCGTGCGTAACGGGCCGAGGATAATAGATATAGATATATTGTTCTACGGAGAACAAAAGATACAAACAAAAAAATTAGTTATACCTCATCCTCGCGTCTTTAAGCGGGATTTTGTTATAAAGCCTTTAACAGAGGTTATATGCGCATAATAAACAGTTTAGATAATATCCTTTTAGAGCTAAAAAAACATAAGGGCAAAAAAATAGGTTTTGTCCCGACTATGGGCGCTTTGCATCAGGGGCATTTAAGTTTAATCCGTAAAGCACGCAAAGATAATGATACGGTAGTTGTAAGTATATTTGTTAATCCTAAACAGTTTGGGCCTGGTGAAGACCTAAATAGATACCCGCGCCCGATAGAAAAAGATATATCCTTTTGCCGTAAGGAAAAAGTAGATATTCTTTTTTACCCGGAAGCAAAAGATATCTATCCAAAAGATTTCTCTACTTATATTAGCCTTGAAGGGCTAAGTAATATCTTATGCGGTAAATCCCGCCCTGACCACTTTAAGGGTGTTTCTACTATTGTCGCAAAGCTGCTTAATATTATCCGGCCGGATGTAATTTATTTAGGGCAAAAAGATGCCCAGCAGGCAGTTATTATCAAGAGGATGGTAGTGGATTTAAATATTCCGGTAGTGGTTAAGGTAATACCCATAGTGCGCGATAAAGATGGTTTAGCAATAAGCTCAAGGAATATCTATTTAAGCAAAAGCCAAAGGAAGGACGCTTTAACTATACCCTATGCGTTTAACTTAGCTAAAGAGTTAATAAAAAACGGAACAAGGAATTCAAGTATAATTGTAGGCAGGATGAAGCAGCTTATCTTAAAAAATAAGAGTGTAATAATAGATTATATAGAGATAGTGGATGCTGATTCCCTTAAGCCCCTTAAAAAGGTTACAAATAATTCCTTAATAATGTTAGCGGTGTTTATCGGCAAGGCGCGCTTAATAGATAACTGTCAAGTTAAAAGATGGCTAAACTGAAGATAGGCATAGTAGGTTGTGGGGCAATAGGAAGTTCTTTAGCTACGTATATCGTACGCAGCCTTAAGCTCACAGCAGAGTTGTGTGGGCTTTATGATTTAGATAATTTTAAATCAGAAGCTTTAGCTAAGAAAATTGGAAGAAAAACAGCTGCCTCCAAAAGCTTAAAAACCTTGCTTGAAACCTCTAGCCTTATAATTGAGTCTGCTTCGGCAGAATCATCTTTTGCTATCGCCTCCGCAGTTCTTAAGGCAAGGAAGGATATTATGATCATGAGCATAGGAGGGGTTGCGCATAAGATTAATTTATTGCGTAAGATAGCCTGCAGGAATAATTGTAAGATTTATCTTCCTAGCGGTGCTGTCTCGGGGGTAGATGCATTAAAGGCCTTTAGTGTAAGCAAGATACGCAGCGTAATCCTTGTTACTACCAAGAATCCTTTAAGTTTTAAAGGGGTCAAGTATATTAAGGATAAAAAGATAAACCTATTAAATCTTAAAAAAGAAAGGGTACTGTTTTACGGCAGCGCCTTGGATGCGGTAAGGTACTTTCCACAAAATATTAATGTTGCTGCAGTATTAAGTTTATCCGGTATAGGTATGCGTAAGACAATGGTAAAAATTATTGCTTCTTCTAAAGTTAAAAAAAACATACACGAGGTGTGGGTTAAATCCGATGCTGGAAATTTCTATACGCGTACAGAAAATATTCCGCACCCTGACAATTATAAGACAAGTTATTTGGCAGTTCTTTCAGCTATTGCAGTATTAAAAAGTATTTTGGAGCCGGTATCAATCGGCACATAATTAAATAAAGCGAAAGGGGGTGAGTTTAAGATATGGCAGAAAAACTCGTGAAGTTAGGAATCAAAAGGGAAAAAGGTTACCTCTATTTTATTGATAAGCAAGGCGATGTTTCATGTACTAAAATGGCACGCGGCGCTAAAAAAGGCGGTGGAAAGAAGAAGGTAGCCAAGTGTGGCATCAAAAGAAAAGACGGTTACCTTTATTTCCTTGATAAAAAAGGCGATGTTTCTTGTGCAAAGATGAAAAGAGGCGGAAAGAAGAAAAAGAAGAAAAGATAACGCCTTTTTAAAACCCTACAGGGACGGCTCTGTTTCTTAAAATATAGAACCGTCCCTGTGGCTTAACCGTTCATGTTAAATACTGACTCAATAATTATCCGTGGGGCAAAGGAACACAACCTTAAAAATATAGACCTTAAGCTTCCCCGCAATAAACTTATTGTATTTACCGGGCTCTCTGGCTCAGGAAAATCAAGTTTGGCCTTTGATACTATCTATGCTGAAAGCCAGCGCAGGTTTGTAGAGAGTTTGTCAAGTTATGCGCGGCAATTCTTAGAACAGCTTCAAAAACCGAACTTAGAGTATATCTTGGGGCTCTCTCCATCAATAGCTATTGAACAGAGGTCTGCCGGAGGGAATCCTCGTTCAATAGTAGCCACGCAAACTGAAATTTATGATTACCTAAGAATACTCTTTGCGCGTATCGGAGAGGTTTTTTGTTATAGATGCAAAAAACCCATACAAAGGCAAAGCGCTCAAGAGATTGTAGACAAAATCCTTTCTCTTCCCACAGCTACCCAGATAAATATACTCGCTCCTTTAGTAAGAGGCAAGAAGGGTGAATATAGGGATATCTTTATTTCAATCCAGAAGGCAGGATTTAGCCGTGTGAGGATTGATAAGAGAGTATATGAACTTCCGGTAAAATTAAAACTAGCCCGTTATAAAACGCATAATATTGAGGTTGTAGTTGATAGACTAATAGTAAAAGATGACATACGCTCCCGTTTGACAGATTCAGTAGAGACTGCGCTTAAGGTAGGCAAGGGGAATATAATATTAACTTACGATAAAAAAGAAATATTCTTTAGCGAAGAGTATGCTTGTTTAAGCTGCGGGATAAGTTATACTGAAGTAGAGCCAAGAGTCTTTTCTTTTAATTCCCCTTATGGCGCTTGCCCTGAATGCAATGGTTTAGGAAATAAACTTAAATTTGACCCTGACTTAGTAGTTCCTGATAAGACAAAGTCTATTAATGATGGCGCTTTAGTCCCCTGGAAACGTGGGGGGAGGGGTTATATGCTTTACTACCGTTGGCTATTGCGCAGTTTAGCTTCTTTATTAAAATTTAGTTTAGATACCCCGTTTAATAAATTAAGCAAAGATGTGCAAAAGGCAATCCTCTATGGTTCAGAAGAGATAATAGGAAATAAGCCTTTTGAGGGGTTAATCCCCCATCTAAACCGCCTTTTTAATGAGACTGATAGCGATTATTTAAAGGAAGAGTTATCCCGTTTTATCTCCAGTCTCTCTTGTCCTTTGTGTAAAGGAGCGCGTTTAAAAAGAGAGAGCCTGTCAGTTAAGATAAGAAATAAGAATATATGGGAAGTAACGCAGATGTCCGTAAAGAGTGCGCATAACTTCTTTAGCACTTTAGAATTAACTGCAAAAGAGCGTATAATTGCCCAGCAGGCGCTTAAAGAGATAATCCGTAAATTAAAGTTTTGTATTGATGTGGGGTTAGATTACCTTACCTTAGATAGGAAAAGTTCTACTCTTTCAGGGGGCGAGGCGCAGAGGATAAAGCTTGCTACCCAAGTTGGTTCCGGCCTTGTGGGTGTTTTATATGTATTAGATGAGCCGAGCATAGGATTACACCAAAAAGATAATATTAAACTTCTTTCTACCTTAAAATCGTTAAGAGATCTTGGAAATACCTTAATAGTAGTTGAGCATGATGAATCTACAATTATTAATGCAGATTACATCGTAGATTTAGGTCCTTATGCCGGCAAGAACGGAGGAGAGGTTGTCTTTGCCGGTACAAAAGATAGCCTGCTTAAGGACAAAAGATCTCTTACTGCTAAATACCTAAGAAGAGAGTTAAAAATACCCCTGCCGCAGGAAAGAAGAGATTGGAGGAAGAAAAAATTTCTGGAGATTAAAGGGGCAAGCGAGCATAACCTTAAAAATATAGATGTCCGTTTTCCCCTAGGTACATTTATTGGCATAACCGGGCTCTCTGGTTCAGGTAAATCTACCCTTATTGACGAGACCTTATTCCGCGCCCTTTCTCAGAGGCTTTATCACTCAAAAGAAAAGCCCGGGGCTTTTAAGAAGCTTTTAGGAATAGAGTTTATAGATAAGGTTATAGTAGTGGATCAATCCCCTATAGGAAGAACTCCCCGTTCAAACCCGGCTACATATACAGGAGTATTTAACCATATCCGCGATATCTTTAGTCTCTTGCCGTCCTCTAAGGCAAGAGGATTCTCGCCGGGCAGGTTTTCTTTTAATGTAAAAGGAGGGCGTTGTGAAGCTTGCCAAGGAGACGGGGTTAAGAGGATTGAGATGCACTTTTTACCTGAGGTGTATGTAAAGTGCGATATCTGTAATGGCGCAAGGTTTAATGAGGCTACTTTAAGTGTTAAGTACAAGGGCAGGTCAATAGCGGATATTCTTTCTATGACCGTAGAAGAGGCGATTAACCTTTTTAAAAATATACCTAAGGTTAATAATATACTCTCTTATTTATATGATGTAGGGTTAGGTTATATTCAGCTTGGACAGTCGGCAACTACTCTTTCAGGAGGAGAGGCGCAACGGATTAAACTCTCCTCAGAGTTAAGTAAGCGCGCTACGGGAAATACTCTTTATTTACTTGATGAGCCTACTACCGGGCTTCATTTTGCTGATGTTGAAAAATTGATTGCTGTTTTGCAAAGGTTAGTAGATAAGGGAAATACAGTAATAGTAATTGAGCATAATCTTGAAGTAATTAAGAGCGTTGATTATATTATAGATTTAGGCCCGGAAGGAGGAGATGGGGGAGGAAGGTTGGTTGCTTGTGGTTCGCCTGAGGATATCGCAAGGAGCAACTCCTCTTATACCGGAGAGTTTTTAAGGAAGGTATTAAATGCTTAGGCGTTTTAGAGTAATAGTTATATTGTTTATATCCTTTTTCTATTACCTTTTTTTGCCTATGAAAGTTTTATCTTCTGATAAAGAGGAAGAGCTCTTCTTTATGGCGAGTAAGGCATTTGAAGACGGATACTATGAGGCAAGCTTAGGGCTTTTTAACCGCTTTAAAAGGGAGTTTCCTGTTTCATCTAAATTGGCCGAAGTAGATTTTTTAATAGGAGAGGTATTTTTTTACCAGAATAAGCTTAATGAGGCGCTTGCAATTTTTGAGAGACTTTTAAAGAGCCGTTATGCGGCAAATATAAATGACGCTCTTATCTATTGGGTTGCCGAAACTTATTTTAAAAAGAATGATTTTGCCAAATCTATCCAAAACTATAAAAAATTAATATCACGCTTCCCTAACTCTGCCTATATTCCTCCAGCTCTATATTCTTTAGGTTGGTCCTTAATCGAAGAAGGTAGCTACAAAGAGGCGCTTGAGTACCTTAAGGCAGTAGAAGAAAAATACCCGGATGAACCGCAATCTTTGGATGCGTCTTTTAAGTCTCTTGAGTGTTTTTATGGCCTTAAAGAATATAAAACCTTAAAAGAAAAGGCTGGCAGGTTATTAAAATCCTTATTAAGCGATAAAACGCGTCTGTCTTATTTGTATTTTTATCTTGCAGAGGCAAATTATTATTTAGAAGATTTTAATTGCGCTTTAGAGTTTTATATGAAAGTTTTAAATGAAGCTAGCGATAACAAGCTAATTTCTTTAGCGCGCTTAGGCTCTGCCTGGGCTTATATCAAGCTTAACGAATACGCAAAAGCTGATACACAGCTTTCTTTATTATCCAAAGAAGGGCTTAATAAAAAGAATTTGACAACTTTAGCCTTAGGCAAGGCTAATATATCTTTAAATCAAGGCAAGTTAGAAGAAGCCAAAGGTTTTTTTGAAGAGGTTTTAACCTTAAGCCAAGAGGATGCCCTCAGAGAATCTGCTCTTCTTAAAATCGGAGATATAAATTATAGCCTTGCTAATTACTCTAAGGCGTTAGAGTATTATAATTTGGCTTTAAAAAATTATCCCAAAGGCTGCAATAAAGATTATGCTTTGTATCAAAAGAGTTTAGCGGTTTATGCTTTAGGCCTGGAGTATTTTCAAAAAGGAGATTACAGGGCAAGCATTAGCCTGCTTGAGGGGTATAGTAAAAAGTTCAAAGGCTCTTTATTTTTAGCCGAGGTTTCGTATTTACTGGGGAGTTCTTATTACAATATAGGACTTTTCACCAAGGCTATAGAAAATTTTAAGATGATACTTTCTTCTTCTCAAGATATTCATCTTATCCAGAAGGCAGAATATAGTTTGGCAGATTCTTATTATAATTTAGAGGATGAGAAAGAGGCTGTTTTTCGTTTTAACGCCTTACGCTCTAAGTACCCGGGTTCAGAGATTGCAGCTAAGGCGTTATTTTGGTTGGCAGGTTATTACTATCAGCATAATGAGCTTGGCATAGCATCAAGGTATTTTCTTTGCCTTGTGCAGGACTATCCTGATAGCGATTTAATTAGGGAAGCTTATTATTCCTTAGGTGTTATTTTTTCTAACCAGGGTAGGCATAAGGAGGCAATTATAAATTTTACTAAGGCTGCCTTAGCAGAGGACCAAAAGATAAAACTTGCTTCTATATTTGCCTTAGCTGAAGTATACGAGTCTATGGGAGAAGCTGACAGCGCTATTCAGGAATATCTGAAAGCTTCTGTAAGCGAGGAGTTTAGGGAAAAAGTTTATTTAAGAGTAGCGCGGATATACGAAGATAGGGAAGATTTTAAAGAGGCAGAAGTATTTTATAAAAAGGTTATTGAGGCAAAAGGCAAATTAAGTGCTTATGCTAAAGAAAGAGCTAATCTTTTAGAGCAAAACTATAAAAAAGTAGTTGACTAAAAATGCTTTTATTATAAAATAGAATTCTGGAGGAGATGATGATTACAGAGATAGGAATTGTAGCAGGAGAGATTTGGCACTATCTTGACCAGCATGGGGAGGTTAACCTCTCGACCTTGGTAAAGGGCATTGATAGATCCCGGGATAATGTTTTAATGAGTTTAGGTTGGCTTGCAAGAGAAGGCCATGTGTTAATGGAAGGGTTTGTAGCAGGTGATTATAAGATATCCTTAAGAAAAGATGGTTAGAAATAGCAAGGGCGCAATTTTAATTATTGTTCTTGCCACTGTAATTATAGTTTTTATTTTTTCCGGTGTTATTTTAAGTATAATTTCCAGCCAGTCACGCTTAACCCACCATCAGGTTTCACGTATCAAGGCCTATTATGCAACTAGAGGGATGATGAACTATGCCCTGGAGAAGCTTAGGACAGGCGATTGGGTTGCAAATCCTAAAGGAGGAGCTGATAAATACTTTTACTATAGAGATTGTATTGATCCTGTTTGCAAGAGCGATAAAGATAAAAAAAGAATCGATATAGATATAGAAGATCCGGATATTCCTTACAAGATTCAGATAACTATCCACCCTCCTGATGATGATAGATACCCTAATGACCCTAAAGGGGTCTCTAGACTTGAAATAAAGACCGAATATTAATAATACCTTAATCTTCCCCACTTTTTTATTTTTTAAAATTAGAAAATTCTTATCTAAAATCTATTTATTTTTATCGTCGGGTGTAATGTAACTATAGTTAAGTCTAAGTAAGTTTATAATAAAATATATAAAAAAACACTTGACAAATTAAATCTATTATGTTTTAATTAAATTCCTCTTATCAGATGGAGTAAAAGAGGGTACAAATTATGGCAAGGCTTATAAACATAGATGAATTGGCAGATTACCTTAAACTTAAGAAGCAGACTATTTATAATTGGCTTAATCAGGGTAAGATATCCGGTATAAAGGTAGGAGGAGTTTGGAGATTTGAGAGGAAGGATATTGATAGTTGGATTAAGAGCCGTAAACGTATATCCACGTCAGGAGATAAAAAATGAATAAGTTAGGCATATATTTTGGCCCCAACTTTATAAATTTTACTGAAACCAAAGGGAAAAAGCTAATAAATAATATTCAGGTTCCTTTTCTTGAGGCTTTAGATATGGAATTAGAAGAGAAAGTCCCTTTAGAGATAAAACTGGTAGCCGTTATTAATGAGACGCTAAGAACCGGTAGGATAGAAGCTAAAGAGGTTTCTCTTGTTTTATCAGGCAGGGACTTTATTATTCGCAGTTTTGAAATGCCGCATTTGCCTAAAGAAGAGTTGGCTAGCGCTGTAAGATTTGAGGCAAAGAAGTATATCCCCTTTAAGGTTGAAGAGCTTGTTTCTGATTTTCAGGCTCAGGTGGCAAAGTCTTCTCGTATAAATAATATCCTATTTATGGGGCTTAAAAAAGATATACTTGAGAGGTATCTTACTGTTTTTAAGCAAGTTAATATTAAGGTCCGCAGATTAGAGTATTCAGGTTTTAGCATATTAAGAGGGCTTAAGCTTTTAAGGGTAAAGGAGAGCGGTATTATAGGCGTTCTTTGCGCTGATTTTTCTGGGGGGGATGATGCTAATTTTATAGTCCTTGAGAACGGTTTCCCACTTTTTAGTAGAGATATCAATTTGGCTTCAGGCCCTATACTTCAAGCAGGAACAGGTGATTTCCAAGCTGAACCACAGGCTTTTTTAGATAAGTTAAAATCAGAGATGCGCATTTCTTTAGATTACTACCAACGTAAGTTTCCAGAAAAGAGAATTCAGCGCGTATTTTCTTTTATTAACCATGATTATTATCAGGAGCTTGAGTCTTATATGTCTGAATTTTACATCCCTTTTAAGCTCCTTGACTTTAATAAGCTTATAGGCAGTGGCAGGGCTTATTCTTTAGGGCTTGTTAAAAGTTTTGGCGCATCTTTAGCTGATGTTATTCCTACTAAAGTAAAGATAAATCTTTCTGAGGTTAAGGCAGTGTCTAAGAGCGTAGGTGTAACTGATGCTAAATTTGATTTAGGCAATTTTTTAAAAGATGTTAAAATAGATTTACGTGTTATATTCTTAGGTATTTTTATCTGTATTGCCGCTTTTGCCTATAGTTTTTACAAGATTGTTCCGGTTAAAGAAGAATTAAATTCTGTAATTAAAAAAAGGGTAACACCAGGGGATATTGACCCTAATCTAAGCTTAAGCCAGCTTTCTGAGGTCGGCGCCGGATATAAGCAGAGGTTAAAGACTTTCGATAAATTGATAAAAGGAAAGTTTTATCTTACTAAGGCATTAGATTCTATACCCCGGTGTATCCCTGAAGGAGTATGGCTTGTTAAATTCTCCTTTAATGAAGAAGCAGGCAAGCTTTCTTTATTGCTTGAGGGCAGGAGTTATCTGCGTTCTGCGGATAAAGAGTTTGAGGCGGTGAATAAATTTGTTAATAATTTAAAGAACGACTTTGTTTTATCAAATTATTTCACAGGGATTGAATTAAATTCTGTAAAGTACGACACAACAGAGGATAAAGTACCTATAACTAAGTTTAATTTAATTTGCAAAAACTATAAGGATACTAGATAGGATGGATATATTAGCGGTTATTAACGAAAATAAAAATAAGTTTTTTGCTTTAGTTGTTATTCTATTTGCTTTTCTGATTGCTTACAGAATTTACGAATGGCGAGGTTCTCAAATTGCCTCTTTAAGTTCCGGTATAGTTGAAGAAGAAGAAAAGAATAAGATATTGGTTGATATAGGAAAGTTAAATGAAGGGCTTAACTTATATTATGCTCTTTTGGCTAAGCAGGATTCAGGCGTGGCTATGTCAGACATTAATAATATAGCAAAGGATACGGGGGTTAAGATTGCATCTATGCAGCCATTGGGAGAATCTTTGTCTGCAGAATACTCAAAATTTAGTTTTGATCTTTCTGTGGTTGCCCCTGATTACAATGTTTTAGCTAAATTTATCAATAGATTAGAAACATTTGAGCGCATTTATTTTATTGAATATTCAAATATTGATTCGCCTTCTTATAATAAAGATAAAGAGTTAAGGGTAAATTTACGTATAAGCACAATAGTGCTTTTAAAAAGATGAAAAACATAACAAGTTGTTTTATATTCCTTTTTATTATTATATTTTTGCAAGGAATTATAAATATTGCAAAACTTAAAGCTGAATCACCCAAAGATATATACGAGAATATACAGAAAGAATTCGGTAAAGGGCTTACAATAGAGGCTACGGACTTACGCCCAAAGGTAGAATACAGGGCTGATACCTTAAGGAATCCTTTTGAGCAGCCTTTAGTGTTTACAGAATCCGAAGAAGATGTGTCTTTCCAAGATAAAGACGAAAAGATCGCTCCTGATTTAGTGGTTCAGGGCCTTATTTGGGGTAGTAGCCTGCCACAGGCGATTATAAATAATAAAGTAGTAAAAGTAGGAGATGTTATACAAGGGGCTGATATTATAGATATAAGCAAAGAAGGGGTTTTAGTACTTTTTGCAGGTACAGAATATAAATTATCCACAAAGCCTGCCATGGGTCGGCAGGAGAGATAGAAAATAGGAGGGGCTATGAAAATTAATTTGAAGGTTTTTTTATTCGCTATACTTATTTTAAATTTTACCTTTACTCCTTATATTTACGCTTTAGGTGAGATGCTCCCCGTGCCAAAAGATCAACCGCTTATTTCTATGGATCTTCAGGACGCTTCTTTAAAAGATGTGCTTAAGATATTATCAATGCAGTCCGGCCTTAACTTTGTAGCTTCTGAGGCTGTATCAGATAGGACGCTTACTCTTTATGTAGATAAAGTTCCCCTTAAAGAGGCGATGGATAAGATATTTAAGGCCAATAACCTTTCTTATGAGTTAGATGATGAGGCAAGTTTATTTATTGTCAAGGATTGGGGAACGCCTGAGGCAGAAACCATAACCGAAATATTTTACCTAAAACATGCTACGGTCTCGTCTTCTTCTTTAAAAGAAGAGATGAAGAGTATTTTAAATACTGATAATGAATCTAGCTCGTCTAGCTCATCATCATCTTCATCTTCATCATCTTCTTCTTCGGGTAGTTCTAATTCGGAAGATACCGGTAAATGGAAAGTGGAAGAAGAGGCTGGTATTACCCAGACAGTTAAAAGGCTTCTTTCTAAGGACGGCAAGGTTATAGAAGACTTTCGCACTAATTGCCTTATTGTTACGGATATGCCTTCGCGCATGCCGGTTATCCGCAAGGTTATCGCATCTTTGGATGTGGCTGTGCCGCAGGTTATGATGGAGGTAGAGATTTTAGATGTTAGTAAGGATGTAGTTGACCAGATGGGTTTTAAGTTTGGCCAGACCCCTTTATCTATAGCTATAACAGGAGGGCAGGCAACAGCAGGATTTCCGTATCATAGTTGGGCAAAAGCATTCGCAGGAGGTTACGGCGCAATAGATATTAATAATGATATAACCGGAGGCCCTTATAAAGTTCAGTTAGATTTCTTGCGAACCCATACAGATACTAAGTTTTTAGCAAGGCCAAGACTTCTTTCTTTGAACAATGAGACTGCTGAGATTAAGATTACTACTGAAGAAGCTATAGGTGTAAAAACTACTACTGCCGCTGCAGGAGGGGTTGTGGGGAGCGAGACAGTAGAGGCAGAGCGTTTTGAGACAGGTATATCTTTAAGAGTTACTCCTCAGGTTGATTTAGCCAGTAAAGAGATTACGATGTTTATCTATCCTAAGGTTGCTGAAGCCTCAACAACTAAAGCTACTTTTGCTGCAGCCGGGCATACCTATGATTTTGCTAATCCAGAAGTGCGCAGCACTAAGACTATAGTGCGCGTTAAGGATGGAGAGACAATGGTCTTGGGGGGATTGATACGTAAGCAGCATGCTACTGTTGTAACCAAGCTACCAATATTAGGAGATATTCCTTTTTTTGGCGCATTTTTTAGGCATAAGTCCTACTCCCCGGGTAAAGATAGGGAACTCTTAGTCTTTATCACTCCGCGCATAATTAATGATGGAGTTTATACAGAGAAGGCTGAAGGGGCTTTAGCCCAGGTTAAAAGAATGGCGCTTCCTAACCGCGAACAATCTACGGCAACAGTGATAAGCCGGCAGTCAAGCATAAACACTTATTTAAACGCCTTAGAAAATCAACGTTAACGTTAAGAAATATTAATGATTAATAAAGGTAAGCATATAAGATTAGGAGAGCTATTGCTTCAGGCAGGCCTAATTAATGCTGGGCAACTAGAGAAGGCTATAAGTATCCAGCGTCAAGAGGGAGGAAAGTTAGGGGAAGTTTTAGTTAAGCTAGGGATAGTTAAAGAAGACCAAGTGGTCTCTATCTTAGCCCAGCAACTTAAAGTGCCTTTTTTTTCTTTAGGCACTGGGATGTTAAAGCCTGCCCTTGACCAGGGGTTAGAGCGTTTAATCCCGCATGAATTTGCCCTGAAGAACTCTGTCCTGCCCCTATCGCGTACTTTAAGGTCTTTGACTATAGCTATGTCAGATCCGTTAGATTTAGTCCTTATAGATAACCTTGAAAGGATTACTAATTGTGAAATTAACCCGGTTATCGCCAGCAGCACTGATATTAAAAAAGCAGTGGGCAATTTCTATGGTAAATCTTCGGCAATGCTTAATCAAGCGGTTAAAGATAGTTATGATATTTCTGATGATTTAAATTTGGAGCAGGCTGAAGATGGACAGGAGTTAAGTTTAGATAAGTTGGCAGAACGGGCAGAAGAGGCTCCCGTAGTTAAATTGGTTGATTTAATTATAAGGCAAGCGATTAATGAGAGGGCCTCGGATATTCATATAGAGCCTTTTAAAAATAATATTTCTTTAAGGTATCGCATAGACGGAAAGCTCTATGAGATTCCTCCTCCAGCCAAACACTTACATTTACCGATAACATCCCGTATTAAGATACTTTCAAAACTGGATATCGCTGAAAAACGGCTTCCCCAAGATGGAGCTTTTTTTGTTAGGATAGAGGAATATCCGATAGATATACGTGTTTCTTCCGTACCTACTATATATGGCGAAAAGATAGTAATGCGTTTATTGGATAGGAGGGAGGTAGTTTTAGATTTAAATAGGCTTGGGTTTGAGCCAAAACAGCTTGAGATTATACGCAAAGGTATAAATGCCCCTTATGGCTTAGTTTTTTTAACCGGCCCCACAGGCTCAGGTAAAACAACGACTCTGTATGCGATGTTAAGCGAGATTAAGAGCCCGACAAAAAACATAGTTACTGTTGAAGATCCGGTAGAGTATAGATTAGACGGAATTAATCAAGTGCAGATTAAGCCGGAGATAGGTTTAACCTTTGCTTCTGCCTTGCGTAGTTTTTTAAGGCAGGATCCTGATGTAATGTTAGTTGGGGAGGTGCGCGACCTTGAGACTGCCCAGATATGTATTCGTTCGGCCTTAACCGGGCACCTTGTTTTAAGCACCCTCCACACCAATGATGCGCCTACAGCAGTAAGCAGGCTTATGGATATAGGCATAGAGCCTTATATGTTAGCCCCTTCGTTATTGCTAATAGTAAGCCAGAGGCTTTTAAGAAAGCTTTGTCCTGCCTGCAAAGAGGCATATGAGCCGGATAGGGTCCAAGCTTCTGCCTTGGGGTTAAAAGCAGAGCTTCTTTACAGGGCCAAGGGCTGCCCTAAGTGCAATAATATAGGATATAAGGGGAGAGTTAGTGTATCAGAGGTACTGTGGGTTAATGAGGAGATTAGAATCCTTATAAACCAGAGGGCATCTTTTCAGAAGATACGGGAGGTTGCCAAGGCTAACGGCATGCAAATGCTATATGAATCAGGTTTACGTAAGGCAGAGCAGGGGATTACTTCTTTAGAGGAAGCATCCAGCCTTGCTTTAGGAGTAGAATAATGCCTAAATTTTTTTATATTGTCAGGGATAGGCTGGGTAAGAAGATTACCGGAATTCAGGAAGCCATAACCCAAGAAGAAGCAATAAACACTCTTCAGTCAAAAGGTTTTGTTGTTGTTAATATTATCCCTGAGAAACAAGAAGATAAGGCTAATGCCTCTATTGTAGCATCTGGGAGGGGGAGGTTTGTCTCTAAGCATAATAAGATTACTGGGGATGATCTTGTTATTTTTTGCCGTCAGTTAGCTACACTTATTGGGGCGGGTATTACTATTTTAAGAAGTTTAAATATTATTTCCCAGCAGGTGGCAAGCAAGAGGTTGCATCAAATTATTCAAGAGCTAGAAAAGCATATGGAAGCTGGGCTGAGCCTGCATGAAGCAATAGCTAAATATCCTACTGTTTTTTCACCGCTTTGGACTAATCTTATAGAGAGTGGAGAAGCAAGCGGGAATTTGAGTTTGGTATTAAACCGCCTTGCTGGCTATTTAGAGCGCAACGCTGCTTTTAGGAAAAAGATAGTTTCTGCGCTTATCTATCCTGCTATACTGATGGTTACCGGGTTAGGTGCGCTTTTATTTATGACAATTAAGATTATCCCTACCTTTGCCGAAATATTTACTGGCTTTAATGTCGAACTTCCGTTTTTAACTAAAATGCTTTTGTTGACAAGTTTCTATATCAGAAAATTCGGGATTATTATAGTCGTAACAATAGGAATTATATTTTGGTTTTTACGCAGGTATGTAAAGACTCGTGAGGGTAAGAGGGCGTTTCAATTATTTTTATTAAAACTTCCTATTGTTAGTGATTTTTTTAGGAATATCTCCATAGAGCGCTTTACTTCTGAAATGTTTACTTTGATTGAAAGTGGAGTGCCCATACTTTATTCTCTAGAGATATCAGAGCGTAGCGTGGATAATGTTATCTTAGGAGACATTATACGCAAGGTTAAAGAAGAAGTGCGTGAAGGCAAACTTTTAGGGCAATCGTTAGAAAAGAGCGGTTTTTTTGATCCTATGGTATCACAGATGATTAGCATAGGAGAAGAGGTAGGTGAGCTGCCCGGCATGTTTAAAAAGCTCAATGCCTTTTATCAGGAGCATCTAGAGGTTTTTACTACCCGTTTTACTTCAATCTTTGAACCGGTAATGCTTATTTTTATGGGTGTAGTTATCGGGATAATGATTATAGGGTTATTTTTGCCGATATTTAAGATATCACAAATTAGCGGAGGTTAAAAAAAACTTGCTTTTTTTGTAAGCTTAAGTATAATAAAAACCAATATAACAAAGATAATAGTTTTAAAAAAGGAGGTGAATGGATATGAAAAGAAAAGGTGGTTTTACTTTGGTTGAAATCGTTGTAGTAATTATAATTGTAGGCATATTAGCTGCTTTGGGTTTTACGCAATATACTAAGGTAGTGGAAAAAGGACGTACTGCTGAAGCTAAGTCTATTTTAGGTGCACTTAGGACAGCGCAACAGGCAAAACATTTGGAGACCGGCGCTTATGCAACTGTACCTAATTTGCCTGTGGAGGCGCCTTCTAGCTGCGCTAATACTCATTATTTTAGCTATGCATGTACTACTACTGGGACTTGTACTGCTACAAGATGTACTAGTGGAGGTAAGGCACCCCAGGGTCCCTCTAGGTATACTCTTAATCTTTCTATTGATGGGGAGTGGGGCGGAACAGCGGGTTATTATTAATTTAATTTTAACAAGACGTTTTATTGAGCAGGGTATTATTCTGTTATTTTAGCAGTTAGTAATGCTTTGCTCAATAAGCGTTTAAAAAAATATTAAAGGCTGATATGTCAGAAAACAATAGACACTCCTTTACTCTCATAGAAGTTTTAGTTGTTATAGTCATTATTGGTATTCTTTCTGCAATAGCTATCCCGAATTTTAACAAGACAAAGTATAATGTTTTAAGTAAAGAGGCAGTCTCTAATATCAGACTTATTGCTGCGGCTGAGAAAATATATAAGATGGAGAGCGATGAAGATGTGTATGATTCTTGCGATAATACTGCGGAATGTAATGATACCCTTAAGTTGGATTTAAATGACTCTAATTGGGTTTATAGCGTTAAAACTACCTCTACCCCTTTAAGCGTAGCTACGATAAAAGCGGAATTAAAAGGGAATTTAAATTGCACATATACTTTAACTAGTAGTGATTTTAATGCCGATCCTGAAAAATCACGCAACTGCCCTGACGGGATGATTTAAGGTAAAAGTAAGAAGTGAATAAAAAAGCCTTAACCCTATTAGAAATCCTCGTCTCCTTAATCATTATTTCTTTAGTGATTACTGGCTTGGCAAGCACCTTTGTAATTGGAAAGCGTTATATTTATAAAAGCAGGTTAAAGATTTCAGGCGCAGAATTAGGAAAGTATTTTTTAGACTCTCTTCAGAGGCATGTTAATTATTCTACTTGGTATGATACGGACAACTCCTTAGGCCCTAAAGGTCCCAAAAAATATTTTGAAAAAATAACTATAGATGACAGGGATTACAAGGGTACTTATGAAATCGATACTGTTGACTCGTCGGATAATCTTACCAAGGTAACGGTTTCTATAACTTTGCCTGCTATTGAATAATGCCTTACCAGAATAAATCTATAACCTTAATGGAGCTTTTGATAGCACTTGTCTTAATGGGGCTTGTTATCCTCGGTATAAATAGTATTACTATATTCAGCCGTTATCAACTTATCTCTCTTGACCGCAGGATTAAAGTACAGAACGATCTTTCTTTTTGCCTGGATCATATTGCTAAAAGAGGTTTAAGTACCATAGGTAATGAAAAGGTTTTTGGCGAGAAAACAGCTGTTGTGATTGAGACAGACACTTCTTTGGCGCTTTATATTGACGCTCCTAGATCTTCTCTTGGCATTAGGGATGTTAACGACTATTGGATAAAATATACTTTTGATAAGTCTTCTAACCGGTTGTTGTATTGCAGTAATTGCGGGGCTTCTTCTGCCTGTCTTAATTGTAGAGAGGAAGGGAAAGAAGAGGTTTTATCTGGCATAATAACTTCTTTTAAGCCCGGTAAAAATTTTAGCGAAGGGAATTATGTATATGTTAAAATTTCAGGCCGTTGGGACCCTTCTAAGGAAAAGGATTCTGTAGATAATCCCGAAGTAATTATGCGCTCTACCATTTACTTGCCATCCGTCTCCACCAACTAAACCCTAAATCCTGGGGGACGCTCTCCAAGGTGCCAGGCTCCATTCGTAAGCCAATCTAATCGCAACAATTTTAGTTAGATTTTTAGTTTTCTTACGTCTATTAGTTGTAGAGGAGGTGGTTAGAATGCCTAGAGCAAATAGGTTGATTTTGGACAGAGGGTATTACCATGTCTTTACAAGAGGTAATGACCGAAAGCAAATATTTAGAAAAGATGCGGATTATCAGGTTTTTATTTCTATCGTAAAACGATACCTAAAAGAAGTTTTATTGGCAATAACAAATTATTGTTTAATGCCGAATCATTTACATTTGCTTATCTTTACTGAACGAGGAGATGATCTCTCTATTTTTATGAAGAATATCCTACAGGTATATGCTAATTACCACAGAAAGGAATATAATTCCGTAGGGTTTCTTTATCAGAATAGGTTTAAAAGTTTATTAATAAATAATGATAGTTATTTGTTAGAATGTTCCAGGTATATAGAGCGCAATCCATTACGGGGAAAATTAGTAAGCAATATATTTGATTGGCCTTGGAATAGTTTTTCCTACTATGCAAAAGGAGATACTAATGGTATAATTACCAAAGAAAATCCGGCCTTTCAATCTTTAGGTAGCTTACTTAAAGACAGAAGAACCTCTTATATTAATTATGTTTTACAGGAAAGGCCCTATGATGAGATTCTTGATAAGGTATTTGAATTAAAATAAGTCCTTGGGGACGTTCCCCAAGTGCCTGACACCTGGAGAGCGTCCCCCAGGGGACAGGTTTGGGGGCTGTAGCTCAGCTGGGAGAGCGCCTCGTTCGCAACGAGGAGGCCAGCGGTTCGATCCCGCTCAGCTCCACCACTTTTGTGAAAAAATTTAAGTTGTAGTATTTAAGTAGCTATAGTTTTAACAGGCAAGATAAGAAAGATGAAGCAAAAAATAAAAATTATCACTATTCTTTTTTTCTTTGCCGTCAGTTTTTTAACTTTCTTGTACGCAGACAATATAAAAAATCCTTCAGTAGCCGGGATGTTTTACCCTGACTCACCTAAAGAGCTTTTAAAGATGGTGGATGATCTTATCTTTTCTGCCCAAATAAAAGAAGCAGAGAAAAAAGAAAGTGAAGCATTTATAATTATAGTCCCTCATGCAGGGTATGGCTATTCAGGCCAGACAGCAGCTTATGCCTACAAACTAATAAAGGATAGAAATTATAAGACAATTGTCATTATCGGCACCGGCCACCATTACGGCTTTAGCGGAGTATCAGTGTATCCTGAAGGTAAGTTTGGCACTCCCTTAGGGCAGATAGAGGTTGATAAAGAATTTTCCGCCAAACTCTTAAACTCTAATAAAGACATATACTTTGATCCTAAGGCCTTTGAAGGCGAACATAGCGTTGAGGTGCAGCTTCCTTTTTTACAGAGGACGCTAAAAGACTTTAAAATTGTCCCTCTAGTTATAGGAGACTGTCCTATAAAATTATGCCAAGAGCTCGCTAGCCTCCTTAAAGATGCTATTGGCCAACGCAAAGACGTATTGGTAGTAATCTCCTCGGATTTATATCACGGGTATGACTTTGAAAAGGCAGCCGTTATAGATAACTTAACTCTTTCTTTTATCAAGGATTTAGACGCCGAAGGCCTTTATTATGCCTTGCGTGAAGGAAGAGCGCAGGCTTGTGGAGGTTTTGGGGTTGTAAGCGCTATAATGCTTGCAAAGAAGATGCTTTGTAATAAAGCAACGCTTATGAATTATACTAACTCTTCAGAGGTAACCGGGGATAAAAAGAAAGGTATCTGGACCGTAGGGTATGCGAGTGTAGTTATTGATGATAAAAGCAGGGAGGTAGCTATGTTTAACAAGCAAGAACAAAAAAGGCTCCTTGAGATTGCGCGCTCTTCAATAGAATCTTATCTAAAAGAAGGTAGAAAGCTAAAAATAACTGAAACCGAGCCTGCTTTGCTTAAAGAGATGGGCGCTTTTGTAACGCTTCATAAAAAAGGCCAATTACGCGGCTGTATCGGCAACTTAACCGGTAAAGGTCCCTTATATTTAACCGTGCGCGATATGGCTGTAGAAGCAGCTACTTTTGACCCGCGCTTTCCGGCAGTAACTTTAGATGAATTAGCAGATATTGATATAGAAATATCTGTTCTTTCTCCTATGCAAAGAATAGATAACCCTGAAAATATCCGTCTTGGCATCGATGGAGTTTTAGTGCGTAAGGGTCTTAGGAGTGGAGTTTTCTTGCCTCAAGTAGCTATAGAAACCGGTTGGAATAAGCAAGAGTTTTTATCTAATCTTTGTTTGCAAAAAGCAGGCTTGTCTATTGATGCCTGGAAAGACAAGGATACAGAGGTCTATACCTTTACCGCCGAGATTTTTTCTGAAAAAAAGTTATGAACCGTTTTTACTGCCCTTCTTCCGGTATCTTAGGCAATGAAATAATAATTAAAGATAAACAAAAAGTCCGCCATATAGCAAAGTCTCTTTGCCTTAAGCCTAAAGAAAAGGTAATAGTCTTTGACGAAAACGGCTTTGAGTATTTATGCGTTATAAGCAGGATAGAAGATAAGGTTTATTTGGAGGTTAAAGAAAAGATTTTGCCTGATAAAAATCATTCTAGGATCGATTTAACTATTGCTTGCGCAATTCCTAAGAAAGCTAAATTTGACGATATCGTAGATAAGCTTACGCAACTTAGCGTCTGCCGGATTATTCCTTTAATAACTCAAAGGGTAATTGTAAAATTAGACCGCAAGAAAAAAGAGCTTCGGCTTAACCGCTGGAGAAGGATAGCGGAGTCTGCTTCTCAGCAAAGCCAAAGACACGATATCCCAAAAATAGATGATGTGCAGGATTTTAAAAAGGTAATCTTAGAATCAAAAAACTTTAATTTAAAATTAATCCCCACACTCTTTGGCGAAAGAAAAAGCATTAAAGAGGCGCTTTCTTTTATCAAGCCTTCTTTAGATAAAATTAAAATCCTATGCCTGATTGGCCCAGAAGGAGATTTTTCTAAAGAAGAGATAGATATTGCAAAAAAAGCAGGGTTTGTTCCTGTTTGCCTTGGAGATTTAGTCTTAAGAGTTGATACCGCAGCTATAGCCCTTGCCTCGTGCCTTAGTTTTTATAAGAGATAATGAAGGTAAAGTTTTATACATTAGGATGCAAGGTTAATCAATATGATACCCAGGTTATCCGTGAAAGTTTCTTAGAAAAAGGCTTTAAGGAAGTTTCGCAAAATAAAAGAGCTGATATTTATATTATTAATACCTGTACGGTAACTTCATCCGCAGATTCTAAATCCCGCGAGATTATCCGCCGCTCTATCAGAGAAAACCCCAAAGCAAAAATTATTGTTACCGGTTGCCTTGCTGAGTTAGATAGACAGCAGATTAAAAGGATAAGTAAAGATATTTTAATTTTTAAAAATAAGGAAAAAGAGAATATCGTTTATTTTTTAACAGGCAAACCACTCAACCGGCAAACCAGCCGGCTTAGTAGCAGGATAACTTTTTTTAAAGGGCGTACCCGTGCTTTTTTGAAAATTCAAGACGGTTGTGATAATTTTTGTTCTTATTGTAAGGTTTCTTTGGTTCGCGGTAAACCAAAGAGTAAGCCCCTTAAGTTAATTTTTAAGGAAGCAGAAGGCTTAGTTAAAAGAGGCTTTAAGGAGATCGTCCTAACTGGAATTTGCTTAGGTTCTTACGGAAGAGATTTTAAAAAAAAGGGTATAGATTTAGTTGATGTGATAGAAGGACTCGGAAAGATAAAAGGGTTAGAACGCATCCGCCTAAGCTCCATAGAAGCAGGGGATATCTCAGACAGGCTTCTTAAATCTTTTACTCAACAGACTAAACTTTCGCCTCATTTACATATCCCCATACAAAGCGGAGACAACGATATCCTAAAGAAGATGAACCGTAAATATACCCGCCAGTCTTATCTTTCTTTAATTAATAAGATTAAAAAAAAGGTTCCGCAGGTTGCTATTACTACTGATTGTATAGTTGGTTTTCCGGGAGAGAGCGAGAAAAATTTTTGCAATACGCTCTCTTTGCTGCAAAAGATAAACCCTCTTAAGGTGCATATATTCCCTTATTCTCCGAGAGAAGGGACAGCTGCTGCGGTTAATTACAAAACGACTCTTCCTAAAGCTATTCTTAATGAGAGGGTTAAGAGGCTTAAAACTCTTTCAGAAAAGAGCCGTTTAAAATTCCTTCAAAAGTTTAAAGGAAAAAAATTGCCGGTTCTTTTTGAGGCTTGCTCTAAAGAAAAGAAGGGGTATTGGGAGGGGTTTACCGGAAATTATATAAAAGTTTGCCTAAAATCAGCCAAACCGCTAAAAAATAAAATAGTTACTGTTAAAATAACTTAAAAATTTCTTCCTAAGATACTTAACCTATTTTTTAAAATATGCGGGAATTAGGATTATTTTTTACTTGACAAATTAGAAAGAAGATGATATAAAGAAACGAAATTAACCAAAGGCGACTTTAGCGAAAGTTTACCTAATCTTTTGAAGTAGAGTTAGTTATAATCTATAAGATAAGCAAAGAAAAGGTTAAATAAAAAACGCAAAAAGTTAATCTTGCCTTTAGAAAGGGGGATTTTAGATGAATAGAAAGGGTTTTACACTCGTTGAAATTATGATTGTTGTCGCAATCATAGCACTCTTAGCTGCTATAGCTATACCTAACTTATTAGAAGCTAGGAAGACTGCAAATGATGCAGCAGCAAAGGCGAATTTGCGCACGCTCTCAACAGCTGCAGAGACTTATGCTACTGCGAATGAAGGTACGTATCCTGCTGTAGTTGGAACGGTTCACGCAACAGATCCTGCTCAAAATACTGGATTAGCTAAGTATGCCCCTTCAGTTATTAATATATGCACCGGTGCTAATGGGGCTGCAGTAGGAGGGTTTAAATATACTTGTACTCTTGCAGCTAGCGGCTATACTCTTACAGCTGCACCTGTTACCACCGGGACAACTGGTACTAAAACATTTACAATAAAAACTGGTGGAGTATTGACCGAATCGTAGATGTAGTAGGTTAAGGATGTAATAGTTTGTAGTAGTTGGCAAAGTTAATTAGTTAAAATAGGGGAGGATTAACCTCCCCTGTTTTTTTAAAATAAAACCTGCATAATCTCTTGCCTGCCAAAGGGTTCCTTAATTAAAAAATCATAAAAAGATATTGCTTATTTTGTATTTTATGTTAAGATTATTAACATGAGAAAAAAAGGGTTTACCTTAGTGGAAATATTGTTTGTAGTAGTAATCATATCTTTTTTACTTTCTCTTGCCGTTGTCCAGGGAAGAGAGTTTAAGAAAAGAGCAAATGAGTCTAGTGCCCAGGCAAACCTAAAGGCAATTGCCGGAAGTTTTGAGATTTACGCTGCAGCTAATAATGGGGCCTATGCTCCCGGGCAAGAATCTGACCTAAAGTTTCTTATTCAATCAAAGTGTGCTAACCAAGACTTTTTAAGTTTAGATCAATTCGGTTACTATCGTTACGTAGCAGGTTCTATTAACCCTGCAGGTTATGATATCCGGGCAATGGCAGTAAGCCAGGTATTAGCAGGGCATAACTACCAGATTACTACTGGCGGCAGGTTAAGAAAGAGCGATACTGCTGACCCCGGAGATACAAACTTTAAAGATTTTTGATATGTTTTTAATAAATAAAAGAGGGAAGAGTTTTGTAACAATTATCGTGGCCTTTGCCCTTTTAATTTTAATCTTACGCCTTGCCACAGAAAAAGCCCTTATTTTAATATCTGCCCGGAATGAGGCAGTAGCACAGGCAAACCTAAAGGCCCTTGCAGCAGCTTTAGATAGCTATGCTAATGATAACCAGGGCGTATATCCTGACTCCATCTCCTTGCTAACTCAGTCTAGTCCTCTATATTTGGATAATGATTATATCGCTGAGTCCCCTATAAAAGGATATACTTATAGCTGCACTCGTTTGGAAGATTCAGGGTATAACTGCTATGCTTTCCCTTTAAGGTGTAAATTGACCGGTAATTTAGCATTTACCATTACTACCAGGGGGATTTTAATATCCGAGGATTGCACTGCAAAAGAATAAAAATTAGGATAATTTATAATGAGAGCTATTTTTTCTAAATTAAAAGGCAGGTTATCAAAAGACAGGGTTTTTATAGGCGTTGATATAGGGACAGCTCAGATAAAGGCAGTCAATATTAAATCTACTAAGGATCAGGTTGAGTTAACCGGTTTTGGTATTGAGCCTTCAAAACTTGAATTAGAAAAAGTCTTAAAGAAAATATTGCATGATCAGTCGGGGCTACCGGTAAATATATCAGTATCAGGTCAACAGAGTGTAATCCGCTATGTCCCCTTTCCCCGTATGAGTAGTTTAGAATTAAAGCAGGCGCTTAAATTTGAGGCACAAAAACATATACCTTTCTCTATCTCAGAGGTAAACTTAGACGGTTATATACTTAAAGACAGCCTTCCGGATAATAAAATGCTGGTTTTAATTGCTGCGGTAAAGAAGGATTTAGTTAACCAGCGTTTAAAATTAGTAGAAGGAGCAGGTTATCGCGTAGGACTCGTAAGCGTTGATTCTATTGCCTTGGTGAATCTTTTTAACTTTAATTATCCGTTTGTCCCTTCTGAAGAAAAAAATACGGTTGCCTTGCTTAATATAGGAGCCTCTACTTCAAATCTTAATATCTTAGACGAAGGCGTCCCGCGGTTTAGCCGCGATATACATATTTCCGGGAATACCTTTACGCAAAAGGTAGCTGATATTTTAAGCATAGAGTTTATGGAGGCTGAAAAACTTAAGATTACTCCAGAAATAGATAAGTTAAATAAAATTAAAGCAGCTTTAGAGTCTGCCTTGATAAATTTAGCAGGAGAGATAAGGGCATCCTTTGACTATTATGAAAATCAAGGTGCTTCAATGGTAGGAAAAATATTTTTAAGCGGGGGGGGAGCTAAACTTTTTGGCTTAAAAGATAAACTTAAACATCTTTTAAATATAGAGGTTGAAGAATGGGATCCTTTAAGGCGGTTAAAGATAGCAAGCAGCGTTGATTTGTCTAAACTTAAAGCTATTCAAGGAGAGCTTGCAGTAGCGTTGGGGTTAGCTTTGCATAGTAGTTAAGGTTTTACCAATTATGATAGAGATAAATTTATTACCGGAAGAATTAAGAAATAGGGTAATCAAGCCTCTTAAGCAGGTTAAAGGAGCGAATTTAAAAAAATTTGACCCGAAGCTTCTAGTTGTTCTTGTTCCCCTAATTTTTCTTTTATTGATTCTTGCCCATATATATTTAGCTTTTTTGCTATCCGTACGCTCCCATAAACTTAATACCTTGAAGGCAAAGTGGGAGAGTTCTTTTCCCCAGAGAAAAACTTTAGAAGAGTTTAATGCCGAACACGATCGTATTTCTTCAGGCACCAAAGAGATGGAGAAGTTTTTATCAGAGAGGATAAATTGGGGAGAAAAATTGTTTAAATTAAGTACTTCTTTACCTGAGGGGGTTTGGCTGGAGTCTCTCTTTGTAAATAAGAAGGAGTTCTATCTAAAGGGCAAGGCAGTCTCTTTAAAGAAAGAAGAAGTCTCTTTGATAAGAAATTACGTTGAAGGAATAAAGGCAGACAGCAATTTTATGAAACATTTTGTTTCTTTAGAGCTAGCCTCTATACAGAAAAGTTCTATAGGTGCATACCAAGTAGCAGATTTTTCCTTGTCTGGGTCATTAAAACAATGATGAAGAACTTAATTGAAAAAATAAACAGCCTTAATCTGTTGGAAAAGTTTTCTTTAGACAATAAGAAGCTTATTTTAATCTTTATCTTTAGTATTACCTTAATTTATTTAGATTATAATTATCTGCTTAAGAAGCAGGCTTCCTCCTCTGGCCGCTTAGCTAAAGAAATTGTTAGGATAAATAACGACCTAAAGGCTTTAGACGGAGGGTTAAAAAATATGCAGGCAACAAACTTTTCTAAAGCTAACCCTAAGGCAAAGGTTAAAAAGGCGGTATTTGAGGCGGGATTAACTGCGTTTCTAAACGATATTTCCAAGATAGCTAATATTAATAATGTAATGATTACGCAGATAAAGCCTGCCTATGAATTGCAGAAGACTGCTGTAAAGTTTTCGCCATTTTTGATTAACTTAGATTTAATCGCAGAGTATCATAACTTTGGAAAATTTATAAACACTCTTGAGAATAATGAGTTTCTTATCGTAATAGAGAGTTTTAAGATTGAAGCCCAGGCTAAAGACCCTTTAAGGCAGAAGATAACCGTAACTTTAAAAACTTATGTTGAAAAGTAGTTTTAAAATATCAACGCTGGCTATTCTATTTTTCGCAATCCTTAATATATCTTCTTCTTTTGCGCAGGGAGAATTTGTTTATGATCTTAAGGGAGAGCGCAATCCTTTCATGCCTTTAATTACCCCTGAGGGGATGTTGATTAAGATAAAGCCCCGTCAGCCCGTAGGAGAACTTGAGTTGGAGGGAATAATTTTTGATAATATATCCATGTCTTATGCTATAGTAAACGGCACGGTGGTTAAAGTAGGGGATTTTGTAGGCGATTACCAGGTATTAAAAATTCGGGAAGATAAAGTAATCTTTATAAAAGATGGAGAACCTTTTGAGGTAGCATTAAAGAAAGAGGAGGGGTAATGCCAAGGAAAGCCTTAAGTTTATTTGTAATTTTTTTATCTTTTATCTTTACTTTTAGTATAGCAGAGGAGGAGGGATTTCCTTTGCAAGAACAGGAGGATACTTTAGCCTTACGGGCAGAAACACTTAAGTCTGCTGAAGATGTTTTAAGGGTAAGCGAGAATGTTACCTTAGATTTTAAAGATGCTGATATTCAAAACGTCTTAAAGATTATCTCTATGAAGTCCGGGGTAAATATTGTGACAACCCCTGATGTCATGGGTAATATTACTATTAGGATGGCTGATGTTCCTTGGGAGATGGCGCTGGATGTAATTTTAAAGACCTACGGGTTTGGGTATCAGAAACAACGCAATGTCATCTTAGTTACTAAATTAGAAAATATTGCAAAAATCCAATCTGAAGAGCCCTTGCAAACTGAAATATTTAACTTAAAGTTTCTTGATGCTCAGGATGCTCAAAAGATAATTATCCCTTTACTTACCCTTCGCGGGAAGACTTCGGTTCTTTATGCCCGTGGGCAGAAGGGTTGGAAGTTCGGAACATTTAAAATTGGGAAAGAATCTGTAGCTGCTACAACAGAAAGAGAAAAGGCGGATTTAACAAAATCAGAAGCTATCTCTTATGAAAAAGGTTCTACTGGAGAGACAGTGATGAAAAAAGCAGAGTTTGATTCTTCAGTAAAATCTAAAATGCTGGTTGTTACTGATACATTTAGCTCGTTAGATAAGATTCGTAATGAAATTTTACCAATGATAGACGTTAAGCCTAAGCAGGTTCTTATTGAAATTAGGATTATGGAGGTTAATCGTAATAAGTTAAGGGATATTGGTTTTGATTGGGGGTTAGGCGGAGATGGAGCGGCTAGAGATACAGCTATAATAATGCAAGGCGGCAAAGCCGACGCTATAGGAGGGCACGCAGGGACAATCAAGACTGCCGCTGTTGGTGATATCCCGACTAAGACAGTAACCCCTTCTGCATTTAACCCGGCAACTACAGGAATATTAGGCTATGAACCTTATAATGCCGGAGCTGAGTTTGTATTTCAGAAGTTAACAGGGACTAGATTTGAAGCAGTTGTGCATGCTTTAGAGGATGACGCTGGTACAAATACTCTCTCTGCCCCGAGCATCTTAACTTTAGATAATCAGGAAGCATCCATGTTAGTTGGTTATCATACCCCTATTTTAGAGTCAGTGGTTACTGCAGGGACAGATACTTCCGGGCCAACAGTTACGCAGACCTTGGATTATTATCAGGAGATAGGCATTCGGCTTAACGTTGTCCCACAGATTAGCGAAGAAGGATACATTAATATGATTGTCCATCCTAGCATTACCTCTTCTACTTCTAATATAATAGCTACTTCAACTGCCGGTAAGGCTATAACTGAGACGACCTATCCGATTGTTGATGTAAGGGAGGCTCAGACGCAGGTTTTATTAAAACACGGTGAAACAGTCGTTATAGGCGGGTTGCTTAAGGATGTTAAATCTAAGGAGTTTATAGGGATACCTTTTTTAAAAGATATCCCTTGGGCAGGAAAGTTCTTCGGCCGCGAAACTACCAACACAGTTAAAGTGGATTTGTTAATTTTTATTAAGGCTAGAATAATTAAAGAGGACGATTTAACTAAGGAACAGCAAGAGAGGTTTGAGCGGGGAGTAGATTACGTTTTACCTGCAGGCAAAGAAGATAAGAAGAGCTGGTGGAAACGCTTAAAATAAATGTACAGGATAAGTTTTGTATTTACTAAAAAAGGAATGATGAAGTATATATCGCATTTGGATTTGATGCGGCTTCTTACCCGTGCTATGCGTAGGGCATGCCTGCCGCTTAAACTATCTGAAGGCTTTTCTCCCCATCCTAAATTAAGCTTAAAGAGAGCCTTAAAGTTAGGGGTGGAGAGCGAGAACGAAGAAGGCACTATCATTTTAAGCCTGCCGGTTTCCCCGGAACAATTCAAAGAAAAGCTAAATCTTCAGCTTCCAGAAGGGATAATAATAAAAGATGTCACGGGAAATTTTAATTAACGTAGAACCGCAGGAGAAGAGGGTTGCAATAGTCTCTGATGGTCAACTGCAGGAATATTATATTGAACGCCCGCAGGATAGGACCATCGTCGGCAATATATACAAGGGTAAGATTGACGCAGTCCTTCCTTCTTTGGGTGCAGCCTTTGTGGATATTGGTTTAGCTAAAAAGGGTTTTCTCTATTTATCTGAGATAGAAGAGGCTTTTGAGCAGGTGGATACCCCTATTAAAAAAGCGCACAGGGAGATTAAAAAAGGGCAAGAAATTTTAGTACAGGTAGTCAAAGAGTCCTTTGGTACCAAGGGGCCGCGTCTTTCAACACATATTGGTTTAGCCGGTAGATACCTTGTAATAATGCCCTCGGATAAGCAGGTAGGTATTTCAAGAAGAATTGAAGATGATGCTGAGAGAAAGCGCCTGCGCCAGATTTTTAGTGAGTTAAAACTCCCTAAAGACGTAGGTTTTATCGTGCGTACAGCTGCCTGTGGAAAATCTAAGCAGGAGTTAATGCGTGATGCGCAGTTTCTCTATAAGTTATGGAAACGATTGGAGAAAACTTCAGCTTTGAAAAAATCCCCGAGCTTAATTTACGAAGAGTATGATTTAACCTTGCGCGCCATCCGCGACTCTTTCACTGAGGATGTGTCTAAACTCTTAGTGGATTCAAAGCCTGAGTTTTACCGCATCCGTAATTTCATGCGCACATTTTTAAACTATCTATCAAAGAGGGTTGAGTTTTATAAAGGAGATGATTTATTTGCAGAAAAGGATATTGAAAAGCAGATTAACCGTATCTACGAGAGTAAAATCTACCTAAAATCTAAGGCCTATCTTGTGATAGAGCCTACTGAAGGATTAGTGGTAATTGATGTTAATAGCGGCGGCTTTAAAAAGAAGTTTAACCAAGAGGATACTGCCTTTAAGGTTAATTGCGAGGCTGCGTTAGAGGTAGCAAGGCAGTTGGCCCTAAGGGACTTAGGTGGGATAGTTGTGATTGATTTTATTGATATGGAGAAGGAGAGGCACCGCCGGGAGATTCTAAATATTCTAAAAAAAGCCTTAAACAACGATAAGGCAAAATACGATATTTTAGGCATTTCTAAGTTTGGGGTAGTTGAGATGACCCGCGAGAGAGTGCATAAAACCGTGCAGATGCTTTCTTATCAACCTTGTCCTTACTGTAGCGGCAGAGGTAAAATTAAATCCGCAATGACCATGGCGATATTCGCCTTAAAGGAGCTGAAGCGTTATTTAAAGGGAAAGTCACAAAAAGAGGTTAATCTTTCGCTTGCCCCTTTAATTATAGACGAGATTTTGAAGAACAAAGAAGACCTAAAGGGCATAGAGTATAAGTTTAAGGTAAAGATAAATCTTATCTCTAATCCTACTTTACATATGGAAGAGGTAAAAATAGCTTAAAAAAAGGAGTGTAAAAATGTATGCAGTAATTGAAATCAGCGCAACGCAATTTAAGGTAAAAGAAGGCGATACCATTGACGTAAATAAGCTAGAAATCAATGATAAGAAAGATATCTTTATTGACAAGGTGCTTCTTCTTTCAAAAGATAAGAAGATAGAGGTCGGGCAACCCTATTTAAAGGGGGTAAAGGTAAGGGCTGAAGTTTTAGGTCAGGTTAAGGGAGACAAGGTAGTTTCTTTTAAATACCGCCGCCGTAAATCATCGCAATGGAAGAAGGGTTTTCGCGCCCAGCTTACCCGTATTAAGATTAAAGAGATTATAGCTAACTAATAGCCGGCTAAAGCATGTTTGTAGATGAAGCAAAGATCTTTGTAAAAGCAGGCAGCGGAGGCAAGGGTTGCGCAAGTTTTCGGAGGGATAGATTTATCCGTTATAGAAAGCCCGACGGCGGGGATGGCGGCCGTGGCTCAGATATAATACTCTTAGCAGATAAAAAGATCTATACCCTTCTAGATTTTCATTACAACCGCCACTTTAAAGGTGCACATGGCGCAAATGCCTCTAGCAATGATAAAAAAGGCAAGGACGCAGAGCCGGTTATCATACGTGTTCCGGTAGGTACAGTTATCACAGATATTAAGACCAATTGCCTTTTGCGCGATTTAGAAAAAGAGGGAGAGCAGGTTGTAGTTGCCTTAGGCGGCAAGGGTGGGTTAGGCAGTAAGCGTGCGCCAAACAATGAAGCGCAGATTGGAGAACCCGGGGAAGAAAGAGAGCTCTTCCTTAATCTAAAACTAATTGCGCAGGCAGGATTAGTAGGGTTCCCCAATGCTGGAAAATCTACCCTGATATCCAGTATCTCAAACGCTAAGCCGCAGGTAGCAGCTTATCCATTTACTACCAAGTTTCCTGTTTTAGGGGTGGTAAGGGGTGAGTCTGCTGATTTTACAGTAGCAGATATCCCCGGCCTTATTAAGGGCTCTTGTGAGGGAAAGGGGTTAGGGGATAAGTTTTTAAGGCATATAGAGCGGACTAAGGTTTTAATACACGTAGTTGATATCTCAGGGTTTGAGGGTAGAGACCCTGCCTTAGATTACAAGGCGATTAACCAGGAGTTAAAAAAATATAGTACTTTTTTAATAAAGAAACCGCAGGTTATTGCTTTAAATAAAATTGACCTTCCGCAGGCAAAGGAGAATTTAAAGCGGTTTAGGAAAACAATTAAAAAAGAAGTCTTTCCTATTTCAGCGTTGAACAAAATAGGGCTAGAGGATTTAATAGATGCTGTTGCGAAAAAAATATAAAAGGATAGTAATAAAGATAGGCTCAAGCCTTTTTTATGCTAAGGACGCTAAGCCCGATACTGCTGTAATCAGTAGTTTTACTAAAGAGATAGCAAATTTAATCCTTATAGGAAAAGAGGTGGTGCTTGTCTCCTCAGGCGCAGTTGCCTTAGGGATGTCCATATTAAAGATAGCTAAGAGGCCTAAGGATTTAAGCCTTTTGCAGGCAGCTGCTTCAATTGGCCAGCATGAGTTAATGCATTTGTATAGTACTTTTTTTAAGAAGCTATCCTTATCCTGCGGGCAGATACTTTTAACTTGGGATGATTTCTCAAACCGCGCGCGTTATTTAAACGCCAAAAATACTATCAACACACTTTTAAAACTAAAAAGTGTGCCGGTAATTAACGAAAATGATACCGTCTCTACTGAGGAGATAAAGTTTGGGGACAACGACCGGCTTTCAGCTTTGGTCGCGGCCATGGTAGGGGCTGATATTTTGGTTATTCTTTCAGATATAGACGGGTTATTGGATAAAAATAAAAAAGTTATCAAGGTTGTAGATAAAATTACCCCAGAGATTAAGGCGTTGGCATCTTCTACTAAAAGGACAACTTCTGTTGGGGGGATGGTTACAAAGTTAGATGCTGTTTTAGTTGCTAACCGTTCAGGTATCCCTTGCGTAATAGCCAACGGCAGAAAAAAAGATATTCTTCAATCTGTTTTAGGCGATCCTCTAAATAGTGGCACGCTTTTTTTAGCTGAAGGAGATAAGCTTGACGCTAAGGAGCGCTGGATGGCGTTTGGCACTAAGGTTAAAGGGAATATAACGGTTGATGACGGAGCAAAGAAGGCATTGATTAATAATAAGAGCTTGCTTGCAGTAGGAGTTGTCTCTTGTGCAGGTAATTTTTCTTGTGGAGATATAGTGGGGATTTGCGATGCTAAGGGTTGTGAGTTTGCCCGGGGCAAGGCCTTTATTTCAATGACAGAACTTGAGAAGGTAAAGGGAGCTCGCTTTGCCAAAGAAGTCATCCACCGCAACAACCTTGTTTTACTTGGGGACGCTCCCCAAGGTGCCAGGCTCCAAACAAACTTACTTAAAAATTATGAAAAAAAATAGGAATTTTAGAAGTAAAGTGGTACCTCTGGGAGCGTCCCCAAGAGATGTTGCAAAGGGGGCGGCTGAGTCAGCAAGGGTGTTGGCTAACCTATCTGCGCTAGAGAAGAATAGAATCCTGCGTGAAATGGCGCGCGCCTTGCTTAAAAACAAAGATGTAATTATAAGAGCCAATAAGAAGGATTTAGCAGCAGCAAAGAGGATAGGATTATCAAACGCCTTAATTGACCGCCTTACTTTAAATACAAAGCGTCTGTATGATATGGCTGATGGGCTTATAAATGTCGTTAAACTCCCAGATCCTATTGGTGCTGAGATTAAGGCTTGGGATACTCCTTTAGGGTTAAATATACATAAGGTTCGCGTCCCAATAGGGGTTATTGCTATTATTTACGAATCTCGGCCGAATGTAACTGCTGATTGCATCGGGCTTTGTTTTAAGTCCGGCAATAGCGTAATCCTAAAAGGCGGCAGTGAAGCGTTAAATTCAAATATTGCGATATACAAAGTTATTGAAGGGGTTATTAAGAAGAATAAACTCCCTTTAGGCATAGTTAATCTCATTGCCACAAAGGATAGAAAGGTTATTGATATTTTGCTTAAGCAAAATGATTATATTGATTTAGTTATGCCGCGCGGAGGCGAAGCGTTAATTAAAAAAGTAGTTGCAACATCAAAGATACCGGTAATCAAGCATTACAAAGGCATTTGTCACATCTATGTTGATGATTACGCTGACTTAAATATGGCTGAAAGAGTTTGTTTCAACGCCAAAGTTCAGCGCCCCGGAGTCTGTAACGCAATGGAGACGATGCTCGTGCATATAGATGTAGCAGGAAGGTTTCTTCCTTCAATGTTAAATAAGTTTCAAAGCGCCGGGGTTAAGATTTACGGCTGCCCGCTTACTCAGAAGATATACAAGGGTAAAATAGAAAAAGCCACAGAAGCAGACTTTGGTACAGAATTTTTAGATTTAGTTTTATCAGTTAAGGTAGTATTTGACATTAATGAGGCGATAAGCCATATAAATACCTTTGGCTCGCATCACTCAGATGCGGTTATTACCGAGGATAAGAGAAGCGCGCAGGAGTTTCTAAAAAAAGTTGACTCTGCCTGTGTTTATCTTAATGCCTCTACGCGTTTTACCGACGGAGGAGAGTTCGGCATGGGAGCTGAAATAGGTATCTCTACTGATAAGCTTCACGCCCGCGGGCCCATGGCGCTTGAGGAACTTACAACTTATAAATATGTTATATACGGTAACGGCCAAACCCGGTAGAAAACTATGAAAATTGGTATTTTAGGCGGGACTTTTAACCCGGTGCATATTGGACACCTGATTCTTGCGGAAGAAGCATTAGAAAAACTTGCGCTGGATAAGATAATTTTTATCCCATCTTATCTTCCGCCGCATAAGGATGATGTTGGTATTGCTTTAGCCAAATCCCGTCTTAGGATGCTTAAGCTTGCTATCAAAGGGAATAAAAATTTATCCGTCTCTGATATAGAAATAAGAAGAAAGGGCCGTTCCTATACAATAGATACAATAAATGCCCTTAAAGCCAAGCATCCGAAAGATGAATTATATTTTATTATCGGTTCGGATCTGCTAAAATATTTAGATAGCTGGAAGGACCTTGACCGGATAATGAAAAAGGTGAACTTTATTGTTGCAACCCGGCCTGGGTATCCTTTGGAGGATATCCCCAAGCGTATACATAGGGTGGATATAAGGGCAGTAGATATCTCTGGTTTTTCTGTCCGCCAGTGCATTAAAGAGGGTAAGTCTTTTAGGTATTTAGTCCCCGAAAATGTATTTAATTATATTAATAAAAATAAACTCTATTTAAACATAAACAAAACCTTAAAAAGATGCTAAAGATAAAAGTCGCTCCTTCGCTACTATCAGCAGATTTTAGCCGTTTAGCAGAAGAGATTAAAAGGGTAGAACGCGCAGGCGCGGATATCTTGCACGTTGATATTATGGACGGCCACTTTGTTCCGAATATCACCATTGGACCAATAGTAGTTAAGCATATACGCAAGGTAACCAAGCTTCCCTTAGATGTCCACCTTATGATTAAAGATCCTAAGAAATATCTTGCTTTCTTTATTGAGGCAGGAAGCGATATGATTACCGTACACATTGAAACAACCCCGCTAAAAGTTATCAAAACGATATCTAAAACCCTAAGACAAAAAAAGTTAAAATTCGGCGTATCTTTAAACCCCTTAACCTCGCTAAATAAGATTAAGCCGGCTTTAAAATTCGCCGATTTTGTTTTGGTGATGTCTGTAAACCCTGGCTTTGGCGGTCAGTCATTTATTATGTCTGCCGTGGAAAAAATTAAAGCATTGCGTAAAATCTTTAAAAAAGATATTGCTGTTGACGGAGGTATAAATGCCCAAACAGGCAAGTTAGTCAAGGACGCGGGAGCAAATATTTTAGCTGCAGGTTCATATATATTTAACGCAAAGAATACAAAAAAAGCAATAGAGAGCTTAAGAAAGGACATATAAGAGAAATGAGTAATTCATCTTTAAGGATTAAATTCGGCACTGACGGCTGGCGGGCGATAATCGCAGATACCTACACAATAGAAAATGTAAAGATACTCTCCCAGGCGGTATCTGACTTTTTAGGTGCAGGCAAAAAAATAGCTGTAGGGTATGATACCCGTTTTATGTCAGATAAGTTTGCTTTAGCTGCATCAGCAGTCTTTAAGAGTAACGGCATAGACGTAGTTTTATCTGATAGACCTACGCCAACCCCGGCTTTAAGTTTTACGGTTAAATACCGCAAGCTTGACTTGGGGGTTATGATTACAGCTTCACATAATCCGGCAGAATACAATGGATTTAAAATTAAAAATTCATCCGGAGGCGGGGCAAGTCTTGAATTAACCTCTCAGGTAGAAAGTCTTTTAGGGAAAAGCCCGGTAAAGGATAACGTTGCCTTAGAAAGTATAAAACCAATAGATATAACAAAAGACTACATTAAGTTTATGCGCAATTACATAAACTTAAAAAAAATAAAGAATAAAAAGTTTAAGGTCCTTGTTGATGCAATGTACGGCTCGGGAGATAGTTTTATCGCGCAGGTTTTAAAAGGGACAAATATTAGAATAGAGTTTTTACGCAACAGCATAAACCCTTCTTTTGGGGGAGTAAGGCCTGAGCCTTTAGAGGAGAACTTAAGGGAGTTAAAGGAGCGGGTAAAAAAAGAAAAGTTTGATTTAGGCGTTGCCTTAGATGGAGATGCAGATAGGATTGCCGCAGTTGCCCCGGGTGGGGTATTTATCCATCCGCAGAAGATATTAGGGCTTTTAGCTCTTCATTTAAATCAAGGCCGCGGCTGGTCCGGAGGATTAGTCAAGACAATCTGCGGTACGACGATGATGGATAATATCGCAAAATATCTAGGGATTAAGCTTTATGAAACACCAGTAGGGTTTAAATATATTTCTAACCTTATGCAGACAGAGGATATCATTGCAGGGGGGGAAGAAGCAGGCGGGATGGGGGTAAAAAACTATATCCCTGAACGTGACGGAACAATGGCAGCACTTATACTTATTGAGATGATGGTTTACCGGAATAAAAATATCTTAAAGATACTCAATGAAACCGAAAAGAAGTTTGGAAGATACTATTATGTGCGCAGGGATTTTCACTTGGCAAAAATGGTTATGCCCAAAAAAGAAAATCTGCCAAACAAACTATTAGGCAAGAAGGTCATCGAGGTTAAAGATTACGACGGAATAAAGCTAATTTGTGAAGATGAAAGTTGGCTTATGTTTCGCGGTTCAGGCACAGAGCCTATAATGCGTACTTATTCGGAAGCAAAAAGCCTAAATCAGGCGAATAAACTTTTAAATTTAGCTGAAGGTTTATTGAAAGATGCTTTATCGGTTTAGCAGGTTTGTCCTTTTAATATTTTTAAAGTTATTTTTTAAGTTTAAGGTCGAAGGCACAGAGCATATCCCTAAGAGCGGCGGGTTTATCCTTGTTTGTAACCACGTAAGTTACCTTGACCCGGCTGTCTTAGGAGTTGCCTGTCCACGCCCGGTAAGTTTTATGGCACGCGATACGCTTTACCATAACCGTTTGCTTGGGTTATGGATGAAGCTGGTTAATGTTATTCCTGTAAAAAGAGATAGCGCAGATTTTTCTGCGATAAAAAAAGGGTTGCGTGTAGTGCAAAAGGGGAAGGGTTTGGCTATCTTCCCTGAAGGCACGCGCCGCATCCCTGAAAAAGCATTTATAAACCCTGAGCCGGGAGCAGGTTTTTTAGCGGATAAAGGAAGGGTTCCGGTGATTCCTGCTTTTGTCTTAGGGACTTACGAGGCATTGCCAAAGGGAGTAAATAAAAAAATATTCTTTGGTAAAAAAATTCTGCTACGCTTCGGAGAAGAAATACACATAGAAAGGGGGAAGCCTTATCATCAAATAGCAGAGATGATAATGGTCAGCATTAAAAATTTAGGGGACGGTTTTTAGTTATACAACCATAATAATTGCAAATAGTTACAAGGAGAGCAAGATAATGTCAGAAAAAAGAGCAGAGTTAGAGAAGCTTTACAATGATAGCATCAAAGTAATTAAAGAAGGGGATATCGTAACAGGTAAAATCGTAGCGATAAAAACCAAAGAGGCCTTAGTGGATGTAGGGTTTAAATCTGAAGGGATTGTCCCTATATCCGAGTTTTCTACCCAAGACTTAGAGGTAGGGAAAGAACTTGAGTTTTTACTTGAGTCAATTGAAAATGACCACGGGAATATAGTCTTATCCCGCGAAAAGGCAATACGTGTAGCTGGTTGGGATAAGATTGTTAAGTTCTCCCAAGATGGAACAATGGTAGAAGGCAGACCGGTTAAGAAGGTAAAAGGAGGATTCCTTATTGATGTTATGGGGATAGAGGGATTTTTGCCTTTATCTTTATCAGCATTTAAGAATGTACCGGATAAGGAGATTTTATATAAACCTTATAGTTTTAAAATTGTGAAAATAAACAATTTAAGGCGTAGTATTATCTTAAGCCGCCGTGAAGCAGTCCAAAAAGAGAGGGATGTTGCTAAGGATAAGGTATGGTCAGAGCTTAAGATAGGAAATATCGCTACAGGCACAGTTAAGGCAATCACTGATTTTGGAGCTTTCATTGACTTAGGTGGGGTTGACGGGCTTTTACACATTACAGATATGTCATGGTCAAAGATAAGCCACCCTTCAGAGGTTGTTGCTTTAGGCGATCGGATAGAGGTTATGATTCTTAACATGGATAAAGATTCAGGCAAAGTCTCTTTGGGCCTAAAACAGCGTATGCCTGATCCATGGGCAGATATCGCTGATAAATTTACCGTTGGTTTAAAGGTAAAGGGTAAAGTAGTTAATATCTTGCCCTATGGTGTTTTTGTTGAGCTTGAAAAGGGGGTAGAAGGGTTGATTCATGTCTCTGAGATTTCTTGGACTAAGCGCATTAATAACCCAGGAGAGATGTTTTCCGTCGGTGAAACCGTTGAGGCACAGATAATTAGCGTTGACGCTGATTCGCGTAGGATTTCGCTTAGCTTAAAACAGCTTGAGCAGAATCCTTGGCTTGAGGCAGAAGAGAAATACAAAGAAGGCTCTAAGGTATCGGGCAAGGTGCGTGGGTTTACTGATTACGGAGCTTTTGTCGAGTTGGATTCTACCCTTGAAGGGATGATTCATGTCTCTGATATTTCCTGGACTAAGAGGATTAACCATCCGCAAGATGTCTTAAAGAAAGGGCAGGTAATTGATGTTGTTGTCCTTTCTGTTGATGCGCAAAACAGGCGTATATCTTTAGGGTTAAAACAATTAGAGGATAGTCCTTGGGAAAAGATTGCTGAAAAATATCCTTTGGACATGGTTCTTGAGGCAGAGGTTGTAAGCATAACTGATTTTGGTGTTTTTGTTAAGATAGAAGAGGATCTTGAGGGATTGGTTTACTCAAGCGAGATAGATAAAGAGGCAGTAGCGAATCTTAAACCCGGAGATAAGATCCAAGTAAAGATAATCAAGGTGGATGTGGAGCAGGCCAAGATCGGCCTTACCGCCCGCCTCTAATTTGAGGGACGCTTCCGAAGGTACCACTCTCCAACGGTTTTTGGCTAAAAACAGCTAAAAATTGTTAAAAATAATATATTTTTTAGCGGAGCGGCACCTCGGGAGGCGTCTTCAAGAAGATGATGGAAGAGCAATTAGCTATAATTAAGCGCGGTGCAGTTGATATTATTTCTGAAGAAGAGTTGCGCAAGAAGCTTAAAGAAAGCATTAAAACCAAAAGGCCGCTTAAAGTAAAAGCAGGCTTTGACCCCACTGCTCCTGACTTACATTTAGGGCATACTGTTCTTTTACGTAAGCTCCGTCAATTCCAAGATTTAGGCCATGAGGTCTATTTTTTAATCGGAGATTTTACCGGAATGATTGGCGACCCTACTGGCCGCTCTGAGATAAGAAAGCAACTCACCCGACAAGAAGTTGCTCGCAATGCCTTAACTTATAAAAAACAGGTTGCAAAGATTCTAAATTTACGCAAGTTAAAAATAGTCTTTAACAGCAGATGGTTTAGCCGTTTTTCAGGCACAGATATCTTAAAATTAACTACTCACTCCTCAATCTCTCAGATTTTAGCCCGCGATGATTTTAAAAAACGCTATACCTTAGGAGAGAATATCTCTATGTTGGAGTTTATGTATCCTTTGCTGCAAGGTTATGATTCGGTTGTCTTAAAGGCGGATATTGAAATTGGCGGGACTGATCAGATATTCAACCTTCTTGTTGGACGCGATATGCAAAAGGACTTTAACCAACCTCAGCAGGTAGTTTTGACTATGCCGCTTTTAGAAGGTACCGATGGTACCCAAAAGATGAGCAAATCCTATTGTAACTATATCGGTATTAACGAACCGGCAAAAGAGATATTTGGTAAGGTTATGTCTATCTCAGATAACCTGATGCTTAAGTATTACGAACTGCTTACCGATGAGGATTTGGATAAAATTAAAGGGATGCATCCGCGCGAGGCCAAAGTTAACCTTGCTAAAATTATCATTACCCAGTATCATTCTAGCGAAGCAGCGCAAAAAGAGGCGGATGAGTTTACGCGCGTTTTTTCTTTAAAAGAAATCCCGCAGGATATTCCAACATTTAAGGCAGACGCTACAAAAAATATAATAACAATACTTACGGAAAGTAAGCTTGCCTTAAGCGGAAATGAAGCGCGCCGTTTAGTTAAGCAGGGGGCTGTAAGTTTTAATAACATAAAAGTAGAGAATGAGGATTTTATCCCTAAGGAATCAGGCGTATTAAAAGTCGGCTCCCGCCGCTTCCTCAAAATCCTCTAGGGGACGCTCCCCAAGGTACCACTCTCCAAAGGATTTTAGCATGTTTTGGACCATAATTGGCTCAACAGCAGCAACTCTAACCATGCTTTCTTTTATCCCGCAGATAGTTCGCTCCTATAAAAGCAAGCATGTTAAAGATATCAGCCCGGTTATGCTCTTTCAGCTCTCTTTAGGTGTCTCTTTATGGATAGCCTACGGCATACACCGCAAAGACCCTATAATTATCATCGCAAACTCCACAACCCTGCTTACGCTCTTAATCCTCATCTCAATGTATTTTCAGTATGGGGGACGCTCCCCAAGGAGCCACTCTCCAAAGGATTTTGAGTAAAATCGTATAAAAAAATGCAAAAAATCGGTCATTTTCGAAGAAGAGTGGTACCTCGGAGAGCGTCCCCCAGGAGCAGGTTTATTCTTGCTGAATCTGACGGGCTTGTCCTTGAAACTATTCAGACCTATAGCGCTAACCCTCCCCGCAGAGGCCAGCCTCCAATAGAAACAAAAGGCATTGCCTCCAAACAAGAGTTACGTCTTCTTAAACTCAAAGGCACTTGGCGCGCCAACCCCTACAACGAGCTTGTATTTGAAGCCTCCGGCCGCAAAGGGAAGCCTGAAAAATTTACCTTCAAAGGCGCTTGGAAGTTAAATAAAAACCAACATATTGAATACAAGACTGAAAATAACCGCGATACTCTAACCTTCAAAGGCCATTGGAAAATCCTCTCAGATAAAAAGCTCGTCTATATTTTAGAGGGGAGCTCAAAGTCAAAATTTGAGTTTAAGGCCCAATTTGAATCTGCCTCAATGCACCCTAAAAAAGGCGCAATCCGTTATCGTATCGGCATTGGAGCGCGCAGGCGCAGTAGAATCTCTCCGCATAAACTTTTAATACTCTACGGCGAATGGAAATTCAGCCGCAACTTAGGCCTTCTCTTTAATATAGATTACGGGTACAACAGAATACAAGCAATATCCCTTGGCGCAGTAGTAACCTTCAGCCCCAACAAAATCGAACTCGCCTTAAGAAATGAATTTGGCAAGCCAATAGGAATTACTCTTACCTTAACTCGCAAGCTCTTCAAATCCCTTAATGCAAAAGCCTATCTAAGGCTTACCCACCGCCGCCAAGAAAAAGCAATTGAATCCGGCATCACCATCCCCTTTTAGGGGGACGGTTCCTCGCTTCTCAACTCCAGTAATTACATTACCTTACAACAACATCAAAATATTAGCTGATCCAACCCTCAACAAAAGGAGGGGAAAATCCCTTAAATGAAGCCTAATAAAATTTTAACCCTTCTCTTTCTCTTCAGCATCGCGTTCTTCCTGCCCAACGCCTCTGCTCAACCCTTATTCGGCAAAGACTACCTGCAAACCCTTGATAAACACCTAACCCAATCCAAAGACTCTATCACCGTAGCCATGTATTTTATTATAATCACCCCCGAAGACAACCCAACCCCGGCTAACCAACTCGTAAATTCCCTCATCGCCGCAAAGAATCGCGGAGTAAAAATAAAGGTAATCTTAAAGGGGACGCTCCCCAAGGTACCATGCTTCGGAGGTTTTTGCCCTAAAACCGCGTAATTTTTAATAAAAACAGTTGATTTTGGAGGGAGAGTGGCACCTCGGAGAGCGTCCCCAAGGACTGAAGGATACATAATTAACTTGACAAATCATATTTGTATTGTATAATTTAAGTATGAAATACTTCAGCAGGAATATAGAAGGCGCGCTTAAGCAGGCAGTGAAGCAATTCCGCGTTTTAGTTCTAACCGGGATGCGCCAGACAGGAAAATCCACGCTTCTTTGGCACCTTTTTAAAAAAACGCACCGTTATGTTTCTTTGGATAATCCCCGCGATTTAAAACTTGCCCAGGAAGACCCTGAGTTATTTTTTGATGAATACAGAGAGCCTTTGATAATAGATGAAATCCAGTATGCCCCGCAGCTTTTAGCGTATATTAAAATAAAAGTAGATAAATCCGCAAAAAGAGGCCAGTTTATTCTTACTGGTTCTCAACAGTTTACGATGACTTATAATCTGCAAGAGACTTTAGCGGGCAGAGCGGCGATCTTTAATCTTTTTCCTATGGCTATTACTGAGGCAAAAATCGCTACGCAGAATTATGTTTTTCGCGTCATCAATGGCTCATATCCGGAGTTGATTGTAAGGCGAAGCCATGACCCGCAGCGCTGGTTCGGGTCTTATGTGGCTACATATATTGAAAAGGATATCCAGCCTTTCTACCGGCTGGAGAAGGCGGCTTATTTTCGCAACCTTCTTTTTCTTTTAGCTGCCCGTTCATCTCAAGCATTAAATTACCAGTCTCTTTCTAATGATTTAGGCGTCTCAATTCAAGCAGTAAAATTTTGGATTAATATTCTTGAAATATCGCAGGTTATATACTTGCTTAGGCCGTATCATAGCAATTTAGGAAGCCGTATTGTAAAATCCCCAAAAGTCTATTTTACCGATGCCGGATTAGTGAATTATTTAATAGGCAATCAATCAAAAACCGCTTTGGTGCGCGGCGCGCAGGCAGGGGCTATCTTTGAAAATTTTGTAGTTCAGGAGTTATTAAAACATTATCATAACCTCGGGTTAACCCCGCCTCTTTACTATTACCGGACAAATAACGGGCTGGAAATAGATATAATTATTGAAGAAAGAGCAGGAGTAATCAGGCCTTGTGAAATTAAATTAACTAAAACGCCGAATTCAGGAATGGTTAATTCAATAGAGCGGTTTTGCAATTTAAATAAAAGTAAGAAATTATCCATATTGGACGGTTGTGTTATATCGCTTGTTGATAAGTCTTTTCCTCTTACTAAAACTGTCAGGGCGTATAATTTAAAAGAGTTTCTGTCGGTTATTTAAATACGTCCCCTGGGGGACGCTCCCCAAGGTACCATGCTTCGGAGGTTTTGCCCTAAAACCGCGTAATTTTTAATAAAAACAGCTGATTTTGGAGGGAGAGTGGCACCTCGGAGAGCGTCCCCAAGGTGGGGACTGTCCCTAAATTTAAGATAGTTATCCAACTTCCTTTAACTATTGCCATATCTATAATTTATTGTATAATATGGTTTTACAAAACTTAAGTAAAGTATTGCAGGGTATGTTCTATCTGCAAGGAAGTTAAAGTTTATCTAAAGGAGAAATAGAATGAAAGTAGTTATATTAGCAGGAGGCAGGGGCACACGCATTAGCGAAGAGACAGAAGTTTTGCCAAAGCCGATGATTCAGATAGGAGGCAGGCCTGTGCTTTGGCATATAATGAAACTATACTCCCACTATGGCTTTAATGATTTTATTATCTGCTTAGGGTATAAGGGTTTTGTGATTAAAGAATATTTTGCAAATTACTTCCTGCACTCCTCTGACATAACCATAGACCTAAATAATAATAAAATAGAGGTTATCGGTTCAAAGGCAGAGCCTTGGAAGGTTACTCTTATTGATACGGGTTTAGAGACGATGACCGGAGGCAGGATTAAGCGGATAGAAAAATATACGCAAGATAAACCCTTTCTTTTAACTTACGGCGACGGGGTAGGGGATGTAAATATAAAAGAATTAGTAGAGTTCCATAAATCAAAAAACAAGCTTGCCACAGTAACTGCCGTACAATTAGAAGGAAGGTTCGGCGCTTTAAATATTGAAAAAGAAGATGAGGTCTCTTCCTTTGCGGAAAAACCCCGCGGCGACGGAGCTTGGATAAACGGCGGATTTTTTGTTTTAGAGCCGGGGATATTCAAATATATCAAGGACGATACTATTATTTGGGAGCATGGGCCATTAGAAAAGCTAGCCAAAGACAATCAGCTAAACGCCTACAAGCATAAAGGTTTTTGGAAGTGTATGGATACCTTAAGGGATAAGGTTGAGTTTGATCTTCTATGGAGTGCCGGGAAAACCCCTTGGATAAAATAGCAAGAGTATTTATGAATAGAAAGTTTTGGGAAAATAAGAGAGTTTTAATTACTGGCTTTGAAGGATTTTTGGGCTCTAACCTTACAAAAGAACTTCTTAAGACAAAAGCCAAGATAGTAGGGTTAGATATTAAAACCTTCCGTAAGGAAACAATTTTATCCCGCGATGATTATAAAAGGTTTACCGTATATAAAGGTAGTGTAGCTAACTTTAACCTCGTTAAAAAGATACTCCGTAAGCACTCTATAAACGTAATTTTTCACTTAGCCGCAGAGGCGACTGTTGGCAGTAGCCACAGCCACCCTCGTAAGGCGTTTAAGTCCAATATAACCGGGACTTGGGAGGTATTAGAGTCAACGCGTAACCAAGGGAAGATAGAGGCAATAGTAGTCGCTTCAAGCGATAAGGCGTATGGAAGCCATAAAAAACTCCCTTACCGCGAGGATGCGCCTTTAATAGCCAACCACCCTTATGACGTATCCAAAAGTTGCGCTGACTTGATAGCGCAAACTTATGCTTATACCTATGATTTGCCGATAGCAGTTACCCGTTGTGGGAATATATTCGGCCCCGGGGACTTTAACTTTACCCGCCTTATACCGGATGCTATCCGCTCTGCGCTTAAAAACCGCTTCTTTTTTATCCGCAGTAACGGAAAGTTTATACGCGACTATATCTATGTAAGCGATATAGTAGATGGGTATATACTCTTAGCTGAAAAGATAAGAAAACTAAAACTTAAAGGAGAGGCATTTAATTTTAGCGATGAGAAGCCAAAGAGGGTATTAGAGGTGGTAGAAAAAATTTATCAACTGATGAAGAAAGAAAAGCGCTATAAAATATTAAACAAAGCAGAGTATGAGATAAAGAATCAATACTTATCTTCTAAAAAATCCAAAAGGATATTAGGTTGGAAGCCGCGCTATTCCTTTGAGTCGGGGTTAAAAGAGACGATTAAGTTTCTGCGTAAGGAATTATTATGAGTTTGATTGAACGGGATTTAGCCCACATATTAGATAAAACTAAATTTTTATGGAGAGAAGTAAAGGGAAAGAAGATATTTGTTACCGGAGGCACGGGTTTTATCGGGCGCTGGCTCTTAGAGAGTTTTGCCTTTGCTAATAAAGAGTTAAACCTTAATGCCTCTCTTGTGCTCCTTACAAGAGACCCAAGGCGTTTTGAAAAGAAAGCTAAAAATATTGTTGCTGATAAGTCTATAAATTTGCTCAAAGGAGATGCCGTAAGTTTTACTTTCCCAAAAGGAAAATTTGATTTTGTCATCCACGCGGCAACAGAGGACAGGTATCCTTTAAATTCTTTAGAGTTGTATGAGAGTAATGTAAAAGGAACGCAGAGGGTTTTAGATTTTGCGGTAAGGTGCGGGTGTAAAAAGTTTTTATTTACCAGTTCCGGAGCTGTCTATGGAGTTCAACCTATAAATATAGCTAATCTGCCTGAAGATTATCCGGGGGCGCCTAAGCCAAATGAAATAAATTATGCTTATGGGCATAGCAAGAGGATATCTGAGTTTTACTGCGCGCAATATGCGAAAAAATTCGGCTTTGGGGTAAAGATTGCTCGCTGTTTTGCTTTTTTAGGGCCCTATCTTCCTTTAGACTTAAACTACGCAGTAGGCAACTTTATAAGGGATGCCCTTACTAGGAAGAGCATAATCGTCAAGACAAATAACCGCGTGTATCGCTCTTATTTATACTCTGCTGATTTGGCAATTTGGCTTTGGACTATTTTGTTTAAAGGTGAGAATAACTTGCCCTATAATGTCGGTTCTTCCAAGCCGATAACTATTTTAGATTTGGCTAAAAAGATAACCCGTATTTTAGGAGTATCAAAAAAGATTGTAATACTAAAGAAGGGTAAGCGCATAAAGACAGAGCGCTATATCCCGGATGTTAAATTAGCGCAAACTACCCTTAACTTAAAAGAGTTTATTGGTTTAGGCCAAGGCATCCGCAGGATGTCAGAGTTTTATTCAAGCGCAACTTGTATAAATAGCGGGTGTCAATAAAAAAAGGAGAAGATATGAGTGAAGTCAAGATTGCTAATGTTTTAGTAGGGGATAATCATCCTTGTTATATTGTCGCTGAAATAGGGATTAACCATAACGGAGATATTGATATAGCTAAGATGCTCATTGATGTTGCGATAAAGTTTGGATGTAATGCCGTTAAATTCCAAAAGAGGACCGTTGGTGTCGTCTATTCTGCTGAAGAGCTTGCCCGGCCAAGAGAGAGCCCTTTTGGCTCTACTAATGGCGATTTAAAATATGGGTTAGAGTTTGAATTAGAGGATTATCAGGAGATTGATAATTATTGTCGCCAAAAAGGCATTGTTTGGTTTGCTTCTTGCTGGGATGAGGCATCTGTTGATTTTATACAGCAGTTTGATGTCCCTTGTTTTAAGATTGCCTCAGCTACCCTTACTGACAGCAAGCTCTTAAGCCACCACAGGTCTAAGGCAAAGCCCATCATATTAGGGACAGGGATGAGCACGATTGAACAGATTGACCGCGCGGTAGAGGTTCTTGGCAAGAAGGACTTAATTATACTTCATTCTACAAGCACGTACCCTGCAAATTACGATGAACTAAACTTAAAAGTAATCAGCGTCCTTCAAAAAAGATACGGGGTTCCGATAGGTTATTCCGGCCATGAAACCGGCGTCCCTGCCTCTGTCGCAGCTGCGGCTTTAGGCGCTTGTATGATTGAGCGCCATATAACTTTAGACCGGGCAATGTGGGGTTCGGATCAGGCAGCATCTTTAGGGCCTTCGGGAGTTGAGCAATTAATACGCGATATCAGGTTAGTAGAGATGTCTATGGGAGACGGAGTAAAGAAGGTTTATGAGAGGGAGTACCCAATCCTAAAAAAACTTCGCAGAGTCCACTCTTAAAAAAAATGATAAAGGTCTCAGATTACATAATGAAATTCTTGGTATCTAAAGGGGTACGCAATGTCTTTATGCTCCCGGGAGGAGGGGCTATGCATTTAGTTGACTCCCTTGGCAGGTGTAAAGAGCTAACCTATACCTCTTTTTTGCACGAACAGGCATTGGCTATTGCAGTAGAATCCTTTAGCCAATTCTCAGGTTTTGTTGGAGTAGGGCTGGTTACTTCTGGTCCCGGCGGGACGAATACGATTACCGGAGTAACTGCTGCTTATCTTGATTCTACCCCTTGCATCTTTATCTCCGGGCAGGTAAAGCGTTCGGACTTAAAGTTAAAGAGTAGGCTGCGTCAAAAAGGCCCGCAAGAAGTGGACATTATCTCGCTGGTTTCTCCTATTACAAAATATTCAGTTATGGTCTTAGAGCCAAAGGATATACGTTATCACTTAGAAAAGGCATGGGTATTAGCAACAACTGCAAGAAAAGGCCCTGTTTGGTTAGATATCCCTTTAGATGTCCAGTCTGCGCTTATTGATGAGGATAAGTTAAAGGGTTTTTCTCTTAGGCCCAAAGCAAGACAGAGGGGTTTGACTAATAAGGTTAAAAGAGTTATTTCTCTTCTAAATAAGTCAAAATGCCCTTTGATTTTAGCCGGCAATGGGGTGAGGCTTTCAGAAGCACAAGAGCTTTTAAGCAATTTTATAGAGGTTAATCAGATACCTGTTTTGCTTACTTGGAAGGCAATTGACTTTTTTGATAGCGCTCATACTTTAAATTTCGGCAGCCCCGGTATTATGGGCAGCCGTTTTGCTAACTTTATAGTGCAAAATTGCGACCTTTTGCTTATATTAGGAAGCAGGTTAGATCCCAGTATTACTGCTTTTAATAGTAGGGAGTTTGGGAAGAATGCAACAAGGGTTATGGTTGATATTGATAGGAGAGAGATTTCTAAGATACCTAACCTTGATTTAGGCGTTGTAGCAGATATGGGCGAGTTTTTAACGACTTTACAAAATAACCAGAGATTGATAAACCTTAAGCCCCGCTTAGAGTGGCTTTCATATTGTAAGGGGCTTAAAGAAAAATACCCGGTTGTCCTAAAGGATTATTCCGATAGTAAAGATAATATAAATCTTTATTATTTTATTGATACTCTTTTTAAGGAGTTATCTTCAGATGATGTTATTACGCCTGAGAGTTCAGGCTCTGCCGGAGAGGTTACTTATCAGGCAATTAACGTTAAAAAAGGGCAAAAAATAAGAAATGCCGCGGGTTTAGGGTCAATGGGTTTTGGCCTGCCTTATGCAATAGGCGCTTGTATTGCCACAGGCATTAAGCGCACTATACTCATAAATGGCGATGGGGCTTTTCAGTTAAATATCCAAGAGTTAGAGGTTGTTGCGCGCTTAAAATTGCCTATTAAGATGTTTATACTGGAGAATAACGGATACGGTAGTATTATGGCTACACAAAGAAATATCTTTAATGGTTTTTATGTAGGCGCTCATCCTGAAAGCGGGCTTACCCTGCCTAATTTATCTAAAATTGCCAATACCTATGGGATTACTTATGTAGAAGCAACTAACCATAATGACTTAACCCCTGCCATAAAACGTTCTTTGCAGGCAGACGGCCCTGTTTTATGCGCGGTCAAGGCTAAAAATCACATAACTTCTCCAAGGGTTCAATCATTAAAACTTTCCAACGGCGGGATGATTTCAAAACCCTTAGAGGATATGTGGCCGTATTTATCGCCTGAGGAGATAAAAGAGAATATGTTAAAAAAGGACTATATATATGATTAAGCTCTTATTACTTGATATTGACGGCGTGTTAACAGACGGAAAGGTTACGGTTGATTCAAAAGGCAACGAATATAAAACCATAAGCTTTAAAGATATTGATGCAATATTTGAGGCAAAGCGCAAAAACATACTGGTAGGCCTTATTACCGGCGAAGATACCCCGGTTACGCTTTTTTTCCGCAGGCGTTTTAAGCCGGATTTTTTTTACAAGGGGTGTAAAGATAAGGTAAGAGCGCTTAAGGAGATTATGCGCAAAACCAAAATAGGGATTAATGAAATTTGTTATATCGGCGACTCTAAGCACGATATTCCTGTTATGAAATTGATAAAGTTCTCTGCTTGTCCGTCTGATGCTTTAACTGAAGTAAAAAGAATAGCAAAGATACGCCTTAAATCTACCGGAGGAGAGGGCTGTGTCCGGGAAGTTTTAACCTATATTTTTAACTTATATATTGAAAGGTAAAGCCTATGAAGATAAATTATAATGATATTCAACTAAAAAAATATCTTTTGAAGTTATTTAGAGAAAAGAGAAATTATAAAAAAGAGCTTAAGGGCTTAATAGATAAATATAATTTTGTGGTATTTTATGGTTGTGGAATGATTTTAAGTAGTATTATAGAAACATGGGACAAACAAATAAACAGGAAGATATCTTATTTGTGTGATAGCGATAGCAGAAAATGGGGAAAGTATTTTCACGGGATAAAGTGTTTATCGCCTAAAGAGTTGATTGCTATAAAAAACGACCCTGTGGTCTTTGTTACTATAGGAGATTACAAGGAGGTATTTAATTCTTTGAAAAAGAAGAAATTTCCCTCGGTAAATTTATTATATAAATATGATTTAGAAGCATCGCGTTTTTTAATCAATTGCAATATTTTGGATGTGGTCGGCAAATTGATCAGGGTTTATAGTTATTTATCCGACGCTCAATCTAAACGGGTGTTTTTATCTATAATTAACCGGGTTTTGGATGAAAAAGCTCCGGTAAATATAATGGCAGGTGTTTACGAACCGGATCAGTATTTTCCTTCAGATGTAATTAACCTTACAAAAAATGAGAGCTTTGTTGATATTGGCGCTTTTGACGGAGATACTATCAGGGATTTTATAAAGAGGGTTCGGGGAAGATTTGATAATATCTTTTCCTTTGAGGTTAATAAAAACAACTTTAAGTTATTAAGGAAGAGCATTGATAATATTCCTAATAATTCTAAAATAAAGATTTATAACTTTGGCATTTCTGATAAAGAGTATGATATTAGGTATAGTTTTGGTGATTCTCAAAGCACTATAGGTGTTGGAACCGGTAAGGGGCATGTTAAGCCATTAGATAATGTTTTATCAAAGAAAAAAGTTACATTTATAAAGATGGATATAGAGGGAGCGGAGCTCAATGCCTTGCGTGGTTCAAAGGAGATAATTAAATCCCAAAAACCGAAATTGGCTATAAGCGTTTACCATGACTTTAAACATCTGTGGGAAGTTCCATTATATATAAAAAAACTTGTTCCGGATTACAAGATTTATTTTCGTCATCATACAAACTTAGAATATGAAACAGTTTGTTATGCTATTCTTTAATTATATTTTTATTTTGGAGGGGTTATGACTGAAAAAGAGATAGAACAGGCAAAGAGAGAGAAATTGCGGAGAGAAAAGCCATTTGTCTTTGAAAAGGTTATTAATATTGAAAAAAGGCATAAATTAGGGTTGGCTACGCCAATAATTGATATTGCCTATGATTACCTGTGCAATCTTAAGTGTAGTCATTGCACTGCTTCGCGCTTCTCAAGGAAGGGCGGCCGCAGTTTAACTGTTGCTGACTTAAGAAGAATCAGCAATGAAGCGCATAAATTAGGGTTCTGTCAATTTTGTATCTCCGGAGGAGAGCCGTTGATTTTCAAGGATTTAGATAAGGTGATATTGGCTTTACAGCCGGATAAGTTTCATCTAACTATGAGTACTAACGGGCATTTCTTGACCTTGGAAAGGGCGCGGCATCTAAAAAATCTTGGTTTGGATAAGGTAAAGATAAGTTTGGATGATTTTCGTGTTGAAGAACACGAAAAGAACCGCAAGAGTAAGGGAGCATATCAAAAAGCAATAGATGCCTTATTTAATGCTAAAGAGGCGGGTTTAAGTGTAGTGGTTCAAACAGTTGTAACTCATCAAAATTGCATGAACGGCCAATTAATTGAGATGGCAGAGTTCGCTACGAAGAACAATTTTATTCTTGATGTTTTAATTGCCCGCGCTTTGGGAGCGTGGGAAGGAAAGCACGAAGTTTTAATTGATGCCAAAGATTCTGAATATCTTTTAGAATTGCATAAAAAATACCCGTGTTTACACCGTGATACTTTTCCTTCTTATGGGATGGATAAGGGGTGTAGCTGTGTAGATTCAACCTTGCATATTACAAAATATGGGGATGTTATGCCTTGTGCTTATATTCATATTGCTATAGGCAACATATTCCAAGAGACTTTAGAGGAGATTGTTAAAAGAGGCCAAAGTATTAAGCATTTTAAGAAATATAGTAGATTATGCCTCTCAGGGGAAGACAGGGATTTTATTAATAATTATATGACCAAGTTTTACGGCAAGCCATTGCCTATACATTGGTCAGAAGCTTTTAAAGGAGAGGATTTTTGTGAAGATTAAATATACTGCCCTTAAATCAACTAACCGGCAAAACCTAAAGGAGATCCTGCCCCTTAAAAAGCCGTTTACCCTTTTGATAGAGCCATCTAGTTTATGTAATTTTAGATGCATCCAATGCTTTCAGTCTCTTACAATAGATAACTACTTTACAAGGACTAAGATGAATATGCCCATTAATCGCTTTAAGCAGATATTAGGGCAATTAAAAATCTGGAAAGGGCCTAATCTTAAAGTTCTTAAATTAAACTTGTATGGCGAGCCATTTATGAGCCCTGATTTTTACGCTATGCTTAAACTTGCCAAAGAAGCGGATATCGCAGAGCGGATAGAGACAACCACTAATGCTTTTTTATTAAATGAGCGTATAGCCGAAGAGTTAGTGCGTCTTCAACTTGATTATGTCAGGGTATCTATCTATGCTGTTGACCAGAAGACGCATGAAGAGCGCACAGGGGTAAAGGCGGATTTCCGTATTATTTATGAAAACCTAAAAGCCCTTAAAAATATAAAAAGAAGGGTTAATTCTTTAAGCCCGTTTGTTAGTTGCAAGATGTTGGATTCTTTTGGAGAGGAGAATAAACGTTTTGAAGATACATACAGAGAGGTTTGTGATGAAGTTTACATAGAAAAGCCGCATAATTGGCTTAAGGTAGAGGGTGTAAACTTTATGCAAAACTATTATCAAGATGATATTAATAAGGCAGTTAATGATTTTACGGCTCATACCTCAAGAAGGATTGCTTGCCCTATGCCTTTTACTACTATGGCTGTGCGCTCTAATGGGGATGTATCTCCTTGTTGTGTGGATTTTATCGGCGGGACTAACTTAGGTAATGTTGATAAAAACTCTTTAGAAGAGATATGGAACTCAGATAAATGGTTTGAGTTTCAAAAGATGCAGTTAGAGGATAGAAAGCAGGAGAATTACTCTTGCGCAAGATGCGATATCTATCTAAATGACTACTACACCTTAGATAATATTGATGGTTTTCCCGTTGAAAAATTAAGGTAAGTAAATAGGGTTATTTTTCTTAAGGAGGATACTTAATGACTAATAAGTTGTTAATAAGCATAGTAAGCGGATGTTACAACGAAGAGGGGAATCTCCAGGAGTTTTATGACCGAATTATAAAGATTTTAAGAGGATTCCCGCACTATTCGTATGAAATAATTATCGCAGATAATTACTCTACGGATAAGAGCAAGGAAATATTAAGACGGATTGCTTTAAAAGATAAAAACTTTAAGGTAATTTTTAATTCTAATAATTTTGGGCATATCCGCTCAGGATATAATGCGTTATTGCAGGCAACCGGGGATGCGGTTATTTTGTTAAGTTCTGATTTACAAGACCCGATAGAACTTATACCGTCTTTAATTAAAAAGTGGGAAGAGGGATTCCAGGTAGTTGTGGCTTTAGGAAAGAAAAAATACGGAAACCCTCTTATTCTCTTATTAAAGAAGGCCTATTATTACTTGCTCTCTAAAGATTCCAAAGAAACTGATGTTATACCGAATTTTTATGGTTTTGGTTTATACGGTCGTAAATTTATGCAGGCATTGCGTAAGTATAATGAGCCGGAGCCGTATTTCCGTAATTTAATCAGTGAAATTGGTTTTCGGCGTGCTGAGATTGAATTTGTTCAACCGCCTAGAAAATGCGGGAACTCAAAGTACAACTTCTTTACTCTATATGATTTAGCCATGCTTGGGTTTATTAATCAATCTAAATTGTTGTTGAGATTGCCGGTTTTTCTTGCTTTTTTACTGGGGGGCATTAGTTTATTTTCAATTTCTATTATTATGATATATAAACTTATACATTGGGGGTGGGTTTTACCGGGATCAATTTTATTTTTCTTAATCTTTTTATTTGCTTTTTCTGTGCAGATAATATTTATCGGTGTTATCGGAGAATACTTATCTGTTATTTTGTCTCAAGTTAAAAATAAGCCCCTTGTAATAGAGGAGGAGAGGATTAATTTTTAAAAAAGGAGAATGAAGTGCCGGTTTTTGCCTGTCGGGTTTGTAAAAATAATTTTTTTGATAAGCCGTTATTATCTTATAAAGATATGCCTAAGGGAGCGCAGAACTTTCCGGATTCTTGCTCCTTAAAATCAGATGCAGGTGTTGATATATCAATTTATCAATGCTCCGGGTGCGGGCTTGTGCAATTAAGCAATGACCCTGTTCCCTATTATAGGGAGGTAATAAGGGCTGTGGCTTTTTCAGATGTTATTAAGGCCGCAAAAACCAAACAATTTATGGATTTTATCAATAAATATTCTCTTAAGGATAAGAAAATCATAGAGATTGGTTGCGGCCGCGGGGAGTTTCTTTCTTTATTAAAGCCTTTAGATGTAATGGCTTATGGTTTAGAGTTTTCAGATAATTCTGTTGGCTATTGTAAAAAAAACGGGCTTAATGTGCAAAAAGGATATTTAGATGATAGCAATATTAAATTAAAGAATAGCCCATTTGACGCTTTTTTATTACTGATGTTTTTAGAGCATATGCCTGACCCGAACACTGCGTTAAGAGCGGTGTATAATAATTTATCAGAAGGCGGGGTGGGTATAGTTGAAGTCCCGAATTTTGATATGTTTTTAAGGAATAAGCTCTTTTCAGAGTTTGTGATTGACCATTTGCTTTATTTTGTCAAGGATACTTTAAGGGTAACTTTATTTTTAAATGGATTTGAGGTCCTTGAAAGCAATGAATTGCGCGATGATTATGTTATCTCTTTTGTCGTTAAAAAAAGAGCAAAAACAGATATTAAGCAATTTTATGATTACCAGTTAAAAATAACTTCAGAGATTAACGAATATATAAACCGTTTTGGAAAAAAGAGAATTGCTATATGGGGGGCAAGCCATCAGGCGCTTTTTATTATTTCTTTGACAAAAATATCCGATAAAATTAAATATGTCATAGATTCGGCTCTTTTTAAGCAGGGAAAATATACCCCTGCTACCCATGTGCCTGTTGTTTCTCCTGACCTTCTTGATTCTGACCCGGTTGATGCGGTTATCATTATGGCGGCTAGCTATTCTGATGAGGTATTGGGCATAATACGGCAGCGTTTTAGCAAAGATATATCCATAGCTATATTGCGGGATTTTGGGCTGGAGATATGTAATTAAGTTTTTTAAATGGATAATACATTTTTAACTAACCAAAAAAGAGTCAATTTCTTTCCTAAAGCATTGGTAATTATATCTATTTTCCTTATTACTTTTATTATCTTTGGTTTTTTTTCTACTATTGGCGTTGATCCGCATCATGATGGATTAATGTTTAAGACGGCATTGGATGTTGCTAAGGGTAAGATGTTATTTAGGGATACCTTTACTCAATATGGAGTGCTTGTTCATATAATTCATGCTTTATTACTGAATATTTTAGGGGAGTATTTAATTGTCATAAAAATTGCTACTGTTTTTTTCTATGCTTTGATATTTGTTTTTTTATTTTTAGTCCTAAAAAGAATTATACCGCGGATACTTACGGTTATTTCTATCGTAGTTTGGCTATTATTAGCCCCATTTTATATTATGATTTTTTTGCCTTGGCCTTCGGTTTACGCGCTTTTTTTCCAATTATTATGCGTATGGCTTTTGATGCGTTGGTTAGAAACAAGGTTGAGTTTATATATTTTTTTAACAGGTATTACTACGGCTTTAGTTTTTTTATGCCGGCAGCCGGTAGGTTTTTTTACCTTTACTGCTATGGCCTTTTTTTATCTCTATCTTTTTTTACAAAGAGAAATCAGCATATTTGAATTTAGAAAGATTCTTTTAAATTATGCAGCAGCTTATTTTGCGATTTTTTCAATTTTTTTAATCTGGTTATTAATTAACAACGCTTTGATAGATTGGTGGAAGCAATCCATTATTATGCCTTTTCTTTGGGCGGTTAAACAGCCAGCCGGTATTAACATAGGAAGTTCTTCTGCAGCTGTTTCTCAGCCCTTTATTGGGCTTGATAACCTTGGCATTGGTTTAGTTAGCACTAGGGGGTTTTATGTTGAAAGAGCTGGATTATTTTTATACTTAGCCCGGGCAATTGTTTATTTTTGGTTTTTACTTCCTTTTTTATCATTTATAAGGAACCGTAAGAACATCCCTATAGTTTTATTTTCTATTATTTGTATTGCTTCTGGTTTACAAATTTATCCGGTTCGCGATATTCGTCATATTTATTGGTCATTTGTTTTGATGCCGGGTATAATTGCCCTATTGGTTTATCAGTTTACCGGAAAGTTCTTTAAGTATAACCCTAAAGTTTCAAAAAAGGCAGTACTTTTCATAAGTGCTAGTATTTTTATACTCATTTTTTTGCTTCTCACCGCAGTATATCTTATAAGGGGCATAGACAAGGCAAAGGATGAGTATTATTTTGCTGATAAACCCCTTGTTTTAAAAGGCATGCGTTTAACTAAAAAAGAGAGGGATTTTTACCAGCGGGTCTACCAAAAAATAGAAAAATATTTTATGGGTAATCCTTCAGGTAATGTCCTTATTGATAGTGGAAATATGATTTTTTTAACCTTTGATAACAGGATAAAAAATATACATCCTATATATTTTAATTTATCTTATTCTCCTTGCTATCCGGAGTATCAAAAAATAAGAAATGAATATATCTTATCTAATAACCCTTTAATACTTCTTGATAATTTAGAATGAAGCATATATTTATGTTATGAGCAAAGCCAATGAAGTTAAGAGCAGGATTTTTAGGTTAGTTAAAGAGTTTTATTGTAAGCAGAAATGTAATAAACCCTTTTCCTTCGGAGAAAGTAGGGTTGAATACGGGGGAAGGGTCTATGATGAAAAAGAGATTATTAACCTTGTTGATTCTGCGCTTGAGTTTTGGTTAACTGCCGGCCGTTATACAAAGGAGTTTGAAAGCGCGTTAGCAAGGTTTATTAAAATTAAGCATTGCCTTTTGACAAACTCCGGCTCTTCAGCCAACCTTTTAGCCATGACTGCCCTAACCTCGCCCTTATTAAAAGAAAGGCGCCTTAAGCCAAAGGACGAGGTTATAACTACTGCCTGTGGTTTTCCTACTACGCTTAACCCTATTTTGCAAAATAATCTTACTCCTATATTTATTGATATAGAGTTAGGAAATTATAATATTGATGTAAATAAAATTAAAAGAGCTATCTCTAAGAGGACAAGGGCAATTTTTACTGCGCATACTTTAGGTAATCCCATAAACATTGATGAGATAAAAAAATTAGTAAAAAAACATAAACTCTGGTGGATTGAAGATAATTGCGATGCCTTGGGCTCAAGGTATCGCGGTAAATATACAGGCGGCTTTGGCGATATTTCTACCTGCAGTTTTTATCCTCCGCATCATATTACTATGGGAGAAGGGGGAGCGGTTTTAACAAACAATCCTCTTTTAAGAAGAATTGTATTATCTTTGCGTGATTGGGGTAGGGATTGCTGGTGTGAGCCAGGCAAGGATGATACCTGTAAAAGAAGGTTTAGCCAAAAATTCGGCACCCTACCCTATGGGTATGACCATAAGTATGTATATTCACATATCGGCTATAATTTAAAAGTTACTGATATGCAGGCGGCAATAGGTTGCGCGCAATTAGATAAACTGCTTAAGTTTATTTTAGTAAGAAAGGCTAATTTTAAGGCCATATACGGGTTCTTTAAGAAATACGAAGATTATTTTATACTGCCTCAAGCGCAAGAATATTCAAGCCCAAGTTGGTTTGGTTTTCCAGTGTTAGTTAAAGAAGGCGCGCCTTTCAAAAGAAATGATATAGTTAATTATTTAGAGTCGCATAAGATTGCTACAAGGATGCTTTTTGGGGGGAATTTATTAAGACAGCCGGCTTATAAGGGTATAAAATGCCGCATAGTTGGAAACTTAAAGAATACTGACTTAGTTATGAATAATCTTTTTTGGATTGGCGTTTATCCGGGGTTAACTAAAGAAAAACTTTGCTATATAGAAAAAACTTTATCTGATTTTATGAGGAGGCATAGATGAAGCTTAGCATAATTATAGCTTGCCTAAATGAAAAGCCCACTATAGCAGAAGTTATCAAAGAAGCAAAGGCATCGCCTATAGATAAAGAGATAATAGTCATAGATAATTATTCTACTGACGGAACAAGGGAGATATTAGAAGGCTTTAAGGAAGATAAGGAGTTAAAAATTATACTCCATTCAAGGAATATGGGCATAGGGTATTCTGGGCGCGAAGGTCTTCAGTTAGCACAAGGAAAATATTTTTATGGCATAGGAGCTGATAAGGAATACAGATTAGCCGATGCTATTAAAATGGTAGATAAGGCAGAGGCAGAAGGGCTGGATGCAGTATTTGGCTCGCGGCTTTTAGATAGGAAGAATGTCTCTAAATTAGAACTTGTTAGAGAAAGGCATTTTTGGTTAGGCAGTATTATCTCAACTGCTTTAGTAAACTTCTTATATCAAAGAAAGTTTACGGATATTATAGGCAGTAAGATAATAAAAGCAGATGTTATGAGGAGCTTGGAATTAAAATCTGATACACATACTGTTGATTTTGAATCGGTAAGTAAATTATGCAAGAGAAGGTATAAAATAGGTGAAGTTCCTGTTTGGTATAAGCCGCGCACGCATAAGGAAGGCAAGACAATCAGGGCTTTAGATATTATCCCTGCCCTATGGGCAATTATTAAGGTGAAGTTTTTTAATTAGATATAAGATTTTATTGCAAGATTATAGAGGAAGGGTTTTAATGGCGCAAAGGAATAAATTAAGATTAGTTCTTTTGGCAGTATTGTTGCTTGGTATATTTATATTAGGCGCGTATTATTTTTGGCTCGCCCCAAAATACACAGTTCCGATATTAATGTATCATTCAATAGGGTATGAAGAGGGTAGTTTCTTTGTTTCGCCTGAAAACTTTAACCGTCAGATGAGGTATTTGAAGGATAAGGGTTATGAGGTGATATCTTTAGATGAATTGGTTAAAAGTATAGAGAGTAAAAAAAGAGTAAGAAGAAACAAGGTCGTAATTACCTTTGATGACGGGTATAAAGATAATTTTACTTATGCTTATCCTGTTCTTAAGCGTTATAATTTCCCTGCGACTATTTTTTTGATAACGGATTATATAGGGACAAAATCTAATCCCGGCGAAAAGGAGTTTATGTTATGGGAAGATGTGGTGGTTATGTCTAATAATGGTATAAGCTTTGGTGGCCATACTAAGTCTCATATTACTCTTGGGTTAATGGTAGATGAAAAGCAGGCATTTGAGGAGATAGCCGGCTCAAAGGAAGCGCTTGAAAAAAAGATAGATGGAAGAGTTGACTATTTTTGTTATCCGGTAGGTGCTTTTAACGAAAGAATAAAGGAGTTAGTAAGAAAAGCTGGTTATAAGGGTGCCTGCGCAACGAACCGTGGATATGTAAAGTATAACCGTGATGTTTATGAGTTAAAGAGGATTAAGGTAACTAACTCTGATACAAATAAGCCTTTTAGTTTTTGGGCAAAATTATCAGGATATTATATGCTTTTTGATAGAGAAAGGAGTCCTTACTAATGCAAAAAGTACTCAAAATTGTAACTGCGGTTAATTATTGGGCGATTGTTTTATTGCCTTTTTCAGTAGGTATTGCTCCGGGTTTTGCAAATACAGTTATTGGGGTTATATTTGCTTCGTTTTTTATTGAAAAGATTATCAAGAAAGAGAAGATATTTAATTTTTCATTACCAGTGGCGTTATTTTTACTTTTTATCTTGATTAGTTTACTTTCTTTTTTTAATACGTCTAATTTAAAGGATAGTGTTCACGGCATAACAAAACTGTTAAAGTTTTTCTTTTTATTTACTATTTGTAGCCAAAACATTAAGGATAAAAAGCATTTTGAGAGGATAGCAATATCTATAGCGTGTGCCGTATCTCTTTTGGGTATTGATGCTATTTGGCAGATTATAACCGGTAAGGATTTCATTCGAGGTAATGCTTTACAGGATCGTATAGGGTTGGTAAGAGCTACAGCGGCATTTCCGGGATGTAATGGATTGGGAGTTTACCTTACGGGGTTAACTCCGATTATTGCAGGTATAGCGTTATTTGTAAAAGAGAAGAGGTGGAGGGTTATTTTTGCTTTAGTCGCTTTAATTGGAAGTATTGGGGTTTATCTTACTTTATCGCGTGGAGCAGGGATAGGTTTATTTGTAAGTGTTTTATTTTTAAGCATTGTTAGGAGGAATAAGCTTGTAATTACTGCGTTAATCTTTTTAATCATAGCGTATCCATTTATTATGCCAAAGAATATTAAGGACTGGGTAAGAAGTGTTAATTATAATCCGGTAGTTGTACTGCTTAACGAGGACAGGATAGGTATTTATAGAAACACGATTCGCATGATAAAAAAACATCCTTTTGTAGGGATAGGAATAAATACTTTTTCTAAAAAATATAGTGATTATAGGGATCCAGAAGTAGAAAGAACCAATCCTACAGCTGATGGGTATTATGCGCATAATAACTTTTTACATATGGCTGGAGAGGTTGGGCTTTTTGGGTTGGGTGTTTTCTTGTTATTTTTGTTTTTTGTATTTAAGTCTATTTGGGCGGCTTTTAAGAAAAACACAGATTATTGTTTAAAAGCTTTTGCTGTTTCTATTTTTGCAGGGCTTTTAGCGTATCTTATAAACGGGCTTACTGAAACCAGCCTTTATTATTCACGTATTGTTATGATTTTTTACTTTATGGTAGGCTTAGGCCTTGCGCTTACAAAACTTACCGATAAAAATGAAACTGCAAAAAATCAGTAAAGATATATAATCTTTCTGGTTGTTAACGTTTGAATTTTAAGTCTGCTGATAGTAGTTTTATTTAGAAATGATTTGTCGGGAAAGACAGCTAAGAGGTGGGGGCCGTGGGGAGAGGGGCATAAGGTGATTGAAGGAAGTAAGTTAGAAGATGTAAGTGTGGACCGAGTAATGGAGGCTATTTCAGGGGGATAAGTATGACATACGCAGTTATATTAGCAGGCGGGGTAGGGAGCAGGTTTTGGCCATTTTCGCGGGAGCTTGAGCCAAAGCAGTTTATGAAGATAGTAGGCGAAGAGAGCCTCTTGCAATCTACTATTAAGCGCGTAGAGGGAGTAGTTCTTCAGAAGAATATCTTTATAGTTACAAATAGTATCTACTTTTATGAGGTTTTAAATCAGATAAAAGGATTTAAGATTCCTGAGCAGAATATAATCTTAGAGCCGGAAGGAAAAAATACAGCCCCGGCTGTTGGGTTGTGCGCTCGTTTGATACTTAAAAAAGACAAAGATGCGGTTTTACTGGTTTTGCCTGCAGACCACTATATTAAAGATAATCTTAAATTCAGGCAGGTTATTAATAAGGCGGTTGAATGCGCGCGTAAGGATTTATTAAACGTAAAGAGCGTGTTACACATTTAACAGAAAGAAGGCCTTGGGGGTCTTTTACAGTCCTGCAGGCAGGATTGGGTTTTAAGATAAAGTTAATTGAGATTAGCCCGGGCAAGCGCTTAAGCTTGCAGAGGCATCAAAAGAGAGCAGAGCATTGGGTGGTTGTCTCCGGGGTAGCTAAGGTTATAAGTGGGAATAAGGTTAAGCTAGTGCGCAGCAATGAGAGTATCTATATACCAAAGGGAATTAAACATAGGCTTGAAAATAAAGGAAGGGTTCCGTTAAAGATAGTTGAGGTTCAGACCGGCTCTTATCTTGAGGAAGATGATATAGAGCGGTTTGATGATGATTTTAGGCGGTAAAAAACATTTCTTATTAGTGTTATTTTTAGCACTTTAGAGAAATACATAAATTATAATGATTAATAGGATTCTTATTATTAATCCCTTTGGCATAGGGGATGTTCTTTTTACTGCACCGGTTATTAGGGCATTAAAAGAAGTATATCCTGAGAGTTTTATCGGGTTTTGGTGTAATCTAAGGGTAAAGCCGTTACTGGAAAATACTCTTAAGATTAACAAAGTGTTTGCCTTATCGCGAGGAGATATTAAAAAATTATACAAGGAGTCGTTTTTTAAAGGGTTTTTAGGTTCCTTAAACCTTATCTTGGCCCTTAAAAAAGAGCGTTTTAATCTTTGTCTTGATTTTTCCCTTGACCACCGTTATGGCTTATTAGCAAAATTAATTGGCATAAAAAAACGGATTGGTTTTAACTATAAAGGCAGGGGTAGGTTTTTAACTGATAAAATTGATATTATCGGTTATAATGATAAGCACGCTGTAGAGTATTATCTTGATTTATTGCGTTTTTTGGATATAGCCCCTAAAAGGAAAGATTTGGATTTAAATATCCCTGCTTCTTTAAAAGCAAAAGCCAAGGATATGCTTAGTAAGGCAGGGGTAAGAGATGGTGATTTATTAGTTGGCATTGCGCCCGGAGCAGGCGGGAGTTGGGGCAAGGACGCAGTTTATAAGCACTGGCCGGTATTAAATTTTGCGCAGATAGCTGATAGATTGGCTGAAAGGTTTAAGGCAAGGATATTATTGCTTGGCGATGAGAGCGATAAACATTTAGCAGATATAATTACTAATACTATGCGTAGTAAGCCTATAGATTTTACAGGTAAGATAGGGCTTAATTTATTGCCGGCAATAATAAATAATTGCGGGCTTTTTATTAGTAATGACGGTGGGCCAATGCATATTGCAGTTGGCTTGGGAATTAAGACAGTAACAGTTATGGGACCTGCGGATGAAAAGGTTTATGGGCCATTTCCTTTAGATAATAATCATAAAGTTTTAACGTGGGGGGGGGATTGTAGGCCGTGTTATAGGAATTTCAGGCTGCCTGTGTGCGAGCGGGATAGGGAGTGTTTGAAGGGGATAAGCGTTGATGAGGTTTATGAGGCAGCAGCTCAATTATTGAATGAAGGGGCTGTATAGGGACAGTCCCCATAAAAAGGGGACAGTCCCTAAAGGAGAAGAATGAAAATACCGGCATTAAATTTAAAAAGGCAGATTTCTCCGATTCGCAAAGAAATTGATAAAGCGATAGCAGAAGTTATTAATAATGCTTCGTTTATTTTAGGTAAGGCAGTTGAGGAGTTTGAGGAGAGTGTTGTTAAATACTGCGGTTGTAATTATGCCTTAGGCGTATCTAATGGGACTGATTCAATCTCTTTAAGTTTGCTTTCTTTAGGGATAAATCCGGGGGAGGGTGTGATTTGTCCGGCGTTTACTTATTATGCTACTGCAGGAGCAATTTCAGCTATTGGGGCTATACCGGTCTTTACGGATATTGACCCGGATACTTATAATATTTCCCTTGATAGTGTAGAGAAGATATTAAAGAGAAAGAATAAAATAAAAGCCATTATTTCCGTTCATCTTTATGGCCAATGCGCGGATATGGGTGGGGTTATGAAGATAGCGCGTAAGTATAAATTAAAGGTTGTTGAAGATACAGCGCAGGCATTCGGAGCGGAATATTGTGGAAAAAAAGCCGGGACAATCGGAGACTGCGGGAGCGTTAGTTTTTATCCGGGGAAGAACTTAGGCGCATTTGGGGATGCAGGAATGGTTTTGACTAATAGTAAAACTATAGCAGAGAAGATAAGGATATTGTGCAATCAAGGGAATAAAGATAAATACATTCATCTTTTATTAGGGCGCAATAACCGTATGGATGGAATTCAAGGCGCGGTTCTTAATCTTAAGTTAAAGTATTTGGATAAATGGAATAAAGAGAGGCAGGCGTTGGCAGGGTATTATAATAAAGGTTTGGCGGGTTTACCGGTAACAACACCTTTTGTTAGCAACTACTCAACGCACATTTATCATCAGTATGTATTAAGGGTAGCTAAAAATAGAGACGAATTGCTTAAATTTCTTAAAAGCAAAGGCATTGACTCGCGGGTGTTTTATCCGATTCCCTTACATTTACAGAAGTGTTTTGCTTATTTAGGATACAGAAGAGGAGATTTTCCTGAGGCAGAGAAGGCTTCAAGCCAAACGCTTACTTTGCCTATAGGCCCTGAGCTTACCTTGAAAGAAAGAAAATATATTATTTGTTCAGTAAGAGGATATTATGAAAAAGAAGAAACGTAATTTTCTTTTAGAGTCAGTAGTTCGTATTTTTAGCGATATTTCTAGCGGTATCAAGAATTGGAGTATTTATTGGTTCAAAGCAAATTGGAGGTTATACGTTTCTTTACCGATAAGAGAAAGGTCAACTTTTATTTTCTATTATTTCCTATTATGTTCTTTTAGTCTAAATTAAAAGAAAGGCGTTTTAAGGAAATTAGCGGTCCTTGTGCTACGATTAATTGTTGTTACTAACTATTACTTTTTCCTAAGGGCAATAAAACAAAATGAAAAAAGTTAAAAAACTGATTATTGGCAGTGCAGGGAAAAAGCATTTAGACGCGGTTACTCTTGATATTGAAGAAGCGCACAATCCTGATGTAGTTCATAATTTAATGAATGCGCCGTATCCGTTTGAAGATAATGCTTTTGATGAAATTGTAGCTCACCATGTTTTAGAGCACATGGATGACATTTCTTGCGTTATGAGCGAGCTTCATCGGACATGTTCACCTCAGGGTAAAATATTTATTGAAGTGCCTCATCATACTTCGTGCTATGCCCACAATCCTTTCCATAAGATTTATTTTAGTTCTTTTTCTTTTGATGGGTTTATAGAAAACAATCAAACTTGGATTGTCGGAAAGAAATATCGCTGCTTAAAAAAAGAAGTAACTTTTCATAAGTATTACCGTATGTTATTTTTGCATAAATTGTTTAACAGGTATCCGTTAATGTATGAAAGGTTTTTCTGTTATATATTTCCTGCTGAACATTTTAAGATTTGCTTACAGCCTTTGAAAAAATGATATTTTATTAGGGTTAGGCAGCAGCGCGGATAAAAAACAAGCATATTATCTGGTAAGGTAAGGGATAAGGAATATGGCAAAAAAGAAGAATTATTTATTAGAAAAGGTCGTTGAGATTATATTATGTTTTTTCAGTCTAAATTAAAAGAAAGGCGTGTTCGGAAAAAAGGCGGGGTTGGTTTTTCTCGGATGAATAAAATAATCTTGTCTAAAGATATGCTGTTGGGGAGGCATTTGATTATTAAAGCAAATAAGCAACAGGGGGAATAAATTGATGAATAAGATAAAGTTATCAGTAGTGGTTATAACAAAGAATGAGGAGGCGCGTATTAGAGCGTGTCTTGAGTCTGTTAAATGGGCAGATGAAATTATAGTAGTTGATGATGAGAGTACGGATAAGACAGTAGAGGTTGTTAAGGGGTTTGGGGCTAAGGTTTTTGTAAGGATGATGGATGTTGAAGGAACTCATAGGAATTGGGCGTATGCGCAGGCAAAGAATGAGTGGGTGTTAAGTTTAGATTCGGATGAGCAGGTTACAGAGGAGCTAAGAGAAGAGATTGGTAGGGTATTAGCCAACAAGCCGAGGAAGTTACTGTGCATCCACGCGCATTTTTAGATGGAACCTGCGGCCATTTAAAGTCAGATATTATTCATTATTCCTATCGGAGTTTTGAAGATTTTTTAGCTAAGCTTAACCGCCAGACTACTTGGGAGGCGCAAAAGTGGTATAATGCGAATAAACCAATGACATTAGGCCGCTTTTTATGGCGGACTTATGACCGCTTTATGCGTTCTTATTTTGGTAAAAAAGGATACAAGATGGGATTTATGGGTTTTGTGATTGCTTATTTTGCCGCGTTGTATCAATTTGTAAGCTACTTGAAATACCGCGAAATAATCCTTAATGGCGGACTTATGACCGCTTTATGCGTTCTTATTTTGGTAAAAAAGGATACAAGATGGGATTTATGGGTTTTGTGATTGCTTATTTTGCCGCGTTGTATCAATTTGTAAGCTACTTGAAATACCGCGAAATAATCCTTAACAGGGACACCCAATCTGCTAAAGCTGCGGGTGTCCCCAAATAGAAAGGAACGGGGACAGCCGTCCGATTGGCAAGTTGGGTGTCCCTAATATGAGGGTTGTGTTTTGGTCTTGGGGACATCCTCCAAGGTGCCAGGCTCCTTGTAAAAAAGGGGAATTTTGAAGAAAAATCCTTCAAAAACAGCCAAAAATCGTTGGAGAGTGGATACTTGGAGAGCGTCCCCCAGGTTTTATGAAGAAAATAGAAGATAAAAAGATTAAAAAGATTTTAATAATTGGGCATCGTAATATCGGTGATGCCTGTTGCGACCTTGTTGTGGTCGGGCCGCTGCGCCGTAAGTTTAAGAACGCGGAGATTGTTTTCTTAACTTCTGCGGTTTCACAAGATATAGTTGAGGGATATAAGGGGTTAGACAGGGTTATTGTCTTTGACAAATATGGCGTAGATAAAGGTATCCGGAGGCGTTTGCGCCTGTTATTGTTATTGAGAGGTGAGCGTTTTGACCTTGTGGTGGCACTATCTTCCACCTGGATGTATAAATATGTCGGAGGCACATATCAATGGAGCGTTAGAAAGTATCTTGGGTGTTTGCCGCAAGATAAAAAAATGCATATCGCTGATATATATCTTGAATTCCTGCGCTCCTTTGGCGTGGAAACAGAAAGGGAACACTGGGATTTTAATGTGGAAGGGGAAGATAATTTTTGCGATGAGTTTTTAAGAAAAGCTGGCGTAAACAATGGGGACAGAATAGCCGGGATTTTACCCTATAGCGGTTGGCTTTTAAAGGACTGGCCGGTTGAAAGATGGAACGAGCTGGCTAATTTATTAAACAGTAAGTATAATATTAAAGTTATTGCTTTTGGCAGGGTTGCCGATGATATTAAAGGGAAAGAGAAATTAATACAACTGTCACCTTTGATTATATCCGCGGTTAATAAGACCACTTTAAAGCAGGCACTATCTTTAATTAAGCGCTGTAATCTTTTTATAGGGGTAGATTCCAGCCTTCTGCATTTAGCAAGCTGTGTGGGGGTGGAAACAATCGGTTTATTCGGGGCAACTTCAAAAGAATATATTTACCCGTATTTTCATTATTCTAATGTAATTACCCCTGCGCAAAAGCGCTATTGCATGCCTTGTTATCCCGGGTTAAATCCTTGTCCATGTATGAAGAATAAGCTCGTCCGCAGCCCTTGTATGGAAGATATTTCTGTGGAAAGTGTAATGCAATTAGTAAAACAAAGGAGTATGTAAATGGCTAATTTATCGGTAGTAGTTTTAACAAAGAATGAAGAGGCATGTATTGCAGAGTGTCTTGAGTCGGTGAAGTGGGCGGATGAAATAATCGTAGTAGATGATGAGAGTACTGATAAAACTTTAGAGATTGTTAAGCAATTTAACGCGAAGGTTTTTGTAAGGAAGATGGATGTTGAAGGAACTCATAGGAATTGGGCGTATGCGCAGGCGCGTAATCCTTGGGTTTTAAGTTTAGACGCGGATGAGTCTGTAACACCTGAGTTAAAGACAGAGATTGAACAAGCAATGAAGTCTGAGGAGTTTGTGGCGTTTAGTATTCCGTTACGTAATTATATTAGTAATTATTGGGTAAGGTATGGGGGGTGGTATCCTGCTTCTAAGGTACGGTTATTTAGGAGAGATAAGTTTAGGTATGAAGAAGTTGAGGTGCACCCTAGGGCTTTTATTGAAGGGAAGTGTGGGCATTTAAAATCGGATATAATTCATAAAGGATACCCTGATTTAGAGCACTTTCTTAATAGCGTTAATCGTCAGTCCACTTTGGAGGCAAAAAAGTGGATTAATACAGGGCGTAAGATGAGCTTGGGGCATATAATTTGGAGGGCAGTAGATCGTTTCTTCAGGCGTTACCTGCGCAAGAAGGCCTATAAAGACGGGATGTACGGGTTTATAATCGCATTTTTTGATACTTTATATCAAATATTAAGTTACGTAAAATACAAAGAAATGCTTAACAGGGACACCCAATCTGCTAAAGATATATGAGGGTTGCGTTTTTGGATAGAGACGGGGTTATAAATAAATATCCGGGAGATAAGGCTTATGTAACATCTCTGCGGAAGTTTAAATTTTTACCCGGGGCAAAGAAGGCGATAGCGCTGTTAAGCAGGGGAGGGTATAAGATATTTGTTGCCTCTAATCAGGCAGGGGTTGGCAGGGGCATATATAGCCAAAAGACTTTAGACAAAATAACCTCTTTTATGCTTTTAGAGGTTAAAAAAGCAGGCGGGCATATTGATAAGGTTTATTACTGCACCCACCATAAGAAAGCAGGTTGCTCTTGCCGTAAGCCAAGGCCGGGGATGCTTAAGAAAGCTAAGCGCGAGTTTAAGATTAACCTTAAAAACGCTTATTTTATCGGCGATACAATCCGCGATGTGCTTGCCGCTAAAAACGCCGGGTGTAAGTCTATTCTTGTCTTCTCAGGGAAAGAGAAATTAAGGAATAAACTTAAGTGGGAGGTTGCCCCTGATTTTACCTTTAAGGACCTCTATAGCGCGGCAAAACACCTCTTAAAAGTTAAAAAAACTTTAATTAAATCTTGACAGGGGCTAGAATATCAGGTATAGTTAATTAACATAAATGTTAACTAACTATGCTTAGATGAATTACCTTAAAATCAGTAGATTAAGCAAGTTTTACTTTTCTTACCGCGATATCGCCAAGGCCCGCTGTATATCCTTGCCCTCAGCGCGGGTTGCCTTAAGCCGCCTTGTAAAAAGCGGAAGCATTATCCGCCTTAAAAGGGGCTTGTATGTTTTAGCCCAAAGGTTAAATTACTCTTCTCTTGAAGAGAAGTTTTTATTAGCCAACCTTATTCAGCCTGCTTCTTATATTTCTTTTATGACTGCTTTGAGTTTTTACGAAGTTACAACGCAACTTCAACGCAACTTTATAGAATCAGCAGGTTACCTAAGGACTAAGGAGGTAGAGGCAGGAGGGAATCTTTTTAACTATGTTAAGATAAAAAAAGATATTTACTTTGGGTTTATAAAGACAAGCGGGTATTTTATCGCTACCCCGGAAAAGGCGTTCTTAGACGCTTTTTATCTAAAATCTTTAAAAAGGTATAACTTTGACCTTGCTTCAATTAATTTTAAGCGGCTTAATAAGGATAAACTTTTTCAGTTATCCCGCAAATACCCTTTACTAGCCCGCAAACTCTTATTAAAATATGGATACATTAAGAAGGCATGAGATATTTGAGATAGAGGTTTTAAAGAAGCTTAAAGATAGGCAGCTTCTCTTGCCGCTCGTCTTTGTCGGCGGGACAATGCTTCGGCTCTGTTATGACCTTAATAGGTATTCAACGGATCTTGATTTTTGGTTTTTAAAAAAAGTAGAGCAAAGAGGGTATTTTAAAAAATTAAAAGATGCCTTAAGCGGCTATCAGATAACTGATTCTAAATTAAAATTCAATACTATTCTCTTGGAGGTTCGGAGTAAAAATTATCCTAAACGGCTTAAGATAGAGATAAGAAGGCAGGTTAAAGATTTAGACCTTCAGGAGAGGATTGCCTTTTCTAAGTTTACTACTCTTCAGGTTGCGTTAAAGGCGCTTACTTTGCAGGGGGCAATGAAAGCTAAGATTGAGGCAGGGTTAGATAGAAAAGATATCAGGGATTTTTATGATATGGAGTTTTTGTGCCGTCAGGGAGCAGAGGTTAAGGCAGGAGAGAAGGAGTTAGAGAAGTTAAAGGAAATTATCTTAAGTTTTAAGGCGCAAGATTACAAGGTTGCCTTAGGCTCACTCCTTGAAGAGGAAGAACGAAAGTATTACGTAAAGAATGGGTTTGAGTATCTATTAAGCAGGCTATCCTAGGGGACGCTCCCCAAGGTACCACTCCGCTTTCAAAAATGCCTGTTTTTGATAAAAATTATTCAATTTTTGCCCAAAAGTCAATGGAGAGTGGCTCCTCAGGGAGCGTCCCCAAGGTTAAAGGATAGGCGTATGAGGGTATTGATTGTTTATGCTTCAGCAGGCGCGGGGCACAGGCGCGCAGCAGAGGCAGTTTATGATTATTTAAAGGCTAATCGTCCGGATTTATCTTTAAAGATTATTGACGCCTTAGATAGGACGAATGCTCTGTTTAGGTTTGATTATACCGTAGGGTATTCTTTTCTTGTTAGGTATGCGGTTGGGCTTTGGAGGTTTGCTTTTTGGTTGACAGAGTTTAAGGCCTTTCGTTTTTTAAGCGCGCCGATTGCTACATTTGTAAATAATATCAACTCTTTAAGCTTTATCCGCTACCTTATCCGCAAAAACCCCGACTATATTATCTCTACTCATTTTCTCTCAGCGGATATTGCCGCGTTATTAAAGCGCAAGAAAAAGATTACCTCAAAGTTGATAACGATTATTACTGACTTTGGCGTTCATCCTTATTGGATTGCCCAAGGGACTGATTTTTATGTTGTGGCGTCTGATTTTACTAGAAGGCGGCTTTTAAGCGAGGGGGTTAGGGAAGAAAGGATAAAAGTATTCGGCCTTCCTTTTCATCAGAAGTTTTTGAAAGACTTTGACCGCAAGGCGCTGGCAGAGAAAATCGGGATTAATCCGGATAAGTTTACGGTTATGCTTATGACCGGAAGTTTTGGCACTGGGCCGTTAAAGAAGATTGCCCGGATGCTTTCTTTTAAGGCGCAGGTGTTGGTGGTTTGCGCGTCTAATGAGAAGTTGCGCAAGGGGTTTTTAAGGGAGAGATTGCCAAATGTGAAGGCCTTTGGGTATATAAATAATACTGAAGAGCTTATGGCGGTTTCTGATTGCATTGTGACAAAGGCAGGGGGCTCTACTATAGCTGAGATTATTAATATGGGGTTAGTCCCGATTTTTATCTCTATTATCCCGGGACAGGAGTCTGGAAATGTTGAAGCAATGCAGGATATGGGGGTTGGTTTTGTCCCGAAAAACCTTAAAGAGTTAAGGGATATAATTATAGTTTTGAAGAATAACCCTGCCAAACTTGAAGAGATGCAAGAGAGGATAGAGGGGGTAAAAAAACCTTTTGTCTGCCAGGAGATATCTAATGTTATACGTTAAGGTTGTTTTAGGGTTGCCGTTGGATTGTTCTTTTGATTATTTTGTGCCGAAAGAATTAGAAAAGGAGGTTTCTGTTGGCGCAAGGGTCTGGGTTAATTTCCGTAATAAAAAGTCAGTCGGGTATATAGTTGGATTAGCAAAGAGGACAAAGATAAAGAAGGTTAAAGAGGTTTTAGGGTTGATTGATAAGAGTCCTTTGTTAAGCAAGAATTTGCTTAAGCTCGCTCGTAATTTAGCTGATTATTACTGCTCTTCTTACGGCGAAGCGATAGAGGCAATGTTGCCTCAACCATTCCGTCAAGGTAAGCCGGGGGACGCTCTCCAAGGTGCCAGGCTTCCTTTGTCGGAGAGTGGTTCCTTAGGGAGCGTCCCCCAGGTATTAGAGGGGAGAGAGCCGAGTAAGAGGTGGGAGTTTTATATAAAAGAGTTAAAGAAGGCAGAAAGCGAAGGCAACTCCGCAATAGTACTATTCAGCGATATGCAGACACTCTTAAAAGCAAAAGACATTTTTGAGAAAGCCCAAATTAAAGATATCTTCATTTTTCACCGCAAAGAGAAAGATGAGTCTTTGATTTGGCAGGAGGCGCGCCTTAAACAAAGGTGTGTTGTTTTAGGGACTCGCTCGGCTATCTTTGCTCCGCTTAATAACTTAAAATTAATTATCATAGATCGTGAGGAAGATTCAGTTTATAAACAGGAGCAATCTCCTCATTATCATGCCCGCCAAATAGCCTTTATGCGCGCAAAAATAGAGGATGCCCAAGTTATTTTAGAAAGCACAAGCCCTTCTGTGGAAAGTTTTTTTCTTACACAAGAAAAGAAAGCTATCTATCAAATCTTAAACAGATTAAAGCCGTATCCACAGATATCTATAGTAGATACCAAGCGTATGCCCTATGCTGAGCGAAGAAGTAAGGCGATATTTCCAAGGGTACTAACAGATGCTATATTTTCTACTCTCTCCCAAGAGGGTAAAGTGCTTGTTTTTATAAACCGCAGGGGTTTTGCAACTTTTTCTGCTTGCCATAACTGTGGTAAGGCATTAAAATGCCCGGCGTGCAATACAAGCTTAGTCTATCACTATGACCAGAGTTTGTTAAAATGTCGTCATTGCGCTTTTAAAATGGCGCTTCCTGATATCTGTCCAAACTGTAATGCCGGCTATATTAAGTATTCTGGTTTAGGGACGGATAAAGTTGAAAGCGAGCTTGCGCGCATATTCCCTCAAGCGCGTATTGGAGATGATATTATTGCCTCAGCAAGCGCAATACTAAAGGAAGAGGATAAGGATTTTGACTTAATCTGTGTCTTAAATATTGACAATGCCTTAAACCGCGTTGATTTTATGGCTGCAGAGAAGGTTTTTTATTTATTATCAGGGTTAGTTGCCTTAACATCTAAAAAAATAATTATCTTAACAACTTACCCCCGGCACCATATTTTTAAGTCTTTAGAAAAAAAAGACCCGCAGATTTTTTACGCGCAGGAGTTAAAGTTTAGGAAACAACTTAAATACCCTCCTTTTAGAAGTATGGCACTCTTAAAGCTTCGTGGAAGGGCTGAAGATAAGGTTAAAAAAGCAGCAGAAGGTCTATTTGAAAAGTTAAAAGAAGGTAGCAGAGGCATAGAAGCTCTCTCTGTAAATCCGGGGGAGCCCCCAAAACTGCGCAGTAATTATTACTGGCAGATATTATTTACCGCCTCAAGCCCGCTAACCTTAAGCAAGTTCTTAAAAAATAATTTAAAGGATGTAAAGTATTCGGGTATAATAGTTACGATTGATATAAACCCAATCTAGTAAACTGTAAGATAGTATATAGCATGAAAATAGCATTTTTCGGCAGTTCATATTTCGCTGTCCCGGCACTTGAGGCGCTTATTAAAAATAAGCATAAAGTTTTTTGCGTTGTTACCCAGTCGGATAAGAAAAAGGGTAGGTACTTGCGTTTAGGGTATACTGATATTAAGGCGAAAGCATTAGAGGCAAACCTAAAGGTTTTTCAACCAGAGAACGTCAATACCCCTAAGTCAGTTGAGTATTTAAAAAAGCTTAACGTGGATATTTTTGTAATAGTCTCCTATGGCCAGATTTTGTCGCAGGAAGTTTTAGATATTCCAAAGGTATTCCCTTTAAATATTCACGCTTCACTCTTGCCTAAATACCGTGGTGCAGCGCCTATAAATTGGGCAGTGATAAATGGCGAAAAGGTTACGGGTGTAACTATTATGCAGGTAACTAAAAAGATGGACTCCGGCCCGATAATCTTACAGCAAAAAATAGATATTTTAAATACGGATGATTCTTGTTCTTTGGAATTTAAACTGCGTGATTTAGGCGCGGATTTGTTGTTAAAAGCTCTTTCCTTGATAAAGGGTAAGAATTATAAATTAATAGAACAGGATGAAAGAGAGGTTGTCTTTGCCCCTAAGCTTAAAAAAAGCGACGGGCTTATTAATTGGGAGATGCCTGCGCAAGAGATAGCCAATCTTATCCGCGGGGTTCAGCCTTGGCCGGGAGCTTCTACATGTTATAACGGAAAACTATTAAAGATTTATAAAGCAAAGCCTCTTGACTGTAAGTTACCTCAAGTCGATTCTTGTTCTTTTGGAGGAATAGTGTTGGTGGGTAAAGAAGGGATAACCGTAAAAACAGGAAAAGGATTTTTACTGATTGAGGAGTTACAGCTTGAAGGCAAAAAAAGGCTGACCGCAGGAGAGTTTCTCTTAGGCCACGAGATTAAAATGGGGACAGCGACTTTTTTTTAAAAAAAGTCGCTGTCCCCCTGTCAAAAGTCGCTGTTCCCAAAAAAGCAAAAAAGGATTGCATAATTAATAGCTTGTGCTATAATTTTTTTCTATGCCAGAACTTAGAAAAGATCCGGTTATTGGTAGGTGGGTTATAATCGCTACAGAAAGGGCGCGTAGGCCTGATTATTTTAACGGCGAGAGTCATGAGCCTGTAGTAGAGAAGTCTTGCCCATTTTGTGAAGGGTTAGAAGAGCAGACCCCTAAAGAGATTTATGCCTTAAGGCCGCGGGGGACTGCGCCTAATAGCCCTGGGTGGGATTTAAGGGTTGTACCGAGCATAGCCCCTTTTTTAAAGGTAGAAGGAGAGTTAGACCGCCAAGGAAAAGGCCTTTATGACATAATGAGCGGGATTGGCGCTCATGAGATAATTATTGAAACTAACAAGCATATTGCTAATATAGCTGATTTAACCTTAGATCAGATTACTAAGGTTTTAAAGTGCTATACGGATAGGATTTTAGATTTAGAGAAGGATGAGCGTTTTAAATATGTTTTGGCTTTTAAGAATTATGGCGGGGCTGCAGGTGGAAGCAAGATAAGGCATGCGCGTTCGCAGTTGATAGCTACTCCTGTAAACCCTAAGAGGGTAAAAGAAGAACTTGCTGGAGCAAGACGTTACTTTGATCACCATGAAAGGTGTGTTTTTTGCGACCTTATCAGGCAGGAGCTTGAACAGAAGTCGCGTTTAATTTTAGATCTAGACGGGTTTGTTGCGGTTAGCCCATTTGCCGCAAGGTTTCCTTTTGAGACTTGGATACTTCCAAAAAAACACAGCCCTGATTTTACTTCTCAGGATAGTAAGTCCTTAGAAAATCTTGCTAAAATGATGAAGATCGTACTTTTAAAATTAAAGAAGGGTTTAAATGACCCGTCTTATAATTATATTATTCATACTGCTCCTTTTAGGCGTAAAAAAGTCGGCTATTGGAAGACGATTGAGCATGATTATCATTGGCATATTGAGATTATGCCACGCCTTACACGCATCGCAGGTTTTGAATGGGGGACAGGGTTTTACATTTGCCCGATAGCTCCAGAGGAAGCGGCTAAATTTTTAAGAGAGGTAGAAGTATAAAATGGGAGAGTTAAGGCGTGATCCTATTGTTGGCAGGTGGGTGATTGTAGATAAAAGTAATACCCCAGCCATAAAAGATTTTCAATATGAGAAGAATACCTCTAAAGGTGGGGTATGCCCTTTTTGTTACGGTAATGAAGCTATGGTTCCTCCTGAAGTAGAGTGTTTTAGAGAACCTGGGACAAGCCCTAATACCTCAGGCTGGTATGTAAGGACTGTGCCGAATAGGTTTCCTGCTTTGCAGATAGAAGGAGATTTAGACAAAAGGCCGGTAGGGCTTTATGATATGTCTAATGGAGTTGGCGCCCATGAGATAATTATTGAAAGCCCTTATCATGCTAAAGATATTTCAGACCTATTGCCCCATGAAGTAGAAAATTATATAAGGATGTGCCGTAACCGCGCCTTTGATTTGGCTAAGGATAAGCGTTTTAAATACTTAATGTTTTTCAGGAATTTTGGGCATGGAGCAGGCGCTTCTTTAGAGCATCCGCATACACAGTTAATCGCTCTGCCTATGGTCCCAAAAAATGTGGCAGAGGAGATTATTGGAGCAAAGAGTTATTTTGATTATAAGGAGCGTTGTATCTTCTGTGATATGATAAGGCAAGAGATGCAGGAGAAAGAGCGCATAATATTTGAGAATAAGTATTTTTTGTCCTTTTGCCCTTTTGTTTCACGTTTTCCTTTTGAGATTTGGATTATGCCTAAAAAGCACAACGCTTACCTTCGTTTTGTTTCAGATGAAGAGATAAAGCTCTTAGCTGAAATTTTAAAAGATACGGTAAGCAGGGTAAAAAATATTTTTCCGGATATTTCTTATAATTATATACTTCATGTTGCACCCATTAACGGAGATGTTGATGTAGAGTATTATCATTGGCATATTGAGTTTATGCCTAAATTAACACAAGTTGCAGGTTTTGAATGGGGGACGGGGTTTTATATTAGCCCGATTACGCCTGAGCGAGCTGCAAAATATTTAAAAGGAGGGTAATAGAATGGCAGTAAAGGTAGGTATCAATGGTTTTGGGAGGATTGGCAGATTAGTTGCCCGAGCGATATTAGAGAGAGGCTCTAAAGATATAGAGTTGGTGGCGGTAAATGACTTAACAGATGCAAAGTCAAACGCATACCTTTTTAAATATGACTCCGTACACGGAAGGTTTAATGGAGAGGTTAATGCTATTTCGGGTGATACAATCTCAGTCAACGGAAAAGAGATTAAGGTTTTAAGTAAGAGAGACCCTTCAGAGTTACCTTGGAAGGATTTAGGGGTTGAGATAGTGGTTGAGTCAACCGGGCTTTTTACCGTCAAAAAAGATGGAGTGAATAAAAAGGGTAAGGAGGTAAAGGGCGCTGAGAATCATATAACTAAAGGTGGGGCAAAGAAGGTTATTATTTCTGCTCCGGCTGAAGGCGAGGATATAACTATTGTTATGGGGGTGAATGAGGGTAAGTATGACCCTAAGAACCATAATGTTTTATCTAACGCCTCTTGTACGACTAATTGCTTAGCACCGGTTGCTAAGGTTATCAATGATAATTGGGGGATAGTAAAGGGATTGATGACTACTATCCATGCTTATACTAATGACCAGAAGATTCAGGATATGGCGCATTCGGATTTACGCCGCGCGCGCGCTGCCGCAGTCTCGATGATACCTACTTCTACGGGTGCGGCTAAGGCGATATCATTGGTTATTCCGGAGCTAAAAGGTAAACTTGATGGTTTTGCAATCCGGGTACCGACACCTAATGTTTCTGTGGTGGATTTAACCCTTTCTTTAGCAAAGAAAGCTACGGCTGAAGAGTTAAACGCAGCACTTAAGGCAGCTTCAGAAGGTGCCATGAAAGGTATTTTAGGTTATACCGAAGACCCTGTAGTTTCAATTGACTTTAATCATTGCCAATTAAGTTCAGTAGTTGATGCTAAGAGTACCAAGATTATACAGGATGATTTTGTAAAGGTACTTTCTTGGTATGATAATGAGTGGGGTTATTCAAACCGCGTAGTTGACCTTTGCGAATACATCATCCGCAAAGGCCTCTAAAACCTAATCTTGGGGGACAGGCACTTGGAGAGCGTCCCCTAGGGGACAGGTTTGGTTTTGGGATGAGGGGGTAAGGAATGGGTAAGTTAACGCTAAGGGATTTAGAGTTAAAAGGAAGAGTTGTTTTGATGCGCGCTGATTTTAATGTGCCGCAGGACAAAGAGCTGAAGATAACTGATGATACGCGTATAAGGGCAACCCTTCCGACAATAAAGTATATATTAGAAAACAGCGCAAAAAAACTTATTCTTATAAGCCATTTAGGCAGGCCTGAGGGGAAAGTAGTAGAAAAGTATAGTCTAAAACCGGTATCTTTGCGTTTAACAGAGCTTTTAGGCGAAGAGGTCTTGTTTTTAAATGATTGCGTAGGGGTAAGTATTAAAGAGTCGGTTCAGTCTGCTAAGGAGCGGGTAATCCTTTTAGAGAATCTTCGTTTCTATCCACAGGAAGAGGCAAATGATCCTAATTTTGCTAAAGAGTTAGCTTCTTTAGCTGAGGTATTTGTTAATGATGCCTTTGGTACTGCCCACCGCGCCCATGCTTCTACTGAAGGGGTAACGCATTTTTTAAAATCAGCCGCAGGTTTTCTTTTAGAAAAAGAGATAGAATATTTAGGCAGGGTAATCATAAATCCGGCAAAGCCATTTATGGTTATTTTAGGAGGGGCAAAGGTTTCAGACAAAATCGCTATGATTGAGAACCTTCTGCCTAAGGCAGATGCGTTTATTATTGGCGGCGGGATGGCATACACATTTTTAAAAGCACAAGGAAAAGAGATAGGCAATTCAAAGCTTGAAAAAGAAAGGATAGATTTAGCAAAGAGTATCCTTAGCCAAGCAAAAGAACAGGGTAAAGATATACTCTTGCCGGTTGATAATATTGTAGTAGAATCAATTGATGCAAATGCCAAGAGTGAATTAGTAGGAGAGGATATCCCTGATGGGAAGATAGCCGTTGATATTGGTCCAAAGACAGTAGAGCTTTTTAGCGCAAAGCTAAAAAATGCAAAAACTATAGTTTGGAATGGGCCTTTAGGGATTTTTGAGATGGATGCCTTTGCCAAAGGCACAAGAGAAGTTGCTAAATTTATTTCAGGGTTAGACTGCATCTCTATTATTGGAGGCGGGGATACTGCAGCAGCAATAGCTAAGTTTAGATTAGAAGATAAGATGACGCATATCTCAACTGGAGGCGGAGCAAGCTTAGAATACTTGGAAGGTAAAATCCTTCCCGGGGTAGCAGCGCTCACAGACAAATAAGATGAGAAGGACGATTATCGCTGGAAACTGGAAGATGTATAAGACAATTAAAGAAGCGATTGAATTAACCAATGGCTTAAAAAGGGAACTGTTTAAGATTAATAGCGATGCCTTGGATATAGTCCTATGCCCGTCTTTTACTGCGCTTTCTGATGTTGCGGAGGTAATTAATGAAACGGGGATAAAATTAGGAGGGCAGGATTTATACTGGGTAGATGAGGGTGCTTTCACCGGAGAGGTATCGGGTAAGATGTTAAAAGATGTTGGGTGTAGTTATGTTATTATTGGGCATTCTGAGCGCAGGCAATTTTTTGGCGAAACTAACGAGAGCGTGAATAGGAAGATTAAAAGTGCTCTTTCCAATGGGTTAATTCCTATAGTCTGTGTGGGCGAGATGCTTGCTGAGCGTGAGGCAGGGAAAACCTTCGATATCCTTAAAAACCATGTAGAGGGCGCATTAAGCGGGCTCTTAGAGGAAGATGTTTTAAAAATAGTTATTGCTTATGAACCGGTTTGGGCAATAGGCACAGGTAAGACAGCAACCCCTCAACAGGCGCAAGAGGTGCATAAATATATCCGTCAGTTATTGTGTAAGTTGTATAATCAAGAGGTTGCCTCTGAGGTAAGGATACAATACGGAGGCAGTGTCAAGCCTGATAATATAGTAGAATTAATGAGAGAGCCTGATGTTGACGGCGCATTAGTGGGGGGTGCTAGCCTTAAAGTCGATACATTTTCAGAGATAGTTACTAAAGCTTCCGAGGTGTTAAAATGATGGGATTAGTTATTACAATTCATATTATTGCATGTTTACTTCTTATTATTTTAGTTTTGATTCAAAGGGGTAGAGGTAGTGGTTTAGTTGAAAGCTTTGCCGGTGTTGAGTCAATGTTTGGGACTAAGACGAGCGATTTTTTGACGCGCGCAACTACTATTTGCGCTATAATATTTTTTCTTACTTGTTTAGTGCTTGCTATTCTATCCGTCAGGCAGAGTAAGTCCTTATTAGCCAAAGTTAAGCCCCCAGCTACTAGTGTTAAAGAGAGCAAACTTCCTGCTGTAGATCAATCAACGCCTATTACAGGTGCAGCTGAAGAATAAAAAACTATTCTGGATATATGCTTTAAGTAGTTCTGTTTATTTTACTCAAGGCATTGAAGCGCTTCCTTCCCAAGGTTTATTTTACTATCTTAAAGAAACCCTTAATTTTTCTCCACAAAAAATAATGGTTATCTTAAGTATCCCAGCCTTTGCTTGGATGGTTAAGCCTTTTATCGGTTATGTAATTGATAATTTTTTTAGCAAGAGAAGATGGATTTTTATCTCTCTTGTTTTGGATATTTTAATGGTTTTGGCTTTAGGGTTAATACAGATGCCTTTGATGACGTTAATTATTTTGTTAGCCATTAACTCCGCTGATTCTGCTTTTCGTGATGTGGCGGTTGACGGGGTTATGTGCGTTGAAGGGAAAAAATATAATGCCACGGGAAAAATTCAGAGTATTCAATGGATTGCTTTATCCGTAGCAGGGATTATTACCGGGACTGGCGGAGGCTACCTTGCGCAGATATGGGGGTACAGGGGCGCGTTTCTTTGCCTTATACCAATTTATATTATAGTTATGCTGCCTGCTTATTTTTATCGTGAGACGATAGTAAGGCAAGAGAGTAAGCGCAGAAGTTTAATCGATGATTTAAAAACACTTATTTATGATAAATACCTTTTAGCGGTAGCGCTCTTTATTTTTCTTTATAAATTTTCTCCTTCTTTTGGGGCTCCGCTCTTTTTTATTCAGCGCGATAATTTTGGCTGGGGGAAGGTTTGGATAGGAACTTTGAGTACTATCGGGACTATTTTTGCTATTATCGGCTCAATATTTTATTTTAAATTAAGCGAGAAGATCAATATAAAAAAGTGGTTATTTGTCTCGGTATTCTTAGGCGCGGTTACTACTTTAAGTTATCTTTATTATACGCCGGTTACTGCGGTTATTTACGATGTAGTTTATAGCTTTATCGGCATGTTTATTTTTATTATGGTGATGGATTTTATGGCGAGGAGTTCTATTAAGGGCTTAGAGGCGACTTCTTTTGCGCTTTTATGCAGTGTAAGTAATTTAGCGCTTGTTTTAAGTAACCTCTCTGGCGCATATCTATTACCTAAAACAGGTTTAAGCTGGCTTATTATAATTTCTTCGCTTGCTAGTTTTCTTTGCCTTCCTTTAATCCGTAAGATAAGATAGGCTAGGAGTGTGGAATGTGTTACAATAAGTAAGGATAAAGCTAAAGTATAAAGGAGGAGAGATGGCAAATGTAAAAAGTGTCGGAGAGGTTTATAAATGTAGTATCTGTGGGAATGTAGTTGAGGTAAAAGAAGTTGGCGGAGGGGAATTAGTTTGTTGCGGTAAGCCGATGGAGAAGATTGTAGGGTAAGGGTTGGGCAAAGACATTAAGATACTTGTTACTGGGGCGACAGGCTTTATCGGAAGGTATCTTATCCTTGAATTGTTGTCGCGCGGATATACTAATATAACTGCCTTAGTGCGGCACACTTCCGATGTATCTTTTTTAAAAACGAATAGGATAAAGATTGCCTTTGGGGATATAACAGATAAGATTTCCATTGATTCTTTAGGAGATTATTACGAAGTTTTATTTCACTGCGCTGGATTTGTAGCTGATGAGGATTTAGAGGCTTTACATAGGGTAAATGTTTTAGGAACCCAAAATTTATGCTCTTGGGCTTTAGAAAATAAGCTTAAAAAAGTTGTTTATACCAGTTCAGTTGCGGTTAATTCCGGGAATCTCCAAACTCCCCTTACAGAGGATAAACCCTATTTAGCTACTAATAGATACGGGGAATCAAAATTAGAAGCAGAGAAGATTGCAGTTGAGTTTCAGGGTAAAGGGTTGCCTCTTGTTATTGTCCGGCCTTGCATGGTTTATGGAGAAGGGGAGCCGCATATGCTTTCTCTTTTAGTCCGGCTCTTAAGGTTAAGGCTACTTATTTTACCTGGCTTAGGAGAGCCTAAGTTGCATCTTGTTTCTGTGCGTAATGTTGCCGCTTTCTTAGCGCATTGTATGGAGGATGAGCGGGCTGTGGCAGGGGTATTTCATATAGCGGATAAAGAGGTCCTAAGCCTTAAAGATATTTTTAGTATATTTGCTAAAAGTTTAGAGTTAAAAGAACCGCTCTTACTTTCGCCTTTCTTGACAAAGATCCTCTCCTTTCTTCCTTTTATCGGAAAGAGAATTAGGTTTCTATCCAAGGGGAGAGTTTATAGTTTAGAGAGGATAGAAAAAATCCTTAATTTTATTCCTCCTTATTCAGCCTATCAAGAATTAAGGCTTTCAGTAAAAAATTTTTCAAAAAAACCTTGACAACCCTTATAAAGGGTGTATACTTGTAAATGGAAACCATTTTCATTTAGAGGGAATAATGTATAGAGAGGATTGGGGCAGACACGGTTGGTGGCAAGGGAAATTTAGAGGTTGTGGCTATAGAATTACCTTAGGCAGGGAAGCTGTCTTAGATGTCCTCTCTAAATCAGATAAACATTTAAGCGCAGAAGAGATATATAAAAAAATCCGCGCAAGGTTCCCAAGTGTCGGCTTAACTACCGTTTATAGGACGCTGGATGTTTTAGTAAACTTAGGGCTTGTCTTTAAGTTTGACTTCGGCGATAAAAGGGCACGTTTTGAGTTAGCAGAAGGCCCTAAGGGGGTAAGACATCATCACCATTTAATCTGTACTAACTGTAAGCGTGTTATAGATTATACTGATTTTATTGATGAAGAGGTTGAATTATTAAACCAGACAGAGAGAGGCTTAAGCGAAAAATACGGGTTTAAAATTACTAATCATCTGATTCAATTTTATGGCTTATGCGGTACTTGCAGAAAGCCTTAAAAAATTTTAATTATAAATGAAAATCATTTCCAGTAAAACTATTTTTTTTAGGAGGAGTTAAATTATGCCGAGGTTTGACGGAAGCGGGCCTTTAGGTAAAGGGCCTTTTACAGGCAGGGGAAAAGGATTCTGTGTTTTGAAATTAACAGATAAAGAGAAGGGTAAGGTTAATAATGGAAAGGGGGTGGCTGATATGCCAAGAGGAGACGGAACAGGCCCAATGGGGCAGGGACCAATGACAGGAAGAGGTGGTGGGTATTGCGCTGGTTTTTCTACTCCTGGGTATGCTAATCCTATTGCTGGTAGGGGTTATTTTGGCAGGGGGATGGGTTTTGGCCGGGGAGCTAGAAGAGGATGGCGTAATTGGTATTACGCTACAGGCCTTGCCGGTTGGCAGAGGGCTTCAATGGGTATGCCTGCTTTTGGCGGAGCATATCCTTATGCGCCTGAGATAACTCCGGAAGAAGAGGTGAATATCTTAAAGAGCGAAGCTGAAGTTTTAAAAAGAGAGCTTGAAGATATTCAAGGGCGTATTGAAAGCTTAGAGAAAGCACAGGCAAACAAGGCTAAATAGCCATTTCTGTTAAAAAAAAGGGGGGGGTAGAATCCCTCCCTTTTATAAAAATTTATAATTAAAGGGAGAGAAGATGCGAATCGCTATATCTACAGACGGAGACTTTGTTTCCGCACATTTTGGGAGATGCCCGTTTTTTACCATCGTTGATATTGAGGGAGAGAAAATAGTAAAAAAAGAGAAGGTAGCTAATCCCGGGCATATGCCGGGGGCTATACCGCAATTCTTACACCAAAAAAATGTAGAGTGTATAATCGCCGGCGGGATGGGTATGCGTGCCAGCGGCTTTTTTGAAGATTTTGGAATAAAAGCAGTTATGGGTATAAGCGGTAGAGTCGATGATGTTATTGGACAGATTCAAAAAGGGACCTTACAGGGAGGGGAGAGCCTTTGTAAGCCGGGGTCGGGCAAAGGGTATGGATTAGATAAAGGGGTTTGTGACCACCCGGAAGAAAAGAACTGTTAAGAAAAGGAGAGTAAAAAGAGATGAAGATATGTGTTACTTCAGAGGGAAAGTCTTTAGATTCTAATGTTGACTTGCGTTTTGGAAGGTGTCAGTATTTTATAATTGCGGATATTGATTCTTTAGAGTTTGAAGTTTTAGAGAATCCGAATATTGATACTATGGGAGGCGCAGGTATCCAGTCTGCGCAGTTAGTAGCTTCAAAGCAGGTAACGGCAGTTTTAACCGGTAATGTAGGGCCGAATGCATTTCAAACCTTACAGGCAGCAGGGGTAGAGGTTTTTATTGGCGCTTCAGGAACGATTAAGGAAGCGATAGAGAGATATAAGAAGGGTGAATTTCAGTCAGTTAAAAGCGCAAATGTAGGTTCAAAATTCGGAATGCCGGGTAAAAGTAATTAGGAGGTGGGTGATGCCAAGAGGAGATGGAACAGGACCTGCCGGAAGAGGCAGGGGTTTAGGTAGAGGGATGGGTAGAGGTTTAGGCCGGGGCCGTATGGGTGGGAATAGAGCTGGAGCTGGGCCAGGGGGAGATTGCATTTGTTTAAGTTGCGGAATAAAAGTAGCGCATAAGGCAGGCGTGCCTTGTGCTACGATTAGTTGCCCAAAGTGCGGGATGAATATGGTAAGAGGATAGGGTTCTTAAAAAAAATTGGAAAGCAAGGTTTTAGAGAATCATAAACTATATTTAGAGAGAGTTAACTTTTATCGCAGTTTCGGTTATGACTTAGAATTAGAGAGGGATTTTATAATTGATAAATCCCTCCCTATTCTTGGGGAGATTTTAGAGATAGGAACTGGTAAAGGCCATTTTGCGCTCGCCTTAGCAAAGAGGGGGTATATTTTTAGAAGTATTGATATTTCAAAAGAAGGCCAGGAGATCGCCTTACTTAATTTAAAGTATTTTAAGTTAGAGAAGAATGTAGATTTAAGTATTGAGGATGCCCGTTTTTTAAGTTTTAGAAGCAAAAGTTTTGATACGATATTTTCCATAAACGTATTTCACCATTTAGAAGAGCCTTTAAAAGTATTAAAAGAGATAACCCGGGTTTTAACTCCTTTTGGCAAGGTTATTTTAAGCGATTTTACGGATAAAGGTTTAGGGGTGATTAATACCTGCCATACCCAAGAGAACCGTAGGCATGATTATTTCAAGCACAATTTAGACGAGGCTAAAGAGTATTTTTTTGCCTTAGGTTTTGAAGTTAAAGAGTTTGAAAGCCAACTTCAAAGAGTCCTTGTGGTCAAAAAGGAAGAGAAAGGTAAGTAATGATTATTTCTATTGCCAGCGGTAAAGGCGGCACTGGTAAAACAACAGTAGCGGTTAACCTCGCTTTATCTATAGATAACACACAGCTCATTGACGCGGATGTAGAAGAGCCGAATGCCCATATCTTTCTTAATCCTAAGATATCCTTCCAAGAGAAAGGTTATATCCCCGTTCCTAGAATAGATGAGTCAAAATGTGATTATTGCGGTAAGTGCGCTAAGGTTTGCGTTTATAATGCGATAGCTGTTTTGCCCGGGAAAGACAAAAAAGATAAGGGAAAGGTTTTAGTCTTTGATCAACTTTGTCATGGTTGCGGGGCTTGTAGCGCTCTTTGTCCTAAAGGAGCTATTTATGAAGAGGATAGAGAAATTGGGGTTGTAGAAAAAGGGGAGAGTAATGACATGGAGTTTATCCATGGCAGGCTTAATATTGGTGAAGCTATGTCTCCGCCTTTAATACGCAAGGTTAAAAGTTTTATTAATGATAAAAAGAATGTGATTATTGACGCTCCTCCAGGGACTTCTTGTCCGGTTGTTGCCTCTTCAAAAAAGAGCGATTATGCTATTTTAGTTACAGAACCTACACCTTTTGGGTTAAATGATTTAATTTTGGCTGTAGAGGTATTAAGGAAGATGCAAATTCCTTTTGGCGCGGTGATTAACCGTTCGGATTTAGGAAATAAAGAAACAGAAGAATACTGCTTAAAAGAAGCTATACCTGTTTTAATGCGCATACCTTTTAACAGGGATATAGCAGTTGCCTATTCTAAGGGGATTCCTTTGGTTGATGCCTTTCCTGCTTATAAAAAAGAGTTTAGGGAGCTTTTTGATAAAATAATCCAAAGCAAGGGCTAATCAGGGTTTTTTAATGGAGCTATTATGATGAAGGTAAAGCAGATAGTGGTTATTAGCGGTAAGGGCGGGACAGGGAAGACTGTAATTACAGGCGCTTTTGCGGCATTGGCAAGAAATAAGGTTATGGCTGATTGCGATGTAGATGCGGCTGATTTGCATTTGTTGCTTAAGCCAAAAATTAAAGAACGTCATGATTTTAAAAGCGGCTTAAGCGCTATCATAGATAAAAAAGCTTGTATTGAGTGTGGGAAGTGTGTTTCTATTTGTAGATTCTCTGCCATAAGTAATGATTATGTAGTTGACCCTATAGCATGCGAGGGGTGCGCTTTCTGTAGCCACGTCTGCCCGGTAGGCGCAATAAAGATGGAAGAGTGTTTGGCAGGAGAGTGGTTTATATCAGAGACACGCTTTGGGCCCTTGGTGCATGCAAAATTAGGCATTGCCGAAGAGAATTCCGGGAAGTTAGTATCTTTGGTAAGAAAGCAGGCAAAAGATTTAGCTAAGAAGAATAACTGCGATTGGGTGATTATTGACGGGGCTCCGGGGATAGGTTGCCCTGTAATAGCTTCTCTTTCGGGGATAGATTATGCAGTAGTAGTTACTGAACCGACTTTATCAGGTTTGCATGATGCTTCAAGGGTGATAGAAGTAACTAAGCATTTTAAGGTTAAACCGGCGATGGTAATTAATAAGCACGATTTGAATTGTGAGGTAACCAAAAGAATAGAAGAGTATTGCCAAAAGAAAGATATACCTTTATTGGGAAAGGTTTCTTTTGATAAAGCTGTTGTGGAGGCCATGGTAGAGGGCAAGACTATTATTGAATATCAAGATTCTTTAGCAAAAGAGGAGGTTAAGAGAATCTGGGCTAATCTACAGGGGTATTTATGAAAAGAGGAGTAAAAAAAGACCTGCATATCTTAAGGTATTGTTCCTCTTTGGTAAGCGTTTCTTTTGGAAAGGTTGTTTATGTCTCTATGCCTAGGATAGATTTTTGTCCGATGGCAAGGCGTTTTTACAAAGATATCATTAAAAAAGATATTAATAAAAAACAGCAACAAAAAGCGATAAAAAAAATAATAGAGTTTAAGATTAAGAGGTTTGGTTTTTTTACAGATAAGAGAAGTTTTAGTCTACAAAGAACGCAGGTTCCTTTCGGGGCATCTGAGATGCTCATGCGCGCTTTAGAGAATAAAATTATTGACGCTGCAGTGATAGTATGCGATGGAGCAGGGACAGTTATTACTGATTCAGCTAAGGCGCTGCAGGGTATTGGTGCTAGAATGCATAATATAGTAATGACTTCTCCTATAGATAAAGTTATGCGTAAGCTTGATTCATTAGGATGCTTTGTATTGTCCAAAGATGCTCTTATTGATCAACTTTTAGGAGTACGCAAGGCGATAGATTTAGGGTATAAGTCTATAGGAGTTACTTTAAATAGCAGTAGCGCTTTAAAGTTAGAGAGTTTAAGGGCAATAGAGAAAGTTAAGGCAGTTAAAATAACCGCACTTATTACCTGCACTAGCGGGATAAGGGAGGGAGCGGTAGTAAAGATAAAGCGGTATGGAGATTTAGTCTGGAGTTGTTCGTCTAAAGAGGTCCGTATGTTGATAGCTCCTATTGCTAAAAAGCAGTTATCCGAACTTATGCCTGTTTATGTTATTAGCAAGAAGGGTTTAAAGTTTGCCACTGCAAGCGATAATATCTTAAAAAAGAGGAGGTAAGATTCGGTGAGGACTTATTTAGAGTGTATTCCTTGTTTTTTCCGTCAGGCGCTGGAAGGAAGTAGGCGCGCAGGATTATCCGTAAAGAAGCAGAAAAAAGTTTTGGATGGCTTTGCTGCGCTAATCCCTAAGTCCTCTTTAAAATTACCCCCGCCACAGATAGCCCGCGCAGGCTATTCTATCCTAAATAAATATTCTTCTATACCTGACCCATACAAAAAGATAAAAAGAGAAAGCAATAGGCTTGCCTTAAGATTATTAGGTAAATTAAAAAATAAGGTGGATAGGTCAAAGGACAGCCTTTTGGCGGCAGTAGAGCTGGCTATTGCAGGGAATATAATAGATTTTGGGGTTAAGAACCGCCTAAACATTAAAGAAGAGCTAAAGAGGTTAACCGCAGAAAAGGTTAAGGCTAAAAGAAGGAATCAGATATTTCGTTATCCTGCATTTAAGAAGAGTTTAAAGAGAGCTAAGAGCATCTTATATTTAGCGGATAATGCCGGAGAAGTTGTCTTTGACCGTATCTTGATAGAAGAGATAAAAAATAAATACCCGGAAAAAATTATTTTTTATGCGGTTAAAGAAAAGCCGATTATTAATGATGCTTTATTAGAAGATGCTTTATTCTGTGGGATTGATAGGGTAGCAAGGATTATTTCTAATGGTGCGGATGCACCTGGGACTATATTGAGTTTATGTTCTTTGGATTTTAAAAAGATTTATAAGAGTGCGGATATGGTTATCAGCAAGGGGCAGGGAAACTTTGAGTCGCTCTCAAAAGCAAAAAAAAAGATCTTCTTTTTGTTTATGGTTAAATGTCCAGTTGTTGCAAGAGAGGTTAAAGGAAGAATGGGAGATTACGTGTTGCTATATAACAAGGCTTAACTTAAAAAAAGGTTAAAGTTATGAAAGTAAAGGTATTATTTGATAAGGTTGCGGGAAAGAAAGAATTGATTACTGGCTGGGGGGTTTCTTTTTTAATAGGAGACGAGGTATTATTTGATACTGGAGAAAATGGAGAGTGGCTTGTTAAGAATATTAGGGAGTTAAAAGTAGATATAGATAAGATTAAGGCAGTAGTTATTTCTCATGACCATTGGGATCATACAGGAGGGCTTAAAGCGATATTTAATTTGAATCCTAATATAAAGATATATTCTCCTTTTAGGTTTAGCAAGGAGTTTGAAGAAGAGTTAGGTTCTTTAAAAAAGAACTTAATAGAGGTAGAAGAGCTTCTAGAGATTTCTAAGGGTATTTTTATAACTGGTAAAATTCCCGGAGAATACCGTGGTAAAGATATGCCGGAACAGGCAGTAGTATTAGATACAGATAAAGGACTTGCGATTATTACCGGATGCGCACATCCGGGGGTAATAAAAATAATAGAAAAGGTAAGAGATAGGTTTTTAGGAAAGAGCATTTATGCTGTTTTCGGCGGTTTCCATATGATAGAATCAAGCAAAGATGATGTAGAGAGCGTGGTAAAAAAATTTAAGGCATTAGGCGTAATAAAAGCAGGGCCTACTCATTGTTCAGGAGATTTAGCTGAAGAAGAGTTTAGAAGAGAATATAAAGACAACTTTATAGATGTAGTAGTAGGAAAAGAGTTGGAGGTTTAATTATGGCTGACTTTAAGCAGATAGATGAGGCTAGGAGATTGTTAGGTTTAGATGAAGAGGCTACTATGGGAGAGATCAAGGAAGCCTTCCGGGGTTTGGCGGTTAAATACCATCCTGATAAGCATAGGGGAAAAGAAAAGAAAGAGCATGAGGAGTCTTTTAAAAAGATAAGTGACGCAAAGGATATAATCTTAAATTATTGCGCAAGTTACCGCTTTTCCTTTAGAGAAAAAGACGTTAAGAAGAATACGATGTCTAGAGAAGAGTATGAATACCTAAAAAGATTTTACGGCGGGTTTTTTGATGATTTGGGGATATGAAAAGGGTATTTGATAAATATTACAAGAAGTTCGATGCTTGGTATGACAAGAATAGGTTTGTTTTTCTCTCGGAGGTAAGGGTTTTAAAAAAAGCCCTTCCTAAAAGAGGGGAGGGTTTGGAGATAGGTGTTGGCACAGGGAGGTTCGCGTCATCTTTAGGGATTAAAAATGGCATAGATCCTTCTTTGAATATGCTTAAAGTTGCTAAAAGAAGGGGCGTTAATGTTCGCTTAGGCAAGGGAGAGAAGGTTTCCTTTAAGGATGAGTCTTTTGATTACGTTGCGATCATAATTACTCTATGTTTTGTTAGGGATGTAAATAAAGTAATAAGCGAGGCAAGACGGGTTTTAAGGCCTAAGGGAAAGATAATTATCGCTATTGTAGATAGGGAGAGCTTTTTAGGGGTTTATTATAGAAATAAAAAGAGCATTTTTTATAAGAAGGCTAAGTTTTTTAGCGTAGGCGAGGTTAAGATGATCTTAAGTAGGATAGGTTTTAAGAAGTTTTCTTTTTATCAAACCCTCTCTAAATTACCCCAAGATTTAACTTCTGTAGAAGCCCCAAAAGAAGGATACGGCAGAGGTGGATTTGTAGTGATATCTGCCGTAAAATAATCCCTTTAGCTTTTCTCATTGTAAGACGTGTATTTTATGTTACAATAGTAAAGCCCATTTTAATAATTTGTTTAATTTTAAGTTAGAGGTATTAAATGGTTATTTTAACCGGTGGTGCCGGATTTATCGGGAGCTGTTTTTTATGGAAGTTGAACCAAGAGGGTGTTAAGGATATTATAATCGTAGATAACCTTGACTCTGAACTTAAAGAAAAAAATCTTTTAGGGAAAAAATATACTGATTACATCAAAAAAGAGGATTTTTTAAAGTTATTAGAGTCCGGCAAGTTCCTTAAAGTGAATAAGATTATCCATATGGGAGCTTGCAGCTCAACGATATTGGATGATGCCGATTACTACCGTCAAAATAATTACGAGTATTCAAAACGCCTTGCTAAGTGGGCGGTTAATAATAGGATATATTTTATTTATGCTTCATCTGCGGCAACCTATGGAGATGGAGTTTTAGGGTATGATGATGCCGAAAACCTTATTCCGTCTTTAAAGCCATTAAACTTATACGGAGAATCAAAGCAGCAGTTTGACCTTTGGGTTTTAGAACAGGGTTTGTTTAAGGAATTTGTGGGATTAAAGTTCTTTAATGTCTTTGGGCCTAATGAGTATCATAAGGAAGAGATGATGAGTGTAATTTGTAAGCGCTTTGATGATTTAAAAAGCGGCAAGCCCATGCGCTTATTTAAATCTTACCGCGATGATTTTAAAGACGGAGAGCAGAAACGGGATTTTATCTACGTGAAAGACGCTGTAGAGGTTATGTATTTTTTTTATCAGGATCAAACTAAGGCAGGGATATATAATTTAGGTACAGGAAGGGCTCGTAGTTGGAATGATGTGGCAAAGGCTATGTTTTCTTCGTTAGGGATAGATGTAGCTATAGAGTATATTCAGATGCCTGAGGCGATAAAAGGGCAGTATCAGTATTTTACGCAGGCTAAGATGGAGAAATTAAGGTCCGTAGGTTGTTTGTATAGGTTTACTTCTTTAGAAGAGGCAGTTAGAGATTATTCAACATACCTAAAAGATAAAGTACACCTGTAAAGGTAAATTTTTTAAAAGCAAAGTGGAGAATAGTAGTAACCTTAAATTAACCCCCATTATAGAGAAGCATAAGGAATTAGGCGCAAGATTAGCTCCTTTTGGTGGATGGCTTATGCCTATACAGTATAGCGGTATTATTGAGGAGCATAATTGGGTGCGTTCTTTTGCCGGGGTATTTGATACCTGCCATATGGGGATTCTTGAGGTTGAGGCGGATTTAGATAATAGCAATATTGAAGAGCTTGTTACGGTTAATCTTAAAAACTTAAGTTTAAATAGTTGTGGGTATGGTTTTATATTAAATGAGGATGCAGGGGTTATAGATGACTTGATAGTCTATAAGCTCTCTTTAAATAAGTGGCTCTTTGTGGTCAATGCCGCAACAACTGAAGGGGATTTAAATTACCTGCAGGGTAAATTTAAGGGGAGTGTGAGTATAAAGAATATATCCGGTAATTTAGGTAAGGTTGATTTGCAAGGGCCTTTATCAAGGGATGTGTTGCAAGGGTTGCTTAAAAAAGATATTGGCCTTAAATATTTTCATTTTGATTATTTTAATCTTTTGGGTGAAGAGATAATTATAAGCCGCACCGGATACACAGGAGAATTAGGGTTTGAGTTTTATATGCCTAAGACAAAGATACCTTTACTTTGGGATGAGATACTAAAAGATAAAAGGGTAAAACCTGCTGGTCTTGGCGCGCGCGATACATTACGCCTTGAGATGGGGTATAGTTTATACGGGCAGGATATAGATAGCAAAACTACTCCTTTAGAAGCCGGATTAAAATTATTTATTGATTGGGATAAGGAGTTTATCGGTAAGGAAGCTTTATTAAAAGATAAGGAGAGTGGGCTAAAGCGTAGGTTAGTTTCTTTTGAGGCAAACTCACGCCGCGCTCCCCGCCACAATTACCGTATAAATTATAAAGATAAAGATATAGGTTTTGTAACGAGCGGTTCTTTTTCTCCGAGCTTAGGGGTTGGTATAGGCTTAGGCTATATTACTGAAAAATTGGCAGTTGGGGAAGATATAACCCTTACTGATAATGCTGTTAAAATAGAAGCAAAGATAGTTAAGAGGCCTTTTTATAAAAAAGGGAGTGTTAAAAATTAAAAAAAGAGGAGTTGATGATGGATAGTCTTTTGTTTACTAAGGAGCATGAGTGGGTAAGAATAACAGGAGAGAGTGCTACTGTAGGGATAACGGATTTTGCGCAAGAGTCATTGGGGGATATAACTTTTATAGATTTACCTAAGCCAGGTCAAGAGTTAGCGCAGTTTGGCTTGTGTGCAACAGTGGAATCAGTTAAGGCAGCCTCTGATATATATTCTCCTTTATCCGGCGAGGTTGTAAAGATAAATGAAGAGTTGGTTAATAAGCCTGAGCTAATCAATAAATCCCCTTATAATTTAGGCTGGTTGGTAGAGATTAAGATAAAAGACTTAAAAGAAAAAGATAATCTTTTAGATGCAGAAAAATATAAAGGATATTTAAGCACCCTTTCTAAATGAATTACTCCCCGCATACTAACGAAGATAAGAAGAAGATGCTTGAAGTAATAGGAGTCAAGAGTATTGATGAGCTTTTTAAGGTTATCCCCGAGTCTTTAAAGCCTAAATCATTTAATATTCCTTTCGGTAGGTCAGAGTTTGAAGTAATGGAGCACTTAAGAGTTTTGGCGGGCAAGAATAATGTCTCGCTTGTTAATTTTATAGGAGGGGGGTTTTACGACCATTATATTCCCGCAGCAGTAGATGCCTTATCTATTCGCTCTGAATTTTATACTGCTTATACCCCCTATCAGCCGGAATGTTCTCAGGGTTGGCTTCAGGCAATTTATGAATATCAGACGGTGATATGCGAATTAACCGGTTTAGATGTTTCCAATGCCTCTTTATATGACGGAGGAACTGCCTTGTATGAAGCAGTGATGATAGCGCTAAGGCATACTAAAAGAAAAAAGATTGTTCTAGATAGCGGGGTAAACCCAATCTACCGCATTATGCTTTATACTCATATTTCAAATCTTGATATTGAATTAGTTGAAACACCGGTTACCCATGGGCAAAGCTCTCGTGAAGATATATATAAGGTTTTAGATGATAAGACAGCAGCAGTAGTCTTACAGAACCCTAATTTTTTCGGGGGAGTTGATGATTTCTCTGACATTGCAAAAGAGGCGCAAAGAGTTGGCGCTTTAACAATAGCCTCAGTTTATCCGGTTTCCTTAGGGCTTTTAAAGACTCCTTCAGAGATGGGGTTTGATATAGCTACTGGAGAAGGCCAGAGCTTGGGGATTCCATTGTCTTTTGGAGGGCCGTATTTAGGTTTTATAGCCCTTAAAGAGAAGTTTATGCGTCAGATGCCGGGCAGGGTTGTAGGAGTAACAGAGGATAAAGATAAAAAAAGGGGGTTTGTCCTTACTTTACAAGCACGTGAACAGCATATCCGTAGGGAGAGGGCAACTTCTAATATTTGTTCAAATGAATCACTCTGTGCTTTAAGGGCTTTAATTTTTACTTGCCTGTTGGGCAAAAAAGGTATTCATGATTTAGCGGTTATGAATTATCAAAAGGCAGAGTTTGCTAAATCGCTATTTGAAAAGATACCCGGGGTAAAAGTAAAGAAAAGTGCTCCGACATTTAATGAGTTTACAATAGAGCTTCCTCAAACCGCTGAAAGGGCTGTCTCTTTAATGATTGATAGGGGATTTACCTGCGGTTTGCCATTAGGGAAGTTCTATAAAGATATGGAGAATTTTCTTTTAGTTGCGGTAACTGAAAAGCGCACAAAGCAAGAGATAGTTAAGTTTGCAGAGAACCTGGAGTCAGCCTTATGCAGTTAATATTTGAGAAGAGTGTTGATAATAGAAGAGGTTTTAGCCTCCCTAAGTTAGATGTCCCTATATCTTCGGGGTTACCTAAAGAATATTGCAGAAAAGAATTAGCTAATTTACCTGAAGTATCAGAGTTGGATGTAGTGCGTCACTTTTCAAATTTATCAAGGATGAATTTTTCTGTTGATACTAATTTTTATCCTTTAGGTTCTTGCACGATGAAGTATAACCCTAAGTTTACAGAAAAGGTGGCTTCTTTAGAAGGTTTTTTAAATCTTCATCCCTTAATCCCGCAGCTGCCTTTTGGCGCTGGCCTTACACAGGGAGCGCTTGAGATTTTATACAATATAGAGCAGTTGCTTGCGGAGATAACCGGTATGCATGCTTTTACCTTGCAACCTTTAGCAGGCGCGCATGGTGAGTTAACCGGAGTTATGCTTATCTTCGCGTATCATAAATTAAGGGGAGAAAAAAGAAAGTTTGTTATTATTCCAGACTCTTCCCACGGGACAAACCCGGCGAGCGCGGCAATTGCCGGATATGAAGTAGTTGTTATCCCGACGGATAAAGAAGGGTATCTGGATATGGAAGAATATAAAAAAGCGTTAAATAAAGATACGGCTGCGGTTATGCTTACCTGCCCGGATACTTTAGGGTTATTTAACCTGAAGATAAAAGAGATAGCGGATTTAGCTCATAAAGTAGGCGCCTTGATGTATTATGATGGAGCGAATTTAAATGCTATTATGGGTAAGTGTCGGCCTGGAGATATCGGTTTTGATATAGTCCATCTAAATTTACATAAGACTTTCGGAACTCCGCATGGAGGAGGCGGACCCGGAGCAGGGCCGATAGGGGTTTGTAAAGAATTAGTTGATTTTCTTCCTATACCTTGTGTTATGCGTAAAGATGACGGGACGTATTACCTTGACTATCAAAAGAAGAATACTATTGGTTATATAGCTCCATTTTATGGAAACTTTGGAGTAATTCTAAAAGCATATGCATATATTTTAGCTTTAGGCAAAGAGGGTTTAATCGAGGCAAGCGAGAGCGCAGTCTTAAGTGCAAATTATTGTTTAAGTAGGTTAAAAAAATATTTTGTAGTACCATTTGATAAGATTTGTATGCATGAGTGTGTCTTATCTGCTCTGCGTCAGGTAAAAAATGGAGTGCATGCTTTAGATATCGCTAAATATTTAATAGATAAAGGTTTCCATCCGCCTACTATATATTTTCCTCTTATTGTTAAAGAAGCGATGATGATAGAGCCTACGGAAACAGAGAGTAAGGAGATTATTGATAGTTTTATTGAGGCGATGATTGAGGCAGCTAATTTTGCCGAAAGTAACCCTGAAGTTTTGCGTTCGTCTCCTGCCAAAATGCCTGTTAAAAGGCTTGATGAGACTAAAGCAGCACGGGAGCCAAACCTTCGCTGGAAGTCTTAAAAAATAATGAAAAAATTTAAACTTATCCGTTCAAAACCTGCTAATGCCTCTTTTAATATGTCTATGGATGAGGGGATATTTTTGCGCTATCTTGAAGATAGGGTGCCGGTATTTCGTATTTATAGTTGGAGTACCCCTTCATTTACCTATGGGTTTTCACAAAAACCAAAAGAAGAGTTGGACATCTCTTTGTGCAATAAAGACGGGATAGGCATTGCTAAGAGGTTAACCGGAGGCGGGATATTGTTTCATAATAATGAAGTTACTTATAGTATTGCCTGCTCAAAGTCAGATATAGAAGAAGATGAGGGTGTTTTTGTCTCTTACCGGAAGACCTGCGCATTTTTGATAAACTTCTATAAGTCTTTAGGTCTAAACCCTATTTTTGCGCTTGAGTCCGTGGGATTTAAGCTTAAGGCTTCTCCTTCTAGGCTCTGTGCAGCCTCTTACGAAAAGTTTGATATTACTATAAACGGCAAAAAGATAGGGGGTAATGCGCAAAAGAGAAGGCGGGACGTGATATTTCAGCACGGTTCAATACCTATAGATATGGATTTTAATCTTATGCGAAAGTATCTGCGTTATTTTTCTGAAAGCGTAGCTTCGGGGGTTACTTTTTTAGCTAAAGAGTTAAAAGGTAATTTAGATAAAGATGCTATTGAAGAAAAGCTAATAGAATCGTTTAAAAAGACTTTTAATGTTGAGTTTATCAAAGATGAGAGTTTAAATGAAACCGTCTTGGTTAGATAAAAAAATCTCCTTAAAAGATTGCGCTACTCTTAAGGAGATATTAAAGAGAAGGTCTTTACATACTGTATGCGAGGAAGCGCAGTGTCCTAATATAGGGGAATGTTTTGCTAAGAAGCAGGCGACTTTTTTAATTTTAGGGGATACCTGCACGCGCGGATGTAGTTTTTGCGGGGTAAAAAGAGGAGTTCCGCCTGCAGTAGATTCAAACGAGCCTTTTAGAATAGCAGAGTGTATAGTTGAATTAGGATTAAAACATGTTGTGATTACTAGTGTCACAAGAGATGATCTGTTTGATTATGGGGTGAGTGGGTTTGTTAATACCATCAAAGCTATAAGGGCTTTCAATGATAAGGTGAAGATAGAAGTGCTTATTCCTGACTTTAATGCGGATAAAAAAGCGTTAATAGGGTTATTAGAGAGCAAGCCGGATATTATCGCTCATAACGTAGAGACTGTGCCAAGTTTATATAAAAAGGTGCGCAAAGGCGCTTCCTATAATAGGTCTTTGGAAGTTTTTAAAATAATTAAATCATTGAATTTAGATATACCTTTAAAGTCTGGGTTAATGTTAGGTTTAGGAGAAAGAAAGGAAGAGGTTTATCAGGTTTTTGAGGATTTGGTTGAGGTAGGGTGTATTTATTTAAGTATTGGCCAGTATTTATCGCCGAGTAAATCGCATTATCCGGTGAAAGAGTATATTCGGCCTGAGATTTTTGAGGAGTATCGCCTAAAAGCTTTATGCGTGGGATTTTCTTTTGTTAAAAGCGCTCCTTATGTGCGTAGTTCTTATCTTGCACATGAATATAAATAGGTAAATAGGGGACAGCGACTTTTTATAAAAAGTCGCTGTCCCCTATTAAAAAGCCTGTTTAATATTCCTTGCTAAAATAGGCTATTGTTATATAATTAATTGGAATTTATCTATTCTTTAAAATAAAAGTAAAAGGAGGTAACAGAAGATGAGTAAGTCAGTAAAAGGAACCCAGACAGAAAAAAATCTTTTAGCGGCTTTTGCCGGAGAATCACAGGCAAGAAACCGCTATACTTATTTTGCCAGTGTAGCAAAAAAAGAAGGATATGAGCAGATTTCGCGCTTTTTTATAGAGACTGCGGATAATGAAAAAGAGCATGCTAAGGTATTTTTTAAATATTTAGAGGGTGGAGAGGTAGAGATAACCTCAAGTTATCCGGCGGGGATGATTAAAGATACTAAGACTAACCTAGATGAAGCGGCTAAGGGAGAAAACTTAGAGTGGACAACCCTTTATCAGGATTTTGCAAAGACCGCTAAAGATGAAGGTTTCCCTGAGATAGCCCGTTCATTTGAGCAAATTGCTAAGGTAGAGAGATTTCATGAGGAGCGTTACCGAAAACTGCGCAGTAATATGGATAAGAGCGAGGTCTTTAAAAAGAAATCTACTACAAAATGGCACTGTTTAAATTGCGGTTATGTGCATGAGGGGGATGAGGCGCCTAAAGAGTGTCCTGCTTGCAAGCACCCGCAGGTATTTTTTGAGGTATTGGCTGAGAATTATTAATACTAAATTATAAGTAAATTAAAAATTAGATAGGTTGTTAATAGTGAAAAAATATACTATTTTTATTCTTTTATTGAGCCTATTTATTATAAAGGGCTCTTTTGCTGAAGAAACTGCACAGGATTACTTTAATCAAGGAGTCTTTTATCGTAATAGCAATGAATTAGACCGGGCTATATTAGCTTTTACTAAGGCTATTGAAATTGACCCTAATTATTCTGAGGCCTATCTTAAGCGTGGGATTACCTATCGTAATAGGGGTAAGTTTGATGAAGCTATCGCCGACTTTACTAAGGCAAGCCACCTTGATCTTAGTAACGATCAGATATATAGCAACCGAGGAAGCGCTTATGCTGTTAAAAATAATTATACTCAAGCCGAATTAGATTATAGTAAGGCTATTGAGCTTAATCCTAATAACGCAGAAATTTATTTCAACCGCGCAAATGCTTATTATTATCAGCAAAAATACGATAAGGCTTGGGAGGATGTACGTAAGGCGCAGGGGTTAGGTTATAGCGTTAATATGCGTTTTCTTGATATGTTAAGAGAATCTTCAGGAGTAGATAAATGAGGGGTATTTTAGCCAATAGAGGGTTTACCTTTATAGAGTTGATTTTTGCAATCGCAATTTTTGCTTTTGCTATGGCAGGGATATTGCTTCTATTTATAAACTGTGCTTTCCTTGATACGGCAAACCGTGAAAAGGCCATTGCAATAAGCCATGCTGAAACTGCGATGGAATATATAAAATATGAAGCAACCAAGAATTTTAACAATAAAGCGATAGAACTTTGTTCCGGGGGCAGCGGCATTTATTTGCTTCCCGTAGATTTAGGATTAGATAACAGCTTGACAGAAGAAGTCATTAGCGTTGTTCCTACTTTAAATTCTTGTAATGCAGTCCCTTTAAATTTATTAGATGTGACTCTTGAAGTTGTTTGGCGCGATGGCAGGCAAAGGGATAGAAGCGTATCTTTAAAGACATTGATTTCAAAACCTAAATAGAAAATGAAGAGAGGTTTTACTTTAATTGAGACATTAGTAATTGTTTTAGTTTTTAGCCTCATCGTATCAGGCATGCTTGGACTTTTAAATTATGCGAAAGTTAATTATAATACTAATTTAATTAGACTTAGTCTTCAACAGCAAACAAGGCGAGCTATGGATTTATTAAGTAGGGAGATAAGAGAAGCCTCTTGGGATTCTATCCCAAATAGTTTCAGTTTTAATAAAGATGATTCTTTTGATACTTTTAAATTTAAAAAAGTCAGTTATTTTGTTGAAAAAAATACTGCTTCAAGCAAGTCCTTATCTCAGTTAGTCCGTACTTGTTTGACTTGTCCAAAAAAAGTAGTGGCCAACGATATAACAAAATTAGAAGCTGAGAAAGAAGACCGGACTATTAAAATTACGGTAGAAGCAAGCAAGGATTTTAAGGTTTTTGGGGAAGAGAAAAATATTAGCTTTGCTCTTGTTGAAAAAGTATTTGTAAGGAACCTTTAAGATAATGAATAACCGCGGCGCAGTATTAATTATCAGTTGGATAGTAATAGTAGTTTCTAGTATTTTAGGGGCTGCTTTTTTGACGCGTAGCATTACTGAAAATAACCTTGCTGGCAAATATTATGATTCCACGCAGGCCTTTTGGTTGGCAGAAGCCGGAATTCAAGGCGCTCTTTGGGAGTTGAATTATAATGATTGCAAAGGTTGCGTGAAAGAGTGCTATGAGGCAGAAGAGGGAAAAAGTAAATGCATATTTAAACTAACCCTTAAGCCTTATGGTTATGATGCAGATGTAATTATAGATAAGAATACTAATATCCTTACTTCAACCGGCTCTATCCTTAGAGTAGGAAACTTTAAGCCTGTAGTTAGGACTCTGGAGGTTAAATTAAGATTGGATAGTCCTTTTAGGGGCGCGGCGTTTGCCCGCAGTAAAATAAGACTCTTAAATAATGCTATGACTGATAGCTATGATTCTTCACTCGGGCTTTATGGAGTAAATGGCAATGTAAGCCAATATGGCGATGTGGGTACTAATAGTGGATTAGAAAACGATATTACCTTAGGGAATAATGCAATAGTAAAAGGAGATGCATCAACGGGTCCAGGCGGAACAGTGCAGATGAATAATAATGCTACAGTTACTGGAGATATAACTCATAGCAACAATGTCAGCATCCCCCCGGTAGAAATACCTCCTGACTTAACTAAATTGCCTAATTTAGGAGCTATGAATATAGCTAATAATGGTTCTCGGGAAATTTCTGAAGATTCTCATTATACTTCTATAAATATGGCTAATAATTCTACGTTAATAATAAACGGTACTGTTAATCTTTATCTCTCAAGTATAACTGATGCGATTACTACGCAGAATAACAGTAAGATAATTTTATCAGAAGGGGCTAAGCTTAATCTTTATGTAGGTGGGGTTGTATCTATAAGCAATAATTCTGCTATTAATAATAAAACCAAGATTCCGGCTAATTTTCAGCTATATAGTGCTTATACAGGATCAAATGGAGTAAGAATATCCAATAATGGTAATTTTTATGGGGCTGTTTATGCTCCGGGTACAGATATAATTTTAGCTAATAATTCAGATAGTTTTGGCTCATTTGTAGGTAAGACCATTGATCTATCAAATAATGGAAATATTCATTATGATTTAGCCCTTCAGCAGCTTAGTGCTCCTGGTTTTTCAGGAGGTAGCGGGGTAGCTTCTTATATTTTGGAAAAATGGCAAGAAGTGTGAGATGGCAAAGTAGCAAGAATAAAAAGAAAACTTATATAATGAAAAATGGCTTTACTTTAATTGAAATTTTGTTAGTGGTTGCAATAATAATAGCATTAACAGGCGTAGCTATACCTAATTTACTACAAATTCGTTTAATCTCAAATGAACAAAATGCAATTTCTAATATTCAAGCAATTTCTGTAGCATCCCAGACTTTTTCTTCTATTGAAGGTGATGGCTCTTCTTTCCCTTCGAAATTAGTAGATTTACGTACGGGGAAATATCTTACTGATGATACTTTGGCATGTGATTCTCAGCCTTGTATAAAGGGGGGGTATAAGTATAAAGTTGGAGGAAACGGGGAAGAACTTTATTTTTACGTTTATGCCCTGCCTAAGACTCCTAATGTTACCGGCAAGCGTTCTTTTTGCTCTTGTTCGGACGGCGTGGTAAGATATAATACTTTAGGGGCTGAACCTGATAGCCAAGCGGATTGTTTTGGTTGGAGTCCGGTTGAAATATAATTTTTACTGTTTATTATTTTTTAAATCAACCTGCGATAAAAAATATGAAGACAAAAATATACTATCACCATACAGACTGCGGTGGGGTTGTTTATTACGCCAATTACCTTAATTTTTTTGAGGAGGCGCGGACAGAATATTTTGCTCAGTGCGGGTTTTCCATAAAAAAGCTTGCTGATTCAGGGACTATGTTTGTTGTTGCCCGTCAAGAGATAGACTATAAAGCTTCTGCGGTTTATGCAGATGAGCTTGAAGTGAAAAGCAAGATACGGGAAAAAACCGGGGTTAAGATTATCTTTGAGCATGAGACGTATAATCAGAAAGGCGTATTACTTAATAAAGCTATTACAACTTTAGTCTGTGTAGGTAAGGATTTGAAGCCCAAGGCCATTCCTGAGGATATCCGCAATAAACTCTAAGTTAAACTCTCTTAAATAATTTTTTAAGGAGGTAAAGGTGGAAGCTATAGATGTCTTGTTAAAAAGAAGAAGTATTCGCGTGTTTAAAGAAGAGTTGATAGAAAGAAAAGAATTAGAAAAAATAGTTGAGGCAGGCAGGTTTGCTCCTACAGCAAGGAATGTTCAACCTTGGCAATTTGTAGTTGTAACTAATAAAGATACGCTTAAAGAGTTAGCCGTATTAGCAGATAATGGAAAGTTTTTGGCAGGGGGTGCTGCTGCTATAGTTGTCTTATGTTTGGATACTAAGTATTACCTTGAGGATGGTTGTTCTGCAACGGTAAATATGCTAAATGCTGCAGCTTCATTAGGGATAGCTTCTTGTTGGGTGGCAGGTGATAAAAAAGAATACTCTTCAGGGGTCTTAAAATTATTAAAAGCTCCGGAAGGCTTTAAGCTGATTAGCATAATAGCGTTAGGTTATCCTAAAGAAGAGAGCGCTTTTAGAAAAGCAGAAAAGAAGCCACTTCAAGATATCTTACGTTGGGAGAAGTTTTGATGGTTTATCTTTACCGGGGCGGTTGTCTCTTGCCTTTTTTAATATTCTTTAACCTTTTCTTTGGAAGAATATTTTTTAATTTTAAGTTATGGTTGATTATAGAAGGGGTTTTAATACTTATATTCTTACTTTATTCATATATTTTAAGCAAAAAGTTACTCTCTGGGGTAAATAACCTGCAAAAAAGAAGCGGGGTTATAGATGTAGAGGCAGAGGTTGTAGATAAAAATAAAGATAAAGGCATAGAATAAAATAAAAGGAGGTTGATCTATGTTTGGTTTTGATTTGTTGATTTTAGCTCCTGTAGGCTCAATAGCAGCGCTTATGTTTGCTGCGTATCTTGCTATGTTTATAATGAGAAAGAGCGAAGGAACAGATAGGATGAAAGAGATTGCCTTGGCAGTGCGCATAGGGGCTAATGCTTATCTAAAAAGACAGTATCTAGGTGTTTCGATATTTTTTGCAATAGTATTTTTTCTTCTTTTAGTATTGGCATTTAAAAATTATCTTGTTATATTTGTACCTTTTGCGTTTTTAACCGGAGGGTTGTTTTCAGGGCTCTCCGGATTTATCGGTATGACTATAGCCACGCAGGCCTCTAACCGCACTGCAGCAGCAGCACAGGAGAGCTTAAACTCAGGGCTTAGAGTTGCTTTTTCAAGCGGAGCTGTTATGGGGTTAACCGTAGTAGGCCTTGGGCTTTTGGACTTAAGTATCTGGTATTATTTTTTAAACTGGTATTATTCTCATAACCCCACACCTTTGGGGATAGATAAGATTACCGCAATAACTTCAACTATGCTTTGTTTTGGCATGGGCGCAAGCTCACAGGCACTCTTTGCAAGGGTTGGGGGAGGAATCTTTACTAAGGCAGCGGATGTAGGGGCAGATCTTGTAGGAAAGGTAGAGGCAGGCATCCCGGAGGATGACCCAAGAAACCCTGCTGTGATTGCCGATAATGTAGGGGATAATGTCGGCGATGTCGCGGGGATGGGAGCTGATCTTTATGAATCCTATGTAGGCTCAATAGTAGCTACCTCAGCTTTAGGTGTTTCTGCTGGGTTTGGGGTTGCGGGGGTAACCGTCCCTTTAGTAATGGCAGCTGTGGGTGTTATCGCCTCAATCATCGGAACCTTTTTTGTAAAGAGTAAGGAAGATGCTTCGCAAAAAGCATTATTAGCTGCTTTAAGAAAAGGCGTATTTATAAGCGCATTCTTGGTTGCGGCAATAGCATACTTTTTAGTAACAGGGGTTTTAGGGCAGAAGTATATGGGAGTCTATTGGGCGATTATTTCAGGTTTGGTTGCTGGGGTTATTATCGGCTTAGTTACAGAATTTTATACCTCAAGCGGGTTTAAGCCTACTCAGTCAATAGCTGATTCTTCTCTTACCGGACCGGCGACTGTTATTATAAGCGGACTTGCCGTGGGGATGATGTCAACTGCTATTCCTGTAATTATTGTAGGAGTAGCAATATTAGCCAGTTTTTTATTAGCTGGAGGAAGAATCCACGACCCCTCAACTTTTAGCGCAGGGCTTTACGGCGTGGCTATCTCAGCAGTGGGGATGCTTTCTACTTTGGGGATTACCTTAGCTACTGATGCTTATGGCCCGGTAGCGGATAATGCCGGAGGGAACGCTGAGATGTCTCATCTTTCGCCTGAGGTAAGAAAAAGGACTGATGCCTTGGATTCTTTAGGAAATACTACGGCGGCAACAGGCAAGGGTTTTGCAATAGGATCAGCTGCCTTGACTGCCTTAGCTTTAATTGCCGCATTTAAAGACCAGATTGCTATGCTTGGCAAGGAGATGTCTTTAAGCATTATGAATCCTAGCGTATTAGTCGGATTATTTTTAGGCGCTATGCTTCCGTTTTTATTTTGTGCTATGACTATGCGCGCAGTAGGAAGAGCTGCAGGTAAAATTGTAGTTGAGGTGCGTAGGCAGTTTAAGGAGATAGTTGGTTTGATGGAAGGGAAGACCAAGCCGGATTATGCCCGTTGTGTAAGCATAGCTACCGGGGCTGCACAAAAAGAGATGATTATGCCTTCTCTTTTGGCGATTATTGCGCCTATTTTAACCGGTATATTAATCGGAGTTGAAGGCCAGGCAGGCCTGCTTATGGGCGCTTTGGCTTCGGGGTTTGTTTTAGCAGTAATGATGGCAAATTCTGGCGGAGCCTGGGATAATGCCAAGAAATACATAGAAGAAGGGCATCACGGAGGCAAGGGTTCAAATGCGCACAAGGCAGGAGTTGTCGGAGATACAGTAGGGGACCCTTTTAAAGATACTTCGGGCCCAAGTTTAAATGTTTTGATTAAACTTATGTCTATGGTCTCTATTGTTTTTGCTTCGTTTATTTTAAAAAATTCCCTATTTAAATAATCTTTACTCTTTAGGGACACTTAGTCTGTTAATCGATAGGGTGTCCCTTTTTCAGGTTGTCGAGGATAATGATATTTGTTAAGTCATATTTAAAATAAGTATTATTTGTTAAATAATACTTGACAAGGCTAAGTATTTGATTTATGCTCTTTTTGGAGGAAGATAATGAAAATTGTAGGCGTGAATATAAAGAGGTTAAGGGAAAACAAGGGAATGACGTTAAGGGCACTTGCTAAACAATTAAATGTCAGTGCTAGTTTTTTATCGCAGGTTGAAACAGGGAAGGCCTCACCATCTTTAGCTACTTTAAAGAATATCGCCGACTCTCTTTTTACAACGATAGGGAATTTAATAGGAGAAGGAGAAAAAATCAGCGATAATCCTATAGTTAGATTAAATGAACGCAAACATTATCAAGAAGTTGGAAAAGGGATTAACATTTATCTTTTAACTTCCCAAGATGCCAATAAGCAGATGGAGCCTTTATTATTCAAGCTGGCAGGTAAAGCAACTTCTGGAACTGTTTCTTATAGGCACTTTGGCCAGGAATTTGTTTTGGTGCTTAAGGGAGTTGTAGAAATCACCTTAAACGATACAGTATATATTTTAAGAAAAGGCGATAGTATATATTTTAATTCCAATGTTCCCCATTCATTTAAGAATATTGCAAAAGAAGAAGCTGAGGCTGTTTGGGTAGTTACCCCGCCAACTTTTTAATAAAGAATTTTTTTTAATATCCTTATTAAGTGTATATTAAAAATGTTAATTAATATAGAACAGGAGGGATAAGATGAAAAAGCTGTTTAAGGTTAAAGCAAGAGGGTTAAATGAATCGCTTATTAAGTTTTCGCGCAAGATAACAGATTGTAATTTTGATACTGATGGTATTAAGGAACTCAGTGGTTTAATTTTAGGAGAGATGAAGTGTTTAGGTTTTGATAAAGTAATTAGTGATAGGATAGGTAATTTGATCGGCGTAATAAAAGGATACGAAAATAAAGCCCCTATAGTTATTATTTCGCATATGGATATGCCTCCACTAGAAGAGCGTAAAGTAGAAGCTTGCCTTGAAAGTGGAATTATAAAATTTAAGGCAGGAATTATTTCTAGCATATATGCGGCTGCATTGATGAAAAGGACATTGTTGCCATTGACCGGGGATTTAATTGTTTGTTGTGTGCTTAGAAATGAATGCTGCGATTATGGAATAAAATACCTATTTGAAAACTATTTAAAACCGAAGTTAAAGAAAATGCATGGTGTTATTCTTTGTGAGCCGACTGATTTTAATATCTACTTGGGGCATAAGGGCAGGATGGAATATGAGATAATTGTGAAAGGTAGATTGAATAAGAATTTTGTAGAGAATAGAGGAATGAATATATTAGGGGCGATGTTTCCTTTGATTAACGAGCTGGAAAAAGCTTCAAAACAACTGCCTAATGATTCTAACCTTGGGTATTCTAACCTTAGGATTAAGGATGTTAGGTATAGTGGTTATCAGCCGGAAGATGAACTTAGTGAGTTTAGGGTAATTGTGGATAGGGTATTTATCCCTAAGGAAAATCTAAATGGTATTCTGGATAAAGCAAAGGCTATAGCCAAGACGGTATATAAAGGAGAATCGGATGTAACTATTAATACTGTGTTGGCGCGGAAGAGAGTGAAAACTTATTCTGGAGTTGAGCTTGTTTCTAAGAAGGAATTTAAGCCTTGGATCATGGATAGTCATCAGCCGTTTGCCTTGGAGTCGCTTAAAAGCCTGACAGAGAATGGATTCAAGTCTGATTTTGGGTATTGGAAGAATATTACTACTGAAGGTTCTTATACTTGTGCTCAGCTGCATATACCTACGATTGGTTTTGGCGCGGGCTTAGAGGATGTTGTAGATTCAGGCGCTGAATCACTAAGCTTTGACAAATTGGGAAAAGCAGTATATGGGCTAGGGTTGATTGTCCAGAGGAATATAGGAATACCGACATTTGGTTGGAGTTCAGATGAAATCTAAAGATAAACAGGTTAAGATCTTGGTATTGAATTGTGGAAGCTCTTCGCTAAAGTATAAACTTATTTGTATGCCTCAGGAAGAGATTTTAGTACAAGGGGAAGCAGAGAGAGTGGGCATCAAAACAAGAGGCCTTTCTATTATTACACATATAGTTTCCGGCAGGAAAAAAATAATTAAGACTTTACCTCTTGATCATTCGTCTGCGCTTCAGAAAATTCTTGATCTATTGAAATTAAATAAAGGCATGGAGTTTGATATAGTCGCCCATCGTTATGTCCATCCTGGTAATTATTTCAGCAGACCGATAAAAATAACTAAATTCGTATTGGCAAAACTTAAAGAAACTTTGCCGTTGGCAGCAATCCACAATCCTATATCCTATAGTTTGATTGAAAGTTGTTATAATGAGTATAGGCTTAAAAATCAGTATGCTGTTTTTGATACTTCTTTTCATAAGACAATCCCGCCGGAATATTATTCTTATGCGCTTCCTAAGAGCTTGGTGAAAAAATACGGCTTAAGGAAAGTAGGTTTTCACGGAATATCCCACCGTTACGTTATGGAAGAAGTATCCCGGTATCTTAAAAAAGATAAATCAATTTTAAGGATGATTAGCTGTCATCTCGGAACCGGAGGATCAAGCGTATGCGCGATCCGGGAAGGAAAATCAGTCAATAATTCTATGGGTTTTACGCCGTTAGAAGGATTAATGATGAATACTCGTTGCGGAGATATTGATTTAGGCGTGGTATTCTACATTATGTTTAAAGAACTGTTCTCTTCTGCACAGGCAGAGGATATTTTGAATAAAAAAAGCGGCGTCCTTGGAATATTCAATCTTTCCTCTGATTTACGAGATGTAATTAAGAATATGGATAATGATAAGCAAGCAAGAATGGCTTTTAATATGTACGTGCGTAGGGTTAGGGCCTATATAGGTTTTTACAGTTTAATCTTAAAGAAGGCAGATGTCTTAGTATTTACGGATTCGTTGGGATTGGGGGAGCCATTATTGCGTAAGTATATATGTGATAATATGGCATTTTTAGGGATAAACATAGATGAAAAGAAAAATAGCGGCTATAGTAAAGGCATAATGGATATTTCTTCGCTTAGTTCTGAAACTAGGATTTTAGTGGTTCCTACTGATGAAGAGATTATGATTGCTAGGGAAGTTTATAAGGAGCTTAAAAGAAATGGTTCTAATTATTGACTGCGATTTAAAGAAATTAAAAACCTGGGTATTTAAGGATAGCTGGGGAATCTCTAGGGAAGAATTTTTTGCTAAGAATCTCGATGAATTAACTGATGAAGCTGCCTTGCGCAAGTATATTTATGGAATTTCTGGAAAAACCCGTATTAGGGCTATTGCTTTTAGGATATTATTTGGAGGTGATTATTTCAAGAAGGCAGAATTGATTGATAGTAATTTTTTTTCTAGGTTTAAAAGATTAACGATTTTTTTCCCATTTTATGTGCCGACAATGTTGGAGGTTTTAAAAAGATTTCTGAAGATATTCAAGAAAATACCGCTCATAGCTTTTTTTGAGACCGCTTTTTTCACAAAATTACCAGATGAGGAAAAATATTACGCTTTGCCATTTGAGTATTATAAAAATACCGGAATTAAGAAGTGGGGGTTTCATGGTATTTTTCATGAATCAAACGCACAGATGTTTATTAAGAGAAAAAAAGTGGTTTCTGTGGTTATGGATAAACAGACTACTGTATGTTCGATTATGGGTAATAGTCCATTTTCGGTTAGCATGGGTTATACTCCTTTGGAGGGGATTATGTCTCGCAGGAGCTGCGGGGATATTGATCCTGGTATAATTTTTTATCTTATGAATGTACATAATTTTTCGATTTACCAGATTGATGAAGTATTGAAGAATGAAAGTGGTTTTTTCGGGGTTACTAGTTATGATATCGGCTTTACCGATATGTTAAAGTTACGAGGCAGGGATGCAAGAATTGATTTAGCTTTTGATATGTATAAGGCACAGATAATAAAGCATATCGGTGAAGCGGTTACTCTTATTGGGGGTTTAGATGTTGTTGTATTCGCGGGGGAGTATTTGATTAAGGCTGTGCCTTTAATCCGCGAAATAATCAAGCAAATATCTTTTTTGGGGATACATACTTTAGGTTTGACATGGGATGGAGATAATGATATGTATGCTGTTACTTCTAAGGAATCTAAAGTTGAAGTTTATATGAATATAATGGGGCTTTCGAAGACAATATATTACCAAAGCATTAAGTTTTTGCATAATTCTGGAATAAGGCGCTAGTATTGAATTAATCTTAAGGTATAGGAAAAGCAGCCCATTTAGCTATTCTGTAGCTTTAGCAAAATGGGTATCCTTTTTTGTTTTTTGTGGTATAATATCTTCATGGATGATTTAGGATTCGTCCGTAAGTTTATAAAAGGAGACATATCTGCCAGAGAAGAGTTTTTAAAACGTTATTCCCGCCTTATATACAGCTATATTTACCACACCTTGAGGCTTAAAGGTTTTAATCTTTACGTAGAGAGTGCAGATGATATATTTCAGAGCTTCTTTACTTTTATAATAGCAGAAGACTGTAAGCGTCTAAGGAGTTTTGGTGCTAAGAATGGATGTTCTCTTGCTACTTGGGTTAGGCAGTTGGTTATAAACTTTACCATTGACTACATAAGGAAGATTCGGAAAAGAGTTCTAATTGATAACGAAGCTGGGGATTCTGATAGCTTAAAAGATGTATTGCTTGACAATAATTTATCGGCTACGGATTCGCTTAATCTAAAAGAAAATCTTAAAATTTTAGCATATTGTATTGGGCTCTTAAATACCGACGATAAATTGCTTTTAGAGCTTAACCTTAATCAGGGGGTAAGACTTGAGGACTTAAGGGCTCTTTTAGGGCTTTCGCGTGGAGCGATAGATATGAGGAGGTCGCGTATAATAGAAAAGTTAAGGGATTGTTTTAAAGAAAAAGGTTTTTTATGTTAGATTTTTAGGTTTCATGCGTCTATTAAGTAAGGGGAGGCAGTAATCTGTGAAGAGCGATTTAGAGAATTTAATTAAGCAGGCCTTTAAAGAGTGGAAGAGTAAAAACCTTAACCTTACCGGCAGTCATCCGGATGAAGAGGATATTGTTTCTTTTGTTGAGGGTAAATTACCGAATAGCCGGAAAGAAGAGGTTAAGCAGCATATTATTCATTGTCAAGATTGCGCTAATCTTTTAGCTATTTTGTTGGCTTTGCCCACAGAGGAATATGAGCCTAGTCCTGTTTTAGTTAGTAAGGTTAAGGAGGCCTTAGGGGTGATAAAAATTCCGCAGACTGAAATATTCTTAAAAGTAAAAGAAAAGGCTTTTGAGTTGTTAAGGGCAAGCGGGGATATACTTATAGGCCAAGAGTTAATTCCTGCCGCAGTCCTTCGTAGCCGCAATTTGGATGAGTTAAAAGATGAAGTAGTAATGCTAAAGGATTTTGAGAGGTTAAGGTTAAAGATAAGGATAGAGAATAAACTTAAGAAATATTTTAATGTTAATATAGAGCTTACGGATAAACTAAGCAAGTCTGCGAATAGGGATTTACGCATCAGTTTGTTTAAGGAAGAAGTTGAGCTTGAATCTTACCTTAATGATTCCGGGAGTGTTACCTTTGAACATATTCCTTTGGGTAGTTATAAGGTAATAGTATCTGACTTAGAGAAGGTTATTGCTTCTGTCTTTATTGAAGTTAAGGTTTAAGGAATGGCGCAAGAAGATATTTTAGTTTTAGAGGTTATCCGTGAGGGGGATCTGCTTAAGATGAGTATCTTAGGCAGTAAAGAGTTATCCCCTACCTTAAAGCACTATACGGAGCATAAGGTTGATTTTTTAGAGATTGGTAGGCTCTGCCAAGAGATAACCCTTATTTTAAATAAGCCTCTATGTTCGGATGCGGCCGTTGCCCAGAGCCTTAAGAAAACCGGTTATGCTCTCTGGGATTGTTTATTTACCCGTTTAATAAAAGAAAAGTTAAAAAATAGCTTAGACTCAAGTCTTTTGCTTGAGATAGATGAAGAGCTTGTTTTTATACCTTGGGAGCTTCTCTTTGACGGAGAAGAGTTCTTGTCTTTAAGCTTTAATCTCGGAAGGCTGGTAAAGACAAAATCCACTCCGCCTTTTTTAAACTACCGCAGTTTATCTTTTACCTACAAGATGCTTGTTTTGGTTAATCCTACCGGGGATTTAAAGGGGGCTTATTTAGAAGGTATGAATATAAAAAACCAGTTTGACCGTAAGCGTAAAAATATCCGTATAGATTTTAAATCAACCGATATAGACAAGCTTTATGTAAAAAAAAGCATCTGTGATTATGATATTATTCATTTTGCCGGGCATTGCGAATACGATTGCCGCAATCCAAACAATAGCGGTTGGGTTTTAAAAGATGGAAATTTTAGCATTCAGGATATTTTAAAACTTGGTTCGGGGATCTCTTTACCGGCTTTAATATTTTCTAATGCCTGTAATTCTGCAAAGCAGGTATCATATAGCGACAAATTAGATGCAGATTACCAGAAGAAGAGCTACTCTTTGGCTTCAGCTTTCTTATTTGCCGGGGTGCGCCATTATATAGGTTCGGTAATGAAGATAGAGGATAAGGCAAGCGTTGTATTTGCAAAAGAATTTTACCGTAACTTAATCTCCGGTAAATCTATTGGCTTAGCATTGCGACTTTCAAGGATTAAGCTTGTAAATGAATACGGTATCTCTTCGGTCCAATGGGGCAATTACCTTCTTTATGGGGACCCGAGTTTTGTTATGTTTAGGCCTAAGGTTGTTAAGCATAAGAAAAAGTTTATTCTTCCTAAAAAACGTATTATACAGTTAGCTTCTTTAGCGCTTTCTATTTTATTTATAGTTTTCTTATCTTTATTCTTGCCGACGCTTAACCCTAACGCGTATCTTCTTTTTTTAAGGGCGCAGGGTTATTATACTCAAGGGGTAAATCAAAAAGCATTTGATTTTGCGCAGAAGGCTATAGATAAAGATAGGGATTTCCTTAAGGCCTATCCGATTTTAGCCGGCTCTGTCCATCGGATGGGCAAGAAAGATGAAGCTATAAAATATTATTTTGATTATATAATGGCTTCAGAGAGGAAAAAAGATGACCGGCATTTAGCCTCTGCCTATATATCTTTAGGCTGGTTTTATCATCTTGACGGCGAATATAAGAGGGCTAAGGATTTTTATGAAAAGGGGATTACTTTAAGCACTAAGAGTTTAGATAAATCAAGCGAGGCTTTAGCTTTAAGAAAGCTTGCTGTCTGGCATATAGATATGCAGGAATATGATACTGCTCTTGAATTGCTGACTAAGAGTTCGGAGATAAATCGCCAGAAGCAACACTTATTTGAACATCGTTATAACCTTGCCTGTGATTATTTTGATATAGGGTTAGTTTTTACGGAGAAGGGTGATTTTAAATCAGCAGAGGAGTTTTACCGCAGGAGTAAGGTTCTTTTTGAGAAGATTAATCTTAAAGGAGAGCTAAGTGATTATTATTTTAATTTAGGTGAGCTTTATGTTTTTGAGAAACATTACGAGAAAGCGCTGAGTTCTTATCTTGAGGGTTTAAAGATAGATCAAATCCAGGGGAATAAATTAAACCTTCCTTCGGATTACAATATGATAGGTGAGCTTTATTTTGATATGGATAACTTTGTTGATGCGGAGGATAGTTTTAAGGCTGCTTTGAAGATAGCCGAGGAGATTAGGTCAAGGCCGGACATAGCCGAAGCCGCTTACAACTTAGGTATTCTTTATAAAAAGTTAGGCAGAAAGAATAAAAGTAGGGAGTTTTTACGCCAAGCGCAGGAGATTTACGGGGTGATTGATCCTTTATCTTACGAAGAGGTTAAAAAAGAGATTTTAGGTGGTCCTTGACAAAGGCTATAAAAATATGTTATACTTCTTTTGTAATTTGACAATTTGACAATTTGACAATTTGGTATTTTACCTAATGAAAAGGCTAACCAACAGTAATGTTGGGGCGCAAAGCTACCTGACCTAAGCTTTAAGGTTAGAGGGGTTGCCAAAAGGATGCACCCTAAAGAATCCTTTAGGGTTTTTGTTTTACACCCGGCATACCCTTAGTCTGCCGGGTTTTTCTTTATTGAAGCCACGGGCTGTATTAAATACGCGATAGCAATAGAGGGGCGCTCTATGTAAAAAGGAGATAGAGTGCCCCTTAAAGGAGAGAGAGGGGGGTAGGAGATGAAAAGGAGGTGTATTTTATGATAAAATCCGAGAAACAAATTACGGCGCATAGGGTGATAACGATGTTGGGCCGTAGAGAGATAGATTTTTTGGATAAGATGGGCAAGGACGCCTTGTTTTCAACCGGGCGTAAGCTTTCTTATAATGAAATACTGCGGGGGCTTATCAGTTTTGCCATGGAAGCAGGCGTCTCAGGTGACAATATAGATTCTTCTGATGCCCTTAAGATAAAGCTTATTGAGTGGGTATCTAAAAATAAAGGATAAAAATTAATAAAAAAAGGAGGTAAGATGTATAAGAAAATAGCAGTAGTTTTAGTTGTTGCCTTTCTTCTTTCGTTGGGATTAAATAGTATTGTTATGGCGGATTTAGAGGGGTGTGATGAAAATTATACGGAAGTAGTTATAATTCAAAGGATACCCGTAATTGATGCGGATAAGATACTTTATAAGGAAGGCCCTTTGAATAAGTTGGATAGGGGTATTATAAATGGCGCAACTTTTTGGACTGAGCTTCCTGCTGAGGTAGCAAAAGTTTCTAAAGAGCAGAATCCTGCTATGGGAGCTACTGTAGGCGTGGTACAAGGGACAATCACAAGCATGATTCGCGCCGGTACAGCGTTATTTGATACGCTTACTTTTTTTATCCCTCCGTATGACAAGTCAATTATGAAGCCTGAATATGCGATTAGCCGTGCTGATGTTAAGGTAAAGGACATTTTTTGGTAAGTTGTTTTTTACCTTGATAAGCGCCTTAGAGAAATCTAGGGCGCTTTTTTTGTTAGATTTTCCTGCCTTATACGTCTATTAGGGTAGGAGGTGGCAAAATGAAAAGAAGAGGTTGGTTATGGGGTTTTAGCGGTACAGTCTTGTTTGTCTTATTGGTTGTATCTTTGTCTTGGGCTGGGAATGATTGGGATAATATTAGCAAGGAGATGCGTAATGCTAGGACAGTGTTTATTGACCCTGACGATACAAATGTAATTTATTTAGGTACGGATAAAGGGCTTTTTAAAAGTTATGATGCAGGTGAGTCCTGGAAGAATCTTTTCTTGGCTAAAGTTAAGAATATAAGCGTTAATTTTATCTTTTTAAAACCTGAGGATAAGAATATTTTTTATGTGGCTACAGAAGAGGGGCTTTTTTATAGTGAGGATAAGGGGGTTAGATGGAGTAGGATATTTAAAGGCAAGGATAGATTAGAGGCGAATTGTTCCAGCGTGGTAGCGTTTAGGGAGAGCATCTTCTTAGGGACCAGTCAGGGGTTGTTTATAAGTAAGGATAGAGGTAGGAGTTGGCATAAGCAGGGGGGTAGGTTAGGCAGGGCTGTTATTTTTAATATCCTTTCTTTCCTTAAGAATCCTGCTTTACTTTATATCTCTTCTTCTGATGGGGTCTTTAAGAGCGTAGATTATGGAAAAAACTGGGAGAGGGTTTTTATTTCAACCTCTAAGGATAGCGAAGAAGAAGAGGATGATAATGCCTTAGAGGATGTAGATGAAGATGCAGGATATTCTGATATAAGGCAGGTGGCTTTTTGCCTTGATAATCCAGATAGGCTTTTATTAGCTACATCAACTGGGATTTATCAAAGCAAGGATAGCGCTTTAACTTGGGAGAAGTTCTCTGATTTTGGGTTACTTAGCTATGATGTTTCGTTTCTTTTTTGTGAGGAAGAGTCCCGTATATATTGCGCTACAAAATCAGGGATTTTTGTTTATGCTAAAGATAGGTGGGAGGAGCTTTCTTTGGGGCTTTCTTTTAAAAAGGTTAATTTCTTAGCTTTAGATAGGAATAATAGTCTTTATGCCTGTCTTGACAGCGGTTTATTTAGGCTAAGCTTAAAGGAATCTTTAGAGAAGAAAGATATTATAGAGGTTTATTTTAATAATGAGCCTACTATAGCTGAAGTTCAAAGAGAGGCGATTAAATATGCTGAGGTCGGCCCTGAGAAGATATCTAACTGGAGGAGGCAGGCAGCTAAGAAAGCCTGGTTGCCTAAACTTACCCTTAAGTCAGATATAGACAGGAATAAAACAACTTCTAAGAGTATCTGGGGGACCTCTGGGACTAGTACTTATGATGGGAAGCATTACGTTGGACCCGATGATGAGACGAGATATAATAATTTTAATTGGGATGTCTCTTTAGCATGGGATTTTGGCGATTTAATCTGGAATAGTGCTCAGACAAGCATAGATGTGCGTTCGCGGTTGATGGTTCAGCTTCGGGATAGCATACTTGACGAGGTAAATAAGATCTATTTTGAGCGTATTAGGGTTAAGGCAGAGATAGACAATCTTTCTATTGAGGAGAGAAAGAAGAGGTTTGAAAAGGAGTTAAAGTTAAGGGAGCTTACTGCTTCTTTGGATGGTTTAACTGGAGGCTTTTTTTCTGCGCAATTAAGCAAGAAGTAATGGTTTATATTATTTTTCTTTGACGTCAGTATTATTTGTGCTATGATAAAGTTGTTTTGGGTCAGAAGGTTTAGAAATGTTTTTGAAAAAGAAGGAGGAGAGAAGATGGGGAAGTTAAATGTTAAGGCCTTTGGTTTAGCTTTAGGTATAGTTTGGGGAGGTTTAGTTTTTATACTGGGGATATTGAATATTCTTTTCTGGAACAACTTTTTGTTTAGGCTTATGCCTTTAGCTTATCTTAGTTGCCGCTCTACAGTCTTGGGAAATATAATTTCGGCAGCTTGGGCTTTTATCTATGCAAGCTTATTCGGCTACCTTATTGCTTGGCTCTATAATAGGATTGTAGTTGAAATACATATGGAGAGGGAAGATAAGGTTAAAAAATTAGCTAAAAAGATTTGGGAGAAGAAGGGCAAGCCCTTTGGAAGCGAGAAAGACGATTGGAGAGAGGCAGAGAGGATTATAGACAACAAGTAGATTTATCAGGGGCGGATATTTAGCAATAAGATTTGTTTTACAACTTTATTAATAGTCTCTTTTGGAGTAGAGGCCCCTGCTGTTATCCCGACCCTTTTAGCATTTCTAAACCAAGAAGGATTTAGCTCTTCTTTTGCGTTCACCCACCAGCTATTTTTGTTTAGGCTTTTGGATATTTCGTAAAGTCTTTTGGTATTTGCGCTTTTTTTAGACCCGATTATTATCATGCAATCATTCTGATTAGGCATATTTTCTATCTCTGCCTGCTTTATCCGCGTAGGTTTGCAGATAGTGTTAAAAAATTTTAAATCAGGTATATGTTTTTTAAGCACGTTTACAATATCTAAAGTATTTTTTATCTTTTGCGTGGATTGAACGACCGCGCATCCTTTTTTAATCTTTTTAAGGGGCAGTTTTAAGGTGTTTTCAATAACCAATGCCTTCTTTTTTAGCTGGCCGCTTATTCCAAGTACTTCATCATGTTTTTTATCTCCGATTACTATAATCCTGTAGCCTTTTTTCTCCATCTTTGCGGCAATTTTATGTATCTCTTTTACCATCGGACAGGTAGCGTCTATAATCTTATATTTCATTCTTCTTGCAGTTTTAAATACCTTTAAAGGTTCTCCGTGGGCGCGGATAATTAATATCTTTCCTTTAGAATATTCTAAGTTTTTTATCTTTTTAATCCCGTATCTAGATAGCTGAGAAGTTACCTCCTCGTTGTGGACTATATCTCCCAACATGACCACATTACTATTCTCTTTGGCGGTGTTTATTGCGATATCAAGGGCTCTTTTTACCCCGAAACAGAACCCGGCAGATTTTGCAATATTTATGCGCATATTAAATTTTAAGTATGTCTTCTGAAAATTCACGCAAGGTATTGCGGTATTCAGGTTTTATTTTAATCTCGTCAAGTAATTTTTCTGATTTATCTTTCAGTATATGTATTTGGTTTTTTGCATATTGCAGGCTTTTATATTTTAAGAGTATTTTACGCATAAGCATCAACTCTTTTTTCCCTACTGAGTTTTTTTTGAATATACGCCGTATATTACCTTTATCTTTTATTGAGGCATGTTTATAGGCGTGCCATATTAGTATTGTTTTTTTAGCTTCAGCCAGGTCAGAGAGGTTGGATTTACCTATAGTAGAAGATTCACCGAAGATACCGATTATATCATCTTTAATTTGAAATGCCCTGCCTAAACTCATTCCATAGGCAAAGAGTTTATTTATTTGTCTTTCTTTAGCTTTTGCCAAGGTAGCCCCTATGGCAAGAGGAGAGGCAAAGGTGTAGTTTGCTGTTTTGTAGTCATAAACTTTGTAAATCTCTTGCCTAGAAACTTTTTCTATTGGTTTGGTTGTTAGTAAAAGCTCTATGAATTCTCCGCTTTCGGTATGCAAGGTTGTTAGAATAAGTTTCCTTAATGCTTGTTCTTTTTGTTTAAGATTTTCTTTTATGGCGAGAAAAGCATCCAATGCCATTGCATAGAGGATATCTCCTGTTATTATGGCAAGGTCTTTTCCTGAGAACTTAAGATTTCTTTTTGTTTTAAGAGAGCGATTAAAGGCTGCATGCATAGATAGCTTGCCTCTGCGCATTTGCGATTTATCAATAATATCATCATGGATAAGCAAGAAATCATGCAACAATTCTAAAGATACTGCGCTTCTATAAAGACCATAAGGAAGTTTTTTGCTAAAACCTAAATACCCTATGCAGAAGAGCGTGGGCCGGACTCTTTTTCCTTTGCGTAAGATAAATTCTTTTATGCTGGAAGATAATAGATAAGATAGTTTTTTTAAGCCGTAGAGGGTGTCTAAATTAAGGGTGTAATTAATAATCTCTTTTTCTACGCGTTTTTTTATTCTTAAATACATAGAATTATGCTAACATATTAATTATAGCAATGCAAACTATATGATAAATAAACTTGCGCTTATTTACTTTAGATGATAAATTAATCTTATGCTTAAGAAGAAGAGGATTTGTTTTATTTTAGTTTTTATCTTTTTTTTGTCTTTTCCTTTGCTTTTTGCAGGAGAGAAGAAGGATAATTTGAAGGTTTTTATCTTTCAATCCCCTTTATGTAGTAGGTGCGCTGAGATAAAAAAGAGCATTATGCCTGCTATTGAAAAAGAATATAAAGGGAAGGTTAATTTTGATTACCTTGATGTTACGGATGTAAAAAATTATAAGTTTTTATTAGGCCTTAGAGAAGAGTATGGGTCCAATATAGAATTGGCTCTTCCGGTTTTCTTTGTCGGAGGTAGTTTTTTAAATGGGAACTCAGATCTTAAGAATATGCTGCCGATTTATATAGAGGGAAGTTTTCCAATCTCAGAGGATAAGATAAATAGTACTATAGTAGATTTAGTTGAGCACTTTAAGACTTTTAAGCCTTTGGTTATTGTCGGTTCCGGGTTGGCAGATGGGATAAACCCATGCGCTTTTACAGTTATAGTATTTTTTATCTCTTATCTTGCTCTGCAGGGATATAGGAAGAGGGAGCTTCTGATGATAGGGTTTGGGTTTATAGGAGCAGTTTTTGCTACTTATACTTTTATTGGATTAGGGGTCTTTAATTTTCTTTACCGCTTGAAGGCTTTCTGGTTTTTTTCTAAAGCGCTTAATATCGGGGTAGGGGTTTTAAGCATCTTGCTAGGGGTTTTTACGGTTTATGATATCTTTAAGTTTAAGATGACAGAGGATACAGAGGGGATGATATTGCAACTGCCTAGTGCTATAAAAAAAAGGATACATTCAATTATTGGACTGCATTATCGTAAATCGACCCAAGATAGCCAATTTTTAGCCAAACCTCCTTTATTCCGTTTACTCTTAAGTGCTTTGATAACAGGTTTTTTAGTTTCGCTTCTTGAGGCGGTGTGCACCGGGCAGCTTTACTTGCCTACTATAGCATATGTTTTAAAGACTACCCCATTAAAACTTCAGGCGTTCTTATATTTGATAGTTTATAATATTATGTTTATTCTTCCGCTCTTGGCAATATTTGCTATGGCTTTACTGGGCGTAGGTTCAAATACCTTTTCTCTGCTTTTAAAGAAGCGCCTGCCTTTAATAAAGGCGCTCATGGCTCTTTTTTTCTTTTCTTTAGGCGTTCTTTTGATTTGGAGAGGGTAATTTAAAAAAATTGGAAAGGAAGGTGTTTTATATGTGGTCTTTTCACTTAAGGATGTGGCTCTTGGTAACAATCCTCTTTGGCTTTATCTATGCTTTGCTTGTTATTTTAGGGACACAGTTTATGCAGATTTCAGGTTTTTACTTTTATCTTATACTATCTTTTTTGATGCTCTTTGCCCAATATATGCTTGGGCCTAAGATAGTTGAATGGAGTATGCGCGTAAGATATATAAAAAGGCAGGATAACCCGCGTCTTTTCCAGATGGTAGAAAACCTAAGTAACAGGGCTAATATTCCTATGCCTAAGATAGGTATAGCCCAGATAGCTATACCTAATGCCTTTGCTTTCGGCAGAAGTATCAAAGATGGTAGAGTTTGTGTCACACAGGGGATACTTAACCTCTTAGGAGATGATGAATTAAGGGCAGTCTTAGGCCACGAATTAGCGCATATTAAAAATCGGGATGTGCTTACTATCACAGTACTCTCTGTTATCCCGATGATAATGTATAGGATAGCATGGCAGTTTTTATTTTTTGACAGAAGAAGGGAGGGCCGCGGGAATACGGTTTTAATCGGATTCACTGCCTTTGTTTTTTATTTTATAACCAATCTTCTTGTTTTGTATGCTTCGCGCATAAGGGAGTATTTTGCTGACCAAGGTTCTATTGCTATGGGGAATAAACCGTCTGCTTTAGCTTCGAGTCTCTATAAACTTGTTTATGGCTCTGCACGCATGAGTAATGAGGCGTTGAAAGAATCCGAAGGATTAAAGGCATTTTTCTTGAATGATCCTTCTAAGGCTAAAAGAGAGATAAGCGAGCTTTCGCAGTTAGATATAGATAAAAGTGGGACTATTGACCAGGGCGAGTTGATGATGCTTAAGGATAGAAAGATTAGTTTAAGCTTTGGGGATAGGGTGATGGAAGTTTTAAGCACGCATCCTAATATGCTTAAACGTATTAAACGTCTTAGTGAATACAAGGGATAGATAAGTATCTAAAGAGATTTAGTTTTTTAACCCGGAACCAACTTAAGGCCAGTAGAGGTTCCGGGGGTTTTATTAAAGACGTTTCCTCTTTTTCTTTTTGACATAACCTTAATTCCGCTATATAATTATAAAAATATGGAACTTAATGAATTAATAGAACAAAGAAGGCTCAAGGCAGAAGCGCTTTTAAGTAGGGGATTGTCTCTTTATCCTGCTAGGGTGCCTGAATATACGTTTATCGTAGAGGCGCTTGAAGATTTTAATGAGGGCAAGAAGTTAGGGTTTTGTGGCCGTATTACTGCTAAGCGCGCCCATGGCAAAGCAGCTTTTTTGGATTTAAGGGATTCTACCGGGAAGATTCAGCTTTATATCAAGGCTGATATTGTTGGAGAAGAGGGATTCTTTATTTACCAAAACTTAGATGTAGCGGATATAATTTATGTTTATGGAGAGCTTTTTAAGACGCATACCCAAGAGCATAGTGTTAAAGTAGAGAAACTCTTGCTTTTGGCTAAGGCATTAAGGCCGCTTCCGGAAAAATGGCACGGGTTAAAGGATGTGGATTTACGTTATAGGCAAAGATACCTCGATATTATATCTAATGAAGAAGTAAGGAAGGTTTTTTCTTTTCGTTCAATACTCATCAGGGAGTTAAGGGGTTTTCTTGATAAAAAAGGCTTTATGGAGGTAGAGACTCCGATGATGCATTATATTGCTGGAGGCGCAGCCGGTAGGCCTTTTAAGACTTTTCATAATGAATATAGTATGGATTTATTTTTAAGGATTGCCCCTGAGCTTTACCTAAAAGAGCTTTTAGTTGCCGGGTTGGATAGGGTTTATGAGATAAATCGCTCTTTTCGTAATGAGGGTGTTTCAACTAGGCATAACCCGGAGTTTACTATGCTTGAAGTCTATCAGGCGTATTCTGATTATCAAGAGATGATGCGCCTAAGCGAAAGCCTGATAACCCATTTAGTCTTAACTTTGCACGGTAAATTAAAGATTAGCTATCAGGGTAGAGAGATAGATTTTTCTATCCCTTGGAAGAGCATCTCTTTTGCTGATTTAGTACGTGAGAAGTTTGGTATTTTACCTTCTGATGATGATTCAACTATGTTAGCCAAGATTAAGTTAAAAGGATTTGCTAAGGAGGCTAATAAACTCTCTCGGACGCAGATTGCTAAAATTATTGAGGATGTTTTAGAGGAGGGGATAGGGTTAAATCCAGTATTTGTTACGGATTATTTTACTTCTCTTTGCCCTTTGGCTAAGGTAAGGGCGGATAACAAGCTTATCTCTGAAAGGTTTGAGCTTTATATTGCGGGGTTAGAGGTTGGAAATGCCTATTCAGAGTTAAATGATCCGGATGAACAGAGGAAGAGGTTTAGAGAGGAGATAAAAGAGCTTACCCCTGAAGAAAAAAAAGATATTGATGAGGAGTATTGTTTAGCCCTTGAGCATGGGATGCCTCCCGCAGGAGGACTAGGCATAGGCATAGATAGATTGGTTATGTTATTGACAGATCAGCCTTCAATAAGGGAAGTAATTCTTTTTCCTCTTTTACGGCCTCAATTAGAATAAGATGAAGACAGAGTTCTTGCTAAGCTTAAGATATCTTATAAGCCGTAGAAAAGAAAAATTTATCTCTCTTATCAGTTTAATATCCGTCGCAGGAATTGCAATCGGAGTCATGGCTTTGATAGTTGTCCTAGCGGTTATGACGGGTTTTGATAAGGAGTTGCATGAGAAGATTGTCGGCAATCAAGCACATATTACCCTAATTGGCTTTGAGCCAATAGATAATTCTCAATATCTTGCTTTAACTTCTAAAATTGCTTTAAACAAAAATGTAGAGGCGGTGAGTCCTGTTTTACAAGGGCAGGTTCTATTAAAGGAGGCTGATAGGTATTTTGCCGTAGGTTTAAAAGGGATAGACCCGGATAAAGAGGTGCAGGTAACCAAGATTAGTAAATACCTTTTTTTAGGCGCGTTAGGCAATTTAAGCCAAGATGGGATAATTATAGGTAAAGAGTTGGCGGCTTATTTGGGGCTTACATTAGGCTCAAAGATTGCCCTTTATTCTCCCTTAGGCAAGAAGCATATTTTTCAAGTATCTGGTGTCTTTAGTTCCGGTATGTATGATTATGACCTGAATCTTGTCTTTACGGATTTAAAGGGCGCTCAGAAGATATTTGAGCTGCCTGATAAGATAAGTTTTTTATCTATTAAGCTAAAGGATCCGGATTTAGCAGGGCAAGTAAAAGAAGAGTTAGGTAGGATTTTAGGGTTTAACTATACCCTTAAGACATGGCAAGAGGCAAACCAGAATTTTTTTGCGGCATTAAAGTTAGAAAAGCTTGTTATGTTTATAATCTTAGCCTTAATTATACTCGTTGCTTCTTTTAATATTATAAGTACTTTAATAGTTATGGTAGTTGAGAAGACCAAGGATATTGGGGTATTAAAAGCCTTAGGTTTGTCATCTAGGAGGATAAGATTAGTGTTTATCTTGCAGGGATTATTTATAGGGGTGACGGGTGTTTTCTTAGGATTCGTAGGAGGAGGAACTCTTTGTTTCTTGCTTAAAAAATACCAGTTTATTAAGTTGCCGCAAGATATATATTATCTTGAACGTTTACCGGTAGCCATAGAGTTGTGGCCGGATATTATTTTAATCGCAATAGTTGCGATGGGGATAGTATTAATTTCTACTATATACCCTGCCGCAAAAGCCGCGAGCTTAAATCCGGTTGAAGCCATACGCTACGAATAGAGAATTTATGCTTGAGGCTCGGAATATACATAAATCTTACGGAAATACTAAAAAATCTCTTTTGGTCTTAAGGGGGGTTGATTTAAAAGTAAAGGAGGGTGAATTTGTTGTTATTGCCGGACCTTCCGGAGCAGGAAAATCCACCTTGCTTAATATATTAGGGGGGTTAGATACTCCTTCTTTAGGCGAAGTTATATTTCAAGGTGAGGAGATTTATGCTTTAAGCGACGACGGTCTCTCAGAGATGAGGAATAAGAACATCGGTTTTGTATTTCAGTTTTATTATCTTTTGCCTGAACTGACTATATTGGAGAATGTTTTGTTGCCGGGTATTATTAAGAAAGAGCGGTTTAATAAGGTAAGGGATAAGGCTATGGAATTATTGATTCGGGTAGGGTTAGGCGAAAGGATGGGGTATTATCCCTCGCAACTTTCTGGAGGGGAGAAGCAGAGGGCGGCAGTAGTTCGTAGCTTGATAAATAACCCACAGTTGTTATTATGCGATGAGCCTACAGGAAACCTTGATTCAGTTTCCGGAGCGGAAATTTTTAGCCTTATTAAAAAAATCAATACGCAGAATAAGATGGCGGTAGTCTTAGTTACTCATAATATGGAGTTAGCTAAGCAAGCAGACAAGATCTACTATCTTAAGGATGGTTTTTTAAGTTAATGATAGGAAGAGGTATAGTTATATTTTTTAAGGAGGGGTTTGATGAAGATCTATATCAATGGTAAATTTTATAAAAAAGAAGAGGCGAAGATATCTGTTTTTGACCACGGACTTTTATATGGAGATGGGGTTTTTGAGGGCATCCGTTCTTACAACCGTTTGGTCTTTAAATTAAAGGAGCATATAGACAGGCTTTTTGAGTCAGCTAAGAGTATTATGTTGGCAGTGCCGTTGAGTAAAGAACAGATAATTAAGGCAGTCGTCTCTACCTTAAAGGAGAATAAGTTAAACGACGCTTATATACGCTTGATAGTTACAAGAGGCGAGGGGGATTTAGGCCTTGACCCGCGCAAGTGTAAGGGTAAGGGGACTATTATTATTATCGCAGATAAGATATCGCTCTATCCTAAAGAATTTTACAAGGAGGGTTTAAGAATAGTAACTGTTCCTACAGTTAGAAATGTCCCGGAGGCGTTAAACCCGCAGATTAAATCTTTAAATTATCTGAATAATATTTTGGCTAAAATTGAAGCAGTAAACTCGGGGTGCGATGAAGCGATAATGCTTGATTCTTTAGGGTTTGTCGCAGAGTGTACGGGGGATAATATCTTTATAGTTAAAAACAATCATCTTTATACTCCTCCTCAGTGCATGGGAACATTAAGGGGGATTACCCGTGATTCTGTTATGGAGATAGCTAAGAAAATTCGGATACAGGTGCACGAGCATGTAATTACCCGGCATGAAGTTTATATATCTGATGAGTGTTTTTTGACTGGGACTGCCGCTGAAGTTATCCCTGTGGTTATGGTTGATGGGCGCATAATAGGGAGAGGGAAGCCGGGTAGGGTTACCTTAGATTTGATGAAAAAGTTTAAGGAGATTACCCGTAAGGAGGGAGTTAGGTATTAATATGATATGCAATATATGCAATAAAAATCAAGCGACTGTGCACTTAACCGAGATTATTGACGGAAAGATGAGTGAACTGCATATTTGCGAAGAGTGCGCGCATAAGAAGAGTCAAGCCATGGAACAGCAGTTTGGGCTTTCAGACCTTTTAGCCGGTATGGCTGATTTTGGTAAGCCGCAGGAATCTGCCTCTTTGACCTCTCTTTCTATAAAATGCCCTTCCTGCGGGCTTAGTTATGCAGATTTTAAGAAGATTGGGCGGTTAGGCTGCGGGGAGTGCTATAATACTTTTAAGAAATATTTAGGCCCACTATTAAAACGGATCCATGGTTCTACTCAACATACCGGTAAGTCTCCCTTGAGGGTTAAAAAAGCATCTGGTAAAAAAATAGATATTCAAGAACTGCGTTTAAGACTAAGTCGGGCGATTGAAACAGAGGCTTTTGAGGAGGCGGCTAAATTACGAGACCAGATTAAGTCATTAGAAAAAAGAGATAGAAAGAAGGAATAATGGAATTAAAAAATTTACTAAAGCATACTAGTGAATGGCTGAAAGGCAGTGGGCCGAATTCAGATATAGTTATTTCAAGCCGTATTCGCCTTGCGCGTAATTTATCTGAGACTTCGTTTCCTCATTGGGCGGATAAAGCGCAGGGAGAGGGCGTTTTATTTAAAATTCGCCAATCGCTCTTAAAGTCTGAATTTTTTAAATCCGCGTTTTTTTTAGAGTTAGCTAAGATGGATAACATAGATAAGCAGTTCTTAGTAGAGAGACACCTTATGTCGTTGGATCACACCCAAAAGGCAAATAATAAGGCAATCGTCATTGATGAGGATGAGGTTATTTCTGTAATGATTAATGAAGAAGACCATATCCGCATGCAGGTTATGCAGTCGGGGTTTAACCTTCTTCAGGCGTGGGATATTATAAATAGAATTGATGAGGCATTAGCTAAAGAGTTAAATTTTGCATTCTTGTCTGACTGGGGTTATTTGACTGCTTGTCCTACTAACGTTGGTACTGGGATGCGCGGTTCAGTAATGTTGCATTTACCCGGATTAGTTATAACGCGTTCTATTGACCGGGTGTTGGCTGCTATAGCTAAACTAAGCTTTACTACCCGCGGTTTTTATGGTGAAGGCACAAAGGCAATGGGTAACTTTTTTCAAATATCTAATCAGATATCTTTAGGCCCTAGTGAAGATGAGATTATTGAGAGCATAAACGGATTAATACGGCAAATTATAGAGCAGGAGAATCAGGCAAGGGAGGCTTTGTTTTCTAAGAATAATCCTTTGCTTGAAGATAGAATTAACCGTAGTCTTGGGATATTAAAGAGCGCGCGCATAATTACTAGTCAGGAGACAAGCGAGTTGCTCTCTATGGTAAGATTAGGATCTGATCTTGGAATGGTCAAGGATATTAGTAGAAGCAGAATTAATGAGTTATTTATTCTAACCCAGCCGGCGCACTTGCAGAAGATTGAAGGAAAAAAGCTATCTTCTGAAGAACGGGATATAAAGAGGGCGCAAATTATAAGAGACAAGCTTAGTATAAATAATCAATAAAAAAAAGAGTAGGGTTTAGTTTTAAATTAAGAACTACCTTTAATTAAGGAGGAGAGAATGTTCAATAGGTTCACCGAAAGAGCGCGTAAGGTTATCATACTAGCAAAAGAGGAGGCTAGGCGTTTTAATCATGATTATATAGGTACAGAGCATATACTCTTAGGTTTAATACGCGAAGGAGAGGGAGTTGCAAGTATGGTTTTGCAAAAATTAGGCTTATCTTTGGAGAATATTCGCCTTGAAATAGAAAAATTAGTTCAGCCTGGTCCAACTACTCAGATTATAGGGGATATTCCTTTTACTCCACGGGCGAAGAAGGCTTTAGAGTTAGCTGCAGAAGAGGCGCGTTCTTTAAGCCATAATTATATTGGGACAGAGCATCTTTTGTTAGGATTAATACGTGAAGGAGAAGGAATAGCTTCTCAGGTTTTACTTAATTTAGGGCTTGAGTTAAATGCTGTAAGAAACGGGGTTATGGAGCAGTTAGGTCCTGCATTACCCGGTGGGCATAGTATTGCAGGGGGGCATCAGTCAAAGAGTAAAACCCCTGCTTTAGATGCTTTTGGGCGAGATTTGACTGCTTTAGCAAAAGAGAATAAATTAGACCCGGTTATTGACCGTGCGCAGGAAATAGAGCGCGTGATACAGATATTAAGTCGTAGGACAAAGAATAACCCTGTACTTTTAGGTGAAGCAGGTGTAGGAAAAACAGCAATTGTGGAAGGTTTAGCTCAATCTGTTATTGCCGGCAATGTCCCAGAGGTTTTAAGAGGCAAGAGGTTAATTACTTTAGATTTAGCTTTAATGGTTGCTGGGACAAAATACCGTGGTCAATTTGAGGAGAGGATCAAAGCAGTTATGGAAGAGATAAAGCGCTCGCAGGATGTTATCATTTTTATTGATGAATTGCATACTTTAGTTGGCGCAGGTGCGGCGGAAGGAGCTATAGACGCCTCTAATATTCTAAAGCCGGCTCTTTCTAGAGGGGAGATTCAATGTATTGGTGCAACTACTATGGATGAATACCGTAAATATATAGAGAAAGACGCGGCTTTGGAGCGCAGGTTTCAGACTATCATGGTAGAGCCCCCTACTGTTGAACAGACTATTGATATCTTAAAAGGTCTAAGAGATAAATATGAAGCTCATCACCGTGTTACCTTTAAGGATGAGTCTTTGGAGGCAGCGGCTAAACTCGCAGACCGTTATATATCAGGTAGGTTTTTACCGGATAAGGCCATTGATCTTATTGATGAAGCAGGTTCGCGGGCCCGGCTTAATGTCTTAATAATACCTCCTGATATAAAGGCGCTCGAGGAGAAGATAGAGGGGATACGTAAAGAAAAGGAGTCTTTTATTAAGAGTCAAGATTTTGAAAAGGCAGCGGGTTTACGCGATCAAGAGCGGCAGGCAAGGCAGGAACTTGAGAAGTTGGATAGAGAGTGGTCTCAGGCAAAAGATAAAATGCGTCCTGAAGTAGGAGAAGAAGAGATAGCAAAGATTGTCGCACAATGGACAGGGATACCGATATTTAGATTAGAAGAGAAGGAGAGCGAAAAGTTATTGAGAATTGAGGATGAATTGCATAAAAGAGTTGTAGGGCAAAACGAGGCTATTGAGGCTATTGCTCATGCAGTAAGGCGTTCGCGGGCCGGGATTAAAGATCCTAAGCGGCCTATCGGTTCTTTTATTTTTTTAGGGCCCACCGGAGTGGGGAAAAGTCTTCTTGCGCGTGCCTTAGCAGAGTTTATGTTTGGGGATGAAGAGGCACTTTTGCAGTTGGATATGTCTGAATATATGGAGAAGTTTAATGTTTCTCGTTTAATAGGTGCTCCCCCGGGGTATGTTGGTTACGAAGAAGGAGGGCAGTTAACTGAAAGGATACGACGCAGGCCTTATGCGGTAATACTATTGGATGAGATTGAAAAGGCGCACCCGGATGTTTTTAATTTGCTCTTACAGGTCTTTGAAGAGGGGAGGTTGACTGATAGTTTTGGGAGAAAGGTTGATTTTAGGAATACCGTAATTATTATGACCTCTAATGTAGGAGCTAATCTTATACGCAGGACCGGATCTTTAGGTTTTAAGGCACAGAAAGAAGAGACAAGTTATCAGGAGATGAAGGATAAGCTTTTAGAGGAAGTAAAACATACTTTTAAACCTGAGTTCTTAAATAGGGTGGATGATATAATCGTCTTTAGGCAACTGGTCAAAGAAGATTTATATCGTATTGTAGATATTGAGGTCGGGCATGTAGCTTCAAGGTTAAAAGAGCAAGGTATTGTCTTAGAGGTAACGCCCGAAGCAAAAGAGCTTCTTATAGACAAAGGTTTTGACCCGGTTTTTGGCGCTAGGCCCTTAAAGAGAACGATACAGAGATTTTTAGAAGATCCATTAGCTTCGGAGTTAATATCTAAGAAGTTTAAGGAAGGTTCAAAGGTTACGGTGAAACGTAAAAATGAAGAATTAACTTTTGAATAAAAATGTTTGACAATTTTTTTATAGTTGTAGGTAGGCATATAATATCTTTTCTCTATTTCCTTGGAGGGATAACCAACCTTACCCTAAAGACTCTTTATTTCTCCTTTGTCCCTCCTTATAAGAAGGAGCGTATATATGAGCAGGCAGAGAAGTCAGGGTTGGCCAGCCTTCCCTTAGTCTCGCTTATAGCCCTTTTTATAGGTTTTATCTTTGCGCTTCAAACAGCCTATTTTATGCAGAGGATCGGTTCGGAGTTGTATATTGCAAGCATGGTTGCTCTGTCTATAGTCAGGGAATTAGGCCCGGTTATCACTGCTTTAGTTGTAGCAGGCAGGGTAGGGGCAGCAATAACTGCAGAGATTGGTTCAATGCAGGTTACAGAGCAGATAGATGCTTTGGAGACATTTGCTACTAATCCGGTGAAATACCTAGTCGTTCCGCGTTTTATCGCTTTAAGCCTGATGCTTCCTATACTGACTTTATATGCGAATGCCGTTGGAATATTAGGGAGTTATATCATTTGTGTCTTTCGCCTTGGGATATCTTCTAGCCTTTATTTACGCGTTACCTTTGAGGCGCTCTTGTATAAGGATATTTTTACCGGCTTGCTTAAAACGGTATTCTTTGGCATGATAATCGTTATTATTAGTTGTTATGAGGGTTTTAATGTAAAAGGAGGAGCAGAGGGGGTTGGTAGGGCTACGACGCGTTCGGTAGTCTTTTCATTTATTATGATCATTATCGCCGATTGCATATTTACGGCATTATTCTATTTTATATTTCCTTAAGAAAAGATTATGATAGAAATATTAGGTTTAGAAAAAAGTCTTAACGGTAATAAGGTTTTAAGGGGAGTTAATCTTAAAATAGATAAAGGTACTACTACTGTTATTATCGGTCGCTCCGGATGTGGTAAATCTGTATTACTTAAACATATTGTTGGATTGCTTAAACCGGACAAGGGGAGGATTCTAATTGAAGGTAAAGACATAACCAACCTTCAGGAAAAAGAGTTAAATGAACTGCGTCTTAAAATAGGTTTAGTCTTTCAAGGTGGGGCATTGTTTGATTCTTTAACGGTTGGAGGGAATGTAGGTTTTGGACTTATAGAACATCGCCGCCTTTCGCAAGGCGATATAGCTAAAAAGATAGATAGGTCTTTAGGGCTTGTAGGTTTATCAGGCATAGATAACCTTATGCCTTCTGATTTAAGCGGTGGGATGAAAAAGCGCGTTGCCTTGGCCCGAGCATTATGCATAAGTCCTGAAATAATATTATATGACGAACCGACTACTGGGTTAGACCCTATCTCTGCCGATAGCATTAATGAGTTAATGAAAGAATTGCAGGCGCGCATTAATATTACTTCTATAGTGGTTACTCATGATATGAAGAGCGCTTATAAGGTGGCTGATAAGATAGCGATGCTTTATCAAGGTAAGATTATAGCACAAGGGGCTCCTAAAGAGATTAAGGAGAGCAAAGACCCCGTGGTTAACCAGTTTATAAACGGATTAGCTGCAGGCCCGATAACCGAAAATATAAGGTTGCTTTAAGTTAACGGAGGTTGATATGATTTTTGGGAAGACAAAATTAGAGTTGAGGCTGGGGATATTTGTTTTTATAGGGTTGGTAATCTTTACGGTTTTTATCCTTACTGTCGGAGGCATCAGGACCTGGGCTTCAGGGTATCATGTGGATTTTGTCTTTAATTTTATAAATGGCGTAAGAAGGGGCGCTCCGGTTAGGTTCTGTGGAGTTGATGTCGGGGAGGTTACCGGGATAAAATACTATTACGACGAGAAAGAAGAAAAGACGAAGATACGGCTGACTTGCTGGGTTCCTAATGATATTAAGATTCCTATAGACTCAACTATTTGGGTAAATACCTTGGGGCTCTTTGGAGAGAAGTATATAGAGATTATGCCGGGGATAGATTATAAACACCCTCTTCATTCCAATGAAGAATTAAACGGCGAGGACCCGGTAATGATGAACAACGTATTTAAAGCCGCAAAGAATCTTGCTAATAATCTGGATACTGGTATTAATCGGGTAATGAATAAAGAGGGTTCCTTTGGTAAGATATTGTATGATGATGAGTTGTATAATCAGCTCAATGCCTTAGTGGCTGATTTAAGAAAAAATCCTTGGAAGTTAATCTGGAAGACGAAGGAGAAAAAATAACCTTTTAATTTATAATTTTATTGAAAAGCTAAAAATTATGAAAGTAAAGACTATCTTTAGTTGCCAAAAATGTGGGTATCAATCCCCTAAGTGGTTGGGTAAGTGCCCTGATTGTCAGGCATGGAATTCTTTTCTTGAAGAGGATTATTCCCCTCCTTCTTCTAAGGATTCCCGGCGCTTGACGTTTTATAAAGATGAACCGGTGTTATTAAAAGATGTAGAGACCAAAGATGAAGAGAGGGTAAAGTTAGGGATAGCTGAACTGGATAGGGTCTTAGGGGGGGGTGTTGTCAGGGGGTCAATTATCTTAATTGGCGGAGACCCTGGGGTAGGCAAATCTACGATATCCTTACAACTTTCTAATCAATTAACCCGTAAGGGTATCAAGGTGCTTTATGTAAGCGGGGAAGAGTCAGTCCATCAGACTAAGTTAAGGGCAAAGCGGCTTGGGGCGCATGATGCCGACGGGCTTTATATAGTTAGCCAAACAGATGCTTCTATTATTTTAGGGTATATTAAAAACTTAAAGCCTGATGTAGTCGTTATTGATTCAATACAGGTTATCTTTGATCCGCAGGTTAGTTCTTCTGCTGGGAGTGTGAGTCAGGTTAGAGAGTGCGCAGGGACGCTTACACAATTAGCTAAGGCTACCCAGACTTCAATATTTATTATTGGGCATGTCACCAAGGAAGGGACGCTTGCCGGTCCGCGCCTCTTAGAGCATATAGTAGATACCGTGCTTTATTTTGAGGGGGATAGGTTTTCGATTTACAGAATTTTACGTGCGGTAAAGAATAGGTTTGGTTCTACTAACGAGATAGGTGTTTTTGAGATGAGTAACCAAGGTTTAATAGAGGTTAAAAATCCATCGGAGATATTTTTGTCTGAAAGACCTAAGGATGTATCTGGTTCAGTTGTTACATCGGTCTTAGAGGGTTCAAGGCCGCTTTTGGTTGAGATACAGTCTTTGGTCAGCAGGTCAAGTTTTGGCTATGCAAGGAGGCGTTCCCAGGGGTTTGATTTTAACCGGCTAAGCCTTTTGGTAGCGGTCCTTGAAAAACGTATAGGCTTAGCTCTTGAGGCAGAAGATATTTTTGTAAATGTGGCAGGGGGGATTAAGATAGAGGATCCTGCAGCTGACCTTGCTGTAGCGACAGCAGTAGCATCTGCGTTTAAAGCAGAGGAGGTTATCTCTGATACGGTTATTTTAGGGGAGGTTGGCTTGGCAGGAGAGATCCGCAGCATCTCCCAGCCGGGATTACGTATAAATGAAGCGGAGAAATTAGGCTTTAAGTATGTAATAATCCCTAAAAATAACTATAAGAGTTTTAAAGATTATAAAGGTGGCATAAAGTTAATACCGGTCTCTACCTTAAAAGAAGGGTTAGAGGCAGGGTTGGGAGGGAAGAAATGAATTTATTATTAGCGCGTCTTCTTTTTTTAGTCGGTAGCATGATTATTGGTTATCAGACGGCAAACCTTTTAGGTGCTCTTGTTGGCGTATTAGCTGCTTTAGTGATGATTCTTTTAGAGATTGGTTTGCGCAAAGTATCTGTCAGGGGGCTTTCTAGCTCTGTCTTCGGGTTAATCTTAGGCCTGATTATGGCTAAGTTAGTCGGAGATGCTTTTAGTTTGACTGCTTTATCTTTAGAGACGCTTTCCTCTATTCGGGTTACCTTAACATTAGTCTTTTGTTATCTAGGGATGGTTATGGCCTTACGCGGCAAGGATGAGTTTAATATTATTATACCTTATGTCCGTTTAAGGGGGCAAGGTCAATCAGAAGAGTTGACCATAGTAGATACCAGTGCAATTATTGACGGGAGGATTGTGGATATATTTAAAACTAGGTTTTTAAGCGGAAAGATAGTTGTCCCAAAGTTTGTTTTGTTGGAACTTCAACAGATAGCAGATTCAACAGATCCGCTTAAAAGACAGAGGGGTAGAAGGGGTTTAGAGATATTAAATACTGTCCAAAAAGAGTCCGGATTGGATATAAGTGTAAATGACGATGATTTTCCTGAAATTACAGAGGTGGATAGCAAGCTTGTAAGATTGGCTAAACTTTTAGAGGCAAAGATACTTACTGTTGATTTTAACTTAAATCGCGTTGCTACTATTCAGGGGATTAAGGTCTTAAATATTAATGAACTTGCCAATGCCTTAAAATCTCTTGTATTTCCCGGGGAAGTTATGTCGGTTAAGCTTATTAAGGAAGGCAAGGAGCATAATCAGGCAGTAGGGTATCTTGACGATGGGACTATGGTGGTGGTAGAGGATGCCAGAAGGTTAATTGGGCAAGAGGTTAAGGTTTCGGTTACCTCGGTTCTGCAGACTCAGGCAGGCAGGATGATATTTACCAAGTTAAACCGTTAAGTACCTATGGTAACTGCTATTCTTTTAGCTGCCGGTAAGAGTTTAAGGTTTATTAAGGGGAGGAATAAGGTACTTTTTAAGATATGCGGTAAGCCGGTTATTTATTATTCTTTATTAGTTTTAAGCAGGCATCCTAAAATTGATGAGATTGTAGTAGTTTCTTCCTCTGGAATCTTAAGTAAGATAAAGCGCCTTATCAAGAGGCATAGAATTAATAAGGTTTCAAAGATTATCTTAGGCGGTAAGGAGCGTAAGGATTCTGTATCTAATGGATTAAAGGAGCTATCCTTAAAAACAAGCTTGGTTGTAATTCATGATGCTGCTCGTCCGTTTATCAATAATAAGATTATAACGGATTCAATACTTGCCGCAAAGAAAAGAGGAGCGGCAGTTGTAGGTATGCCTTTAAAATATACGGTAAAAGAGATCTCTAAGGGGTTTGTGGTTAAAACATTGAAAAGGGAAGATATATGGGAGATTCAGACCCCGCAGGTATTTAAAAAAGAAATTATCCTAAAGGCTTATAAGAATAAATTAGGTTATGCTACGGATGACGCAGTCTTAGTAGAAAAGATGGGGATAAGGCCCGTAGCGGTTTTAGGCTCTTATCTTAACTTGAAGATAACTACATTTGAAGATATTTTTTTCGCCGAAGCTATTTTAAAGGGTAATTTATTATGAAGATTGGTATAGGGTATGATCTGCATCGCTTAGTTGAAGGCCGCAGGCTTTTTATAGGTGGGGTAGAGATACCTTATCTAAAAGGGTTAGACGGGCATTCTGATGCAGATGTCCTTCTTCATGCTATTTGCGATAGCCTTTTAGGCGCAATAGGAGAAGCAGATATAGGGGAGCATTTCCCTGATACTGACCCTAAATATTTTGGCATATCCAGCGTAGAGTTACTTAAAATTGTTTTAGGCCTTGTTGAAAAAAAAGGGTATAGTATATCTAACATTGATACGGTTTTAGTAGCACAAGAACCAAACCTTTCTCATTTTAAAAAAAAGATTCAGGAGAATATCGCTAAGATACTTAAAATTGACAAAGATTGCGTAAGCATTAAAGCAAAGACTAATGAGGGTTTAGGGGAGGTTGGAAAGAGAGAGGCGATAGCCTGTTATGCAGTAGCTTTGCTTAAAAAGGTTTGTTCTTCTTAAAATGCGGAGGCTGATTTTATGACGAATCTTATTTTTATTTTTTTAGTAATTTTGTTTTTTATTCTTCTTAAGGCATTGGTTATCGGAGCATTCTTTTATCAGGATATACGTAGCGCTCAGAAGAAAGATCCTGCGGCAAAGAGTTTTTTTGAGGTACTCTTTTTGTACCAAGGTTTACACGCCATAGTTGCTTATCGCCTTGCCCACTTTTTTTTTAAGATGCACCTCTTTTTCTTTGCCCGCCTTATATCTCAGATTAGCCGTTGGGTTACGGGGATAGAGATACACCCCGGCGCTAAAATAGGCAGGCGCTTCTTTATAGACCATGGGATGGGGGTTGTTATAGGTGAGACAACGGTAATTGGGGATGATGTTTTGGTATATCAGGGCGTAACCTTAGGTGGCACGGGCCTCTTTAAGGGAAAGCGCCATCCGAATATAGGCAATAACGTTGTTATTGGCGCAGGGGCCAAGGTCTTAGGTGATATTGTAGTAGGAGATAATTCTTATATCGGGTCAAATGCGGTAGTGATTGATAATGTCTCTGCTAACTCTACGGTAGTAGGTGTTCCGGGAAGGGTTACCAAGCAAGGCGGAAAGAGGATAGATATAAGCCTTGATCATAAGCAGGCTTTAGATCCTATAATGCAGGTGATAGAAGAGTTGCAGAAGAGAATAGATAATTTAGAAAAGAAATAGATTTAACCCGGTAGATTAAGATGCCTATTTTTATTTATAATTCCCTTACTAGAAAAAAAGAAGAGTTCATTCCTCTTAATCCTCCAAGGGTAAATATCTATACCTGTGGGGTTACGGTTTATGATGAGAGCCATATAGGGCATGCTCGTTCACTTTATATTTTTGATTTAGTTAGAAGATACTTAGAGTTTTGTAAATTTAAAGTAAGGTTTGTGCGTAATATTACTGATATTGACGATAAGATTATCAATCGCGCTAATGAATTAAAGATAAGCTGGAAGGAGTTAGCAGGTAAATATATAAAAAGATACTATGAGGACATTAAATCTTTAAAGATAAGAAAGGGGGATTATGAGCCGCGCGCAACAGCCAGTATCCCTAAGATGATTAAGTATATCCTTAAGTTGATTGAAAAAGGATATGCTTATCAGGCAGGCAATGATGTTTATTTTAATGTGAGAAAATTTAACGACTACGGGAAACTCTCTGGCCAAGCTATAGAAGAGATGCGTAGCGCAAAGCGTATAGGGCCTAATGAGTTAAAGAGGGATTCTTTAGATTTTGTTCTATGGAAGGGGTCAAAAGACAACGAACCGTATTGGCATAGCCCCTTTGGGCCGGGTAGGCCTGGTTGGCATATAGAGTGTTCGGTGATGAGTCAAGCGTTTTTAAAGAGTGAAACTTTAGATATTCACGCCGGAGGCAGGGATTTAATCTTCCCTCACCATGAAAATGAGATTGCCCAGTCAGAGTCTTTTACTGGGAAGCCCTTTGCAAAATATTGGATTCACCACGGCTTATTAACGATGAACGGGCAAAAGATGTCTAAGTCATCCGGGAACTTTATCACTATAAAGGATTTTATTCTTAAATACAGCGATTCTGATTTACTTAAGATCTTTTTTCTTTTTACCCACTATTCGCATCCGGTAGATTATACCGAAGAGAAGATTTTAGAGGCAAGGTCGGCTAAGGAGAGGATATTGACCTTTCTAAATAAGACCAAACCCAGCTTCAGGCAGAAGTATTTATCTTTTCGTAAAGAGCATAACAAGTTAAATAAGATAAGAGATAAATTTATTGAGAAGTTAAACGATGATTTTAACACCCCTGAAGCCTTTTCTTGTCTTTTTGAGGCAGTAAATATAGGCAATAAGAATATTGAGGATAGGGGTTTTGCCGTAGAAGCGTATTTTTTAGTATTAGAGATGGCTAAGATATTAGGATTGAGTTTAAGACCTTTAAGAAAAGAGATTAAGGTTTCTGATAGAGAGGTAATGGTAAAAATCAGGTTAAGAGATGTAGCTAGGAAAGATAAAGATTATGTTTTAGCGGATAAAATAAGAAAAGAGCTGGAGGGGGAAGGGGTAATCCTTGAAGATTTAAAAAATGGCTCTACTATCTGGCGTAGAGTTTAATTATGATGAGGGGTAAATTTATTACATTTGAGGGGTCTGAGGGATGCGGGAAGAGTACGCAGTCGCGCATGCTTTATGATTATTTAAAAAAGAAGAGAAGAGATATTGTTTATCTTAGGGAGCCGGGAGGGACGAATATTAGCGAAAAGATACGCGATATCTTGCTTGATAACAAGAATAACTCTATCCTTCCTGAGTGCGAAGTGCTTTTATATATGGCTGCACGCTCCCAGATAATAGGGGAGATAATCAAGCCGAGTCTTAAAAGGGGGGCTATTGTTATATGTGATAGATTTTTAGATTCTACCATAGCCTATCAAGGTTATGGGTTAGGTATAGATAGAAAAATTATCAAGCAGATTGGGAGATTTGCTACCTTTGGCCTTATGCCTGATTTAACAATTTTTTTAGACTTGCCGGTTAACAAGGGCCTTCTTTACCGCAGTAGTTCTTCTGACCGAATTGAGAAGAGGCCCTTAGCTTATCATCTACGCGTAAGGAGAGGTTATCTTAGATTAGCTAAAGAAGAGCCTGGGCGGATAAAGGTTATTAAGGTAGAGCTTGACAAAAATCATACACAGGAAAGAATCAGGGAGATTGTGGATAGGTATGCCATTTAGAGATATAAAGGGGCAATGTCAGGCCTTAAATATAATTAAAGCAGGGATAGAATCTCAAAGGTTAGAAGGAGGGTATCTGTTCACCGGGCCTGATTCTATTGGTAAGAAAATGGCTGCGGTTGCATTTTCTCAGGCGGTTAATTGCCTTTTTTTATCTAAATTAGATGCTTGCGCAGAGTGTCCTTCTTGTAAAAAAATAGCTAAGAACCAACACCCGGATGTGCGCCTTTTTTCTGAAGAAACAGGATCGATTAAGATAGAGATTATCCGCGATATGCAAAAGTGGATATCCTTGAAGCCATATGAAGGTAAATTCAAAGTTTTTATTATTGATAATGCCCATATGCTTACACCTGAAGCATCTAATTGCCTTTTAAAGGTTTTGGAAGAACCTCCCAAATCAAGCTTGGTCATGCTTATTACGGATAGGCCTAATATGTTACTTAAGACTATTATTTCAAGGTGTAGGGTTGTTAAATTTAAGCCCTATAATAGGGAGGATTTAACAAGAGAGCTTGAAGGTTCTTATAGTATGGATCATTCTATTGCACATTTTTTAGCATATTTCTCCGAAGGAAGATTGGGGGAAGCGTTAAGGTTAAAAAAGGATAAAATTATGGAAGAGAGAAGAGCCGTCATAGATAAATTAAAAACCCCAAATTCATTTAATGGCATTACCGCCATGATAGATAGCAAAGAGGCGTTTCTTTTTATTCTTAAGGTATTCTCCTCTTGGTTTCGCGATCTGTATTTTTTAAAGCACGGATTGCCGACTAATAAGGTGATTAATTATGATTATACAGAAGAATTATTGAATTCTTCAAGAGAGCTGTCTATTTTAAATATAGATAAGGTCTTAACAACTATCTATGATGCTGCATTCTATTCGCAATATAGTATAAACCCACGTTTATTAATCTTAAACTTAAAAGCACAGATATGGGAGAGATAGTATTTGTACGGTTAAGGGACTTAGGGCAAATCTACCCTTATCATAGGGGTGAACTTTTAGTCTATCCGGGTGATTGTGTAATTATTGAGCATGACCGGGGACAAGACTTTGGATTAGTGTTGTCATCCTTGCCTACTTCTCTTGATAGGAAGGGTAAGGAACCTTTGAAGAGAATATTGCGGATAGCCAAGGCTGAGGATATTAAGCAGATAGAGGGCAATAGGGTAAAGGTAAAGGAGGCATTTAATTTATGTGATAAGAAGATCAAAGAGCACAAATTAGATATGAAACTGGTAAAGGCAGAGTATTCTTTTGACCGTTCAAAGATAGTATTTTATTTTACTTCTGCTGGTAGGGTAGATTTCAGGAACTTAGTTAAGGATTTAGCGAAGATATTCAAGGCAAGAATAGAGTTTAAGCAGATAGGCGTTCGTGATGAAGCAAGGTTCTTTGGCGGTTTTGGTACTTGTGGGAGAGAGTTGTGTTGTGCTAAGTTTTTAAAGGATTTTGAGCCGGTGACTATTAAAATGGCTAAGGAAGAAGGGTTGCCTTTAAATCCTCCTAAGATATCTGGGATATGCGGGAGGCTTATGTGTTGTCTTTCTTTTGAATACGAGAGTTATAAGTTTTTATCCAAGGGGCTGCCTCGGGAGGGGGAGATCGTTCACACTTTAAAGGGTAAAGGGAAGGTTATTAGTGTTAATATTTTTAAACGTAAGGCTTCGGTCCAACTTGACGATGGGGGGACTGTAGAGTTAAATTATAAGTCGGATCATGAAAAATAAATTTTATATTACTACTCCTTTATATTACGTTAATGCTTCTCCTCATATAGGCCATTCTTATACTACGATTGCCGCCGATACCTTAGCCCGCTATATGCGAAAATTATTAGGAGAGAATAATGTCTTTTTTCTAACTGGGACCGATGAGCATGGAGAGAAGATTCAAAGGGCGGCAGATGCGGCAGGATTAAGCCCTCGGGATTTTGCTGATCAGACGGTAAATAGTTTTGTGGCTCTTTGGAAGGCTTTGGGTATTTCTTATGATGATTTTATTCGCACTACAGAAGCCCGTCACATTAGCCTTGTTAGAAGAGTTTTAACTATTTTGAATAAAAAAGGAGATATTTACGAGGGTAAATATGAAGGGTTATATTGTACGCCTTGTGAGACTTTTTGGCTTAAGAGCCAAGTGATTGATGGTTTATGCCCTGATTGCAGGCGTTCCGTAGAAAATATCGTAGAAACAAATTATTTTTTTAGGTTATCTAAATATCAGGATTGGCTCTTAGAGTTTTTTAACAAGAATCCCGAATTTATCAGGCCTGCCAGCCGGTATGAGGAGTCTTTAAGTTTTTTAAAAAATAATCGGCTTAACGATTTATGTATTTCCCGTCCGAAAGAGCGGCTTAGTTGGGGTATTCCTCTTCCATTTTCCTCGGAGCATGTAACTTATGTCTGGTTTGATGCGCTTATTAATTATATAAGCGCTGTCGGTGAGTTTGATTCAGAGGATAGGTATATCTCGAAGTGGTGGCCGGCAGATCTGCATTTAATGGCAAAGGACATATTAAGGCAACATACTATTTATTGGCCTATAATTTTGCACGCCTTGGGGATTGAGCTGCCTAAGAAGGTATTTGCACATGGGTGGTGGTTGATAGGCACAGATAAGATGTCTAAATCTCGTGGGAATGTAGTTAACCCTTTAGAAGTAATTGAAAGATACGGCATAGATGCTTATAGATATTTCCTCTTGCGTGATGTTCCTTTTGGTTTAGATGGGAATTTTTCCGAAGATTCTATCATTAAGCGTTATAATAGCGATTTAGCTAATGATTTAGGCAACTTAGTATATAGGACGCTTACAATGATAGAGAAATACTTTGAGGGGAATATCCCGGAGGCTGATTTTAGCGGTTTAGATAGCCAAAAAGATAAAGGATTATTAGATAAGAAAAATTCACTTAAAAGCGTAGTAGATTCTGCGTTAAGAAATCAGGATTTTGTTTTAGCCTTAGAGGCTATCTGGAGTTTAATAGGCATGGCTAATAAGTATATTGAAGATACTAAGCCTTGGAATTTAGCAAAGGAAGATAAAAAAGATGCTTTAAGTGCCTTTATTTGTATCTTAGTTGGGGTGATCAGGTCAGTAGCACAAGAATTAGAAGTATTTATGCCTCAAACAGCCAGCCTTATTCAGGCACAGTTTGAAGGGCAGGCCATAAAAAAGGGGGAGCCGTTATTCCCTCGTATTGAAGCAAAAGAGTAGTGAGTTTATGTTGATTGATACCCATTGCCATCTAGATTTTCTTGATTTTGATTTTGATCGGGATGAAGTCGTAAGAAGGGCTAAGGAAAATAACGTAGATTTTATCATTAATATCGGTTCAAGTATAGAAGGCTCGAGAAAGTCAATAGAGCTTACCCAAAAATACCCTAATCTTTATTCTACCGTAGGCATACATCCTCATGAAGCAGATAATTTTACCTTAAAAGAAAAGGAATTGATAAGAGGGATGGTTAAGGAGGATAAGGTTGTTGCTATCGGAGAGATTGGTTTGGACTATTTTAAAAGTTTCTCTAAGCCTTCCAACCAAAGGAGGCTTTTTTTATCCCTTTTGGAATTAGCCTTAGAGTCTAACAAACCATTGGTTATACATACTCGGCAAGCAGAGCCGGATACTCTTAGAATACTTAAAGGCTTAAAGCCTTTGCGCGCGGTCGTCCATTGTTTTTCAGGGAATAGGAGCTTTCTTGATGAATGCCTGAATATGGGATTTTTTGTATCCTTTACTTGCAATATAACTTATAAAAAGGCAAGCGATTTAAGGGAATTGGTTAAAGTTACTCCCTTAGATAGGTTAATGTTAGAGACGGACGCGCCATTTTTACCCCCTGAGGGGTTTAGGGGCAGAAGAAACGAGCCCATGCAGGTAAGGTTGCTGGCAGAGTTTATCGGACAGATTAAAGGAGTAAGCTTAGAAGAGATCTCTTTTAAGACTACTCAGAACGCAAAAAACTTTTTTGGGTTTTAAAGATAAAACCGATGGATATTAAGGCTATAAGTTATAAAAAAGGTAAAGTTAAAATTATTGACCAGTCTTTACTGCCGGAAAGAATAAAGTATGTATACCTTGATAATCTTAAAGATTTAAGTAGGGCAGTAAAGGAGCTTCGCGTGCGCGGCGTTCCTGCCTTAGGTGCAGCAGGGGCATTAGGCGTATACCTTGGAGTAAAAGATTTTGAAGGGCTTGACCTAAAAAAATTTAAATTTAAGTTAAAGCGTGTAGCTAAACATATTTTGCTTCTTAGGCCTACGGCCAAGAATCTTTCTTGGGGAGTAGAAAGGGCTTATCTTGCCGGGTTAAAAGTAAAAAGCCGTAATCTTAATGATATTAAAGAGGCAATCTTAGAAGAGGCCCTTAGGGTAATTGCAGATGACCGTAGGTCTTGCGAAAGCATAGGCATAAACGGAGCGGATTTGATTAAAGATAAAAGTGCTATCCTTACTATTTGTAATGCTGGAAGTTTGGCTACCTGCGCAGAGGGGACAGCCTTAAGTGTATTGTACGCTGCAAAGAAGAGGGGTAAGGTTTTTAAAGTTTACGCTTCTGAGACCCGGCCACTTCTTCAGGGTAGCAGGCTTACATCATGGGAGTTAATGAATAACGGCATAGATACGGTTATTATCTGCGATAATACCGCAGGCGCATTGTTAAAGGAAGGTAAGGTAAGCTCTGTTATTGTCGGAGCAGATAGGATAGCCTTAAATGGAGATATGGCTAATAAGATAGGAACTTACAACCTTGCGCTATTATGCAAGCATCATAAGGTGCCTTTTTATGTGGCCGCCCCTTTATCGACATTTGATTTATCTTTAAAAAACGGCAGGAGTATTCTTATAGAGCAGCGGGATAACAGAGAGGTAAGCACCCTACTATTTAAAAGAAAGGTTGCTCCTAAAGGCATTAAGGTTTTTAACCCGGCTTTCGATATTACGGATAGCTCTTTTATTACCGCAATTATTACTGATAAGGGGATTATCAGAAATCCGTATAGAAAAAATATTAAAAAAATCCTATGCTGATTAAAGGTTTCGGGGAGTTTAGGTTAATTGAAAGGCTTAAAAGAGGGATTAAGCTTGATTCAGAGGTAATCTTAGGGCCAGGGGATGATTGTGCTGTTATTAAGTTTGACAAGGAGAGTTTGCAGCTTTTTACCTGCGATATGATAGTAGAAGGGGTTGATTTTACCTTAAAAGACAAGCCTTATCTTATTGGCAGAAAGGCCGTAGCTTCTTCTATAAGCGATATATCTGCTTGTTTAGGCTTGCCAAGGCATTGCTTGATCTCTTTAGGGCTCCCTAAGGCAACTTCGCTAAAGTTTGTTGACTTACTTTTTAAGGGTATTCGGGATATTTGCAGAGAGTATAAGATTAATATTATCGGAGGGGATTTAAGCTCAAGTAACAAGATAGTTATAAATGTCAGCATGTTTGGGCTGGTTAAAAAGGGCAATCTTGTTTTAAGGAGCGGAGCTAAATTAAGAGATTTAATATTTGTTACCGGAAGTTTAGGAGGTTCTATTAAAGGTAAGCATCTTAATTTTATTCCGAGGGTAAAGGAATCTTTATTTTTAAGCAAAAATTTTAAAATAAACTCAATGATAGATATATCTGATGGGTTAGCTCAAGACTTAAGGCATATATTAAACCAAAGCAATAAAGGGGCTTTTATCTATGAAGGGCTGGTGCCTCTTAGTAAGCAGGCCAGGGGCCTAAATGATGCTTTAACTAGCGGAGAGGAGTTTGAGCTTCTCTTTACTCTTAGCCAGAGAGAGGCGAGGAGGCTGATTAAAGCCAAGGATGGAAGGTTTAATTTAATCGGAGAGGTAGTAGATAAAAAATATGGTTTTAAATTAATCTATAATTCGGGTAAAATAAAAGACTTAAAACAGGAGGGTTTTTCGCATTTCTAATATGCAAATTATTTCTTATTCGGCTAAGGAGACTATTTCTGTCGGTAGGGTTATTGCTAGATATTTAAGGCCTAAGGATATAATTGCTTTAAGCGGCAGGTTAGGTTCTGGAAAAACTGTCCTTGCTAAAGGCATAGCCTTAGGGCTAAAGATACCTGTTGCTTCTTTAACAAGTTCTTCGTTTGTGATTATAAAACCGCATCTTTCAGGAAGGTTACCCTTTTATCATTTTGACTTCTATCGTTTAGGTTCATCAGATATACTGGGTTTAGGATATGAGGAATATTTTTACGGAGAGGGTGTAAGCGTTGTTGAATGGCCAGAGAGGATGGGATCTTTTTTCCCTAAAGAATACCTTAAGATAGAGTTGCGTTATCAGGCAGAGTGCGAAAGAAAGCTTAAATTTACCCCCCAAGGAGAGCGTTACAATGAACTTATTAAAAAAATCTATGAGAATATTAGCGTTTGATACAACAACGCCGTTTTTTAGCTTAGCGATATACGATAATGGCAAGGTTTATGAGTATAACCTTAAAACAGGAGTTAGACTTTCTAAGTTGCTAGCCCCTATAGTTAAAAGTTGCCTTGACGCCTTGGGCTTGAAACCTTTAGATATAGATTATTTTGCTGTAGGCGCAGGCCCCGGATCTTTTACCGGTATTCGTTTAGGTTTAAGTTTTATTAAAGGGTTTGGCCTTGCCTTAAAAAAGCCGTTAATCTCATTTTCAACCTTAGATATCATGGCGTTAAATTGCCTATTAGTGGATAAGAAGATAATACCTGCTATTGATGCTAAGCGCGCTTTAATCTATACTTGTGAATATAAATATAGAAAAGGAAAGATTAGACGCTTTAGCCCTTATTTATTAATAGAGTTAAAAGATTTCTTAAAACGAATAACTTCTCCTAGCGTTGTTTTCGGGGATGCGCTTTATCTTTACAAGGACGAGATTCTCAAGAAGAGGAATAATGTATCTTTTTTAGATAGGGATTTATGGTATCCTAAGGCGCATAATATAATTACTTTGGTTCTGGAAAGAATATCTAAAGAAAAAAAGAGGAGCAATCATTCTGTAAAACCTATTTACCTTTACCCAAATGATTGCCAAGTTAAAAGATGATACGAAATAATTATCTTGGATATCGCCCTACCTGGGCAGAGGTTGATTTAGCTAACCTTGAGCATAACTTTCTTGAAATAAAGAAAAGATGCGGGGTTAATACTAAAATCATGATAACGGTTAAGGCGGATGCCTACGGCCACGGCTTAATCCCCATATCTAAGAGGCTTGAGCGTTGCGGAGTTGATTTCTTTGGCGTAGCCTCAATTGATGAAGGGATAGAGCTGAGGCGGTCAGGGATAAAAAATGATATCTTAATCTTAGGGCTTATCTTAAAGAAAGATATACTGCCGCTTTTTAAATATAATCTTTTTCCCACTATTTGCGATTGGGGCATGCCTGAAGTATTAAGTAGTAAGGCAAGGTTTTTTAAGAAGCGTATCGGGGTTCATATAAAAGTTGATACAGGTATGGGCAGGATAGGCATGCATTACCATGATGCGTATAAGCTTATAGAAAAGATAAGTAGGCTTAAAGGCATTGATATAAGGGGCATATTTACTCACTTATCTTGCGCTGACTTAAATAAAAAGTTTACCTTTTGCCAGATTGGCTTACTTGATAAACTTGTTAAAGGTTTAAGTAGGAGGGGGATAAAGATACCATTGGTACATGCTGCTAATAGCATAGGCTTTATTAATTATAAGGATAGCCATTTTAATATGGTTCGTCCTGGGCTTATTATTTACGGCTTGTCTCCTAAAGGGGGCTTGAAGGTAAAGTTAAAACCGGTCTTAAGCCTTAAGACAAAGGTAGTTTTCGTTAAGAGGGTTCCTAAGGGGATTGGTATAAGCTACGGGCACTCTTACATTACCCAGAAAGCTACAAGGATTGCCACGTTGCCTATTGGGTATGGAGATGGGTATCCGCGTAATCTTTCTAATAAGGCAGAGGTTTTGATTAAAAAGAGAAGATTTAGGATTGTAGGTAGAATATGTATGGATCAGTTGATGGTTGAAGTAGGGAATTCTAATATAAATGTTGGGGATGAGGTTGTTTTGATTGGCTCTCAAGGAAAAGAAACTATTACCGCAGAGGAGTTGGCCCTAAAATCAAAGACTATCTCTTATGAAATCGTATGTGGTTTAGGGAGCCGTATTCCTAGGATATATAAAAATTAAGGCAGACGATTTATAGCTATTAAACTAAAGGTAAGAGCGCAGATATGACTTAATGAGACGGCTAAGAGAGGGGGAAATGCCCCTGAACGGCCTACGGCTATAAATATAGCATCAATTATATAATACAAGAAACCTACCATAATTGAGATCCCAATAGAAGATAACCCCGTAGCTTTCTTATGCATCATCAATGAAAAGGGTATTCCTAAGAGAATTATGATCAGGCTGGTAAAGGGAGTTGTAAATTTTTGATAGAGGTCTATTTTCAAATTTCTTATTACATTTGTCGCTCCGCTTTTGGATAATTTCCAGATATAAGAGTCAAGTTGTCCTATGGTCATTGATTCAGGTTTTTGCCTTTGGGCAAGAAAATCCTTAGGCGTTTCGGGTATGGCCATTATCTCTTCTTCTAGGTAGAGCGGTTCGTCTATAATTTGGCCGTTAATATCAAAATCATAGGTGATAGAATTGTAGAACTTCCATAGATTGTCCTCATAGGCCCCTTTTCTGGCAACAATTTTTTTTGTCAAGTTTTGTTTTTCATCTTGCTCAAGTATGGTTATTCCTTCCATGGTTTGAGTATCCTCATAGAATTTAGTTATAAAGAATAGCCTGTTTTTAAGCCCGTACATAGAGAGGTTATTTATAACTTCATTTTTTTTATCCGGACTTTTTTTTACCCCTTCTTCCATTTGAACCTTTATCCTTTGGGTAGTGTCCATTGCCTGCGGAGTCAGGCGATCATTTACAAGAAAGACGCAGAGACTTATTAATGCACCGAAGATTAAGGTAGTCTTAGTGATATAGAATATACTTAGCCCCGAAGCACGCATAGCGATAATTTCATTATTATGGTTTAATTTGCTAAAGGTGTATAAGGAGCTTAAAAGGCAGGCAAAGGGGGATATCTGGCTAAACATTAACGGAAGGCTCCATAAGTAATACTGGGTTAAGAGCATAAAGTGAGTTTTGTTTTTTAATATGTCGTCTAAATGGGAGAGCAGGTCTATAACTACGTATAGAAAGAGAAATAAAAAGATGCAGAGAATGAATATCGTTGCTACTGATTTTAATATATATTTATCTAAGATACGCATAAGCGTGTAGTTAAGTATGCTCCTAATGAGCCAAAGATAATATTTGGTATCCACATTGCAAATGCCGGATTTAAGTGTCCCTGTATGCCTAATGCCTCGCAGGCAATGAAGAGTGGATAGTATATTACGATAATAAGTATAGAGATTCCTATATTTATAGATTTTTCCCTGCGCCGGGTAATAACGGCAAGGGGCAACCCCATAAGGATAAAAATTAAACAAGAGAAGGCGAGAGTAAGCTTTTCGTGTATCTGAGTAATCAGAGGAGCAGGGTCTATATCTTTTTTACGCAGTTTTTTTATCTCTTGGTTTAATTCTTTTATAGTCATCTCTTTGTATTTTTTCTCTATTTTTTCTTTATTTTTAGCATCCGCTAAGTTGAGGTTCATGAAGTAAGTTTTAAAGTTAAGTTTATAGAAATTAAGCGGATTGTTCGGATCAGGTTCATCGGAAGTGCCGTCCATTAGTTTTAGTTTTACCATATTTTCTTCGGGAATAGCGATGAATTCACCGCTTTTGGCGATAATAGTACGGGTAGGCTTATTGTCTCCTTGTGGTTCGTAGATGCGTACGTTCATTAGCCTGTTGTTCTTTTGGTCTATTTTATAGATAAAAAGTATGTATCTTTGGAAAGAGTTGATGAAGACTCCTTCTTCAAAAGCGGCTGTCGGATTCTTCATTCCTATTTCTATTAAGGTTTTACGATACTCATAATGAGCGAAAGAGGCAGCGCGGTCATTAAATACCACAAGCCCTAAGCTGATTATTAACCCTATGGTTAGTATCGGTAGGATTAGTCTGAAGATATTTATTCCACTTGCTCTTATAGCTATAATTTCATTGTCACTTGAAAGCCTACCTAAAGAAATAAGTATTGCTACAAGTACAGATATGGGTAGGGCGTAAGTTACGATATAAGGAGTAAGGAGTATAAAAACTTTAGTTACGCTGAATATATCAACCCCTTTATTAATAACTAAATCTGCTATTTTCTTTAAGTTTCCTACTACTATCATAATGAAGCTTAAGGACGTAAGGGTAAGTAAAAACGGCCCGGTGAATTCTTTTATAAGGTAGTTACGGAGTATTCGCATCTATTAGTTGGCTAAGGTTAGAACAAAGACGGCCTGAGCACCCGCATTTTTTAAAACCAGCGCAGCCTCGGATGCGGTTGCGCCCGTTGTCAGGACATCGTCTATTAATAAAAGGTTACAATTTCTTAAGTTATAGTTTTTTGCCACAGAAAAACTACCTACTACATTTAACCTGCGTTCTTTATCTTTTAGTCCGACTTGAGCCTTGGTGTTGCGTCTGCGTAGAAGTATATCAGAGGAAAACTTTTTGTTAAATTCTTTTGCAATATAAGAGCTTAGTCTTTCTGCTTGGTTAAATTCTCTTTCGCGTAGTTTTGTTTTATGTAAAGGTACAGGTATTATAAAATCAAAGTATTCAATCGGCAGGCTGTATTCGCGGATAAAATCTATCATTATTTTACTTAGGGGTTTAGCAAGGGATTCTTTGCCTTTATACTTAAATTCATGGATTAATTTTGTAGTTATCCCTTCGTATATGCAGGCAGAGAAGGCGCGGTCAAAGTATAAGCGTTTCCCTGCGCATCCGGGACAGATATTCTTGTTAAAGTTATTTTTTTCAAGATGCCTTCCGCAGGATACACAAAATGGAGGCAGATTCATCTTTATTCCCAAGTAGCATCCCTTGCATATTAATTCTTCGTCGGATTCATTTAGTTTTTTCTTACATGAAGAGCAAACCTTAGGAAATAAAATTTCTTTTAATCCCTGCAATAAGCCCCGCAACATGAAAAATATCATAACAACTAATTTACCCTTTGTCAATCAATATAGGGGACGGTTCTTCATCTGGCAATCATCTATATAGCAATAAGTTATAGTAAGAGCAAAATAAATGCTCTCTATTGACAGGGTAGGGTTTGAATAGTAAAATATTTGCATGTTAAAAGAAGGTTTATCGGAATTAAAGAAAAGGTTGCTTAAATTACTTGATGAGAAAGCCCTTAAGCGCGGAGATTTTACCCTTTCAAGCGGGAAGAAGAGTAGCTATTATTTAGACGGTAGGATAATTACCTTAACCCCTGAAGGTGCCTATCTTGTTGCTAATATAATATTAGAATTATTTCAAGGCGGAGGCATAACTGCTATAGGTGGTCCTACCTTAGGAGCAGACCCCATAGTCGGAGCTGTGGCAGTTGCAAGCTATATTAAGGGGGTAGATTTAAAGACATTTATCGTAAGAAAGTCCTTAAAAGAGCACGGAGCTATGCGTCAAATAGAAGGGCCTAAGCTTAATAAAGATGATAGAGTGCTTTTGGTAGATGATGTTGCAACCACAGGAAAGGCCTTAATAGAAGCCAAGGTTGTCTTGCAGAAAGAAGGAATATTTTGTGATTCTGCTGTGGTAATTGTAGATAGGTGTGAAGGTGCTTTAGAGAATTTAGCTAAGGCAGGACTTAAACTTAGTTCTATATATACAATTAAGGATTTTGGTTTTTAGGTATTCTTGTGCATAATAAGAGAATAGCGGTTATCGGAGCAGGCCCTTCAGGGATGATGGCAGCAATAAGGGCTGGCCAGTTGAATCAAGAAGTTACCCTCTTTGAAAGAAATATCCAACCTGGTAAAAAACTCCTCTTAAGCGGCAAGGGCAGGTGTAATATTACCAACGCTTTAGCTTTAGAGGATTTTCTTAAACACTTTTCTAATAATGGCAATTTCTTAAGGGATGCTTTCAAGAAATTTTTTAACACTTGCCTCATAACTTTCTTTGAGGATAGGGGCTTAAAGATGAAGATAGAAAGGCAGATGCGTGTTTTTCCTGTAACTGATAGCTCAGGAAGTGTCTTGGTTATATTAAAAAAAGAATTATCTAGAAGAGGGGTTAAAATTATTTATAAAGCCACAGTGAAAGATATTATAATTGAAGATAAAGCCGTTAGAGGGGTTATCTTAGGGGATGGCAAGAGAGAGTTTTTTGATTCGGTAATTATGGCTACAGGGGGAGCTTCTTATCCTTTTACCGGTTCAGATGGAAGTGGTATAGATATACTAAAGAATAAAGGGCATAGGATTGTTCCTTTAAGGCCTGGGCTTGTAGCCTTTAAGGTAAAAGAAGAGTACCTTAAGCCTTTAGAGGGCCTTACCCTTAAAAATATCAGGCTTAAGTTTAGCTGTGATAAAAAAGAAGTTATCTCTGATATCGGAGAGGTACTTTTTACAAAAGATGGAATATCCGGGCCGCTTGTATTTAGTTTAAGCGCAAGGGTGGTTGATTGGCTTAGCGAAGGAAAAAAAGTTTATCTTGCGATTAACCTTAAACCCGGGCTTACCCCTGAAAAGATAAATAACCGACTTTTAAGGGAATTTAAGTTAGCCCCTAAAAAAAATATTACTAATATAATGAAGAATCTTTTGCCTGCTAAGCTGGCAGAATTATTAGTCGTAGTTTCTGGGGTTGATCCTACCAAGAAAGCCAATCAAATTACCTCAGCCGAAAGGAAGATTTTAACCTCCTTCTTGAATTTGTGGTCTCTGACTATCTTAAGGACGGGTAATATAGAGGAAGGGATGGTCACTAGAGGTGGGGTTTTTTTAAAAGAGGTTAACCCTAAGACCATGGAGTCTAAACTTATTAAGGGTTTATATCTTTGCGGAGAGATGATTGATATAGATGCTGATACCGGAGGGTTTAACTTACAGGCAGCATTTTCAACGGGTTACCTTGCCGGAGAATCAGCGGCTATAAATTAACCTTTGTAGCATTATGCATAAAATATACTTAGCGTCAAAATCTAAGGCAAGGGCAGATATACTGAAGCGCTTGGGGTTTAAGTTTAAGGTTATGCCTAGTAAGGTTAAAGAGAAGAGAGTGTTAGGCAGGCTCACTTTCTCTAAACTGGTTAAAGAGAACGCCCTTAAAAAAGCGCTGGATGTTGCGGGAAGGATTAAATCCGGGGTGGTTATATCTGCCGATACTATCTGTGTCCAGGATGGTAATATATTTGGCAAGCCGAAAAATATAAAAAGTGCTAAAGTTATGCTTAAGAAACTTTCAAAAAAAGCCCAATGGCTTTATTCAGGGGTAGCTATTGTAGATAAGGATAAAACAAAAAAGAGAATTTTAACCGGGAGCGAAAAGACAAAAGTTTACATGGATAATTTAAGCGACAAAGATATAGATAGATACTTTAAAAAAACTTCTCCCTTGGATAAGGCGGGAAGTTTTGATATACAAGGCAGAGGTGGATTTTTTATTCGTCGTATAGAAGGGTGTTTTTATAATGTGGTGGGCCTGCCTGCGCGCAAACTATTTATAATGTTAAGAAAACTTGGTATTAACAAGAAGTTTCTCTTTTTTATCTTATATACTACATACTGTATACTACATATTATAACATTAACGGGTTGCTCCCATGAGTATAATATCGTAACCGGTAAGCAGGAGGCTTTTTATTATAGTACGGATAAGGAAGTTGTTATGGGCCAGTCTATAGCTAAGCAGATGGAGAAAATTTATAAAGATAAAGATACCGTTGACCCTTTGATGCAAAAACGAGTGGAGGATATAGGTAAAAGAATAGCTGCGGTAAGCGATAGAAAAGATATAGATTATTATTTTACCGTCCTTGAAGATGAAGAGATAAACGCCTTTGCGCTTCCGGGCGGCTACATCTATGTTAATAGCGGCTTGGTTGAAAAGGTTGAAAATGACGATGAATTAGCCTGTGTTTTAGCGCATGAGGTAGGCCATATCGTAGCAAGGCATAGCATAAAGAAGCTTCAGGCATTACAGGCGTATTCTGTTTTAAGGTTACTTGTTGCCGCGGCGCCTTCCTCAGGTGAAGTTGGCGCAGCTTCTGATGCGGCGTTTACCGAGATACTTTTAGGTTATGGCAGGGAAGATGAGCTTTTAGCAGACCAGTTAGGAGCGCGCTACGCAAGGTTAGCCGGGTATGACCCTTATGCAATGATTACTTTTTTAAAGAAACTGCAAGATGTAAATAAAAGAAGGCCCCTTGCGCCTAAGTCTTATTTTAAAACTCATCCTTATGCCCCGGATAGAATTAGGGTAGTTAAAGAAGAGATGGGAGAAAGGATATCTTTTAGTGATTACATTAATATTGAACAGTTGCCGCATAAAACATATTAAAAGGACGTTTTCTTTTTTAATTCTATTTATCTTTTTGTTTATTAGCCCTGCTATCTCTAAAAATTATCCGGAGGATAAGAATATGAATAATCCTTTTGGGGTGCTTGAGTTTTTGCATTGGAATCACGATTGGAATCACTACAAGTATTCTTCTGACCTTGAGCTTGAAAGGACAGCTAAGCTTATGAAAGAAGCAGGAGTTGGCTGGGCAAGGGTAGACTTTTTATGGCAGGATATAGAGCCAAAGGAAGGGGTATTTGATTTTGCTAAATATGACCGCATTGTAGATATTTTTTCTGCTAATAATATAAATATTTTAGGGCTTCTTAATTATAGCGCGGATTGGGCAGCATTTGACGGCGGTTGGAATTCTCCTCCTAAGGATAATAAACTATTTGTTGCGTATGCTTCTAAAGTTATTAAACGCTACAAGGATAAGGTTAAATATTGGGAGGTATGGAATGAACCGGATTCTCCTATCTATTGGTCAGTTCAAGATGGGCTTAAGAGTTATGTCTCTTTATTAAAGGATGTTTATTTGGCAGCCAAAAAAATTGACCCGGATTGTAAGGTACTTAATGGAGGGTTAGCTAAAGGAATATCCAGTATAAACTGCTTATACGATAAGGGGGCAAAGGGATATTTTGATATTCTAAATCTGCATTTTTTTGAAAACCCGTTGCGCAAAGGAGGTATAAAGGCTGTTGTCTCTTTTCCTAAGCTTGCCTATAAGATAATGTTTCGTAACGGAGATTGCAATAAGAAGATTTGGATTACTGAGATTGGTTGCCCCGGAGTAAGGAGAGGGTTGATGGTTAATAAATGGTGGTTAGGGAAGAACCCGACGGAGAAACAACAGGCACTTTGGCTAAAAAGGGTATATACAGAACTACTTAAGGATGAAAATGTAGAAAAGGTCTTTTGGGCTTTTTTTCGCGATACCAAAGAACATTGGGACAATGGAGTTGATTATTTTGGACTTATCCGTTGGAACTACTCTAAGAAGTCTGCCTTTAAGGCTTACCAAGATAGTTTTAATATTTGGAAGAAGAAAACTTTTGGTGCGGGAGGAGGGACTTGAACCCTCATGCCTTGCGGCACAGGCTTCTGAGACCTGCGCGTCTGCCATTCCGCCACCCCCGCTAAAGTTGTTTTAAGTATATCTTAGGCAATAAATTCTGTCAAATATAAAAGATTTGCCGCCCTTTTAATTTACTGCTATAATAATAAATTCCGGAAAGCTTGAAAATGGCTATAGTTAAGAACGCTTTTTTGATTTCGTATTTTAATTAGTTTATGATAAAATGAGCAAGATTATTGCCTCAAATCATAAAGCTTATAGGGACTATTTAATTCTTGAGACTATTGAATGCGGGATAGAATTAAAGGGCTCAGAGGTAAAGTCTATTCGCCAGGGAAAGATAAACTTAAGCGATAGCTTTGCTAGGATAGAAGGAAGCTCGGTAACCTTATACAATACACACGTAAGCCCTTACCTCCAGGCAAGTTATCTTAATGTTGATCCGGTAAGAGAACGCAAACTCCTCTTGCATAAGAAACAGATAGTAAAGTTAGCCGGCAAGCTTACGCAAAGAGGCTGTACACTTGTTCCGTTAAAGGTATATTTTAATGCCCGTGGTTTTGTAAAGATAGAACTTGGCCTTGGCCGAGGGAAAAAACTTTATGATAAAAGAGAAGATATTAAGCGTCGCGAGAGCGAGGTAGTTACTCGTCGCATCTTAAAGAATAGAAGGAAGTAATCTTATTTAGAAAGGAAAAATAAGGGGGTGAAAGGGCTCGACTTAGGCAGTTGAGTAAGAGTAGCATGCCGCGGACGCATGGTTAGCCGCGTTAACAACCCGTGCAAAATACAAACGCAAACAACCGTTTGTTTGATGTCAAGCCGATGGCTATGCCATCGTTTGGCATGATGCCAGCCTTCGCTAACTAAATTAGCGAAGCCTCTATCCGTTCCTATTCCTACAGGGCGGAATAGAGCATTAGTAGGATAGTTTTGCTGTTTATCCTTTGACGGCAGAATGAAACTATAAAAAGGATACGGCTTATAATGCCCCGCCTTGCAGAGCGTTATAAGCCTAAAGATAAATGCAGGGCTAAGCATGTAGTGGCTTTTATTCGGGTGTTTAAGGACCGGGGTTCGATTCCCCGCACCTCCACCATTAAATTTATGCAAAAGAATGCAAAACTATTTTTATTCTTTGTATTAGGGATTTTTATCTTTGGTTGCGCTAGGTTGCCGCTTAAGGAAGAGTTACCCGTATATAATATAAATGGAGCAGGGTATTATTCCCTTCTCTCTTTGTGTCAATTAAAAGGTATGAGTTTAGATTATGATATCTACGCTCGCCTTGTTAATCTTAGTAAAGATAACCATAGCATAAGTTTTGTCGTTGGAGATAATTTAGTTTTAGTGGATAAAAAAGCGCTTCTGCTTAAAAATCCTACTGAGATATACGAAGGAAAGATTATGGTTCCTGTGCAATTTAAGGAAGAGGTTATAGCGCCTATCTTTAAGGTTGTTAAATTGCCTCTTGGTTCTAAGCAAACAAGGGTAATACCTTTAATTAAAAAGGTTGTTATAGACCCTGGGCACGGAGGCCGTGATCCCGGAGCAGTTAGTCGGAGTGGGTTAAAAGAGAAGGATGTAAATCTTGATATAGCTAAAAACTTAGCCGATTTTTTTAGGAGAGAAGGCATTGAAGTTGTAATGACGCGTAATTCAGATATTTTTATCCCGTTAGGGAAAAGAGTTGAAATAGCAAATAATTCTAAAGCAGATTTATTTATAAGTATTCACGCCAATGCTAATAAGTCAAGGAGCCTGCATGGTTTTGAGGTTTATTATGTTTCTACTACAGTAAGCGATCTTACTAGGGGCTCTTATGCTGCTAAGCATTTTAATCTTAACCTTGATAGTTCCTACTTTGCCAGTAATTCGCAAGTCTTGAAATCAATACTTTGGGATAAGCTCTATACTTATAATCGGGCAGAGTCTATCTCTTTAGCGTCGGATATCTGTCGTTCTGCAGGAGAGAGTTTAAGTGTAAGGGTTATAGGCGTAAAAGATGCGCGTTTTGAGGTCTTACGTGGAACTAGGATGCCTGCAGTTTTGGTAGAAGTAGGTTTTTTATCCAACGCTAAAGAAGAACAGCTTTTAAGAGACTCAAGTTATCGTAAGAAACTCTCCCAGAGTATTTTTAAAGGGGTGTTCGACTATGCCTGTAAAACTAAAGAGGGTTTTGGTAGATGAAGCTGATAGGAGTTTTTGATTCAGGGGTAGGGGGCTTGACAGTAGTCAAAGAGCTTATTAAGCAGCTTCCTTCAGAGAGTTTAGTTTATTTTGGTGATACAGCGCGTGTCCCTTACGGAGCTAAATCTAAAGAGACGGTAACTAAGTTTTCAATAGAGAATGCCTTATTTTTATCCAAGCATAATGTAAAGTTAATCTGTGTTGCTTGTAATACTGCTTCAAGTTGCGCTTTGCCTAAATTAAGAAAAAAGTTTAGCGTTCCTATAGTCGGGGTAATTAATCCTGGCGCTAGGGAAGCAGTTTATGCTACCAAGAATAATCGTATAGGTGTTATAGGGACTAGGGGGACGATTAAGAGCCGAGCTTATGAGGATGAAATTAAGAGGCTTAACTCTAAGATTAAGGTTTTTTCAGCAGCCTGTCCTTTATTCGTTCCTTTCGTAGAGGAGGGATGGTTAAATCAGGATGTAGTTTTAACTGTAGCTAAGAGATATCTACAGCCATTAAAAGACGCAAGAGTAGATACGCTTATTTTAGGTTGCACCCATTATCCTTTACTTAAAAAGGTGATTAAAAAGGTAATGGGAGAAAAAGTCATTTTGGTTGATTCTGCTAAAGAGGTAGCTATTGAGGTAAAAAAAATATTATCAAGTAAAGGGCTTCTAAATAAGAGGGGTAAGGGCAGGTTTGATTTTTTTGTTAGCGATAACCCCGAATGGTTTAAGGGATTAGCTGAGAGTTTTTTAGGGAGATTGTTAAAAAAAGTAAAGAAGGTGAGTAATGTATAAGATAAAAGTTGAGCTTGGTTTTAGCTCTGCACATAACCTAAGGGGTTACAAGGGTAAATGCGAAGAGCTTCATGGGCATAACTGGAAGGTAGAGGTAGGAGTAGCTTCGAAGAATCTGGATAAGATTGGTATGGTTACGGATTTTGCCTATCTTAAAGATAAATTAAAAAGAGTCTTAGGGGCTATGGACCATAAATATTTAAATAAGATTCCTTATTTTAAAAAAGTTAATCCTACGTCGGAGAATATCGCAAAGTATATTTATGATAAACTTTCTTTTTCTTTATCTAAGGATAACTTAAAGGGGGTAAAGATTTTAGAAGTTACTGTATGGGAGTCTGATAAGGCCCGGGCTACTTATTATGAAGGGTAAGCTTAAACGCGCAGTCGTCTTATTGTCTGGTGGGTTAGATTCGGCAACTGTCTTGTATCTAGCCAAGAAGAGAGGTTACAGGATAACCTGTTTAATTTTTGATTATGGGCAGCGCCATAAAAAAGAGATTAACGCTGCTAAAAGGATTGCCATTGAGGCAAAAGTTGCTTATTGTACGCTTAAGATTAAGTTCCCTTGGGGTGGGTCAAGCCTATTAGGCAAAAAAAAGATACCCCTGAATAAAAAGTCGTTAGGTAAGAGTATTCCTTCTACTTATGTTCCGGCGAGGAATATTATATTTTTAAGCTTTGCCCTTTCTTTTGCTGAGGTAATAAAATCCGAAGCTATCTTTATCGGAGCTCATAGCCGGGATTATTCTGGGTATCCTGATTGCCGGCCAAAATTTTTAAATGCCTTTAAAAAGGTAGCGGATTTAGGGACTTTTACGGGAATAAGAAAAAGAGGGATTAAGGTTATATCTCCCTTAATAGATAAAGATAAGGCTGATATTATAAGATTAGGAATCAAACTTAAGGTCCCGTATAAATATACGTGGTCTTGTTATCAGGGTGGCAGCTACCCTTGCGGGAAGTGTGATAGCTGTTATTATAGAAAGAAGGGTTTTAAGGATGTAGGTATCCTCGACCCCCTTTTTAGGGATACTTAATCTGCTAAAGCTATTGTGTTAGATAAAAAGGCATGAAAGGTAAAATCTCTGAAGTCTTTGATAGTATTCAAGGCGAAGGTCTCTATTTAGGCGAACGTCAAGTCTTTGTGCGTTTTTTTGGTTGTAACCTAAGCTGTAAGTTTTGCGATACTAAGTTGCACAGCTTTTTAGAATATGAACCAGAAGAGCTCTATAGGGAGCTAAAGAAGTATTGTTATAAAAAACATCATTCAATATCATTTACCGGAGGAGAGCCTTTACTGCAGAAAGATTTTTTAAAAGAAGTTCTCAAGCTTACTTTTAAGGATAACTTAAAGAATTACCTTGAGACAAATGGCACTTTACCTGAGGCGCTTACAGAGGTAATAGATCATTTGCATATAGTGGCTATGGATTTAAAATTCCCTAGCTCGACCGGTTTGAATCAAGATTTTTGGCAGGCTCACCGTGTATTTTTGGAGATAGCCTCTAAAAAAGAGGTTTTTGTAAAGGCGGTTATTTGCGAACACACGCAGGAGAGCGACCTTTTAGATGGGATAAGATTAATCCAGCAGTCAGCGCAAAACACTATTCTTGTTCTTCAGCCTGATTCCGGGGTAAATAATGGGGCGCTAGAACCTAAGTTAGAAACTTTTAAAAATATGTGTAGAAGAGAGAGGATAACTACTTGCGTTATCCCTCAGGCGCATAAAATAATGGGGGTTAAATGAAAGAGAAGAAGTCTTCCTATGAAGGGTTGCAAAAAAATATAAAAACAATGAGGACTCCAAAGTTGGATGTTTGGATTAATCAGTATCCTGATAAGGAGTATGCTATAACCATAGAGATACCGGAGTTTACTTGTATCTGCCCTAAGACCGGCTTGCCGGATTTTGCGGTTATAAAAATTGAGTATTCGCCGGATAAGTTTTGCATAGAATTAAAATCGCTTAAGATGTACACTATATTCTTCCGTAATGTTGGGATCTTTCATGAACACCTAGTTAATAAGATAATGGATGATTTTATAAACGCCTGTAAGCCGCGTTGGGTTAAGATGGTCTCTGAATTTTATCCGCGCGGAGGGATAAAAACTACTGTTGCAAGGGAATATAGAAGAGAATGAGGATAATAGAAGCTGAAAAGATAACCGAAGTAGTTTCTAATCTTTGCCTTAAGGCTAATTATTCTTTGCCTAGCGATGTTATTAAGAAGTTAAGGTTAGCCTATAGAAAAGAGCTGGATAAAAAAGCTAAGTCAGCGTTAGCGGCGATTATTAAAAATGCTCAGGTTGCTAAGAAAGAAAAATTAGCTATTTGTCAGGATACAGGGTTTCCGATTGTATTTGTAGAAATAGGCCAAGAGGTAAAAATAAAAGGCGACTTAAAAAAAGCAATTAACCGAGGGGTTATTAAGGGCTATAAAAAAGGAAACTTTAGGGAATCAATTATCCAAAACCCTTTAATAAGAAAAAATCCTGTTTATAGCGGAGCGATTATTCATATAGATATAGTAAAGGGAAAGAATATTAAGATAACTGTTATGCCTAAAGGTTTCGGTTGCGAGAATAAATCTATTCTGAAGATGTTTCTGCCCACAGCTACCATTGAGGAGATCAAGGAATTTATTGTTGATGCGGTAAAGTCTGTTGGGCCTGACGCCTGTCCTCCGTATATGGTCGGAGTCGGGATTGGCGGCACAGCAGAGGTTGCTTCTTTATTGGCTAAAAAAGCGCTTATTAGAGAGAAGGGGAGTTTGAGTAAAGAAAACGGAGCTGGGTTATTTTTGGAAAAAGATTTACTTAGTAGGATTAATAAATTAAAAATAGGCCCGATGGGATTAGGTGGTAGGACTACGGCCTTAACCGTAAATATTAAAACATACCCGACACACATTGCGGGTTTACCTGTAGCAGTAAATTTAAGTTGCCATGCCTTACGTAGCGCCACTGCTATTTTATAGAGATACTCAATTTGCTATTGGCAGATTGTTTCCAATGAAGATTTATGAAGATGAATAATAGGCTAAAAAAATACGAATTAGATTTTAAAGATTTAAAAGCAGGGGATGAGGTTAGTTTCTCGGGTACAATTTATACTGCCCGCGATCAGGCGCATAAAAGATTAGTAAGTGATATCAAAAGAGGAAAGAAAAAGCATTTTGATGTCAAAGAGGCAGTTATTTATTATTGTGGTCCAACTAAAACTCCCTCAGGAAAGATTATTGGTTCATGCGGACCAACTACAAGTTCGCGTATGGATAAGTTTACCCCCTTTTTGTTAAAAAAAGGGTTAAGGGGAATAATTGGGAAGGGAAAACGCTCAAAAAAGGTTGTTGCAGCGATAAAGAAGTATAAGGCAATCTATTTTATAGCTTACGCAGGTTGTGGAGCGCTTATCTCGAAATATGTAAAAAAGGCAGAGCCTGCGGCCTATGCTGATTTAGGCCCGGAACAGATATTAAAATTAGAAGTTAAGGGGTTGCCTTTAATTGTAGCAGTTGATTCTAAAGGAGAGGATATCTATGGAGAGGACAGACGGACGTAGTAAGGATAAGCTAAGAAGGGTTTTAATTACACGTAATTTTAATAAATACGCTGAAGGTTCTTGCTTGATTGAATTAGGGAATACTAAGGTTGTATGTACTGCTTCAGTTGAAGAGAGTGTCCCGCCTTTTTTAAAGAATAGCGGGTCCGGTTGGGTTACTGCTGAATACGGGATGCTTCCACGCTCCTGTGATAAGCGGATTCCAAGAGGGAGAGACTCTGGGAGAACTTATGAGATACAGAGGTTAGTAGGTAGGTCTTTAAGGTCTGTTACTGAGATGAAAAATTTAGGGGAAAGGACTATTTGGATTGATTGTGATGTCTTACAAGGAGACGGAGGGACGCGCACTGCCTCAATTACCGGAAGTTTTATCGCTTTAGTTGATGCTTTAGCTAAGATAAAAAAAGAGGGGAAGACGAAGAATATCCCGATAAAAGATTATGTTGCTGCAACTAGTGTAGGTATAGTTAATAACGAGCTTTTGCTTGATTTGTGCTATGAGGAGGACTCAAAGGCTGAAGTGGATATGAATATAGTTATGACCGGAAGTGGAGAGTTTATAGAGATTCAAGGGACTGCTGAGAGGGCATCTTTTTCTAAGGAGAAGATGGATAAGATGCTGGGGTTAGCAAAAAAAGGGATTGAAGATTTATTCTCTTTTCAGCGTAAATTCGTCGGAGATCTTATATAGGGATACCTAATTTGCTATTGGTAGGGTATTCCTAATTTTATGATGGAGTTAATAGTAGCTACAAAAAATAATAAGAAACTTAAAGAGATAAAGGCTATCTTAAAAGGACTAAACCTTAAAGTTACTTCTCTGCTGGATTGTAAGGAGAAGATAAAGATAATTGAAAATGGCAAGACTTTTAGCGAGAATGCCATAAAAAAAGCGGTTAAAGTAGCCAAGTTTACCGGAAAATTATCTTTAGGAGAGGATTCCGGGCTTTGTGTAGATGCCTTAAATGGTGCACCGGGGGTATCTTCAGCGCGGTTTTCAGGAAAGAACAAGAGCGATATTCGAAATAACCTTAAGCTTCTTAAGTTTTTAAAAGGGATACCGTTAAACAAAAGAAAAGCTTATTATCTTTGTGCAGTTGCGCTTGCGGATAAGAGTGGTTTGTTAGGGGTTGTAGAAGGAAAGTGTTTTGGTAGGATAACCCTTGCGGCTAGAGGCAAGAATGGGTTTGGTTATGACCCGCTTTTTTTAATACCGAAATACAATAAGACTTTTGGTCAACTTAGCCAAAAAATAAAGCATAGTATGAGTCATCGTTATCATGCCTTAAAAAAAGTCCACAAGGTTATTGAGAATTATATTGTTAAGAAGTTAGAGGATTGATATAATAATTTTTTGTTGCGGGGCGTGGCTCAGTTTGGCTAGAGCGCTTGCTTTGGGAGCAAGAGGCCACAGGTTCAAGTCCTGTCGCCCCGACTAAACTTAAGTTAGAGTAAAATAAAGGAGGAATGATGATAAGAGGTATTTTTGTTTTATTCTTTATTCTTTTTTCGTTTACCTGCGCCTTATCAGGCGAAGTTATTTCCAGGGAGGCTGATAATTATTATGCAGAGGGCGTAAAACAGCAAAAAGGGGATAATTTTCTCCAAGCAGATACCTTTTATCAGAAAGCTTTATTAGTTGATCCCTCTAACCTAAAATTAAAGAGGAGTATTCTTAATAATTACGGAGCAATGTTGGGCCAACAGGGCTTTTTAGATGAGGCTGAAGAGAATCTGCTTGAGTCTCTTAGGATAGACCCTAATTATCTTCCCGCAAAGTTGAATTTAGGTTTTATATATGAACAACGTCGTAGCGAGTTAGAGTCTATAAAATATTGGTTACAAGTACTTCAAATTAATCTTGATGATATTAAGCCTAAAGGGTTTGTTTTAGGTGAACTTGAACCGGAAAGTAGTGTTGGTAAGTGATTTTTAGTCTGCGCCTGTAGCTCAATAGGATAGAGCAACTACCTTCTAAGCAGTAGGTTGGCCGTTCGATTCGGCCCAGGCGCACTAGATATTAAATTTTTTTAAGATATGCGTAGAAAAATTGAAAAGGCTTTAGGTTTTTTTATACTCTCTTCGGCTATTATTTATGCTTTAGTTTATCTCTTTTTAGTCGTTGTAGGCCAGGCAATATTAACTAATCAGATTCAGAGGATAACCCATAAAAAAACAACTATAAGGTATTTTTCTATTACTCCTACTTTAAGGATAGATATAAAAGGTCTTGATGTGCAGGGGTTGGTAAAGTCTTCTAAAGTATCCGCTTCTATTAGCGTTGTAAACCTCTTAAGAGGAAGGGTAGTTTTTCGTAATTTAACCTTTATACAGCCAGAGTTTTTTATTAATAAGACTCCTCCCGAGGTAGCTAAGCCTTCTATTTATTCTGTGACTATAAATCCGTCAGTAAATTCTCCTCTTGGTTTTAAAGAGGCAAGGCCAGTATTTTTTGGTATTCTTCGTCTTGATATTAGGGATGGCAAGATAATTTTTATTGACCAGACAATAAAGTCAGGTAGTATTAAGATATCGGCAGAGGAGATCTTTGCGTATATAAAGAATTTTTATCTTTACCCTGTTTTTGCGATAACCGAATTTAAACTTTCTGCTGCTATTCCTTGGGAAGAAGGTGAAGAGAGGGGCAAGTTAGAGCTAGACGGTTGGATTAATACTGCTAAAGGGGATATGAGTGCTACTTGCAGAATAAATGATATAGATGCTATATACCTTTATCCATACTATTCTATTTGGGTAGATTTAAAGAAAGCGCGTATTGAAAAGGCTAAGTTAAATTTTTCAAGCGAAATTCACGGGTTAAATAACGATGTTACCGCTGATTGTTTTTTAGAGCTTACTGATATGGTACGCAAACCCCTTGAGATAGGGGAGTCTGAGGCTAAGGCTTCAAAGATTACGAATGCTGTTTTAGATAGATTTAAAGAGCTTGATAATGGAGAGGTTAAGCTTAATTTTAAGATAAAGACTAAGATGGATAGCCCGCAATTTGGTTTTGAAAATTTTAAATCTGCCTTTGAAGAGAAACTTATGCGTGGTAGGAGTTCTTTTAAGTCTAGTTTACAGGATTCTTTATCTATCCCGGTAAGAGCAGTTGAAAATGGGTTTAGGAGTTTTACGGACCTTTCCCGTGCAATGATTGATGGAGTATTTGCTATCGGTAATCAGCTTAAAGAGTCCGCAGGTAAGGTTATGGATGGCGATAAGGATAAGCAGGGTAGTGGTAATTAACTTTTGACACATATTTTTATGGTGGCTGTAGCTCAATCGGTTAGAGCGTCTGACTGTGGCTCAGAAGGTTTGCGGGTTCGATCCCCGTCAGCCACCCCACTCTTGACGATAAGTCGAAACAGAGTCCTTAAGGGCCACGGTTTCGGCGTTAACCCCGTCCTGATCATCATTCAGGTCGGGGTTTTCGTCTTTAAGGGGCATTTCCGGCAGATTCTGGGGCAAACATTCCGGCTGGACGAAAAGGTTCATTTCGATCGTATCATCGTAGACAATGATGCTGTGGATCAGCATCTGCAGAAGGTTTTTCTGGATCTCCGCAGGCGCGTCAGCCATGTGTTGCATAATGAGCCGGATATTGCTGTGGGTGAATTCACCGGACTGGGCGTTCATCTGAGCGACGTTTCTTTTAGCGCGCAACTTATCCATTTCATCTTCCAGCTCAATAATTTCTCTTTCCAGTTCGGTCATTTTGGCTTTATAAGTGGTGCCTTTGGCCACAGAGTTTTTAAGCGCCAGATCAAGGAGCTTTTGGGTCTCGCGCTTCAGCAGGGAGAGGCGTTTGTCTTTTTCTTTCATCTGGGCATCAATCTTATCAAAGGTCATTTGAGCTTCTTGGATCGCGTTGCCGATGGCTCTATAAATAACTTCCGCGTTTTCAGAAGCTTGTTTGAAATATTTAATGACCGCTTGGTCAAGACCGTTTGCGGGAATCCGGTTGTAATCACATCCCAATCCTTGTCTGGATCGACCGCATTCGTAATAGAAAAACTTCTTTTTATCCCGCCCGCTTGAATGCACTGAAACCAGATGGCTTCCGCATTTCCCGCATTTAATTAATCCCGATAGTAAAAACTTATGATCATGTTTCAGTGCCCGCAGGCGTTTGCCCGGCTTGCGGGCATTCATAACGTCGTTTGCTTTATCCCACATTTTTTCCTCCACAAGCGGTTCATGTTTTCCGGGGTGCAGTTCTCCGTTGTATCGAATGTACCCTTTATAAAAAGGATTCTTCAGGATCAACGAGACGCCTTGTTTGCGCCATGTCAGTTTGTTCCGGGTATACACACCGCGCTTCATCAGCGTTTCAGCGATCTCGACCAGTGATCGATTCTCAGCGGCCATCTCCCAGACGATCTTAAGATGAGGAGCAACCTTTTCATCAAGAACGATCTTCTTTGGCTGTTTGCCGTTGGGAAGTTGCGGGCCGTCTTTGACGAGTTTGTATCCGATCGGTGTTGTGCCTCCGACACGGTATCCTTGCCGGACCCGGGCGATTGCGGAGGCTTTTACGCGTTCGCCGGTTAGTTCTCTTTCAAACGCTGAAAGCAATCCTAGAATTCCAATCACAACCCTTCCAATAGCGGTTGAGCTGTCCAGATTTTCTCTTACCGAAATAAAATCAATGTCTTTTTCTTTGAAGAGGTCAATCATCGCGTAAAGGTCGCGGGGATTGCGCGTGAGGCGGTCAAGGCGGAAGAAGATGATTCCGTCAAAGGGGCGTTGCGTTTCGATGCTTTGCAGAATTTGCTGGATTCCCGGACGGCTCAGATCTTTTCCGGAATAACCGTCATCGTTAACGATTCCTTTTTTTCCAAAGTCAGCCAGTTCATATCCAAACGCGTCCAGCATGTTCTTGCAGTGATGGGCTTGGGCGTCAAGTGTCGTGTAGTCGCCCATCGCTTGCTCATCTGTCGAGCATCTCGTGTAGATGATGTACTTTTTCTTTTCTTCAGTTTTGTTATTTAAAATTGGTTTTCTTTTCATCTTTCACCAGCCAACCCTATGCCAATCCCAGAGGTAAGTCAAGTCATATCAATAGGTTGTGATTTTAGATAAAATCATGACTTAATTGGTTTTCAAAAGGCGCTCCCTTAAGCCTTTTACGACGTATTCAGTTTAGTTCCCGATTTTTTTTAGTTTTTTTGGGTTTTTTCCGGGAACTTGGCGAATCGCGTCGTATAGGGCTTTTGAAGGGAGAAAACTCATGGGGAGGAAAATCGAGCAAAATTTTGAACGGCGATTCGCGGATAGAATCGATGTTGTCTTTAAGGCCAGATCTTTAGAGGGACAAGAGCGCAAGATTTACAACACAAGAATGAATGAGGCTTTCAAGGCCCTTATGACTGCCGTTCTCGGGCGGGAACCGACACCAGCTGAATTGCTGGGAATTGTTCCGGTCGTTTTGCCAAAGAGAAAGGGCGGATTATGAGGGCTGTTTTATTTGAGAGGCACCTTAACTGAGGAGGTGTCTCTTTTGGGGAGCTATCAAGGAATATTTGAAGAGTGGGAACTTCGGCATGCAAGGGCATTTGTCAGAACGTACCAGTTGAGATTTAAGGCGCTTCAAAAAGAAGGGTTTGAAGATCTTCTGCAGGAATGTTTGGCACATTGGTTTTTTGTGCGCGATTACTATGATCCGGAAAAATCAGTGCTTTGCAAAACATTCATGAGCAGGGTCATGGAAAACAAGCTGATGGATATTGCACAAGCAACAAGCCGTGAAAAACGAAAGATTCTTTATCAAAGCGTATCACTTGATGACGTTATGCAGGATGGCGACGGAGATGGTCTGGATTTCTTAATTGTCGAGGATGAAGAGTTGAAGCGATTCTTTAAGTCTGATTTCGAAGTTGTCATGGCGCGAGCTTTAAAGAAGCTTTCCCGCCGGCAAAGGGAGTTGTGCCGGTTGGTCAGGGATGAGGGTGCCAGTCTTAATCAGGCGCATAAAGAATTAAACATATCAAAAGGCGCGGTCTACGACGAGGTGCTTCGTATACGTGCCGTTTTTAAAGAAGAGGGATTGGAACAGTATTTGTGAAAATTTAAGGAGAAGGAGCCATGAAAGAAGTCTTTGTTTTTCGTTTTCAGAAGGATGCTGACAACGAGGTTTTGGAAACGCTTATTGCGACAACGATTCGCGACGCTGAACACTATTTCGGCGAACCGCGGGTGAGGCTGTGCACTTCGTATCTTGTTACGAAGGACAGCGTCATCATTAACGTTTCATCGGATGACACGGTTTCTGATTTTATTGTCAGGGTTTTAACGGGAAACCTCTCGGACGTGTTCGGAGGGAAAGAATTTTCTGTTGAACGTAAAGCAGGTAAGCGAAAGGAGTCTTATGACACCGCCCAAGAAGCCTAAAAAAAATAATAAAGGATATTTGATCAGATGTTTGCGATGCGGGCAGGAATCGCGCGTTGATCTGGTCGCGAAATGCGGACATTGCGGATCATACGCCGTGAAGTTGCTGAAAGGGAAAAAATAGTGAGATCGTATACACAGGAAGCACTTGATCTGGCCGAAATGGTTTTAAAGAAGCAGATCGCTTATGGAAATTCTTTCGGCCGGTCAAAGATTATTATTCAAGAGCTTTATCCAGACGGCATACCGACTGAAAAATATCAGGACGCACTGACGGTTATTCGTGTGATTGACAAACTTTTTCGTATTGCTCATCAAAAAGATGCCTTTGGTGAAAACCCTTGGCGGGATATCGCGGGATATGCCTTGTTAAGTGTTGTTAATCAGGAAGAACCAGAAGCCGAAGATGGAAAATGTTGATATCAGAGATTTACGTGATGGGAAATTTCTTTGGATTGATAAGTCCGCGTTGAATTTGGTGAGCGCGAAAGCGGGGAACACCGGTGTCGCTGTTTATTCATGGCTTTGTTATTACGCCAATGCAAAGCATCAGAATTGCTTTCCGTCAATCAAGACGCTGGCAGAACATTGCAATGTTTGCCGAAGAACGGTGATGAGGACAATTAAAGGTTTAGAGAGAATTGGTATTATTTCGATTGAACGCAAGAAAGGAAAGCCGAACGTGTATAAATTGCTTAATCCGCCTGTGAATAAAAGTAGTGACACTCATGTCACTGGTGACTCTGGTGTCACTGGGGTGGTGACACCCATGTCACAACCGGTAGTGACTCCGGTGTCACCCGAACAAGAATTAATAAAACAAAATGAAACTAACAAAACGGTCGTTTCTTTTTCAAAGCTGTGGATAACTTCTGCTTTGCCTTATGAATATCCAACTCAAGAACATATCGAGGAGTTGGCAGTTTGGTTTGTAAGGATCAAAGCGGATATTGATTTATATCGATTGATTTTAGATTTTCGTAATGACAAAGGTTATCCGCCTAGGCCGGAAATTGTGATTGCTTTATGCAGACAATTTAAACAGGGCAAGATCCGGATCAGAAATGTTTTTGGCTGGTTTAAGAAGGCTCTGTACGAACAGATGAGAAGGTATCTGATGGATCAAAGATTGGAAGAACACGAAAGGATAAAAAAAGAACCTGCCCTAATTGGGCATATTCTTTCACAAATTGGAAGGGGGAATCAATGCTAAACAAGGAGCTGTTTATGGTTTTTATCCCGGCTGTCAGCTGGCTGTTATTTGCGCTGGGCGGAACGCAAATGTCACAGGATACGCCCGGATGGAAAGGATGGCGCAGATTCATTCTGCCTGCTGTGTATTTGGTTGCATGTTTAATTGGCGGCATTGCGTGGTGGCAAGCTTTGCTGGTTGCAGTTATAGCTGGAGCAGGATACTCGCTGGGCTATGGTGAAGGCAAGACATGGTGGCAACGGGCTCTGGTTGGTTTAGCTTATGCAATGATCACCGTGCCGGCAGGTCTATCAATATGGAACGCATTCACCGCAATAGCGTTCATTACGCTGTTTTGGCTGTCGAATACGAAGATCACTGCGAACATTTTTATTTGGAAGGTGTGCGAAGGTTTCTTTGGTGTCTTTTGTGGTATTCAGCTGGCGTATATTCTCATGGGATTGGGATGGATTTGGTGAGGGGACAAGTGCGGGTCCTTCTGGGGGCGGTTCGGGCGAGGGTCGGGCGAGGCGCGAGCCTTCAGTGATGCTGGCTTTAAAAAACGATGTCCATGTCCATCACTTTTGGGGTTTTGGCATTAGGCGTAAAAGAGCGAAAAAGGCGTATACCCGTCGGTAAAACGAAGATTTTATGATTAATAAATATCCTGAAATAAGCCGAAAAACGGCATTTTGATGGACATTAATGGACACGAAGGAGGAGAAAAAGTGGCAAAAATTAATGTGAAACCAAAAATTGAAGAGGTGAAGGTTTCGGACTTGAGACCGGCTCCGTATAACCCGCGGGAAATCACGGAACCTGCCTACGCGGGGCTTAAGCACAGCTTGGAAAAGTTCGGGTATGTGGATCTTTTGATCGTGAATAAGCGCAATATGCGGATTGTATCCGGTCATCAGCGGTACAAGGTCTTGCAGGAGGACGGTGTTGATACGGTTTCGGTGATCATGGTTGATTTGGATGAAATTCAAGAGCAGGCAATGAATGTGACGCTTAATAACGCGGAGATTACGGGTCAGTGGACAGCGGCATTGATCCCGATTTTGGAAAAACTGCGAAAAGAATCAGCTGATGATTACTTGAATTTACGTCTTCAAACCTTAAGGGAGACCGTAGGCGATATGGGGGTTGAGAATATGGGGAGCGGGAAAACTCTTCCGGATGATATTCCCGAACCTCCCAAAGTGCCGATAACGAAAAAGGGGGATCTCTGGATTCTTGGGGAGCATCGGCTTTTATGCGGGGACTCAACCGATCCGTTAGATGTCGCGCGTCTTATGGACGGTCACAAGGCAAGTTTGTTTGCGACTGACCCGCCTTATTGCGTGGATTACACAGGAAAGGATAGACCGAACGGCGGGCGTGATTGGTCGAATGTTTATCATGAGATTGATATTCCGGATGCGATGGCATTTATGAAAAGTTATCTTTCTGTCGGCATTGAGCATATTAAGGACAAGACCGCTCTTTATATGTGGCACGCGTCCAAACGCAGGGCTGAGATTGAGCAGGTGTGTAAAGAGATCAATATCCTCATTCATCAGGAAATTGTTTGGGTCAAGCCGTGTGTGATTCTGACGTATTCGTTTTATTCGTGGAGGCATGAGCCGTGTCTTTTGATGTGGATTAAAGGAGACAAGCCGGACTATAAGCCGAAGAATAAATCCATCGGCAGTGTTTGGACAGTTGATTTTCTTCGTTCCGGAGATCCGACAACGCCTGAGTATCACACGGATGTCTGGGAGCTTGACTGGGAGGGTAAGAAGCGCAATCCGGGGATTGAACATCCAACGGTTAAGCCGACTGAAGTATTCGCGATTCCGATGCGGGTTCACACAACTCCGGGTGATGTTTGTTATGAACCGTTCAGCGGATCCGGTTCTCAGATTATCGCGGGCGAGCGTTTAAACCGGCGGGTTTTTGCCATGGAGGTTGAACCTGTTTTTTGTGATGTGGCCGTCAAACGATGGGAAGAGTTTTCGGGCAAAAAGGCGGTAAGGGAAACAAATGGATGAAAAGAACAGCAACCTTGTTGAGATCGCGAAAAAGAAACGGTACATCGCCCTTGTTGAGAAACTGCAACGGGGTTCGCTTTCATCCAAGGAACTCAAAGAGCTTGAGGAATTCGAGAAGTCCGGCCAGCGTCCAGCAGGGATTATCGATGGAACGGTAGATCTGCCGACCTTATGTGTTTATTTCGAGAAATCTCCGCGGATGATTCGCAGGTATGTTCAGCAGGGCATGCCGGTTCTCAGGGATGCGTCAGGAGAGATCGCAAGGTTTAAGGTCGGGGAGGTCTTTAAGTGGTTTTATAAGAAGCAGGGATCCGAAGAAGACAATGGCAAGGATTATTGGGACAAGGAGTATCGGAAGAATCGCGCGAAGCTCAGCGAGATTGAGTTAAAGCAGAAAGAAGGCGAAGTCATACCGTTTGAAGATCATGTTTCGATTGTAAAGAATCAGATCCGCGGGATTAAAGCAGGTTTCTTACGGTTGCCGAAACATATTGCACCGAAACTTTACCAGCAGGATCCCAAGGTGATCTGTGAGGTGCTTGATCACGAAATTCGTTACATTATTGAACAATTCGCGGGGAAGAAAAATGCCGATAAAACTGGGAAGGGAAATTCTTAAGACGATTGTGCCGTACGCCTCGGTTGAGTGGGTGTTGCCGGTAAAAATGACGGTGAGTGAGTGGGCGGATCAGTTTCGCAGGCTCGATGTCAAGACTTCGGCGGAGCCGGGGCAGTGGCAGACCGCAAGAACGCCGTATCTTAAAGGAATTATGGATGCCTTTACGGATCCTTATGTTGACGAAATTACGGTTATGGCGGCTTCTCAAGTTGGGAAAACGGAATCCATGTATAACATGCTTGCTTTTATCATTGATCAGGATCCGGGGCCGACACTCATGGTTTCGCCGCGTGCGGATGATGCCAAGAGCGTTTCTTATAATCGCGTTCGACCGATGATCGAATGTTCTCCGGCTTTGGCTCGGTACATTCCTGCGAATTCAGATGATATCACGAAACTCGAATACCATCTCGACCGCATGATCCTTTATTTTGCCGGATCAAATAGTCCTGCGGATTTAGCATCCAGACCAATCAGGTATTTATTTCTTGATGAGGTAGATAAGTATCCAAAGTTTTCCGGGAGGGAAGCGGATCCGATTAAGTTGGCATCAGAACGTCAGAAAACGTTTTGGAATAAGAAAACAGTCAAGGTTTCAACGCCGACTACGCGCGACGGTTATATTTTCCGCGAGTATGACAAATCCGATCAGCGGCGATTTTATGTGCCATGTCCGCATTGCGGGAAGAAGCAGGTGTTTGCCTTCGGTCAGATCAAATGGCCGAAAGAAGAATCATCTCCCGAACACATCAAGAACAATCGATTGGCATGGTATGAATGCGTTAAGTGCAAGAAGCGCATTGAAGATATTCATAAACAAAAAATGATGATGGCGGGTGAGTGGAAATCGGAAAGCAAAGAACATAATCGTCATCGAGGGTTTTGGATCAGTTCTTTGTATTCGCCGTGGCTGACGTGGAGTGACATTGCCTCAGAGTTTTTGCGGTCAAAAGATTATGTTGAGCTGTTAATGAATTTCGTTAATTCATGGCTTGCGGAGGTTTGGGAAGAAAAGATAGAGGAAACAACAGTCGATAAGATTCGAAAGCTGGCGCGCGATTATGATCAGGGATTGGTTCCTGATGAAGTGCAGGTGCTTACGGCCGGGGTCGATGTTCAGAAAGATCATTTTTATTATGTGATTCGTGGATGGGGATATCAGGAAGAGTCTTGGCTGATACGTGCGGATCGTGTGGAGTATTGGGAGGACATCGTTGATGTTTTGTTTAAGACAGAATATCGGCGCATCAACTCCGCCGGGACACTGGGTGTTTATTTGACTTGTATAGATTCTGGTTTTCGGACGGATGAGGTATATCGATTTTGTCGTTATTGGCGTGATAAGACTAAGGCAATTAAAGGACTTGAGGAAATCTCAGGAGGCCGGTTTTATAGAGCAAACAAGATTGATATCAATTCGATGACAGGATCAGTGCTTCCGGGAGGGCTTGTATTATGGAATTTGAATGTCACGCAGTACAAGGACAAGCTGAATCGAATGGCTACGTCAATAAATCCCGCGAAGTGGCATTTGTTCCGGAATCCTGACGAAGATTACTTGAAGCAGTTTACAGCGGAACATAAGGTTCTTATCCGTAACAGAGCGACAGGGAAGGCGAAGGAGGTTTGGCAGAAAAAGAGAGAAGCCGCGGCTAATCACTATTTGGATGCGGAGGTTTACGCACTCGCGGCCGCGGATATTATTCGCGCTCTTAATATTCGAAAAGAAGGCGGGACGAAGGTTCATCAAGTTGTCGCTGAAGATCAAGACAGAGGAGGGTGGCTTAGAAGAACGAAAGGATCATGGATTTAATGGGGAGGTGGATTGAAAGAAATCCTAATTGGTTGAATAAGAATAGTAATCAACCGCCCGACGAAAAAATAAAAGGACGGCCGAATGATGACAGCTTGGAATACGGCGTGCGGTATGTTCCTGTTAAATGTCCTAGATGTAAAAGCAAGAATGTTATGTGTTACGCGAGTCGTATTCCGGTGCGATATCACAAATGCAGAAAATGCGGTACATGTTTTAAAAGTGTTGAGGAAACCGATAAATGAATTATTCCATATTCTGGTAACGACCCTATTGTTAAGTATTAGGGGTTGTTTAATAATATAAAAAGAATGATAAATGCGGGGCAGCTGATCACTGTTTTCCGCGCCCAATAGTATTAAAAAGCCATCTCCAGTCGACTGGCCGGGGATGGTTTTTTTATTGGGATACGGAAGGAATTAAATGGCAACGAAAAAGGAAATACTCGAGAACGTTGAGAACGCAATTAACGCCCGCATGACCGGCGGTGCTGTTCAATCTTATTCGATCGGCGGGCGCAATTTGCAGTACATCACTTTATCAGAATTGATGAAACTGCGGGATCAGCTTAAGCAGGAAGTCGCAAGCGGAGCGTCCCGCACATCGTATGCGAGGTTTGATAAACCGGTATGAAGATAACAGAAAAAATTGCAGATACATTTGACGGTTTCATAGGCTTCTTCTCGCCTAAGACCGCATTTAAAAGGCGCATGTTCAGGCAGGCGATCAAGATTTCCGAGAAGTTCGGAGCTTACCGTGGTGCCGAAAGAAACCGTATGCGTTCGTCTTGGCTTCCCGGTGGCGGTTCTGCGGATCAGGATATCATTCCCGATCTTCCGGAACTCAGGGAACGCAGCCGGGACTTAAACCGTAATGACGCACACGCTTCAGGGATCACCAACACGATGACAACGAATGTTGTCGGGACTGGGATCAGACCGCAAAGCCGTGTTGACCGTGAGGTTCTCGGGGTAAGCGAGAGCAAAGCGGCTAAGTTTCAGAAAAAAGCAGAACGGGCGTGGAAGATATGGCTTCCGTTCTCTGATGCGGGCAACCGCATGGACTTCTATGAAATACAGCAGTTAGTTGACCGCCAGATTCTTGAGAACGGCGAAGCGATTATCATTCCGGTAATGATTAAGGATAAAACCCGACCCTATTCACTTGCCCTTCAGGTAATTGAAGCGGACAGGCTTGCTACGCCACCGGAAAAACGTGGAGATAAAACTATCAGAGCCGGTGTGCGTATCGGTGAAAACGGCGAACCGGTTTCCTACTTCATCCAGAAAATGCACCCCGGTGATTATCGATACTCAAAGGCTGATGACAGGAAGTTTGTCGAAATTCCCGCACGCAATGAATACGGCCGTGCGAATGTGTTTCATCTCTATCCGGTTCAGCGTTCAGGGCAGACCCGGGGAGTTCCATTCTTTGCCCCTGTTCTTACCTACTTCAAAGATTTATCTGAATATGCAGAAGCCGAACTTGTAGCGGCTCGGATTGCGGCTTGCTTCTCGATCTTTATTACGTCCGAATCATCGATGGATGTTAATACAGGTTACGACCGTAATTTTAAAAATCAATTAATAGAATCTCTTGAGCCGGGCATGATTAAACATCTGCTTCCCGGTGAATCCGTTACTTCGTTTAATCCCCAGCGACCGAGTGCCACGTTTGAGCCGTTTGTTGAAAAAATGCTCAGAGCTATTTCAGCGGCTCTCGGATTGCCTTACGAACTTGTCGCAAAAGATTTTTCAAAGACAAATTATTCCAGCGCAAGAGCGGCTCTCTTGGAAGCTCGCAGATATTTTAAGGTTCGTCAGGAGTGGCTCGCACGGAAATTATGCCAGCCGGTCTGGGATATGGTTCTCGAGGAAGCGTATTTGCGTGGGGATCTCGGGGCGATTCCTTTTTATGAGAAAAGGCAGAACTGGGTTAACGCTTCATGGATAACCCCGGGATGGGAATGGGTTGATCCGCTTAAAGAAGCTAAAGCCGCAGAAGTCGGAATTAAAAATGGGATCGTTACCTACTCAGACCTCTTTTCGGCTCAAGGCAAAGACTGGGAGGAATGTTTTGAACAAAGAAAACGTGAAGAAGAAAAAATCAAAGAACTCGGACTCGAAAAAGTTGTGCAAGAAGATGCAGGTACAAGTGATGGTGACAACGCAGATGAGGACGGCACAGAACCTAACAATCGAAGTGAGGAGTAAATGATGAAGAAAGACTTTTTTAGAACAGATATCGCTCGTGCCGGCGATGTCAAGATTGATAAGGAAAACGCAGTCATTCATGGATTCGCAGTTGTGACCAAGGGCATGACGAAAGACTCACGTGGTGAGTTTGACGATCAGGCACTGGATATGGTTGTTGATCTCGGGAATAAATCAAAGGTGGGCATTAAGTCCCGATTTGGTCATCCCAACATGAGCAGTACGGCGTTAGGTACGTTTTTAGGCAGAGTACGCAATTTCAGGCGTGACAGCGATATCGTCAGGGCTGATTTGCATGTGGACAAGACCGCTTTTGACACCCCGGACGGCGACTTGGCTGGTTACGTGATGAAACTTGCCGAGAGCGATCCTGAAATGTTCGGAGCGTCAATGGTTATCCACTGGGATGAGGAGCCACGAGAAGAATTGGATGCGGACGGAAACGAACTACCGCCGTTCATCCGTGTTCAGAAACTTCTCTCGGTTGATGTCGTGGATGATCCAGCGGCCAATAACGGTTTTTTCGGAAGCATGTTTTTTACTGACAGCGTGTTGCCGTCGTCCGAAATGACAACGTTCTTGGATAAATTCCTGAACAATCCTGATGCGGTAGAAAAAACAATCGGGTTTTTAAATAGATATCGGATCAATAAGGACATGTTTCAAAAAAAGATAAAGGAGGAACATATCATGTCAGATTTAACATTGGAACAATTGAAAACCGAGAGAAAGGATCTTTTTGATTCGATCTTTCAGGAAGGAAGTGCTTCCGGAGTTCAGCAGGAGCGGGATCGGGCAGTTTCGATTCTAAAAAAAGCGCAGGCGTTTGAAGGTTTAAACGATATGGCTTTGGAAGCTGTTGAGCAAGGGATCACTTTGGATCAGGCGGTTATTAACTTCCAGCAGAAACGGCTAGACGATCTGGACAATGCTTCAGCTCCGAAAGTCGGGCCTGATGGCGAGGATGAGCCGAAGAAGAAGTTAACTCATCTTGAAAGAGCGAAAGCCTTTCAGAGAGAGCATGGCGGAAGCATAACCGATGCGTTAAAAGCAACCGCAAAACAGGACGCTTAAAGAAAAAGGAGGAGCAAAATGTCACAGTTTAACATTGGATCAAAAGCATTTGTTGCAGGAGAAGATTTAGAGGCTTACCGCAGGGTGAAGCTATCAGCCGGTAGCGGATCTCAGGTTGAGTATGCTGACGCCGGAGAAGATTTTATCGGTATAACAGCCGCTAAAGCCAGTCTGGGCGAGCATATAACGGTTGATTTGAAAACACGGGGACGCACGTTCAAGGTTGTTGCCCTTGATGCGATCAGCGCCGGTGGAGATTTTTACGGAGCGGATGACGGAAAAGTTTCTGCGGTTGTGAGCGGATCGGTTCAGGGAAAAGTCTTGGAAGCATCAGCGGACGATTTGGAAGTCGTCGAAGTGTTAGTCGCCTAAACAATTAAAGGAGGAAAGTAAAATGCCAGACTATCAAGGAACAAGAGCAGTGCCGAGACTGGAGCTTGGGGAAGCGGCTTTGGAGTTTATCCAGAATGCGGATGAATTTATCGGTACACGTGTGCTTCCTATTTTTAGAACTATGAAAAAAGCGAGCATTTTCCCTGCTATCACCAGAGAAAGTATTACCCGGGAAGCGGACACCAAACGTGCTCCGAGAGGTAACTACAACAGGGATTCGTTTCAGGCAAAAGACCGCCAGTACAACTGCGAGGAACACGGTCTTGAAGGGCCTCTGGATGATTCCGAGCGTGAGATGTATGCATCTGACTTTGATTCAGAGCTTACAACCGTTCAGATAATCACCCGCAGGGTTCTTCAGGCGCAGGAGAAAAGGATCGCATCAGCAGTGTTTGATACGGCTACCTTTTCAGGTTCCAACCTGTACACGGATTATTCAGCCGCACCTTGGGACAATAAGTCTTCAGAGGTTATTGAACAGGTACGTGAAGTCCGTGAAAAGGTCAGGAAAAACTGCGGTATGGATCCTCAAACGCTTGTCATCAGTAAAGCCAATCTCGATAGGCTGATCGCAAACGACGGTATTAAGGGTGCGATCCAGTATGTCGCAAGATTGACCGAAGCGGAGCTGTTGAACGCACTAGCTGACATTTTAGGGATCAAAAAGATTCTTGTCGGCCGGGCGATTTACAACACCGCCAAGGAAGGCAAGGCGTTTCAGGGTGCGGATATCTGGAGCGATGATTACGCAATGCTTGCAGTGATCGGCGAAGGTCAAAAACTCTCTGACCCTACCATGGGCAGGACGTTTTTGTGGACTTCTGACAGCCCTGAGAACGCAACTGTTGAGCAGTACAGGGATGATTCCGCAAGAAGCGACATCTTCCGTGTGAGACAGCACGTCGATGAAATGATCATCGATCCGTACTTTGCTCATTTGATGAAAGTTGATGCTTAATCTGTCAGGGGGGCTTTTAGCTCCCCTGCACAACTTGGGGTTTTTATATGCAGGAGAATTGCGTAACAAAAGAGGTCTGTAAAGAAAAGCATGACGCTTCAGGACGTGAGTTCAAAACGGTTAAAGAGCAGTTAAAAGAACACGAAGAAAAACTGAGGGAAGCTGATATCCGTTTCGCAGAGCTTTCTGGTGATGTGAAGCATATCAAAGACCGCATTGATAACGGATTATCAACGACTATTGTCCAGATAAAAGAAAAAATGGACGAGTTTATTCCTCTGGTGCGGGACAGTTCTGAATGGGCTGGACGGTTTAAGCAGGCGGTGTTCTTTATTGCTGTGATCAGTTTTGGCGGTGGTCTTGTAAGCCTTGCTTTTCACTTTGCGGCTCTCTTGGCTGAGAAGGTGGTCAAATGACTTTAAAAGGACAGATGGCACAGGACGGTCACGGAGTGTTCTTAAACACTGATGAATTCGCCGAGGAAATCACATATACCGCAGAGGGTGTCGGTTCAAGAGTGATCAGGGCGATCGTTGTCAGGTATGAGCTTGCTCCGGCTGAAGAAAACATCAACCGTTCATTGAAAAAACAAGCGGAAGTCTATATCGCCAACGACGCCGTTGAAGGTGTTACGCAAATAAGCAAGAAGGACGATCGGATTACTTTGAAAGACACGGAAGGGTTCGATCGTGAGGCAAGAATAAACGATGTCTTAAACCGTGATGAAGGCATGTGGCATTTACTCGTGGGGTGGTAATGGTTCAGTTAACGACAGAGATAGATAAACGTGCGCTTGACCGGGCAATAAAGATTGCCCCGAGAGTCTTGAAGTTCGAGTTAGCCGACGGCATGGATCGTATCGGTAAAGGATTCTTGAAGCGGTTCAGGCAACAGCAGTTGCAGGGCCCTCCGGGTGTGCGTGGGGCTTCAGGTCACGGTTTATTCGGCACGTTTAAGCGGGTGTTTTTCGTATCTCCCACTATCGAAGGAATGGGAATCGAGATATTTTCTGATTCCAAGATAGCAAAACTTCACGAGACCGGCGGGACTGTTACGGATCCCGGCGGTGGCAGGCTTGCGGTTCCGCTGTCAGCACGCAAGCAGATGTTTACCGCAAGGGGCAAGCTTCGGAGCCGGTATAAACAGCCGAGGGCTTTAAAGAATGTTAAGCGTATGAGGTTTAAGGGCAAAACTTTTCTCGCACGGGTCACTAAACGTGCCCAGAAGATTTTACCCCTTTATGTCCTCAAACGGCAGGTTCGGATTCCACCACGTCTGGGATTTTACAGGACTTGGGACGATCTTGGTGATTACAGGATTAACATCCTGAATAATTCAATAGATAAAGCATTGAGGAAGATTTAATGGAAACAGTAAGAGAACGAATTTTACAGAATATTAAGGCGACCATTGAGGGCGTTACTATCGCCAATGGGTATAACTTTGATTTCACCCCCGGGACTGTCCAGCGGTGGTCAATGCACGGCAACCGCATGGTTGATATGCCTATGGTTGTCATCAGTCCGGGAGATGAGGACGAATCAAGTTCGCCTCATCCTTATGAAGAATGTCTGCTGTCGGTATACCTCGATATTTTTTACGTTAATGATGAGAATGACCCTGTGCCGACGGATACATATTTAAATAGATTACAGGGAGATATTAAAAAAGCAGTTTTACAGGATACCACTCGTGGCGGTGAAGCGATCGATACCGATGTTCTTGGGACAACGCCGTTTGAGACGACCGAGGCTCAACCGTATGCGGGGATAATCATGGAGATCAGGGTTCGTTACCGCCATTTGCAGACGGATCCAACTGCCAAAAATTAAAGGAGGACGCATATGTCAATGCTTGTAAGAAAACGACAGCTTGCGGCTAAGATCGAATCAGTTGAAGGCGTTGCCGAAACACTTGCGGCTATTGACGCCGGAATACTGGTCAATTTTTCGCCTAAAGCAAATTACGATCCGCAGATGTACCAGCGGGATCCGGTCAGGGCTTCACTTACGAAGATGGGCAAGCTCGCAGGGAAACGTTCTGCCGGAATAGATTTTAGTATTGAGCTTAAAGGTTCGGGTTCTCTATCACAGGAGCCTGAATGGGCAGACCTTGTCAGGGCATGTGGGTTTGCTGTTACCGCTTTAAAGAAGATTGCTATCGGGGCGATTACGGACGGACCCTACCAGCATGGAGAGACCGTTACAGGTGACGGTTCCGGTGCTACCGGCAGGGTTGTTATCTCAACCTACACGGGAGCATCTGTTCTCTACATCGTGCCGGTCACAGGTACGCTTCAAAGTGGTGATTTACTTACCGGCGGGACTTCCGGAGCGACATCAACCGCTTCCGGCGATCCTGAAGAAGCTGGATTTGAGGTCAAGCCGATCAGCAGTTCAATCCTTTCCTTAACTATGGGGCTTTTTGAGGACGGCGTGCGTAAGGTTATCAGAGGGTGCCGTGGGACTGTCAAATTCAGCTTTAAGATCGGCGAACCGGCAATGCTTGATTTCAGTTTCAAAGGTGTTGAGTCAGGTGTTGCGGATATCCCTATGCTTTCAGGGGTAACTTTTGACGCAACGGTACCGCCTGTTCTTTTAAACGCAACTATGTCATGTGACGGCGTTTCGTTAAATATCGGTGAGCTTGAGATTGATGTCGCCAATACGCTTGCTTCAAAAGACAAAATTGACGACGCAAAAGGTGTTCTGTCTTACATGATTACCGGAAGGGATATGCAGGGATCGTTCAATCCTGAAATGGTTCCTGTGGCAACTCATGACTTCTTCACGAAGTGGTTTAACAACACACCAATGGTTCTTGACCTTGCTTATGGCGAGTCTGATGGGAATAAATTCAGGTTCTATGCTCCGAGTATTATCTACAACAAGGTTGATGACGGAGACCGAGACGGTATCCAGCTCGCTCAGACATCTTTTGATTTAACAGGTTCAATGGAACCCGGTGACGATGAACTGGCAATCTTACTAATTTAAACAGGAGGTTTTATATGCTTACAGGTATTGATATTAATTCGACAAGACAACATATTTCAAAACTCGATCCGGATAAGAACAATCCGACTGTATTCCATATCGGGTTGCTTGACCCTGTTCTGCGTGCCGAGGTTGATGATGAAAGCAGTTCTTATGAGATGAGTTCAACGAACCCGAATGACAAAGCCAAGGTCAGGCTTAACTGGAATAAACGCCAGATCATGGCGATCAAGTTCGGGCTTAAGGGCATGGATAATTTTCTCGATCCGCAGACACGCAAGCCGATTGAGCTTAAGTTCGAGACTATCCATTACGCTGGCAAAATGCGGGATGTTGTTCCTGACCGTGTCATTGCTATGTTCCCGAATGAACTCAGGACTGAACTCTCAGAGGTTATTTTGAACGAGTCGAAACTCTCGGAGGACGAGCAAAAAAACTGATACTGGCGGTTCATTTGGGTGACCTCACCGTGAACTGCCATAGCTGTTTAGGCGGGAGAAAGATTAAATGTGAGTATGAAGTGCCGGGTCAGGAGATCTGGGAGCTTAACGGTCAGCAGTATAGAGGATGCCCTTTCAAAATCGTCAAACGTCAGTCGGCGAATTTTTTAAGGGCATTTCAGTTTTATAAGCAGGGTTATCTTCCCAACGCAGGCACTTGGCTGGATCAGCCAGCGAAATTGATTGACGCATTTGAGGTCATTGATAAAGCGCTTCAGTCTTTGGAGATTGAACGTGAAAAAAGAAGGAACCGGTTTAAGCGATGACAAATAAACAGTTATCAATAATTTTAAAGTTGCGGGATGAAGCCTCAAAACGTCTTGAAGGCGTTAAAGGCAATTTGCAGAGGTTTGCCAATTCTTGGAAGAAGAACTGGCTTGCGATTACCGCTTCTGTGACAGCGGCTATCATGGCTCTGCGCAAGGCGTGGGAGCTTATGGAGCTTGGTGCGAAAGTTGAACAGCAGAAGCAGGCTTTTGAGAATCTTGCATCCTCGGTCGGGATGAGTTCGGAGAAGATCATAGCGGATCTTCGCAAGATGTCCGGTGAGACTATGTCGACCGCACAGATCATGGAAAAAGCCTCGCAGGCAATGATCTTGGGTATCGACCCTACCAAACTTGCCAAGATGATGGAAATTTCAAGAGCTTCTGCCCGGGCGTTCGGAAAAGACGTCGGGTATATGTTCGAGAGTATTGCTATTGGTGTCGGCCGTCAGTCAAAACTCATTCTCGACAATTTGGGGATCATTGTCAGTGCGGGAGACGCATACGAAAAGTATGCGAAATCCATCGGTAAATCCGCAAAAGAATTAACCGAGCATGAACGCAAACAAGCCTTTTTGAACGCTACGCTGGAAGCTGGTGAGCGGATCTTGCAGATGATAGACACTTCCACGATGACCAAGCTGGAAAAGATGCAGAAGCTGAAGGCTCAGTGGGAAGATTTTGCGGTTAAGGTCGGAGAAGCCCTGTGGCATGTGTTCGGTTTTCTTCAGGCGTTTATGAATCATCTTGTGACCGGTATTTTTACCGTTCTTGAGTTCGGTTCAGCGGCTGTCAAAGGTTTCGTTCAGGGCATCACCAACGCACTGAACGGCCTTTTGAGTGTAGGGATTGAGTTTTTCCAGAAGCTGATGGTTCCGCTGATTAAGTTTTATGACCTGCTTGGAAAACTTCCCGGCAATATCGGTGAGACTTACCGGCAGGCTTCTTTAGAGGTCAAAAAGTTTTCAGACAGCCTTGAGGAGAAAAAGATCAAGTTTAATGTCAGCGGTCTTACTCAGGGGTTAGATCAGGCACGGCAAGCGTTCAAACTTGCGGCTGAAGAAAGCGCACGTGACGCTATTGAGCAGTACGATCTTGTGTTTGCGAAGGTTCAGGATACAGGCGTTAAGACGGCAAAGGTTTTAAGAGATGTCGCCGGGCAGATCGGCGAAGGTGCTAAAGAAGCGTCAAAACAGTTCAGCGCAATGGAAGAATTCGCAAAACAGTCAGCACGTAATATGCAGAACGCTTTTTCCGAGTTTTTCTTTAAGGCGTTTACCGGTGAGCTTCGAAGCGTCAAAGAAGTGTTTGCGGATTTCGGGCGTGCGGTCTTGCAGATGATTTCAAATATTCTGGCGAAGCTGTTGCTTATCAAGATGTTTACCGCAATGGCCGGATCAAGCGGTCAGATTTTCGGCGTTCCTGTCGGCTCTTTATTCCACCGTGGCGGGATGGTCAAAAAACATCAAGGCGGTTTGATAAGGGCTCACAACGGTCTTGCTCCGGATGAGGTTCCAATTATCGCACAGACCGGTGAAGGCGTGCTTTCCCGCAGAGGCATGGACGCTTTGGGCGGATCAGACAACCTTAGAGCGTTAAACCGTGGCGAAGGTATTGGCGGTGGCGTGACTATCAATGTGAATCAGGTTATTCAGGCTTGGGACGCTCAGGACGTGTGGCGTAACCGCAGGATGCTTTCAAACGCTATTGCAGATGACATTTATAACAACGGAAAAATAAGGTCAGTTATCAGGAATTACGCATGAGTGAATTTACAAGTTTACCGGATTTTGTTTTTGAAGAAACGCTTGAGTACAAAACTCTTGTTTCAGAGTTTGACAACGGCGTTGAACAGAGACGGCGTAAATGGGAAAACCCCATACGTAAGTGGAGGCTCAGGTTTAAAAACCGCACTAAAGCTGATATGCAGACGGTGCGTGACTTCTTTGCCGGCAAGTATGGATCGTTCACGGCGTTCACATGGACGAATCCAAACGATTCAGTTGAGTACACTGTCAGGTTTTCTGGCGATAGTTTTAAATTTACGATGAAGGCTCACGAAGTCTATGACTTTGAGTTTGATTTGATTGAGGTGAAGTAATGCCGAGAGACGTTAACGCAACATTTAAAGCCGAGAAAGCTAAAAAGGAAAATGCCCCGATATTCCTCTACGTTCTGAAGGAATACAACGGAGCCGATGACCTTAACTTTGCCGGGTTCGATCAGGATGTAACTTTTGCCGGAACTGTTTACACAAGGTTCCCTATCAAACACGAGTTTGTTGCGGAAAATAATCAGGGTCAGATCGATCAGGTGAAAATCACGCTGGCGAATGTTTCAAGGCTTATTGAGCTTTACCTCGAGCAGTATGACTTTCGTGGCAAGAAGGTCATTATCAGAACGGTTTGGGCGGATCAATTATCTGATCCCGATGCGTATATAGATGACGTTTTTTATATTGATAATTACACGGCGGATCAGAGCAATGTCGAGTTTACGCTTACCGGAAAGTTTGACGTACTGGGAGTTGATTTACCGGCTCGCAGATACGCAAGGAATTATTGTGTGTGGAAATTTAAATCCGCAGAGTGCGGATACGCAGGAGCAGAATTAACATGCGACAAAACACAACAGAGATGCAAACAGTTGGAGAATTACCAGAGGTTTGGCGGTTTCCCTTCGGTGCCGACACGACGGATTTACATCATGTAGAGAAACTGATTGTCGAGAAGTACCTCGGTATTCCCTATAAGCACAGGGGCAGGACGCTGGACGGTCTTGACTGCTGGGGGTTCCTGAAGCTGGTGTATGCCGATCTCGGGTTCAGGCTTTTTGATATTGAAAATCTCGAGTACGAGAAAGTCTGGGGGCTTCGTGGCAAAGATTACTTCAGGGAAAACTACGAGAACGACTGGGAAAAAGTTTCAAACCCCGATGTTCTCGACGGCGTACTGTTTGTGAATTCACGGGGTGTTGCCAATCATGCGGGTGTTGTGTTTAAGAACAGGAAGTTTATCCACTGTTGCCGTCAGGGCGTTGTGGTTTCAAGGCTTGATGATGAGAGCTGGAATAAAAAGATTGAGGGTTTTTACAGGTTAAGGAACAAAAAATGGTAGTTATACGGAACATAGACAATCCATTCAAACTGGAAGACGCACAGGTCAAGGAGCTTGCCTTCTCAAGGGAGAAGTCTTTGCGTTCTTTTCTTGATGAGTCAGGGTTTGATTATAAAGACAAACGTGTCATCGTTTCGGGAAAACGCATAAGCGATCTTGATTCTAAACTTGAAAACGGAGACGAGATTACTGTTATTCCCGAAGTGCAGGCTCCGGTTGTCGCTGTGATCTCGGCGATAGTGTCAGCCGTTTGGGCTTATGCGGTCGCACACCCTTTTCTGTTTACATTCTTTGTGCTGTCGATGGGTTATTCCATCTACCAGTACATGAATCAGCCGAGAATGCCTGATTTTAACCTTGGAAGCGGACCCGCTGGCGGGCTTGATGAAGGATCGCCTACTTACGGGTGGGACGGTGTACAGACTATACAGGAGGTGGGAGTACCTGTTGCTGTTGTGTACGGCGAGCATAAAATCGGCGGGAACATTATTAATCAGTTTCTTCATGACGATGGTGACAAGAATTACCTGAATGTTCTTCTCGCCCTTTGTGAAGGCGAAATCGAATCCATCGGGGATATCGAGATAAACAGCAACCCTATCGCCAATTTCGGTGGCGTTACTATTTATGACAAGCTCGGTGCTAATACCCAAACAATCATTCCGAATTTCGAGGATCTGCATAACCTTTACCCGGTTAATGTGAACCTTACGAAAGACAATCCTCATGTTTATACCACTGTTGATTCGGATGTTGAAGCTTTCGAGATTCATTTAAGGCTTGGCAACGGTCTTTACCAACAGAGCGGTGGCGGTGGCATTTCAAGCTGGAGCGTAAGCTTCAGGGTTGAATATAAACTTCACACCGACCCGGATTATACCGATCTCGGTGAAACTACAATCTCGGCAAAATCACGGTCAACAGTCAGGCGCATATTCCGCAAAGAAGGTCTTGTTCCCGGTCAGTACGATATTCGTGTGACAAGGACAACAGATGATTCGTCTTTGGATCCGCTCAAGCAAGGCGATCTGATGTGGTTCCAGTTAGATGAAATCAAGACGGATGACTTGAGGTATCCAAACACTGCCCTTTTGGGACTTAAACTTCTGGCAACGGATCAGCTTTCGGGGTCTATGCCAAACATCACCTGTGTTGTAAAGGGGAGAAAAGTATCAGCACCGGATGTGCGTAACGCAGGAGTTCCGGTTAACTGGGAAGATTATTACTGGGATGGTTCGGATTACCGTTTGCTTGTTGATGACACTCTGCTCGACTGGGACGGATCCACTTATGTGAATCAGTATTGCGCCAACCCTGTGTGGTGCTTGAAAGATTTTATTACAAACAGCCGGTATGGTTTGGGTGAGTTTATATCCCCTACAAATCTGGATAACGCTTCACTCTTGGAGATGAGCCAGTATTGCGAGGAGAGGGTTCCTGACGGTCAGGGCGGTTTTGAGAAACGTTTCAGGATGGATGTCGTTATCGATTCCAACACTAAAGCGCTTGATATGCTTATCCAGCTTTGCGCCACGTTCAATGCTATGCCTGTTTACAGCGCAGGCGGGTTGTCTTTCAAGATTGATAAGGAAGCAAACCCGACCCAGCTTTTCGGCATGGGAAATATTCTCAAGGATACTTTCGCCCAGAGCTGGAAAACGCTCAAAGAGATTCCGAATGTTATCGAGATACAGTTTATGGATAAAGATAAAGGTTACCGTCAGGAGACGGTTTCATATATTGACGAGGATTCCCTATCTTCGGGTGAACCTATGCGTAAAAGCCAGATCAGGCTTTTTACGACACGCACAAGCTATGCGATCAGAGCGGCTCGATATGCTTTAAAGGTCGCACGGTATATCAACCGTTCAATCAGCTTTAAGACGGGCATTGACGCTATCGCCTGTCAGGCTGGGGATATTATTTCGATTTCGCATGATGTTCCTCAGTGGGGTTTCTCGGGCAGGGTTCAGCCGGATTCAACAACTACGCTTATAAAACTTGACCGCACTATGGTTATTGAGGACGGCAAGTCATATATGATTCAGGTCAGGTTCGCTGATGATTCTATTGAGGAAAAACTTATTACTTCGCCAACCGGAGAGTATACAGAGGTCGAATGCGAAGCGTTCAGCAACCCACCGCAGGCGTATGACATATACGCTATCGGCGAGACGAACAAGGTCAAAAAGGATTTCCGTGTTGTGTCTATCCAGCGTGAAGGCACGAACGAATGTCAGATACAGGCTCTTGAGTATAACGAGAATGTTTATGACGATTCGGACATTATCCTTCCGAATAACAACTATTCTTCTCTGTCCTCGGAGATCCCCAATGTTGAGAATCTCAATTTGACCGAGGCTCTGATTAAGAAAGCAGACGGCACGATCGAGAACGCTATTGATGTCTGGTTCGATAAACCGAACGCCGCTTCTTATTACGTCAAGACGTATGCCCGGGCAAAGATTTATATAAGTGATAACGGCGGAGCCAGCTGGGGCTTCAGGGGAGAGACCACCGGCACGCATTTTCAGATACTCGGCGATATTATTGATGATTACACCTACAAAGTCCGGGTTGTTTCAGTTGCGGATAACGGCGAGGAAGGCGATTTTGAAACCTCACCCACGCAGGAGATCACCATTGTCGGTAAATCCGCACCGCCGTCAGATGTGACTTCGTTTCTGGTTAATCAGAACAGGGACATGCTTTATTTCGGTTGGACTGCGATCAGCGATGTTGACGTATGGGGTTATGAGATAAGGCGTGGGATTGATTGGGAAAGCGGTGAACTTATCACATTCCAGCAAGGCACTTCGTATTTAACAACCGATGTCAAACGTGGCGTTGAGCAGAGTTACTGGATTAAGGCTATGGATACTTCGGGCAACTACTCAGAGAACGCCAAGGAAGCGATCGTAACTGTCAGCACGATTCCGTTCAGGAATATCATCGCCGAATATGAAGAACACCCCGATTGGCTGGGTACACTTACGAATTTAGAGAGAGACAGCCAGACGCTTATTATTTCAGATGGTTTTTTATCCGGAACATATGAAACGCCCATCAGGGATATCGGTTATGTGGCTACGGTTTATATCGGTATTGATGTGATTGCCTCATTATCAACCGGTAGACGCTTTAACAGCGACGGTACGTCACGTTTTGATGACAGCGTGTCTTATCGCTTTACAGGTCAGGAGACGCTTAGAGCGGCCAGTTTCAGGATAAGGACGTCTGAGGACAATGTCGTATGGAGTGACTGGGTTGATTATCAGGCTGGGGATTATTACTGCCGGTATTTTCAGATTGAGATGACGCTTGAGCGTGAGAACTTGGGCGACTACGTGACCTGTTCAACTCTCGCCTATTTCGGTGATCTTCCGGATGTGGACGAACACGGGAGCGATGAGGTTACGGTTGCTGATGGCGGCAAAGAAGTATTTTTCACAAAGACGTACCACGAAGAACCGAGCGTGCATATCGAGATCACATCCGGTGCGGGTATTTACGCAAGATTTGAGAGTAAATCGATCACGGGTTTTTTAGTCAAACTTTATAACGCACAGGGCGTGGTTCAGTCAGGAATGTTTGACTGGCACAGCCACGGCATTTAGGAGCGGTTATGGCAAAGAAATTAGAGCCTACAAAGATTGTTATTGAGTTCGTTGACGGCAAGTTTGTCGACGGAGTCATCATTTACAAGGTTAATGATAACGGATCGATCAGCAAAACAAAGACGATCGGTTTAAAGAATGCGGATTTCAGCAAGCCCACTTTTAACGGCCTGCTGGAGAAGTTTATTAAACACGCAAAAACAAGTGAAGGAGTTATCGATGATTTGCCACAGGTGTAAACAGAAAATTTCAGACGCAATGGCGTACATCGTTGTCCGTGGAGATATCGTTTTGAGGACTCCCCGCAAACGCCCTATGGTCTACACCTGTGTCGAGCAGGCATATAACTACGCACAGAACCTTTTCATGCACGACGTTTGCTGGATCGAAACGCTTAGGGAGCATGGTGTTGAGCTTTACGACATGAACGAGGTTGCTGAAAAGTACAAGAATAAGGAGGTGTCCAATGGCATGGGACAAGACGAAACCGGAAAATGACATGCTTTTAATCAACTTCCCGGCCGCTTGCCGTGCGAACTGGGACGCTCTGGAATTGCTGGCGGATCCCAGTTTGCAGATTACCAATGATAAAGTTGCCCCGGGTGCCGGTATCGAAGATACAAAACTGGCGCAGATTACTACCGCAAATAAAGTTCACGGTTCAGCTCTTACAGGTTTGGCAAGTGTGCCTTCAGCGGCTGGTGTTCTGCCTTCGGCTAATTCACCGAATAAGTTGAAGGCTGATGTCAGCGATACAACGCCGGAGTATTTGGACGGGTTAATCGATACAGCGGTGTTTCAGATATCAGGCAGTGACCAGTTGCAGTTAAAAGACGGCGGGGTTGGAACCGGTAAACTGGAAGGCGGAGCGGCTTCCCCCGGTAACAATAAATATTACGGAACGAACGAGTCCGGCACAAAAGGTTTTTTTGATTTTGGTGCCGGGACAGCGGTTTATGCCACGTAGGAGTTGATATGGCGCATTTACTACCACCAAAACAATGTTCGGGCAATACGCCCTCTTGGACGGATCCGACTATTACGGATTTGACCACCGAGGTGCGTAAACCGCACATGGATGAGCTGAGGTCAATGCTGAACGCTGAGTTTACCCGCAGGGGTAAATCCACCGGCAGTTATACAGACCCGACTATAACAGCGTTGATTACTGAAGTCAGGAAAGTCCATGTTGATGAGTTGCGCTCAGAGCTTGCTCAGTGCAAGTCCGGCCGTGGCGAGTCAGGTTATTGCCCTGAGGATAATTCGGGCTGTATGGATTTTACCGACCCGACTATTACCGCCCTAGTTACCGAGGTCAGGGGTGTTCATTTCAGGGAAGCCAGAGACGCTGTTGAGGCTCTTATGACGAGCTGTATCTGCGAGACGGAGCAGTGCCAGTACTGTGCGGACTGCGGGTATCACTATACGACCTGTTCGCATGCTTCTGTTGCCTGCGATGACCATAAATATTCTGAGTGTCATCACTCTATAAACCATTACTGGAATTGCGCCAGTATAAATTTACCGGCCGGAACAGCGCATCCGTATAAGTCAGCTAACCCGCCGGTGGCATGGGATGGATATGTTCCTTGGGATTGGTGTTCATACGCACCGCCCGGATCGATCTGGGGATCGTGTGAGTATCAAGGCGGTCATAATCATACGGATTGGAATTGTAAATGTAACCCTTATTCATGGTGATGAAATGTTTAAAGACCAAATGAAACCGCATAAATTGACGAAGGCTGTATCGGTTCGTGAAAAAGAGGACATGATAACCGAGCTGATTTACTGGGCGAAGAATAATTTAGATGACGGCAGTGTCGGGACGTTCACTCAAGGCAAGTTTCCCGATGTTGAGAGTTTTATTTCGGCGTTGCAGGAAGTGTATCAGGGACTTGGTGTTGAGGGCGTTAATGGCAACACATCCGATTATCTGCTGATCATAGCCGGGGATAAAAAGAACAAGATTTATCTGTCGCATATTGCCCCATTGGATAAGGACAAGGCACAACTATTTACGGACAGGCTGGGCATGGACGTGAAAGAAATAAGCGACTATTTAAGCAAATTAGATTGGAGAAAAGATGTCAGTCTTTGAACTGAAAAACTCACAAGCATGCGGTGACCTGCCTTCTCAGTGCAGGGACATCATAAAGCGGTATAAAGGCGACGGCATGTTCGATATTGATTCGATCACGAATGGCCGTCAGGAATATACCACTGTCTATTTTTTAATGACTCAGGACTGCAATCTCAATTGCCCCTATTGTTATCAGCCAAAAGAGTTCAGGCAGAAGAATTCAGATATTCCGCAGAGCGTTATCGATAAGACGATGTCTTGGGTGTCCAAGACATTTGATGAACGTAAAGTTAAATTTAGCATATTCGGCGGTGAACCGTTCATGAATATCCCGATGGTCAAATACCTCTGCGACACGTATTGCATGTATCGGTACGTAGTTACGACAAACGGTCTTATTCTTCTCAATGATTCAGGTTTGCGGGACTGGGTATTAAAGCACAAGTATCACCTCAATCTCAGCGTGAGCATATCTGCCCTCAAGAGAGTGTTGGGAAAGTCATATTTGAACAAGGCAAAGCCTGTTCTTGATTTGGTAAAGGCTAACGGTGGCGATGTTCACTTCGTGGTTGATGATCCGGAATGCCCTATGGTTTATGAGGAGATCGTCTGGCTGTATGAATACGGCGTGCCGGTTGTGCGGGTTTCTTCTGCTCGGCACTGGGATATGGTCAAGAACAAGAATGAGCAGTTTAAGGAGCTGTTTAAGCGCATAGCTGATTACGTTTATTTCAGCGGTGAGCCGAAGTTCAACCGGTCGCAGTGGGATATTGCGTTTAAGAACAATATCTACCGCAAATTAAAGGGCATTGATTTGAAAGATGTCCCGCCTACGTTCTGCGGGTGCGGGTATCTTTACATCGCTGTTAATAACAAAGGTGAGATTTTCCCCTGCGACTTCTTTGCTAACTATCCGGAGTTTAAGATCGGTGATGTTGAGACTGGGTTTAATGATACAGCCTACTTTTTCAAGAAGATGGGTGACTGGATTGATGACCTTTACGAGCATTGCCGTGGGTGTGAGGTATGCCTTGACGGTGATATACGCTGTTGCCCTCGGGCGATGTGTTTGGCTGAAAATTACACGGTTACAGGCAATCCGCTTAAACCGGCACCGAATCATTGCTGGGCAAATAGGATCGAGGCTTCAACGCATGAATACATCGCACGCAAAGCCATTGAGACTGGCATAGATGAGATTTATCACGGAGGTCGCAAATGAGGATACCTACGTATAAATCAGTTTATCTGTACTTAACGCATGCGTGCAACGTCCACTGTTCGTTTTGTTACAGGAAGGGTTTGTTCGACCGCAATCCTATGTCAACGCTTGGACCCGCAAGTATGTCTATTAAGACGGCGGATGACATTCTTGATTTTTGTTTTACGAAGCTGAAACTCGACCCCAAGTTTACGATCTACTTCTGGGGCGGTGAGCCGACTATCAACTTCAAGGTGATTAAGCATGTTATGGAAAAGTATCCGCAAATGCAGTTTCACACCAACACCAACGGATCTTTGGTTAAGGGTGAGATGCTGGATTACTTTTTGGGTAATCGAAGCATTGGTCTGACATGGTCGTTTGGCAATTGCTATGAGAAGTACGGCGGAGTTCGCCAGAAAGCCGAGGCTGAACCCGGCATGTTGAAACTCGTTCGGGATAATCCCAACCATAACGTAAACTTTATGGTCGTTAGATACGACAAGCTCGAAGAAGATTTCGATTACATCGCCAACAATATAACGCACAACATCACGATCGACCTTGCTACCCGCTTTGACCATAAGGAAGAAGATCTGGAACGGTTTGCCGAGCAGTATTTCAAGTTGCTTCAGAAATATAAGCGTGAGTCAGAGCTGTATAAGACACTTAATCCGGCACTGCATTCAAACGCTTATGTCAGGGAGTTCGGGTTAAAGGCTCAGGTCAAGGACTTCCACTTTTGCCGGACAGGATTGGAGCGTTTGTTTATCGATACTGCGGGCGGTATATGGCAATGCGACAACATGTATATCTGCCAGCATAACAAACTGGGAACGGTCTACGACGGCATTGATTATTCAAAGCTGGGTTATGTTTGGGATATTGACGAGAACCGTGAGAAGTATTTAGGCAGGTTCTGTGAGAATTGCGAGCTGTACCGGCAGTGCCCACGCAATAAGTGTCTGGGATTAAACCTCGAGCATATGGGCGATATGTTTAAACCCGAACCCGGTTACTGCGCCATGAATAAGGTTTTGTTTAAGGTTATCAAAAAATATATAGAGCTTGAAAGGAGTTACAGATGTCAGAACAAGAATTAGTAGCCGGTAATTTAAAGAACGAGATTAAAAGCGTTGATCTGTTCATTACCGAAAAGTGCAACATGAAGTGCGATTACTGTTTTCATCCAAAGACCGGGGCTGTGCTTTCGGTTGAGCAAGGCAAAAAGATACTCGATCGGTTGAAACAGTTAAGTCCGGAGTCAATGCAGATCACTTTCTTCGGGGGAGAGCCGTTGCTTTATCCGAAGACGGTTTTGGAGCTTGCGGAATACGCACGCAATCTCTGGCCACCGGATGATAAGGGTCGCCACACTTCGACCTTTTCGATCTCAACAAACGGAACGTATTTTGATGAGGATGTTTTTAAGAGGTTTGCCGAACTTGGCATGGCGGTTCAGGTCAGCTGTGATGGCGATGAGATCACGCATACCGAATACCGCCACGGAGATTACAACCTTATCGTTGAGAATATGAAGAAGATATTAAAGATTAAGCCGGACATGAGCGTGCGTATGACTTTTACGCCCAAGACTGTCGGCAGGCTTTCGATCAATATCAAGTATCTTCATCAGGAGATCGGCGTTACGAAGATCATGCACCACGCTGTTATCGAAGATGACTGGACGGATGACGCTGTTGAGCAGTACGCCTATCAGCTTGGTCAGGTTTACCATTACAGGCGTTACTGCAAGAGGCAGGATATCCCGCTTCATATCGCCTTCATTGATAAACCGCTCAAGATTGTAAACGACGAATTGCCGCCTGAGAAGGAGTTTTGCCAAGCCGGTAAAAGCTACATCGCCGTGCTGGATAATGGCGACGTTTATCCCTGCCACAGAGCCGCAAGCGCAAGGATCTTTAAGCTGGGCAACATCTTCAACGAGGTGCCGTTTATCAGGGGGATATTCTTGAATATAGATAAGGAGTACACCGGCTGTGCGAAGCACTGCAAGCACGCAAAAACCTGCCACAGTTGCGTCATTACGCATTACAAAGTCAATCAGGAGCTTACGGTTCCTGTGACGAAGTATTGCAAGATATGTGCTGTTGAAAGCGATCAGGCTTTGGGTTTCCTGCCGGTTGAGCTTGCGGATCGGCGGGAACGTATGCTTTTCAAGATCGGGCAGGTTTTGGTTGATGTCGCAAAGCAAGGTGAGGAAATTTTACAGGCATTAAAAAAGGAGGACTGAAAATGTCAAAAGTATTAGCACATGAAGAAATAATTATCAGTACTGCAGTTAAGCAGTTAACCCCGGCGATATATAACCCCTCGGAAGGGGCGCCAGCGGTGTTCGCCATTATCCATGCCGAGGACGGACCTATGAGGTATTTCGTGAACGGTCAGAATCCTTCGCAGTCGTCAGGGGCGTTGCTTGAGGACGGCGATATTGTTGAGCTTCCGTCTATTTACCACATAAAGGATTTTAGGGTTGTCCGGTCAGGTAATGACGACGGTAAATTAACGGTCACGTATGAAGACTAAGGAGGTTAAAAAATGCATCTTAATCATAAAAAATCAAGCAGGATTGTAAACAGGATCACTGAGATAAATACCACTGGTGGTTTGCCGAAAACAGGTCAGATGATGTCTTGGTATCCGTTTGATGACGGTTATTATCAAATCGGTCACCCTATTAACTGGGGTCAAAGATTCGTTGATAACGGAAACGGAACCGTGACCGATATGGCTACTGGGTTGATTTGGGTTAAAGATCCAGCGGCCGCTGGTTTTGGATCTCCAATGCAATGGTATAACGCCCTTGATGCGTGCGAGAATTTGAACTATGCGGGTTACAGCGATTGGCGATTGCCGAATGTTTTTGAAATAGCATCAATTAATGATTATGGAAGATACGATCCTGCCTTAGATACTTCCTATTTTGCTCCGTGTCCAGATCAATGGGGCGTTTGGTGGTCATCGACTATTTGCGCTCCATGGAGTGACGGGGCTTGGGCTGTGTATGCCTATGACGGTTATTTAACTACGTACGGAATAATCTGGGGTGATCAGTGTTATGTTCGCCCTGTCCGTGGCGGTCAATCATAAAGGAGGCGTGAGATGGCAAATCAAATAGTAAAGAAATATAAGAATGGAAAAAAGATCGTAACTTTCCCTGATGGCAAAATAAAGGAAGTCACAAAAGATGAAGTCAGCAATTTTAAGCAACATTTGCTTAACCAGAAAGCGAATATTGAAAGGCAATTGATTTATGTTGATGAGGAGCTTGTCGAGATGGAAAAAAGCAAAAAGGTTATCGTGGAGTAGTCCATGATTGAACCGAGCAAAATTGCTGATGCCGTCAAAGAAGTGTTTGGGTTTCTTCGGGAATGGAATAACGCTGATCAAAAGCAGAAGCGTTATGCGCTTAAACGGATTAAGCGTATCAAGCAGGCAACGGATGTGGCAGAGGATATCTTTGTTGTCGTGGAGGATATGCTCAAGATAGCGCATGAGCAGGGGCTGGCGGATCAGAAGAATTTCATTCGGCTCGAAGGCAGGTACAAAAGGTTAGTTCAAAAGTTTAACGATTTAGATTAAGGGAGGGAAAGAAAATGGAAATTATTATGGATTATCTCACGGGGAATATTCCTCAAATCATTACAGCGGTTGTCGGCATTGGGGCGGTCTGGCTGGTGCTTTCAAAGGCACTCAATGTGCTCAAAGAAATCAGCGAATTGCTCAACGCCATCGTCGTAGCTTTTGCCGATAAAAAGCTCACAAAAGATGAGGTGGATACTATCGTCAAAGAGGCGAAAGACGTGCCTTTGGCGGTCAAAGCGTTGATCAAGAAAGCCTGAACAAACGCCTTGCCAACTATGAAACCCTATGGCCTACTTACCCTCAAAAGGAGGGTTGAATATGGTTCGTGAAAACATGACAGCGAAAAAAGAGCGGTATATCAGCGTCAGAAATGACGGTGAGGAAATGTATGTCGAGAATATTTCGACGACAGGACGGATGCGGGATCATCTTCCGGCCGTTAAATTGCGCCTTCGTGAAATTCAGCGGGTGATGCCGTTGGGCAAATGGTCGATCACGATTGAGCAACAATGGAAAGAAAAGGGCGCGACACATTTTCAGATGATGGATGTCGTGACCGGTAAATTACAAGAATCGGTATTATGAAGGGAGAGGTCATGAATGTAAGGGATTTCATAGAAAAGGCGATGAGTTTAAATGATCATGATTGTGAGCGGGAAGTATGGCATCTTGCCGGACCCGCAAATCGAAAGTTCAGGCAGGAAGTCATGAGCGAGCTTTCAGGGGAGAAGGTGCCTTTGTCAAAATGCGGGGTTAATGCGATCAGCGAGAAGATCAAGGCTGTAAAGATGGCGAACATCGCACCCAATGATCAGGGCGAGCCGGAAGTCAAATTATCCCGCCATTCGTTGATGATGATTGCCAAGGAGCGCGGGATTAAGAATTTTCGTGTTTTAAACAAGGAAGAGCTGATGCATGTCACGGCTGATGGGATCGCTCAGCAGGAAATTGACGCGCTTGTGGCTGGTGCGGTTGCCAGATGGAAGTCCGGCTGGGGAAAGGGAAAGGCAAAAAATGAAAGTCAAAGCTGAAATTGAATTGAAGGTTGAAATGGGTGGGGTATCCCATGACGGCACCGGCTGTCAGGGATACCTGCCGGAAGGCACACGTTATGAAGATATTGTCCGGGTTTTCGGCGCGTCTCAGTTAGGCAATTCACTGGACAATAAGATCAAGGCGGAATGGGTTGGCAGGATTAACGGCCTTGTCTTTACGATTTATGACTACAAATCAAATCTGGATCCGGAGCGCAACACCGATTGGCATATCGGGGGTAAGCACAAGTTTGTCGCGGAGCTGGTGAATCTATATTTTGTTTCCCTCTAATATATTAATATTATAAGAGACCTCTGTTGGTTTATTTCTGACGGAGGTTTTTGTGTTTTATGCGCGTTTTATTCGTGGCACGAAAATCATTTTACTGGAACGAGTTATGTGATACAATGTGAAACAATGTTTAATCACTTTTTGGAGGAAATCCTATGTCTCTCAAGAAATATTTGACCGTACGTCAAGTTGTTGAGGAGTTGGGATTGACTGAATATAGAATTCGTCAATTGATTCGCGAGAAACAAATCCGCGCAACTAAGATAGGGCAGTGGCGAATTAAGCCGGAAGATTTGGAAGATTTTATCAATCGACGAACAAATCGATAAATTTATAAGGAATCATTATGGTGAATAATCATTCAAAGTTATCAAAGGAACAAGAGCGCGCCGAACTGCACCGAGCCATTTGGCAAATTGCCAATGACTTGCGTGGCAGTGTCGACGGTTGGGATTTTAAGCAATATGTTTTGGGGATGCTTTTTTATCGGTTCATTAGCGAGAACTTGACGAACTATATCAATGCCGATGAGCGTCGCACCGGCAACAAAGATTTTGATTATACAACGCTTTCCGACAAAGAAGCTGAGTTCGGGCGTGCTGATACGGTTAAAGAAAAAGGGTTTTATATTTTACCGAGTGAACTTTTTGTAAACGTGACCAAAAAGGCACGTAACAATCCTAACCTTAACGAAACTCTTGCCGGTATCTTTCGTGACATTGAAAATTCGGCAAAAGGTACCGACAGCGAAGATGACCTCAAAGGGTTATTTGATGACTTGGATGTAAACTCAACGAAGCTGGGCAATACTGTTGAGAAAAGAAATCAGAGACTTGTAAAACTTTTAGAAGCCATAGGCGGACTTCGTTTAGGAGATTATTCTGGCAACACAATAGATGCGTTTGGTGATGCGTATGAGTTTTTGATGACCATGTATGCCTCAAATGCCGGTAAGTCTGGAGGAGAATTTTTCACGCCTCAGGAAGTCAGCGAGCTTTTGGCTGAGATCGCAACCGTTGGAAAGAAGGAAGTCAACAAAGTATATGATCCCGCTTGTGGATCAGGTTCACTGCTTCTTAAGTTTGCGAAGGTTCTTGGTAAAGGAAAAGTCAGACAAGGATTCTTTGGGCAAGAGATCAATCTTACGACATACAACCTTTGCCGTATCAATATGTTTTTGCATGATATCAATTATGAGAAATTTGACATTGCTCACGGTGATACCCTGACCGATCCAAAGCACTGGGATGATGAGCCGTTTGACGCTATTGTTTCTAATCCACCCTACTCTATTAAATGGGAAGGTGACGCCAATCCTATTTTGATAAATGACCCCCGTTTTTCACCTGCGGGTGTGTTGGCACCCAAAAGTAAAGCAGATCTTGCATTTACTATGCACATGCTTTCCTGGCTGTCTACAAGCGGGACAGCGGCTATTGTTGAGTTCCCCGGTGTTCTCTATCGTGGTGGCGCAGAAAAGAAAATCCGCAAATATTTAATTGATAACAACTATGTTGATACGGTAATTCAGCTTCCGCCTGACCTCTTTTTCGGGACGACAATTGCCACCTGCATTATTGTTATCAAGAAAAGCAAGAAAGATAATAAAACACTTTTCATCGATGCCTCGGCTGAGTTTGTTCGTGGTGGTAATAAAAATAAATTGACGGAAACAAATCGATCCAAAATTTTAGAATCCTTTACAGACAGAAAAAATAAAGCGCATTTTGCGAAGCTTGTCGACAATAAGACGATTGCCGAAAATGAATACAATATTTCGGTATCGAGTTATGTCGTTGCTGAAGATAAGCGTGAAGTAATTGATATTCAGGTGCTCAATAAAGAAATTACTCAGATTGTAAAGCGTCAGCAAGAATTGCGTTCTGCGATTGATGAGATCGTGAATGATATTGAAGGTGCGAAACAGCATGGTTAAAAAGATGAATAAAATTGAGAAGTTGATTAATGATCTTTGCCCTGATGGGGTTGAGGTCAAGACGATAGGCGAAGTTTGTCAGATAAGCCGTGGAAGGGTTATGTCGAAAGACTATTTAGCGACAAATGCTGGTGATCATCCTGTGTACTCTTCTCAAACAGCAAATAATGGGGTTTTTGGATGTATAAAAACTTATGACTACGACGGTGAATACGTGACATGGACAACAGATGGAGCAAATGCTGGATCGGTATTTTATCGCAACGGCAAATTTAGTATTACAAATGTTTGTGGACTGTTGAAGCCAATAAACAGCGATTTGAATACTAAGTTTTTATCTTACATTTTGGGATCAGTTGCAAAGGCTTATGTCAGTGCCGGTATGGGTAATCCCAAGCTGATGAGCAATGTTATGGCGAAGGTAAAAATCCCAATCCCGCCACTGATTGTTCAAAAAGAAATTGTCAAAATCCTTGATAATTTCACGACGCTGGAAGCGGAGCTGGAAGCGGAGCTGGAAGCGGAGCTGGAAGCAAGAAGGAAGCAGTATGAGTATTATCGGAATGATCTGTTAACCTTCACAGACAGACAGACAGACAGACAGACAGACAGAACAAGATGGGTAATACTAAATGAAATTATTGATTTTATGAATGGAAAAGGACACGAGAAAGATATTGATGAAAATGGGAAGTATATTGTTGTGAATTCAAAGTTTGTTTCAACAGAAGGCAGGGTTAAGAAATATTCAGCGAGACAAATTTGTCCTATTTTTAGTAATGATATTTTAATGGTAATGAGCGATTTGCCGAATGGGAAAGCATTGGCAAAATGTTTTTATGTGGATGAAGATGATAAATACACATTAAATCAAAGAATATGTGCCTTGACGGTGAAAGACGGTAAAGATTTAAATGCTAAGTATTTATTTTATGTGCTAAACAGAAATAGGCAGTTGTTGAAATATGATAATGGAGCTGATCAAACAAATTTACGAAAAAATGATATTTTAAAGATCAAGGTGCCTATTCCGATCATGTCAGAGCAAAAACGCATCGTTACGATACTCGATAAATTTGACGCATTGGTGAATGATATTTCTATAGGTTTGCCAGCAGAGCTTAACGCTCGCCGTAAACAATACGAGTACTATCGGGATCAGTTGTTAACGTTTAAACCGTTGGAGATGCAGAATGCCAACTAATCATAAATATGATCTAGTCGCCCAAAATCCGCATAGCACGGTTGTGGCAGAATATACCCCTGAGTATGGGGCAAGAAAAAAGCGTGCTGAGCAGTATCAAAGTGAGGCGGAACTTGAGCAGGCGTTTATCGAACAGCTTGAATTGCAGGCTTATGAGCGTTTGTCTATTTCCTCAGAGGAGGGGTTAAAACAAAATTTACGCAAGCAATTGGAAAAACTCAATGACTATGCGTTTAGCGATTCAGAATGGGAGCAATTCTTCGTAGGAGAATTGGCAAATCCTAATCAGAGTATTGTTGAGAAAACAACGACGATTCAGGAAGATCATATTAAGAATCTCACCCGTGATGACGGCACAGTAAAGAATATTTATTTACTGGATAAGCAAAGTATTCACAACAATAGTTTGCAGGTTATTAATCAATATGCCATTGACGATGGCAAGAGACCGAACCGCTATGATGTGACGGTATTGGTGAATGGGTTGCCGTTGGTGCATATCGAACTTAAGCGTCGAGGGGTAGCGATTCAGGAAGCATTTAATCAGATTAATCGATATCAGAGGGAGAGCTTTTGGGCATCAAGCGGGCTATTTGAATATGTGCAATTGTTTGTTATTTCCAACGGAACGCATACCAAATATTACAGCAACACCACACGCTCGGAGCATCTTAAAGAAATCAGTGGAAACAAAGTAAGGAAAGGAAAACGCTCAAGCAATAGTTTTGAGTTTACGAGCTGGTGGGCAGATGCGACAAATAAGCCTATTGCGGACTTGATGGATTTTGCCAAAACTTTTTTTGCCAAGCATACACTTCTTAATATTTTGACACGTTATTGTGTTTTTACCTCAGAGAAACAGCTTTTGGCTATGCGTCCTTACCAGATTGTAGCTACTGAGAAGATTTTAAACAGAATCACGGTAAGTACGAATTATAAAAAACTCGGCACAATCGATGCGGGTGGATATATCTGGCATACCACAGGATCTGGAAAGACGTTGACGAGCTTTAAAGCCTCACAGCTTGCAAGCAAACTGCCGGGTATAGATAAGGTCTTATTCGTTGTTGATCGCAAAGATCTGGATTATCAAACAATGCGGGAGTATGACAAGTTTGAAAAAGGTGCGGCTAACGGCAACACCAGCACAGCGATATTAAAGCGACAACTTGAAGATCCTAATGCACGCATCATTATCACCACTATCCAGAAATTAGACCGTTTCATAAAACGTAATGGTGAACATGAAATTTTCAAAGGGCATACTGTGCTTATTTTTGACGAGTGCCATCGCTCCCAGTTTGGCGATATGCATGGTGGCATTACAAAAGCGTTTAAGAATTATCATTTGTTTGGTTTCACCGGAACCCCTATTTTCGCTATCAATGCTTCAACAAGCGGTAGACCAGATTTAAAAACTACCCAGCAGGCTTTTGGCGACAAGCTCCACACTTATACCATTGTTGACGCTATTGCAGACAAGAATGTTTTACCGTTCAAGGTAGATTTTATTTCCACAATGAAAGAAAGAGAAGATATTCCTGATAAGAAGGTAAGCGATATTGACCGTGAGAAGGCTCTTGCTGATCCGATTCGTATCGCCAATAACGTTAAGTATATTCGTGAGCATTTTGACCAGAAAACGAAACGGAATAGTTTTTATAAATTAAAAGACCGCAGATTAGCGGGTTTCAATTCTATCTTTGCCGTTTCGTCGATTGACGTGGCTAAAAAATATTATGCCGAATTTAAGAAGCAACTTGCGGATTTGCCGAGTGATAAACAGCTTAAAGTGGCGACCATTTACAGCTTTGGTGTGAATGAAGAGGATGTTGATGGTTTAATTGATGATGAAAATCCTGAAGACACAAGCGGATTGGACGCAAGCTCAAGAGACTTTCTGGACAATGCGATTAGAGACTACAACGCAATGTTCGGCACATCGTACGACACCTCGTCTGATAAGTTTCAGAATTATTACAAAGACCTTAGTGAGCGAGTGAAGAATCGAGAGGTTGATATTCTAATCGTCGTTAATATGTTTTTGACTGGATTTGACGCAACAACCCTCAATACGCTTTGGGTTGATAAGAATTTGCGATTGCACGGATTGCTTCAAGCGTATTCACGCACTAATCGTATTTTGAATACTATTAAGACGTTCGGGAATATTGTTTGTTTCCGGAATTTAGAAAAAGCGACCAATGAATCCATTGCTCTTTTTGGCGACAAGGAAGCCAGCGGGATTGTGCTCTTAAAATCGTATGATGAATATTACAACGGCTACAAAGACGGCAACAAGGAAGTGCGTGGATATAAAAGTCTGATTGAAGAGCTGTTAGATCGATTTCCTGTTGGTGAGCGGATCTTGGGCGAGCAAAATCAGAAAGGTTTTATCAGGCTTTACGGTGCCATTTTGCGTGTGCGGAATATATTGGTCACTTTTGATGAGTTTACCGGGAACGAAATCTTAACGGAACGTGATGTGCAGGATTATCACAGTGCATATATTGATCTGTACAAAGAATTGCGAAAAACCGGTGATGATGAGAAAGAAAATATCAATGATGATTTAGTTTTTGAGATGGAGTTGATCAAGCAAATTGAGATCAATATCGATTACATTCTAGCTCTTATTAGAAAGTATCATGCTGATCATACGAAAAACCGTGAAATCTTGGTTGATATTAATAAGGCAATTGATTCAAGCGTTGAGTTGCGCAACAAGAAAGATCTTATTAATCAGTTTATTACGTCACTTGATGTTGGATCTTCTATTGATGATGAATGGCAGGAATATGTTAAACAGAAAAAGACGGAAGAACTTGAGGCGATCATTACTGATGAAAATCTTGATCGCGAAGCAACGTATAAGTTTATGCGCAATGCGTTTCGGGATGGAAGCGTTGCATCGACCGGTACAGCTATTGCCAAGGTTCTGCCTCCGGTGTCACGTTTTTCTCAGACCGGCGAGCGCACTAAAAAGCGAGAGAGTGTTATTGAAAAACTAACCAGATTCTTTGAGCGGTTTTTTGATATCTCGAATGATGAGGTATAGAAAAGTTTTTGTGAAAATGCACGTAGTTAGTAGAGCTTTGGATTATTTAAGAAAAGGAGTTTTAGATGGCAAAAATTGTTTGCTTGGATGAAGAAGAGAAGAAGTCTAAACTTGTTAGCTTTCTTCAGAAAGCAATTCAATCTGCACATATAAATTTCTTGATCGGATCGGGATGCTCTTCACATGTTATCCCAACTCTTGGAAATATTGAAGAGAAGATTCAGGGATTAATAGATGAAAATAAGCCAAATGATGCAGAGGTTGAAACTTTTAATTATTTGGGGACTTTTCTTGATAGTTACGAGAAGTTGAATGATTTGGCTGACGCGTCAAGCAAGAAGGTTGTTGATGAATATCTTTTGTTTCTTAGACTTATAACGGAATGTCTTTCAAATAGAGAAAACAATATTTTACCTAAACAGGCCACAGTGTTTTCTACAAACTATGATCTTTTTGTTGAAAAGGCATTCGAGCAATTGGAGATGCAAGCAAGGCTTAGTGATGGATTCTCAAGAGTGCCTTTATTGACGGGACGTTTTTTGTTTTCTCCTGCTGAATTTTTTAACTCGGTATTGAACAATGGGAATATTTATAACTATCAAGTTCAAATACCATCGATAAACCTAATTAAGCTTCATGGATCGCTTAGTTGGCAATCACAAGATAAAAATATTTTATTTTCTACGGAATGGCTAGATGAAGCTATTGCAGAACGCAAAAAAGCTTTGGATGGAAATAATCTTGAAAGCAAAACAAAATTAAATTCGAGATTTGCGGTAGTTCTTCCGAAAAAGGATAAGTTCAAGGATTCGATTCTTAATCAGATTTACTATGATTTATTAAGAATTTATGCAAATCAATTGGATAGAGAGAACACTCTGCTAATTGTTATCGGATTTTCTTTCTCAGATGAGCATATTCTTGAAATTACGAAAAGAGCTTTAAGGAATCCAACTTTAAAGCTTGTAATATTTTGCCATGAGTCAAAAGGAGTGGATGTTTTTAAAGATAAATTTTTAACTTTTAATAATGTGGATATTGTTCATTCCGAGAAATCCGATGTTTCATTTTCTAAAGCCTGTCTTTTTATTCAGGATGTTTTGCAAATGAAAAACATGAGGTGCGAAAGGAGTTCAACTCAAGATGATGGATGATTTGTTAAGAAAATCGATTCTTCGGGTTGGAGAAGTTTCTGGAATAGAGGGTCGAAAGATTTTTGTAAAAGTAGATAAGGACAAAAACTCTTCCGATCTTTTATTAGATGGCGATGTTATTAAGAATGTGGCTGTGGGTGCCTATATTGAAATAAGAAAAGGCTTTATTAGTATTATTGGGAAAATTGATGGAGAGAAGCTTAGGGAAGATGTGTCAGAGAAGTTCATTCGCGATTATAAACAATTAAACAAGAACGACAGGTCATTAACTGTGAGCCTTGTTGGGTATATCGGAATGGATGGTCGTTTTGAAGGAGGGATTAAAGAATTACCCTTGATTGGGAATGAGGCGTTTATCTTGACTGAACGCAAGCTTCATAGTGTGCATAACTTGCTAAAGGAAGATCTGTCTTTGAAAGTTTGTATTGCGAAAACAGATGTTGAAGAAATTCCTGTAAGCTTACCAGTAGATGGAATTTTCAATAGCCATATTGCAATTTTTGGAAATACAGGTAGTGGAAAATCGAATACTTTAGCTTCATTATATCAGGGGTTGTTTGCTGAATGCTCAAAAAGAAGGGATTTTGTCGAGAAATCTCGGTTTTTATTTTTTGACTTTAATGGTGAGTATGTAAAGGAACATTGTTTAACTGAAAACAAAAAACCCTACAATTTAAGAACTCAAGACGGTGCAGGTGATAAAATTCCTCTTTCATTTGAGGATTTTTTTGATAGCGAAACTTTATCTATTTTAACCGAGGCAACGGATAAAACCCAGAAGCCGTTCTTGAAAAGATCGCTGAGGTTTTTTAAGAATGCAAAGTCCAAAGATAATTTTGGTGCTTATTTTAAGGGCATTCTTCAGAATAAGATAAAAAGCATTTTAAGAATGGCCAATAAAGATGTCGCTTATAAATTGCTTGATTATATGCGGGAAATTTTATCGGGCTTTATTGAAGAAGATAATGATCTGTTTGGGGATATTGAGTTCCATGGGCTAAATAAAACATTTAAAAGACTCGATGCGGAAATTTATTTTAATAGTAATCCGGATGCTATTGAAAATACGAAATCATATATGGCGGTAGTTTCGATGGAAGAGGATGCAATAACATCAATTCCATGTTTAGGGCAGTTTTATATCTTTCTGCACTTGCAACTTATTGATGATCTTTTAACTTACAAAGTCCAAAATGACCATATCTATCCGCTTATCAATAGATTCAAGGCGAAGCAGACAAGCATTACGCGGACTTTTGAAATCGTAGACAACCCTGATTTTTGGAAGAATTTTAATTGTGTTGTTATTAATTTACATGATGCAAACTTGGATATGAAGAAGACCCTTCCATTATTGATCGCAAAGAGTTTGTATGATGAGCATAAGAAGGAACAGAATAAAAAATCTTTAAATATCATAATTGATGAGGCGCATAATATTCTTTCAAAAACATCTTTTCGCGAGACGGAAGACTGGAAAGATTATCGTCTAGAGACCTTTGAAGAGATTATTAAGGAAGGTCGTAAGTTTGGTGTTTTTCTGACAATATCGAGTCAGAGACCAAATGATATTTCTGAAACCATTATTTCCCAGGCACACAACTATTTTATACATCAATTAATCAATGAGAGGGATTTGCGCACAATAGGAAATGCTGTTTCTTATATTGATAAGATAACTGAAGAAGCAATTCCAACATTGCCAGTTGGAACATGCGTGTTTAGTGGCATTGCTACTCCGATGCCTTTGAAGATAAAGATTGAAGAATTATCAGAGGCGAATAAGCCCGATAGTAAAACTTTGAAATTTAAGGATATCGTTGGAGATGTTGTTGAAGAAGACAATTTGGACGATTGGATAAATCAATTATAGTTTGGGTAGGAAATGATTAAAAAATTCATCCGAAAACTTATTGATGTGGAAATTAAATTAGGCTTTTTGCATATTCCGGCCAAGGGCATTGAACTGATGCCGGATAAGGATGGAAAGATTCCTGTTGTGGTAGATGGCAAAGAGCATGAGTTGACTTATAACGCAAAGCATAAGCGCGTCTTTGGTCTTGTTCGCTGGTATAAGGCACATAAAACAAAAGTCGGCGATGAAGTAGTTTTTGAAAAAGGCGGATCAAAATACACTCTTTCTTTTAAAACAAAAGTTAAGGAATCACCGCTTGAAGAGGCTGAGACGCTTTTGGATATATCTGGGCTGTCATCTCAAGCCAAGGGCGATATTGTCGAGGAGCGGATCAAGGAGTTGATCGTTCTTCAGGGGCAGGGGCTGTTAAGTGTTTATCGGCCGGTTACGGATACTCAGGGCGTTGATCTGGTTGTCACAAAGGCTGGGATGTATCAGCCGATATTTTTGCAGATCAAGGGACGGTTTAATGTGGAGAAGCGCGGGTATTTCTTGATGGATATCAACAAGAAGACCTTTACTCCGCATCATTCATATTTTGTGGTTGGGGCGTATTTTAATGCGCAGAAGATGGAAATTGATGAAAACGTTTTGCTGGTGCCGAGCCTTGAGGTAGAGAAGGGAACGGTTGTTAAAAGCAAGCGTGGCGAGAGCTTGAGGATTCAAAATCACTTATCACCAGATTCGCAAGGGCGATGGGCTCCGTTTTTGATTAAGAAAATAGATTTGGCAAATAAGTTGCTTGAGAAGTTTGAGGAAATGGCGAGGTATATTAAGTAAAGGATTTAAGTATGCGGACTTTTTTTGTTTCACTAATTATGGTCGTAATGATGGCAACGGGTGCAGTTGCCTCGCAGGATGTCCGGTATGCCGGATTTGCTTTTGTCGGCAATTTTGAGGATATTCCCAACCGCTTTCATTATGCGCATGCTTTGAATAGCCAAAAAGACGGTGACGGTCGATCGGTCTTTGATAAAGAGGTGCAGAAGTTTTTTCAGGAGAATGGGAGCAAGATGTCCGGAATTAATCTCTTAATGGGCGAGCAGTCGGATACTAAGATTGCGGTGGCTTTGGGATTAACACGGGAAAACATCAGCGTGGTCAAGATTGATGATGTATTTAAGGTTGTGGTTAATTTGTCCTGTAATTTGACATTCCTGAATTTTGACGGGATGAATGTTTTGGCGACTTATCCGATTTATCTGGAATTCATTGATGTTCGAAGGGAAGAGCCTTCGGAGGAATATAAGATGGATTTAGTGAAGCGTTTATTTTTCGCTGATGATTTCAGCGTCTTAAAGATTTTAAAGGATAGGATCGGGGATGTTCGGCTGAGTAGCGGGTCTGTTTTAACTATGAAGATTCAGAATGTGATCATCGAGGATGAAGCCAAGGATATTTTGAAAGAATATACGAATGACTTCGGTGCGTTTGAAAGCACATTGGCTCAGCGGTTTTCTGATACATTATCCAGTCAATTAGGTGTATCATTGTTGCCCTATGCTAAAGATTATCTTGGCGGACGGATGTCGCTTGTATTTTCGGATGCTAGAACGCAGGACTTTCAGATTCCGGATTCCAGCTACGGTATTGATTTGATTTTAAGAAAAATGACGAAAGGGCTGTATAAGGAAGGCATTGGGGATGATGCGTATCTTTACGGCATTTATACGACAGTCAAGGTTTACGCTCCGGCCTTGGAGAGGACGTATTGGGATCAAAAGGTTAAATATGGAGCGATTAAAAATATACCCAAGCTTCAGGTGACGACAGATGACTATGCTGTTTATGATGAGATCACCGGGGCTGTGATGGGGGAAATTATTAATGAAATTCAGAAGGATAAACAATTCTACAAGGAGGTCGTAAAGCGATGCTTAAACAAATGACAATTTTTTTAATGGTGGGGCTCTTTTTAATGAGTGCTCCAATGGCCCATGCCGAGTACAAAAAAGTACAGGTTATTGGGAAAGTCGAAACAAAGAGGAAGAATCCGAAAGTTGATGAACAAAGGATGGCGATCCAAGACGCGAAGAAAAAGGCTCTGGATAAATATATTTCCGGGCTTGATTCTCAACGCGTACGCATTCTGAACAATGTGATTGATGAGATGCGTCAAAATATCGATATCTATGTTCCGGAGACTGTTTCTTTAGATGATGGCAATTGGAATGAGGGCGTCTGGTATATTGGCGTAGAAGCGCAAGTTAATGAAGCACAAATTGAGGAGATCGTTAATAAATACGCGCAAGACGCTATTCAGGAGCAGGGCGAGTCTTATTTGTCGTTTGTTTTTGTCGCGCGAGAAGCGGATACAGTCAGAAAGTTTGATGGTAAGAAGACGGAGAGGACTGTTGAGTCTGAAACTATTAATGCTTCTGAGTCAGAAGACGGTTATTCGGGACAGAATGAAAAAGTAACAGAAAAGATAACAGGCGGATCCGTTGAGAAGAAATCGGATCGGATCTCATATCGCAGTTATATTCCTGAGGGTATTGGAAGCAAGGTTACCGAGGTCTTTAATAAGGCGGAGTTTGATGTGGTCGAGCCGTTTGAAGCTGATATCAACACAGATAGTTTTGTGAATGATTTTGTTGAAAACGATGAGATATCGAATGAAACCAAGAAGTCAGCAGTAGAAGCCGCTAAATCAGCCGGATTGAATTATCTTGCTGTGGCGACTCTTGATGTCGGAGAACAGGATGTTGATCAAGCGACTGGACTTCAGAAGGTTTATGTTCGGGTGAATGGGTATGTTTGGGATTTAAACGGCAAGTTTACTAAGAAGATATGTAGTGTCGGGCCGGTTCAATATAGTGGAACAGGCGAGAATGCTGTTGTAGCGAAAACAAACGCGTTAATAAATGCGGCCTCAACAGCGGCTAAAGACTTAGTGGATCAAATGAGATTTAAACAATCAAAATAGTTCTTTAAAAATGAAAGGGAAGGAAAAATGAAAAACAAAATCTTATTAGCTGTGAGTTTGGTGGCTTTGATGTCAGTAGGGGTTAACCCTGCTTTTGCTCAATTCGGAAAGCTGAAGGGTATGTTGCCGGGAGGGGGAGCTTCCGCGGGGGCTTCTTCATCGGCTGATTTAAGTTCATCCAAAGATAACGCGGTCAATGTTTATTTGGCATCAACGCAAGAATTGAGCATGAGTCTTAAAAAAGCGGGTGAAGCTTTTGGTGTTAAAGAAGAAGTTTTGAAAAAGCTGGCTGTTGTTGATTCGCTGAAAGAAGGAAACATTACGGATAAAGACTTGGAAAAAGCTAGACAGTCGTCAGAAGAGGCGCAGGCGATTATTAAAGAGAAAATGATGGAAACAACAGCACCGAGTGTTGAATCAAAAGCATTGATGGCAGAGAGCATTCTTCATTTGGTTGAGGGGATTAATAAGGAAAAAGACTTAATCGGCGAGGTTCAGTCTTTGTCTTCTCAAGCGCAGTCTGCTGTGAGTAGCGCGTCACCTATGGAAATGATGAAATTAAAAGGCATTGCCGGAACAGCATTAACTTTGGTCAAAGCTGTGCCGATGGATATCAAATTGTCAAAAGACATTTTGAGTGCGTATTTGGAATACGCAAAGGCCAATAATATTAAGGCGCCGAAGAACGCCTCTAACCTTTTAGAAGGGGAATAATATGATATTCAAAAAAACACTTACGGGCTTCGCGCTTGTGTGTTTGCTTGTGCTCTCGGGGGCTGGTGCTGTATGGTCGCAGGCTCCCGTTGACTCAGGAGATCAGGCAAACCTGACGGTTGCCATTTTCTCAAGGAATAAGACAACTCATTCTGAATATGAGAAGTATATCGATATGCTTCGAAGCGGGTTAACAGCAAAATTGTCTGATAAATTCGTGGTGATTGATAAGGATGACGTTGTTAATACTTTTGAGGAGGAGAAAGTTAAAGAAACAACAAAAGCCGAGGATCTGTGGAGTTATTTGCAGATGCTTTCCGAGGTTGATCAGAACGCGAAGGCGGCTGATAGAGAAGCAAACGTTGATAAGCGATCCATCGAGGAAAAGTCATCCGCTTTGCGTATCGCTCAATCAGTGGGGGCGAAGTATTTCTTGATCGCCGATGTCGAGGATATTGTCAGCAATAATATTCAGGACGCTGCATATGGTCAGCAGGTCAATGATCTGCGGATTACGGCGGATGTTGCAGTCAAGATTCTTGATGGCGTTAAAGGCGGGACGATATTGGCAGAAAATGTTCGGGTTGAGAAAAGACTTCATGGGGATGAGAACACCGTATTTACTACGGCAGATATCACACAGGCTTTGCCAGCATTGATGAAGCAGGCATCATCCGATGTGGCTGAGAAGTTTTTGTCCAACATCGACAAGGTTCGTTCATTTAAGAGTGACGCCGTTGAGGTCAAGTTTAAAATTAAAACCAACGTCAAGGATGCGGTTGTTGAGCTTGATGGCGTTGGAATTGGGTCAGCCCCGGGTAATTTCCAGGCACTTAGCGGTGTTCACCGCCTGCGGGTTACAAAGGACGGATATCGGGCGTTTGAGCGTGATGTCAATATCACCGCGAACGCTGAATTCTCTGTCTCTCTGGAAGAAACGAGCGAGGCTCGGGATTCTCAATTAAAGAAAGAAAAGGCAGACGCTGATAATTATTCCACCAAAAAGAAGGCGGATGCTGAATATAAACACGGACCCAGTAAGTCCGTTGATTGGTAAGGGAGGGAATATGTTTAAACATTTAATCATTTTATTTTCGCTCGTAGCTGTCCTTTCCAGTCCGGCTTACGCGGAAAAGATGAAGATTGGCTTTGTTGAAGAGGTCGACGCGACTGTTGAGGTTCCTGATGTGGTTAGACAGAATCTTAAAGAAGCGGTTAGAAAGAATTTTGTCGAGTCAGGGAAATTTGACGTGGTCGATCGCACTCAAAAAGATGTGGATCGTTTATTTGAGGAGATGAAATTTTCGGATGAACGTATCGGTCGAGTTGATGTGAATGACGATAAGAAAGCCGAATACGGAAAGATGTCCGGTATGGAGTATATGGTGCTGGTGAACATCAATGACTTTTTCTCAGGGGGGGAGCCATCAAAGTTTCAGCAGACCGATCCGGGCAATAAGCCTGTTGTTCGCGTGGGAGCGAATGTCAGATTGTTGAATACATCAACAGGGAAAATTCATCTGGAAAAGAGTTTGTCCGCTAAACGAATTTCGAGGAAGGCTGTTTCCGGAGGCGACTTGACCAAGAAAGCTGTTGAAATGCTGGCGGAAAAAGTTTCATTAGCTGTGATGGATGAAATTTATCCGATCATGATCATCCAAAAGACAGGCAATAGCGCGTTCATTAATCGAGGCAAAGACAGCGCGATTACTGCGGGTCAGGAAATGAATGTTTTTGTGGCTGATCAGGTGCTTGATGAGGGAACGGGCGAGATGCTTGATCTGATGAAGGAAGTAGGGAAGGTTAAGGTCAAGAACGTATCCGAAAAAACAGCTGAGGTTGAAATCGTAGAGGACTTCGGCGTTGATAAGGGATGCATCCTTAAGCCGGTTGATCAAGAAGCTGTCATGGCTGAAGACATAGCCGAGACGATTGAGCAGAAAAAGAACGCAGAGGATTGGTGATATGGAAAAGCGAGAAAATTAAGATATGGAACTCGTAGCTCATTCGGATTTTTTAATCCACTGGACGGGAGAGGATATTGATAGAAATTATGATCCGAATTGGTGGAATAGTAAGGTAAATCGACCAAATAAAGAAATAGTTGCGCCTTATATTGAACGTCTTAAGTTTCTTTTAAGGTTTGGTTTATGGATGAAAGATGGCAAAGGTTTTATAGAATTTCAAGGAAAGACTATTAAGAGGCCTCAATTTGCTCGAACTTGTTTTACTGAGTTGAAGCTCTCCCAAGCCCGAGAGCATGCTATAAAGTTTGGAAGGCTGGGAATCGGTTTTAAAAGAATGTTTGTTTGCGATCGGATGGGGTTGCCTATGGTTTACTTTCGTCCGGAAAAGCATAACTGGTTTATTTCGCCTTACCTCAAAAATAATATCGATCAAAAAGATGGTAAAAGTATTCCATTGGTTAATGAATACTGGGCTTGTTTTTTGAAATCAATGGATGAGAAGCATACACCAGGAGAATTATTGCAGTATAAACAATTCAACGAATCTGAGTGGAGAATTATTTATTCAGAAGAAATTAAACAAAAGTTGATAGATTTGAAGTTAGCAAGAATTTGTGATTATTTTAAGCGCCCCGAAGAGATTAATGATGCTGAATTCCAGAAATATCTTTCGAGAATGGATCCTGAAAGGAAATTGAGGTATTTGGTGCCTTTAGATGGGGGTTCTGAGGTTTGGTTTGCGATGATTATTTATCCAAATTTGCCAACAAAAGTATATGCTGAAAAAGATCCAGAAATAAGGGGTGAAATTGATAGGCTTAAGCCAGTAGTTGATGAAAAGGATTGGAAAAGATTAAACGGCAGTGCATCATATGAGAAGTTTAATAGAGTTATTGAAATGGATTTAGATGCTTGCCGCAATTTTTAGATTTTCTGTGGAATCGGCATTTAGTTGGGCTTGTTCAAATTCTTTGAGTTTTTCGGTTATACGATTCGGGCATGGATTTGAGGCAATTTGGTAGAGCGGTTTGACGGACATGCGGTGGAGGATTTGAGGATCGTCGCATTCTTTGTATTTCTCGATGAACTCTTTGGGGAGGTTATCGAGAATTGTCATGAGTTTGGCGATGCGTTTGCGGTGGACGTTGATTTTTAAAGAAGCGGACAGGCAGTTTTCATTCGGATGGTCGGTCATATAAGATTTGACCATCATAGCTTGTTTGAGTATATTAACTGGAGGCGTTTTGGGCGGTGGTTCAGGGAATGGCTGGTCAAGTTTGACCTCAAGTTGCACTGTTCGCCTGCGATGAAATTTCATAAGTAGTTTAATTACAGGCGGTTGTGAGACTCGACTAAGGTCTCGTCTCAGACCCTTAATTTTTACTCTATACCTATAATAATACGTATATTTAGTTTAAGTATAAAATTATGAATGAAATAGCGATTAAAATTAAGAATTTATCAAAACATTTTGGTAAAGTCATTGCAGTAGACAATATTTCTTTTGAAGTAGGTAGTGCCGAGGTTTTTGGCTTTTTAGGCCCTAATGGCGCAGGAAAAACTACTACTATCAATATTCTTTGCACCCTCTTAAAACCTACGGCCGGAGAGGTAATAGTGAATGGATTTAATGTGGTAAGTTCTCCTAATGAAGTAAGAAGATCCTTTGGTATTATTTTTCAGGATCCTAGCCTTGATGAGCGGCTCACTGCTTATGAAAACCTTAATTTTCATGGAATGATCTATCATTTGCCGTCAAAGGCAAGGAAGGCGCGTATTAAAGAAGTGTTGGATATGGTGGGTTTATATTCAAGAAAGGATACTATTGTACGCACATTCTCAGGTGGCATGAAGAGAAGATTAGAGATTGCCCGCGGCCTTATGCATAATCCTAGAATCCTATTTTTGGACGAGCCGACTGTAGGGTTAGACCCTCAGACAAGAAATTACATCTGGGATTATATAATTGAGCTTTCGCAAAAGGAGGGAATTACAGTATTTCTTTCTACACATTATATGGACGAAGCAGAAATATGCCAACGCGTAGGAATTATTGATCATGGTAAAATTATTGACTTGGATGCACCAGGGGTATTAAAAAATAAATATAAGGTATCTTCTCTTCACGATGTCTTTTTAGAAGCCACAGGCCATGATATACGCGAAGAGAAACCGGATGAGAAAGAAGAACTAGGGCTATTTTTACGTGCAAGGAGCAAATTAAGATAACCTATGGATTTTGTTGCCATTCGTATGATTTGGGTAAGGGACCTTATCCGTCATTACAGGGATAGGGTGAGGCTTTTAGGCTCTGTAACCCGGCCGATACTCTGGCTTTTGATTATGGGCACTGGTTTAAGGGCTGCATTTGACGTACACGGGATATCATATACGCACTTTATATTTCCCGGGATTATTGCGATGAACCTGATATTTGCGGCAATGATTTCAACTTTCAGTATTATCTGGGATAGGGAATTTGGTTTCTTACGAGAAATTCTTGTTGCTCCTATACCGCGTAGTTCAATTGTGCTTGGTAAGGCCTTAAGTGGTTCAACGGTTGCGTTTACTGAAGGACTCTTTGTTTTAGTATTTGCTCCGTTTATAAAAATACACATCCCCTTGCTTAACCTATTTATGCTTTTGCCGTTAATGTTTCTTATTGCCTTTGTTTGTACAAGCATGGGGATTGTGATTGCTGCACGGATGACTTCTTTTGAGGGTTTTGGCGTGATTTCTAATTTTGTAATTATGCCGATGTTTTTCTTAAGTGGGGCGATGTTTCCCGTAGATAACCTTCCTCATTGGGTAACTTTTATTATTAGGATTAACCCTCTAACTTACGGAGTGGATCTTTTAAGATGGGATATCCTTGGGATAAAAGTATTCGCGCTTTATATGGATTTTCTATTTCTTGCGATTTTTGCTTTCATAATGCTAGGAATAGGAGTTTTTGAATTTAGTAAGACAAATTAAGTGAGGAAATAATTTCTCTAAAAGATGGTCAAGCTTTCGCGCAGTAAGTTAGAATTGTTTTTAGATTGCCCGCGTTGTTTTTGGTTAGAGGTAAATAAGAGGATTAAACGGCCGCCGCCGTATCCTTATACAATAAACTCTGCCGTAGATAGCCTATTAAAAAAAGAGTTTGATTTACACCGTCAGGAAGGAACACCTCACTACCTTATTAAGAAGTATAATATTAATGCTATCCCTTATAAGTGCAAAGAGATTGATGTTTGGCGGCATAACTTTACCGGAATACAGTTTTATCATCAGCGTACGGATTTTTTAGTCTTTGGCGCTATAGATGATATTTGGGTTAATCCGCAAAGTGAGTTGATAGTGGTTGATTATAAGGCTACGGGTGCAAATGAGTATAAGATTTATGATAGTTATAAGCGCCAGATGGAGGTTTATCAGTGGCTTTTTCTTCAAAACGGGTATAAAGTTGCTAAGTTTGGATACTTTCTCTTTGCCAAGGTAAATAAAAACGCTGGTTTCTTCGAAGGCAAGCTTTCTTTTGATTTATACTTAGAACCCCAAGAAGGCAATACTACCTGGGTGGAAGGAGAGCTTATAAATGCCAAAAAAACCCTTGATAGCCCTATCCCTGAATCTTCTGCAGAATGCCCTTACTGCCAGTTTGTCAAGAATAGTAAGATTTAGAATTGTATCTTGACTTTAATTAAGAGTGGTTAGATAATAATAAAAATCATAGGAAAAGCATATAAATTTTATTTTTTTTTAAGCGATGGATAAGATAATAATTAAGGTTAATAGTTTATCAAAAAACTTTGGCTTAGTTCAGGCTGTTAAAGATATCTCTTTTGAGGTCAAAGAAAAAGAGATATTTGCTTTTTTAGGGCCTAATGGAGCTGGAAAAACTACAACCATAAGGATGCTTATAACCTTACTTGCCCCTGTAAGCGGAGACGCATTGATCAACGGTAATAGTATAATTCATTATCCGGCAAGGGTGCGTAAGGCAATTGGCTATGTGCCACAGATGATTTCAGTTGACGGATCGCTTACTGTTTGGGAGAACCTGATGCTTATGGCGCATCTTTATGATGTCCCCTATCGTGAGTATAAAAAGCGGATAAAAGAGATGCTTGGGTTTATTGATTTGGAGGAATATTCTAAATCACTTGTTAGGACTCTTTCAGGAGGAATGATACGAAAATTAGAAATAGCTCAGGCGATGTTGCATCGTCCAGTTGTCCTCTTTTTAGATGAGCCTACTACTGGGCTTGACCCTATTGCCAAGCGCCATATCTGGGAGCATCTCTTAGAGTTGCGCGATACCTTTGGCACAACAATATTTTTCTCCACCCACAATATGGAAGAGGCAGAGGATGTGACAGATAGGGTTGCTATTATGAATAACGGAGAGGTTGCGGCTATAGGTGCAATTCCGAATTTAAAAGAAAAGACAAATAAAAAGGATGCCACGCTTGAAGATGTCTTTATATTTTTTACCGGTAGCCAACTTCAAACAAACGGAGATTTTCAGGAAATAAAAAGAACAAGGCTGATACAAAATAGGTTAGCTTAATATGTTAAAATATATCTTACAGGTTATTAGAAAGACTTGGGTAATGGGAGAGATGGAGGTTAGAAAGCTCCTCCACGACCCTACTGAGCTTATTACCCGTACAGTTCAGCCTATACTTTGGTTGGGTATTTTTGGAGAGGCATTAAGCAATATCAGGGCGATACCGACAGAGGGATACACTTACTTACAGTTTATCACTCCAGGTATCCTTACTCAATCCATAACCTTTGTCTCAATATTCTATGGACTCTCAGTTATCTGGGAGCGGGATATGGGATTGCTTCAGAAGATTTTAGTTACCCCCACGCCACGCTTGGCTTTAGTTTGGGGGAAGATGTTTTCAGCCGCAGTGCGGGGGATAAGTCAAGCTGTGATCATCTATATTTTTACCATTATCTTACGAATCCGCCTTATAATTACCCCTTTTTCAATTATTGGGGTAATTCTTATCACTCTACTTGGTGCAGGGTTTTTTACCGGATTATCTATGATTATTGCCTCTATAGTAAAGACTCGTGAACGTTTTATGGGGATAGGGCAAGTCATTACGCTACCCTTGTTTTTTGCCTCAAACGCTATCTATCCAATTTCAATAATGCCTTCTTGGCTTCAGGTAGTTGCCAAGATAAACCCTCTTTCTTATATGGTGGATGGTTTACGGGTTATGCTGGTTACCGGGGATATGTCACGTTTGCCTTATAATATCTGTATTCTTCTAATAGCTACAACTATCATATCCTTTATAAGCGCTTATATGTATCCTAAGGTTATTGAATAAGAAAGGAATATACGATGAAGACCGAAACCATTAAAAGAAATAAAACTATTACCCGCGATTGGTTTAACCAATGGTCAAATCAGTATGACCAAACATTAGGTAGGATTAGTTATCATTTAAGGCTATTGGATTTATTGGTAAAAGATTCAGGGGTGAAAGATAATGATAGGGTATTAGATTTAGGTTGCGGTACGGGTTTGCTTAGTTTGAAATTGTTAGAGAAAGCCGGTTGTTTTATTACCGGCATAGATAATTCTGAAGAGATGATTTCAATCTTTAAGGAGAAGATTAAAAAGTTTAAGCTAGAGGATAGGATAAATTGTCTTTTGATGGATTTTGACTCATTAAATTTTAAGAATAATTTTTTTGATTTGATAGTTTCTTCAGTTGCTTTGCACCACCTTAAAGATAAACTTACTACTTTAAAAAAACTACACAGGTTTCTTAAGCCAAAAGGCACCTTGCTGATAGCAGAGTTAGATATGGATACTACAGGTAGGCATACTGATATTAAAAGGTTTAAGCGTATTTTAAAAGTTTTAGAACAAGAGTGGATTTTTGCTCTAAAAGATGCAGGGGTTGAGGCTTTTAATAAGATGTATTTTAACGGGATAAAGCATATTTTAAATCAAGGTGATTATTGCTTAAGCCTTAATCAATGGGCTTCTATTTGCCGTAGGGTAGGTTTTAATAAGGTTTTTATCAGGCGAGTTTTAGGGCATGAGGTCTTTGGCGTAGTAGTAGCTAAAAAGTAATGATGTATAGAAAAAAAATTATCTTTTTCTATTTTTTTATTGCTGGGTTATTTATATATACAGGTTATAAGGTATCTAAATTATCAGAGCGTATTCAAAGAATAGAAGGCAAGCTTGGAGGTGTTAAAAATATCCTCTGTAATCAGAAAGATACGGTAGAAAAAGCGCGTAAGTCAGTAGTGCGCATAGTAGGCGGACATGGAGAAGGCTCAGGTTTTGCTGTAAAAAAAGGCGGGTTTATCTTAACTAACTTCCATGTTATAGCCGATGAGTTAGCCCCGAAAATTATCCTGCCGGATAATACATTTCAGACAGCCAAAGTTATTATGGCGGATAAGGCAGCAGACCTTGCTATTCTAAAGGTTAAAAAAGATATCCCCACACTTAACTTTGCGCGCCTTAGTTGGGTTAATCCTGTAGAAGAGATTATGCTAATAGGTTATCCTTTTGGCGGAGAGCTTGACGGAGAATCGTTTGTTACCCGCGGGGTCATTTCAAGATTAGTTCTTGATAAAGAGAACAACCTAAAATATATCTTAACAGATATGACCCTTATTGGCGGCGTAAGCGGTGGACCAATGATAAATATTTGCGGAGAGGTGGTTGGAGTTGTCTGTGCGGGGATCTCTCCGGGGGGGATGGGGATAGCTATATCATCTGATTCTATATTTGAAAGAGTTATAAAGATGTTAGCTTCGGAAGACCCGCTAAAAGATGTAAAAAAGATAAGTTTTAATCCTGATAAAAATGCGCTTGAGGCAGTAAGGTCTTTTTATAATTATCTTAAACTCCGCAGTATGGAGAATGCCTTTTGCCTCCTTTCGGATAATTTTATTAAAGGGTATTCTTTTAAAGATTGACTTAAGGGGTACGAGTTTATGCTGGATACGAACATTGTTCTTATCAAACCGGATAAAAAAATAGCCGATAGGATACATGTGAAGCTTTCTACAAAAGACTTGGTTGATGAAAAAATTGCTTATAAATATTTTGAAGGGTTTTGGGATGTTCGTAAAGAGCAGGGCAGGTGGCTTCTTTGGAGACCAAAGATTAAAGAAATTAAGGAGCCGGAGAAATCTTGGTTTTTGGATATAGAGATGGCTATAGAGATTGAGAAGTTTTTAAAAGAACGTAAAGATTTTGTTGAGGATATTGGAATTGCTATGTATAGGTTGTGGACAGAACCGGGGAATGAATACTTAAGCTTAGAGGAGCTATACAAGAATGTCAAAAGTAATTAAAAATTTTAATTATTTTTTAATTCTATTTTAATCTTAAAGACGCTATATTCTTCTTAGGAAAGAATCTTAAAAAATATGAAAATAATTATCCTTGTTCCTATAGCCCTTATCCTTATTTCTTTTCTTCTTACTCGATTTTTGGAGAAGAGGATTCTCTTTCGTCCTTTAAGGCTGGTAGTTAATACGCCTCAATCTGTGGGGTTAGAGTATGAAGAGGTCTTTTTTAAGTCTTTTGATGATGTTAGGCTAAACGGCTGGTTTATCCCGGCAAAGGGCGCTTTATTAACGATCCTTTATTTTCACGGCAATGCCGGAAATATAAGCCATAGGATTGAGGTGGCTAGAGCCTTTAATTCCCAAAAATTTAATTTTTTTATATTTGATTACCGTGGTTTTGGCAAAAGCAAAGGCTCTCCAAGTGAAGAGGGGACTTATTTAGACGGTATAGCAGCATATAATTACCTTATTAACGAGAAAAATATTTTACCTAAAAATATAGTCTTATACGGTAAATCTTTAGGCGCGGCAGTTGCGGTTAATACCGCAATTAAGGTAAAAGCAGGCGTATTAATTTGTGAGAGCAGTTTTGCTTCAACTAAAGATATGGTTAAGGAGTTTTATGGGTTGATCCCTCTTTGGACCTTTATTAGCCAAAGATATGATACTTTAGAGAAGATCCGCCGGGTTGATATTCCTCTTTTAGTTATGCATAGCCCTAAGGATGAGATTATTCCTTTTAGGCATAGTAAGAGGTTATTTAAAAAAGCAAGGGAGCCAAAGGAGCTGTATATAATGAAGGGTGGGCATAATGACGCCTTTTATATTTATAAAACCGAGATTATGAAACGGATGGAAGATTTTTTAATAAAATATTCAAAACAACCTAATAACCTTTAAGATTAGGCATAGTTAGTCCCACCTTTTGCAATAAGAAATAAACTTATCTAAAAAAGATAAAAAACCTTTAGACTATTTGCTATACAATTTTTATTAGCTATGATAAAATTGTCAGGAAGAAAGGTTTAAAATAGGTAAGAGGAATGCTTAATTTCAATAAAATGACTCAAAAGGTCCAGGAGGCAATAGAGGGTGCGTTAAAAATAGCCCGGAGTAACTTAAATCAAGAGGTAGATATTGAGCATCTTTTACTCTCTTTATTAGAGCTTAAGGATAGTATAGTTATAGATATTTTTGAAAAGCTTGGTGTCGATATACAGGTATTTAAGCGTGAAATTGAATCTATAATTTCAGCCAAGCCTCAGATAGAAGGAAGGGGCATTCAGGAGCGTCTTTCACCCGAACTTATTGGGTTATTAGATGCCGGCGCTAAAGAGTCAGAGTTTTTACAGGATGAGTATTTAAGTGTTGAACATCTTTTGCTGGCAATGGTAGAGGTAAAGCAGATGCAGGTATCGGATATATTTAGTAGGCACCATATTACACGCGAAGCGATTTTAAACGTATTAAAAGATATAAGAGGAGAGCAAAAAGTGACAGACCAGAACCCTGAGAACAAATATCAAGCCTTAAAGCGTTATAGCCGCGACCTAACCGAACTTGCAAGTTTAGGTAAGCTTGATCCGGTTATTGGGCGCGACAGCCAGATTCGTAGGGCAATACAGGTTCTTTCCAGAAGAACAAAGAATAATCCGGTTTTAATTGGAGACCCCGGAACAGGCAAGACCGCAATTGCTGAAGGCCTTGCAAAGAGGATCTCCGACGGAGATGTTCCTACTACGCTTAAAGATAAAAGGATAGCGGCCTTAGATATAGGTTCGCTTGTAGCAGGAGCAAAGTTTAGAGGGGAGTTTGAGGAGCGGCTTAAGGCAGTTTTAAAAGAGATAGAGGCAAAAAAAGGAGAGGTGATTCTTTTTATAGATGAGCTTCATACCCTTGTTGGGGCTGGGGCAGCAGAGGGGTCAATTGATGCCTCAAATATGCTCAAGCCTGCCTTAGCACGCGGAGAGTTGCGTTGCATCGGTGCAACGACCCTTGATGAGTACCGTAAGTATATTGAAAAAGATAAGGCCTTAGAGAGGCGTTTTCAACCGATATATATAGGCGAACCAACCGTAGAGGATACTATAGCGATACTGCGTGGCATTAAAGAGAGATATGAGATTTATCACGGGGTAAGGATAAAGGATAGTGCTTTAGTTGCTGCGGTCACACTTTCCGATAGGTATATAACTGACCGTTTTTTGCCGGATAAGGCGATAGATTTAATAGATGAGGCGGCTTCAAAACTGCATATAGAGATTGATAGTTTGCCTACAGAGATAGATATTTTACAGCGAAAGATAGTACAACTTCAGATAGAGGCTCAAGCCCTTAAAAAAGAGAAGGACCAATCTTCTAAAGAGCGTTTAAAGAAGATTGAGTTAGAGTTAAACGAATTAAAGAAGGGGTATGACGAAAAGAAGTCAGCGTGGGAGAAAGAGAAGGGCGCTATTGGTCGTGTGCGGGATATAAAAGAGAAGATAGAATCAGCAAAGATAGAAGAGGCAAGGTATGAGAGAGAGGCGCGTTTAGATAAGGTAGCAGAGATACGTTACGGCGTATTAAGGCAGCTAGAGCAAGAGCTTGTTGAGGAGAATAAGAGGTTATCTAAGGAGCAAAGTAAGGAGAGGATACTTAAGGAAGAGGTTGGAGAAGAGGATATTGCTGAGATAGTCTCAAAGTGGACGGGCATTCCTATTTCAAGGCTTATGGAAGGAGAGATTCAAAAGCTTATCCATATGGAAGAAGCTTTGAAGTCTCGGGTGGTTGGGCAAGATGAGGCGATTACTCTTATTTCTGATGCTATACGAAGGTCGCGTTCGGGGCTTTCTGATTTAAAGCGTCCCATCGGTTCATTTATATTCTTAGGCCCTACTGGAGTAGGTAAGACTTATTTAGCGAAGACCTTGGCAAATTTTCTTTTTAATGATGAGAATGCAGTAGTAAGGATAGATATGTCTGAATATATGGAGAAGCATGCTGTCTCTCGTCTTATAGGTGCTCCTCCGGGTTATGTTGGCTATGAAGAAGGAGGGCAACTTACAGAGAAGATTAGGCGTAGGCCCTATTCGGTAGTTTTATTTGATGAGATAGAAAAAGCCCACTATGATGTCTTTAATATTCTTTTGCAGATATTAGATGATGGGAGGTTGACTGACGGGCAGGGGAGGGCAGTAAACTTTAGAAACACGATAGTAATTATGACTTCAAATATAGGGAGTGAATATTTTCAGGATTCGTCTTTTTCAAAGAGTGAGCTTGACAAACGTATTAAAGAGTCGCTTAAGAATAACTTTAGGCCCGAGTTTTTAAACCGCATTGATGAGATAATAGCCTTTAATAAGCTTACCGAGGTAGATTTAGAAAAAATAATCAATCTTCAGTTAGATGAGATAAAGGATAAACTTAAAGATCGTAAGATAGCGCTTAAGATAGATAAGGTTGCTTTAGATGAGCTTTTACAAGAAGGGTTTGATCCGGACTTTGGCGCAAGGCCTATGCGCAGGCTTATACAGAAGAAGATTCAGGATAAGCTCGCCCTTAAGATATTAGAGGGAGAGTGTAAGGATGGAAGCGAAGTTATGGTCTCTTTTGACAAAAAGAGCGGGGATTTTACTTTAAAGGTTAAGTAAAAAAATGCTTGTAGTTTTTTAGAGATATAGATATGATAGAATGGTTTAAATTATCCTATCCTATAATCCAAGCGTTAATTGCAGGAGTCTTTACTTGGGGGCTAACTGCCTTAGGTGCTGCTATTGTTTTTGCCACAAGGGATTTTAGCCAAAAAATATTTGATTCTATGTTGGGGTTTGCCGCGGGGGTTATGCTTGCGGCGAGTTTTTGGTCGCTCTTAGCTCCGGCAATAGAAATGTCTATACACAGCGGCATGATACCTTGGCTTGCTCCTGCTTTAGGCTTTTTGCTTGGAACGATATTCTTAAGGTTAATAGATAAGATGCTTCCTCATTTACATCTTGGGTTTCCTGCTAATGAGGCAGAGGGGGTAAAGACATCTTGGCAGAGGAGCATACTTTTAATTCTTGCTATTACTATACATAATATTCCTGAAGGGTTAGCCGTAGGGGTTGCTATTGGTGCAGCGGCCTCAGGTTTTCCTGAAGCTACATTGTTTTCAGCAATGGCTTTGACTTTTGGAATAGGAATTCAAAATATCCCCGAAGGTTTAGCAGTTTCAGTTTCTCTGCGTAGGGAAGGTTTTTCAAAGTTTAAAAGTTTTTGGTATGGACAACTTTCAGCAATAGTTGAACCGATAGCTGCAATTATCGGAGCAGCAGCAGTGCTTTGGGCAAAGCCGCTGTTGCCTTATGCGTTAGGTTTTGCTGCGGGTGCTATGATTTTTGTAGTTATAGAAGAGGTTATCCCTGAATCCCAACGCAACGGACATACGGATTTAGCAACTGCAGGGGCGATTGTCGGTTTTTTGGTGATGATGATTTTTGATGTAGCATTTAGTTAGAAAAAGGGGGGGCTGAAGATGAATAGAAAGATTTTAATAGGGATAATTGTAATTTTAGGGCTTATAGTCCTTGTTGAGACAGATTATATTTTAAAGATTAGACAAAGGCCTATGCCAAGAAGAGTTGCTGCTATTGCTCATCCTGCGTTTGTGGTAGGTTATCCTTTTTATAGAGAGCAGGACCCTTTTGTAGATATGAAGAGATTACAGAGAAAAATAAATAGGATTTTTGATGATAGGTTTTTTAATACGCCAAGAATGAAGAAGGATACGATGATTCAACCAATCTTTAAAAATGGAACAGGTTTAATAGAGCAGGATGGCAAATATTTTTTAAAAATTGAGCTTGGGGGGGTGGATAAAAAAGCAATAAATATAGAAGTTAAAGGGAGATTTTTGGTAATCTTTGGGGAAAGAGAAAAGGAGGAGTTGAAAGAAGGAGAAGGTCTAGCAGAGCAAAAGTTCAGTTATGGTTCTTTTTATCATAGAGTACTTCTTCCACCGGATGCTTCGGTTAAAGATATAACCTCAGAGTATAAGGATGGAGTTTTAACCGTAGCCATTCCTAAAGAAGTACGAAAGAAAAACTCTAAGGAGAAGGTTAAAATCTTGGTTCAATAAAAATGTTTATTTTTAGGTATGTTCTTTTCGCCTTGTTCTTTCTTTCGGGTTGCTCTCTTAAGCAGGGTAGTATAGATACAGAGTTACCTTTGGCTCAAGGGAGTTTTGCTTTAGGGACGTTACAAAATCCGATAATTGATAGTAATATATCTTTAAGCGAAGCCTTACGTAAAGAAGCTCCACTTGAGTTAAAATCTAAGCAGAGATTAGTGGAAGTGTTCTATTACTCTTTTGACGGAAAGGTACATAAGGGACAGGTCCTTATAGATTCAAGGCTGGTTGAGGATGTAAAGGAGGTTTTTAGAGTAGTCTTGGAAAGTAAGTTTCCTATTGGTTCTGCTATTCCTATTTCACACGATAAGTTTTATAAAGATGGTAAATGGAATGATGATGATATGTCAATGTTCTCTAATAATTCATCAGGTTTTAATTACCGAAAAGTTACCGGAGGTAAAAAACTTTCCTTACACGCTTATGGATATGCCTTAGATATTAATCCTCAACAAAATCCTTATATAAAAGGAGATATTATTTTGCCGGCAGGAGCAGTCTATAATTTACAAGTACCCGGAACACTTACTTTGGATTGTCCGGTAGTAAAAACTTTTCTTTCTTTGGGTTGGAAGTGGGGAGGAGATTGGAAGTCTTTAAAAGATTATATGCACTTTGAGAAAGTGCCCGGTGATTTTAACTAAATTAAGAAAGTTTTTATTGGAGATAAGGTATATATTATTGCTGTATGGTTTTGCCCTAATAAGTTAGCTTTGGAAGCGATTGTTTTAGTAGCGTAAAAGGAGGGAAAGATGTTTTTAAGGATTATTCGCGAGTTAAAAGAGCACGCTCCGTTTACCCTTTTTGGGGCGCTAACAGGTATTGTTTTAATGCTTCTTTTAAAAGATATCCCCCATGGTCTTGCGCATAAGTTATTTTACATATTTCACCCTTTACACATCGCTCTAAGTGCTATAGTAACAACTTCTTTGTATAGAATGTACCTTACGGATGAGAAGCCCGGGATTAAGATATTTTTTAAAATTTTAGCAGTAGGGTATATTGGTTCAGTAACCGTAGGGACCTTAAGCGACTCTTTAATACCTTTTTGGGGAGAGGCGTTCTTAAATATGCCGCATCGGCATATTCATTTAGGTTTTATTGAAAAGTGGTGGATTATTAATCCAATAGCTTTTATTGCTATTGCCGTATCTTACAAAAAGCCTTATACTAAATTCCCACATGCAGCCCATGTCCTTATAAGCACATGGGCGTCTCTTTTCCATATGCTTATGGCTATGGATACTTTAGGTAGGGTGCCTTATTTAGGAATTTTTATATTTTTATTCATCGCTGTTTGGTTGCCGTGTTGTTTTAGCGATATAGTATTTCCTTTATTATTTATTAAGGATAAGTCTAAGATTAAAACTTGTATTCACCTTTAAACCATAATGATTTTAATGGGCTGGTAAGTATTTTTTTATAGTTATTTGTCTCTTGACAAGAAGAGTAATGATGTTAGACTATTTAGCGGCAATAACGCTTTATAGTTTATTGGGTTCGGAGAGCAAGTCTTTCTTGAAGGTTTTTGGATGGTCGGGCCGCCATTTGCGAAATTTGCATAGAGCGGCTTTTTGTTTAGGGAGAAAAAGATCATGGTAAATATCGGGTTATTTGGTTTCGGAAGGACTGGTAGAGCCGTTGCGCAGGAAGTTATTAATGATAAGGATATGCATCTTGCATGGGTTATAAGAAAAACTCATAATGACGAGGGGAATTATGCTAGTAACTTTTTTGGGCTAAAATCAAAACAGGGTAAGATATACAGCGCTTCAAGTTTAAATTTTAAAAGGTTCTATAAAGACAATCACGTTGATTTAATTATTGATTTTTCTGCTTCTTCTGCAGTTGAAGAGTACAAGATGGCCGCATCTTTAGGGACAAAGATTGTCTCGGCAATTTCTAGGTATAAAGTAAAAGATTTAAGAAAGCTAAAGAGTCTAGCTGATAAGACAGCAGTTCTTTATTCCCCAAATATTACAATTGGGATTAATTTTTTAATAGTAGCTTCTCAGGTCTTACAGCAGATAGCTCCGGATGTGGATATAGAGATTGTTGAGGAGCACTTTAGAAATAAAAAAGAGATATCCGGGACTGTGCTTAGGATAGCCCAACTTTTAGGGCTCTCCAATAAACAACATGTTAATTCTGTGCGAGTAGGCGGGATCGTAGGAAAGCATGAGGTTATATTTGGTTTTCCTAATCAGACCATAAGAATAGCGCATGAATCAATAAACCGCGTAGCCTTTGCCAAGGGGGCTATACACGCTGCTAAGTGGCTTGTAAAAAGGAAGAAAGGGCTTTATACTATGGAGCAGGTTATGGCTTCTGATTTTATGAGGCATAGTAGGACTATCCATAGAAAATAATAATCATATCTGATGGGGTAAGTATATGGGGTTAATCTCTCTTTTCTTTTCTAACCCGGCGCTTTTTTTTATAGTTGCGTTTGTGCTTTTATATTCTGTAATTTTCCATGAAGTAGCGCACGGCTGGGCTGCTCTTCTTTTTGGTGATAGGACTGCGCAGGCTTACGGAAGACTTACTCTCAACCCTCTCTTGCATATTGATCCTATAGGTATCTTGATGCTTTTTTTAGTAGGTTTTGGTTGGGCTAAGCCCGTTCCAGTAAATTATTATAATTTAAAGAATAGTCGCTTAGCCTTATTTTGCGTCTCTTTGGCTGGTTGTTTTACCAATATTTTAATCGCTATAATTGCTATCATTTTAGCTCAATTTGATTTTGTTAATTCTCATCCTGCTTCTTTGGTTATATTGCCGCTTGTAATCAGAGTAAATATTATCTTAGGGGCATTTAACCTTATCCCTATCCCTCCTTTAGACGGCTCTAAGATACTTATGAGTTTCTTGCCTTATCAAGCTCAGGAGAGGATGTCTCGTTTGGAGCCATACGGTTTTTTTATTTTAGTAATCTTGTTATTTACCGGAGTATTAACCCCGCTTATATCCTTTATGCAGGGGTTAATCTATAATCTAATTTTATTTTTCTTTAGTATTTTTAGATGATATGAATAAAAAGAATATTTTAGTGGTTGTATTTTTAACTCTTTTTTTACCAGCTATCTCCATATTTTCTTATCAGAAGGTCTTAGATTATAAGAAGGAGAGTGGGTTCAAAATCCTTTTAAAGAAAAGAAGAGTAGCATTAGAGGAGCTTAGATTAAAACTAAAAGATGAGATTAATAAGTTTAAGGGCGAGTCGGGAGTTATCATTAAAGACTTAGAGAGTGGGTGGGAGTTTTCTTGGCAGAAGGATAAGCTTTTTGCTTCTGCAAGCTTAGTAAAATTACCTATTATGGCCGCAACTTTTTATGCTGTTGAAGAGGGGAAGGCTGGCCTTGGGCAGAGTATAGTACTTAAAAACTCGGATAAGTTCACTGGCTCAGGCACGCTTAAAAGCGTGCCGGCAGGGGCTCTTTTTACTCTTGAGCGTTTAATCGGGCTTATGATTTATGATAGTGATAATACTGCTACCAATATCATCACCAATCTACTTGGGATAGATTATTTGAATAACCAATTTAAGGTATTTGGCTTGAAAAATACCTTGCTCTCGCGGAAGGTTGCTGATTACAGTATGCGCGCTAAAGGGGTTGAAAATTATACGAATGCTGAGGACGTAGCGTTTTTATTGGAGAATATATACAAGGGTAAGCTTATTAATAGAGAGTGGTCTGAGAGATCTATAAATATTCTTAAGTTAACGCACTTAAATGACAGGATACCGAAATACCTGCCTGCGCAGATAACAGTTGCACATAAGACTGGCTTAGAGCGTAATGTCTGTCATGATGCAGGAATAGTCTTTACGCCAAAAGGGGATTTTCTTATCTGCGTTTTAACCCGTTATAAAAATGGGGATATCCAGGGGGCTAAAGAATTTATAGCTAAACTTGCTTCTCTTACATATAGTTTTACTATGACGAATAACTTTCTTTATGAAAGGAGGTAAGAGGTGGGGGATTATATTTATAAGATATTAAACTTTGTTATTTTAGATAACTCCGTTCAAAGATACATAATATCAATATGCCTTTTGGTTTTAGGGATCCTGGTTATTAGGTTAATTGCAAGGAGGATAATTGCTCGTCTTAAAACGCTTGCTGCTAAGACTGAAACGACTTTTGATGATTTTCTAGTAAGCCTACTAAATAGGATTGTCCTGCCTTTATCTTATCTATTAGTCGTTTATGTGGGCTTGAAAATCTTATCATTCCCTCAAAGAGCCGTAAAGATTTTTAATTATCTTATCCTCGGAGTTATCCTATTTTTTATTGTAAGGGCATTAATTTCATTTATAGCTTATGGATTTAAGGTTTATCTTAAAAGGAAAAATGGGGACATAACCTTAGAAAAGAGCCTTCAGGGGATTATGGCGGTTATTAGGGTTGTTGTTTGGGTTGGCGCGGTTGTGTTCTTCTTGGATAATTTAGGGTTTAAAATATCTGCGGTTATCGCCGGCTTAGGTATTGGAGGTGTAGCAGTAGCTTTGGCTGCGCAGGCCATACTTAAAGACTTATTTAGTTATTTTTGTATCTTATTTGACCATCCCTTTAAAGTAGGGGATTTTGTTATAATCGGTGATTTTATGGGGACGATTGAACATATAGGCATAAAGACTACACGTATCCGTAGTTTAGGCGGAGAGATGTTGGTCTTTTCTAACTCTGACCTTACTGATTCGCGCCTGCGCAATTATAGACTTATGGAGAAGCGTAGGGTTGCTTTTAATTTAAGGGTAGTCCATCAGACTCCCTTAAAGGACCTACGGGATATACCCGAAATAATCAAGAATATTATCTTAAAGACTAAGGATGCTTCTTTTGACCGCGCGCATTTCTTTTCCTACGGGGATTATAGTCTTGTCTTCGAGATAGTTTATTATGTTTTAAGCGGTGATTATAATAAGTATATGGATATACAGCAGGATATAAATTTTGCTATTAAAGAGGAGTTTGATAAGAGAGGTATTAAGTTAGCATACCCGACTCAGGTTGTATATTTACCTAAATGATTCTTTAAAAACTCTTGATATAAGAGCCTCTTAAGCTTATAATTATTAGAATCAATTCGCTTCCCCTAAAAATATTTTTTTAACGCTTTTAGATAGTTTCTTGTTATATTGAAGGCGGAAAGTTGAAGGAGAGTGAAGTAGGTGTTGATTGTGGCGGAGTGGTAGATAGGGAGAGATTATCCGTGTAAGATTGATAAAGTCTTTAAGAAACCCGAGGAAAGATAGATGGTACAAGAGATTATATTTGGAGTTTTAGGCGGTTTAGGGCTTTTTATCTACGGCATCCGCAAGATGAGCGATGGGTTACACAAGGCAAGTGGGGAGAAGTTACGCAAGGTTTTGCACTCTTTAACCAGAGGGCCTAAGAGAGGTATCTTGGTAGGCGCAGGGATAACTAGCTTAATACAGTCTTCCTCTGCGACTACGGTTATGGTCGTTGGGTTTGTAAATGCAGGACTTATGACCCTTAATCAGTCTTTGGGGGTTATCTTCGGTGCTAACATTGGTACTACCATAACTGCCCAGTTAATAGCCTTTAAACTTACTGATTATGCCTTGCCGGTTATAGGGGTTGCTATGTTGGTGGCGGTAGTATCAAAGCGTAGGATACACAGGAATATAGCAGAGTGTTTTTTAGGATTCGGTATTCTTTTTTTAGGGTTAAATATCTTAACGCAGGTTATAAAGCCGCTCGGTGATTTGCAGGCTTTTAAAGATATATTATTAAATTTTAGCGGAAACCCTTTATTAGGAATATTAGCCGGTACCCTTGTGACTGCTATAATGCAGAGTAGCTCCGTTACTACAGGTATGATCTTAGGTTTATCTATGGCCGGGCTTATTGATTTAGGATTAGCCTTACCTCTAGTCTTAGGTTGTAATATCGGAACTTGTGTTACTGCCTTAATCGCTTCTTTTGGGACTAGCGTGGGTGCAAAGAGAGCTGCTGCCGCACATATAATTTTTAATATCGTCGGAGTTTCCATATTTTTGCCTTTTTTAGTTCCTTTTAAGCACCTTGTTTTTTTTACATCTTCTGATACTACAAGACAGATAGCTAATGCCCACACTTTATTTAACGTTATAAATACATTGATATTCATCCCACTTATCCCTCTTTTTGCGAAGTTTCTTAATTTTATTATAAAAGGTAAAGAAGAAGAGGAGGTAGAGTATTTGCCTAAGTTTCTAGAGAGACATCTTTTAAGTACCCCTCCTATTGCTATAGAAGCGGCTATTAAAGAGATAGTAAGGACCTTAAGTCTAACTAAAAAGATGATTAGAATAGCAAGTAATAGTTTTATGAATAATGATTTAAGGTCTTTAGAGAAGATTACCCGCAGGGAAGAGGCGGTCGATTCTTTAAGGGAGGCTATTACCGATTATTTAGTCCAGCTCATGCAGAATCCTTTAAGCCCTAATGACTCTAAAAAAATACCACCTTTGATTCATGCAATTAATGATGTAGAGAGGATAGGAGACCATGCGGAAAACCTGCGCGACTTAGCTGAGCAGAAGATAGAGAATAGACTCTCCTTTAGCGTTTTGGCAGTTGAAGAATTGCAGAGAATGTTTGATCAGATAGATAAGATGATTGATTGTTCCATAAAGGCCTTGCAATTAGGGGATTTAAATGAGGCAAAATTTGTCATGGATGAGGAGTGTCAAATTAATCTTGTGCGCGATAGGCTTAAGAATAACCATACTAAACGTTTAGAAGAAGGAAGGTGCAATGTTCTTTCGGGAGTAGTTTTTCTTGATATTATAAGTAATCTTGAGAAGATAGGAGACCATCTTAACAATGTAGCCCAAGCAGTTATTGTAGGCTTGCAATGGGGAAATAGTTAACAATTAATATATATTGTGGGGAGGTTGTAGGAGCAGCCTGAGAGTTCCGGGGAGGACCGGATTACCCTTTAAAATACCTGACCTGGGTAATGCCAGCGTAGGGATAGAGTAAGTTTATAACCCTTATACGTTTGGCATAAGGGTTTTTTGTTAAATTTAATTGAAAGCAAGGGAGGGGAGAATGAAGATTGATGAATTAGTGGTCTCCAGAGGAATAATTGAGTCTTACAAAGAAAAATTAGTTAGGGCTTTAGATGTAGATGTAGCCATAGTAGGAGCAGGGCCGTCAGGGTTAATCTGTGGGTATTACCTTGCTAAAGAGAAGTTACGGGTTGTTCTTTTTGAACGCAAGCTTTCCATAGGCGGGGGGATGTGGGGAGGCGGGATTATGTTTAATCAGATAGTAGTGCAAAAAGATGCAAAACCTATTCTTGATGAATTAGGAATAAATACAAGAGCTTATCAAGAGGGTTATTATTTAGCTGATGCAATAGAATCAGTATCAACCCTAACTTCTAAGGCAGTTAAAGCAGGGGTAAACATCTTTAATCTTTTAAGCGTAGAGGATGTATTAGTTAGGGGTAAGCGCATTTGCGGATTAGTCTTAAATTGGAGCGCGGTTGAGATGGCTGGGCTTCATGTTGATCCGTTATCTATGCGCTCTAAGTATGTAGTAGACGCTACCGGGCATGCAGCTGAGGTGGCAAGGATAGTAGAGAAGAAATCCGGGATAAGGCTTAAGACAAAGACCGGTAGGATAATTGGAGAAGGTTCTATGGATGCTGATTTAGCGGAAAAGTTGACAATAAGTAATTCTAAAGAAGCCTGTGCCGGGCTCTATGTATGCGGGATGTGCGCTAATAGCGTTTTTGGGGGGCCGCGCATGGGGCCTATATTTGGAGGGATGCTTTTAAGTGGCAAAAAAGTTGCTTTAAAAATTAAAAAATCCATTTAACCCTTGCATAAAGATAAAGCACATATATAATTATATATATTTGTTGATTAATTATTATCAATTTAAATTTTCTACCTCTTAATTTAAGGGCTAAAAGATGAAAAGAATATTACTTTTTATTCTTCCGATACTCATAATTGTTTCTATTGTCTTTACTTTCTTTGGCGTTATTCAGGCGCGCTATACGCAGGATAAGTTAATGGATGATTTAAGGCGCAAGGCAAGAACCATAGATGAAAGTATGGAGCTTGCAGTAAGGGGTATTTTAATAAATAACGACTTAAAATCAGCTAACCGTTTAGTAGAGAGTTTTCAAAAAAGAGAGAGACTTCAGGGTTCGGTACTTTATAATAGCCAAGGTAATATTATAGCGATAACTGAACGTATCTCTGATTGGCAAGATAAAGAAAAGCCTTACATAAAAGAGATACTTGAAAAGAAAGGCACGCGCGGCTCAGTAGAGACCTTTAATGAGTATTCTGTTTACAGCTATATAATGCCTATTTTAGACGATGAGGAGAACGTATTAGGGTTAGTTGAAGTAATTTACGATACATCGTATTTATTTAATATTCTTTCAGAGATGTGGAGGAGGATAAGTACTACTTTGATTATTTTAATCTTACTTATCGGCTTAACAGCATTTTTAATTCAGAGGCAGATTTTTATTCTTCCTGTCCGTAGGCTTACTCAATGGTTTACCCATTTTCAAAGAGGAGAGACAGATAAACTTAAACCCTTTAAGGAGAAGGGTGAGTTTGGTAAGTTAATTAGCGAAGTTGAGCAGGTGGCTTTAGGATTAAGGGTAGCGCGTAAAGTAGTAACTGAAGAGGCTCATACGCGTGTTCAAAAAGAGGAGGTTTGGACTCAGGATAAACTTAGGGATTTGATTCACGCTAAATTAGGGGAGAATGCTTTTTTTGTCGTATCTAACCGTCAGCCTTTTATGCATATCTTAGATAAGCTAAGTAATAAGATTCGTTGTGTAAGACCGGCAAGCGGCGTGGTTACTGCTATAGACCCGATTTTACGCTCCTGTGGAGGGGTTTGGATTGCGCATGGGAGCGGAAACGCAGATAAAGAGATGGTAAACTCTAAGGATAAACTTGGCGTGCCTCCGGAAGATATCCGTTACATACTAAAGAGGGTTTGGTTAAATAAAGAAGAAGAGGAGGGTTACTATTACGGTTTTTCTAATGAGGGCCTGTGGCCGCTTTGCCATGTAACGCATACCCGCCCGATATTTAGAGACAGCGATTGGCAGATGTATAAGAAGGTTAATTATAAATTTACCGAGAGTTTATTATCTGAGCTCCCGGTTAAAAGTCCCTTTATCTTCCTACAGGATTATCACTTTACCCTCATGGCTAAAATGATAAAAGAAAAACGCCCGGATGCTACGATAGCCCTCTTTTGGCATATTCCGTGGCCTAACCCCGAAGTCTTCTCAATTTGTCCCTATCAACAGGAGATATTAGAGGGGATGCTTGCTTGTGATTTAATAGGTTTTCAGGTGCAGAATCATTGCAATAATTTCTTAGATACCGCTAATAGGTTGATTGAGTGTAGGGTTGACACTGAAAAATTTTCAGTTGTTAGAGGGGATAAAGAGACCTTTGTAAGATCCTTTCCTATTAGTATAGATGGATATTTTAATTCTGATATTGATAAAGATAACAAGGTGTTAAAGGAGATAAAAAGCGAATACGATCTTGAGGGAAAGATTATCGGTGTAGGCGTAGACAGGATAGATTATACCAAAGGTTTAGCAGAGAGGATTCTTGCGATAGATAGATTTTTAGAGAAATACCCTGAATATAAGGGTAAGTTTGTCTTTATTCAGCTTGCTGCCCCTAGTAGGACGCATATTAAACGTTACCATGAGTTGGCAGGAGAGTTAGATGAGTTGGTAGAGAAGAAAAACTGGAAGCATTCAGAAGGTAATTGGAAGCCGATTATTTACCTAAAGAGGCATTTTTCTCCAGAAGAGATATACCCCTATTTTAAGCTTGCTGATTTATGTATTGTAAGTTCTTTGCATGATGGGATGAATTTGGTGGCTAAAGAGTATATTGCTTCAAAGCCAAATCTTAACGGAGCTTTGATTCTAAGCCGTTTTACCGGAGCCTCAAGAGAACTTACTGACGCTATTTCAATCAACCCTTATTCTATAGAGGATTTTGCTGATGCTATTAAAGAGGCGATAGAACTACCGGAAGAAGAGAAGAGAAGGCGCATGGAGAATATGCGTAGAATAATCAGCGAGAATAATATTTATCGTTGGGCAGGGGATATTGTCACGGAGTTAACCGGGTTAAAGAAAGGATAAATGGAGCATTTATTTTTCAATTGGGAGAAGGTAAAGAAAAGTTTAAACGGGGCATACGTATTTTTGTTTTTAGACTTTGACGGCACCCTCTCTCCGATTGTAAGCACCCCGGACAAGGCGGTTATACCTTTAGAGGTCAGAACCCTGTTAAGTGATATCTCTCTAAAGAAAGATTTTAAGGTAGCTATTATAAGCGGAAGGTCTTTGGCGGATATAAAAAAAAGAGTAGGGGTTGAGGGAATAATTTATTCAGGCAACCACGGTTTAGAGGTTGAGAGTCCTAAGATTAACCATAAGCCGCAGATATCACTTGAATATTTACAGGGCCTAAAAAAAATAAAGTCAGAGCTTAAAGAAAGGTTTAAGGACATTAAGGGGGTATTTATAGAGGATAAAGGGATCTCACTGGCAGTTCATTTTCGTCAGGCAGGTAAAAAAGAAACAGATCTTATAAAGACGATCTTCCGTGAGGTAGCTATAATACCTTCGGTTGTAAAAAAAATAAAGATACGCACTGGTAAGAAAGTTATTGAGGCAGGGCCTCCGGTTGAGTGGGATAAAGGGAAGATGGTCTTGTGGCTTATCTCCCGACAGATGTTTAGTCTTGACGGGAATAAAGAAGTAGTTGCTATCTACCTAGGTGATGATCTAACTGATGAGGATGCATTTAAGGCCTTGGAGAAAGATGGGATTACTATTTTAGTAGGGGCTAAGAGGGCCTCACTTGCTAAATATTACCTTAATAGCCCAAAAGAAGTATATAAGTTTTTATCTTTTATTCGTGACCTTTAATTTTATAAAAGTATGACTGATTTTATAAAAGCAAAAGAACCTTTTAGGTTTCATACTAGGCTTCATTTAAGCGAGTTAACAGGCTTAAGAGCTGTTAATTTAATACAACTTGTTGAATTAATTAAAGATGTTCCCGGTTCTAGTATATATCATCATACCCATAGGTTCCTTCAACAGCATCAGTTTCTCTCGCCTGAGCCGCCGAATGATTTTGCTTATTGGGCTACTGAGATATTGGGAGAGGATGAATTGGGAGAGAAACTTTCAAGCATTGATACGATAAAATATTCTACGATACGCTCTTTAAGGGATAGGATAGTTGTGTCTATAGAAGCCTATCTTAGAGAAAATCCTTTGGCTAAGCTTAAGTTTGCCCGAGGGGGGGACGAGTTTCATTTTATAAAGTCAGTTAGTTTTGTTATCCCTACGGATTATCTTGCGAGCGATTTAAGGGAATTTGCGGATATCTTAAAGAGGGTAACTATAGATTCTATTTATTTTCATATTTTTGAAGCGCGCCTAAGGTTAGAGAAGAGTGATAATGATTTTTCTAATTGGATTAGGACCTCGGTGGGGAGGGTAGATTTAGCAGATAGGATATCTAAATTAGACCCTTATACCTATACTTTAGAGGGCTTAAGGGGACGGCTCGTTGAGATGATAGAAAGAGGAATTAGTTAATTAAAATGGCAGAACTTAAAGATTATATTCCAATAGTTGGAGAGTCAATCATTGAAGATTTAAGGTTACTTGCTAAGCGCCTTGAAGGAAAGACCATCCAGCATATTAACTCTACTGCCGTAGGTGGGGGAGTAGCTGAGATACTAACCCGGGCAGTCCCCCTATTAAACGAGTTGGGGATAAATACAAAATGGGATGTTATAAAAGGAGGCGAAGATTTTTTTGAGGTAACTAAAAAATTCCATAATGCCTTGCATGGAAGATTAGAAGAGATAACAGAGCGTGATTTTGATGTTTTTGTAGAGGCAGGAGAAGAAAATATTAGGGGATTGGATACTTATGGCGATATAGTTTTTGTCCATGACCCGCAACCTATATTCTTAGTGAATAAGCGCGCTGATAATAAATGGCTTTGGCGTTGCCATATAGATGTATCTAATCCAAATCAGAAGGTTTGGGGTTTTTTGATGGATTATATCATAAAATATGATTCTGCGGTATTTTCAGCCCCAAGCTTTTCCCAATGCTTGCCTATAAGGCAGTTCCTTATTTCGCCTTCAATCGATCCTTTAAGCGATAAGAATAAGGAATTGTCACAGGAGCTTATTGATTCAGTATTAAAGAAATATGGGATTAAGAAAGATAAACCGATTATTACTCAGATTTCTCGCTTTGATCGGTTAAAAGACCCGGTGGGGGTAATCCAGGCTTATTTACAGGTAAAAAAATATATTGATTGCCAACTTATTTTAGCTGGAGGTACCGCTAGTGATGACCCTGAAGGTTTACAGGTATTAGAAGAAGTAAGGGAAAGAGCCAAGGAAGACAAGGATATACATATACTCTTGTTGCCTCAGAATGATATAGAGGTCAATGCCTTACAGCGTTCTTCAGATGTGATAGTGCAAAAATCTATTAAAGAAGGTTTTGGTTTAACTGTTTCTGAAGCCCTCTGGAAGGCAAAGCCGGTGGTAGCCTCTAATGTAGGAGGGATTCCTTTGCAGATTAAACATAAATATTCAGGGTTGTTATGCCATTCTATAGAAGGGGCTGCATTTGCGATAAAGCAGCTTTTAAATAGCCCGGCTTATGCAAAGAGATTAGGCGAAAACGGAAGAGAGAATATCAGGAATAATTTTCTTTTGACCCGGCACTTAAAAGAATATATGCTCTTGTTCTTGTCGCTCTATCATGATAAGGACGTGGTTAAGATTTAAGAAGAATGGCGGAATAGCAGAGGTTAAAAAGATTTTTCTTGTTTTTTATAAATAATTATGGTAAAGTTTGTTCCTGCCTTTTAATTTCTTTGCCTAAAAAATCAATCAGATAAGCAAGGTAAAGATTAAGCGTATAGGGTGTATAAGATATGGTGTATAAAACGATAAATCCTGAGTTAGCCAAGCTTCTTGCTCATTGGAAGGGTAAGGAAGGAAACCTTATTATGATTCTGCATGAGATACAGAATCATCACGGGTATGTTCCTAGGGGGTTATCTTTGGAGCTCTCTAAGATGCTTAACGTGCCTTTAGCGCGTATATACGAGGTGACAACCTTTTATAATTTTTTTAAATTATCCCCCCCGGGTAAACACCGCATAGCCTTGTGTATGGGGACTGCTTGTTATCTACGCGGAGCAGAAGCAGTTTTAACAGAGATAAAGAATATTCTTGGGATAGAGGATGGCCAGACTACTAAAGATGGGCTCTTTCATTTGGATGTAGTTAGGTGTTTAGGTTGTTGTGGGTTGGCTCCGGTAATGATGATTGATAGTAAGGTTTACGGCAAAGTTAAGAAAGACGAGATTACCGATATATTATCTAAGTATATTAAAGAGGAATAGTCTTATGGTAAAATTATCTAAAGAGGAATTAGAAAAGTTAAGTAAAGTTGTTTTTGATAATAAAGATTATATTAAGGTTGGGATGAGTAGCTGTGGTATTGCCGCAGGTGCAGAAGAGGTCTACAGTTTTTTTGTAGAAGAGGCAAGAAAAAGAAACATAAAAATAGATGTTAAAAAATGTGGGTGTGCAGGGAGTTGTTATGCTGAGCCTTTAGTTGAGGTAAGGGTGGAAGGTTTGCCTGTGATTGTTTACGGAAGGGTGAATAAAGATATTGCGGTTAAGATAATAGAAAAACATGTTATATCTAAGATGTTAGTTAATGATTGCATCTTTGACTCTTTAACTTAATAAAAATATGTACACTAAAACAGTTTTGATAAAAGATACGGATACTTTAAGAGAAGATATAACCCGCGATGCCTATACGCGTCTTCTAGATTGCTTACGCGAAGATAATCTGCATGATCAAGTGCAAGTAGTGCGAGCTTCAGACGTAGGCGTCTATGAGCATGGGTTAGTTTTAAAGATTTATCCTGATAATATAATTTATGCTAATGTGCAGGAATCCGATCTTAAACGTATCGCAGATTCTATTAAAGATAATAGGGTTATTGACGAGCTTATCTTTAAGCCCAAGGTAAAGCAGTTAAGGTTAGTATTAAGGAATTGCGGCAAGGTGGATCCTGAGAGCATTGATGAGTATATAGCCAATGAAGGTTATTTAGCCTTAAAGAAGGTTATACTTGATTTAGGCCAACAGAAGTTAATTGACGAGATAAAGTTAAGCGGTTTAAGGGGTAGAGGCGGAGCAGGATATCCGACTTGGATGAAGTGGAACTTTGCCCGGGCAGAAGTTTCTGAGCAAAAGTATGTAATCTGTAATGCTGACGAAGGAGATCCCGGAGCTTATATGGATAGAAGTATACTCGAAGGAGACCCCCACTCTGTCATAGAGGGTTTGGCTATTGCTGCCTTTGCGGTAGGAGCTGATAAGGGTTATTTTTATATCCGCGCAGAATATCCCTTAGCAATAGAAAGAGTTGATAAGGCTATAAAGAAAGCTTATGAATACGGCTTGTTAGGAAATAATATATTAGGATGTTCTTTTAATCTTGATTTAGAGATAAGATTAGGGGCAGGCGCTTTTGTCTGCGGTGAAGAGACTGCTCTGATATCTTCAATAGAAGGGAAAAGGGGTACTCCTCACCCAAGGCCGCCGTATCCTTCGGTTAAGGGTTTATGGGGGAAGCCTACGGTTATTAATAATGTTGAGACTTTGGCTAATGTTTCGCAAATCGTCCTAAAGGGCGGGGAATGGTTTAGTGGGATAGGGACTAAGACATCCAAAGGAACTAAAGTCTTTGCAGTTACAGGCAAGGTGAAAAACTCTGGGTTAGTTGAGATAGTTATGGGGGCTACCCTAAGAGAGATTGTTATGGATATCTGTGGGGGGACTTCGTCGGGTAAATCAATAAAAGCCGTGCAGACAGGCGGGCCTTCAGGTGGAGTTATACCGCAGGAATTATTAGATACACCTGTTGATTATGAAAATCTTCAGAAGTTAGGTTCTATTATGGGTTCCGGTGGAATGATTGTTATGGATGAGGATGATTGTATGGTAGATATCCCTAAGTTTTATCTTGGGTTTTGTGTCGAGGAGTCGTGTGGTAAATGCGCGCCCTGTCGTATCGGAGGGTTTCAGATGCAAAACTATTTAAAAAAGATAACTGAAGGAAATGGAGAGTTAAATGACCTTATGCAATTAAGAAGATTGTCTCAAGCAATGCAAAAAGCATCTCTTTGCGGCTTAGGTCAAACTGCTCCAAATCCAGTCCTATCTACGCTTAAATACTTTGAAGAGGAGTATAAGGAGCATATTATAAATAAACATTGTCCTGCAAGAAAATGTACTCACCTTGTAACTTATAGTATTATAGAAGAGAAGTGTAAACGTTGCGGCTTGTGTTTTACTAATTGTCCGGTTAATGCTATAGTAGGGGATAAAGAGAAAGGCTATACAGTAATACAACAGAAGTGCATAAAGTGCGGAAGATGTTTTGATGTTTGTAAATTTAAGGCGATTCTTAAAAAATAATTATGGCTAAGGTAGTAAGCGCTAAGATTAACGGGATATTGTTGAAGGTAGAAGAGGGGACTACCATCCTTGAGGCGGCGAAGAGAGTGCAGATTAAGATTCCTACACTCTGTAAGCATCCGGATTTGCCTGCTTCTGCTTCTTGTGGTATTTGTATTGTAAAAAATAAGGGTTCAAATAAGATGTTGCGTTCTTGTTGTACCCCGCTTGAAGAGGGGATGGATATTACTACCCATGACCCTGAGATTGTAGAAATAAGAAGGACAGTAATAGAGCTTATATTATCTAATCATCCTAATGACTGTCTTAAGTGTGCTAGGAATAATCAATGTGAGTTGCAGCAATTAACCGCTGATTTCGGGATAGAAGAAGAATCCTTCCCTCAGTTTTTAAGAGAACTTCCTAAGGATCAATCTACTAAGTCAGTAGATTTAGATCCAAAGAAGTGTATTCTTTGCGGAAGGTGTGTTTATGTTTGTCAAGAGTTACAGAATGTTTGGGCACTTTCTTTCTTAGAGAGGGGGATGCAGACGCGTATCTCTCCTGCAGGGGATATAAAACTTTCTGAGTCTCCTTGCGTGAAATGCGGGCAGTGCGCAGCGCATTGTCCTACGGGTGCGTTTGTCGAGCAGGATCATACCTCTTTTGTCTGGAAGGCGCTGCAGGATGAGGAAAAGTATTGCGTAGTCCAGATAGCCCCCGCTGTGAGGGTTTCCATAGGAGAGGCGTTTGGTTATGTAGGCAAAAACTTTACTAAAAAGCTCTATGCTCTTCTTAGGCGTTTAGGTTTTCAGGCGGTGTTTGATACTTCTTTTGGCGCAGATGTAACGATTATGGAGGAGGCGAGCGAGTTTGAGCAGAGGTTAGTTAAAGGGAAAGGAGTTCTTCCTTTAATTACCACTTGTTGTCCGTCATGGGTTGATTTTATGGAGAAGTTTCATACGGATATGATTGACCATTTTTCTTCTTGTAAATCTCCACATGAGATATCTGGGGTATTAGCTAAGACTTATTATGCGCAAAAGAATAAAATTGATCCGGCTAAGATACATATGACTTCTATTATGCCCTGTACATCTAAAAAGTATGAGATAACTAGGAATGAGGAGATGTTTGCCTCAGGTTATCAAGATATTGATTCGGTCCTATGTACCCGGGAGCTTGTGCGGATGATTAAGCAGGCGGGGATTGACTTTGAAAGCTTACCTGAAAAGGAATGCGATAGTATTTTAGGAGAGTATGCCGGAGCAGGGGTAATCTTTGGCGCTACCGGGGGGGTTATGGAGGCAGCGCTTAGGACAGCGCATTATTTCATTACTGGCAGGGAATTAAAGAGGGTAGAGTTTGAGAACGTGCGTGGGATTAAGGGGGTAAAAGAAACAGAGGTAGAGATAGAAGGAAAGAAATTAAAAATAGCAGTTGCTCATGGCTTAGGGAATGTTGAGTATATCTTAAATAAGGTGCGTGAGGCAAAGATAAATAAAAAAGAGATGCCGTATCATTTTATAGAGGTTATGGCTTGCCCTGGAGGTTGTGTCGGTGGAGGGGGGCAACCCTATATGGTTACTGATGAGTTAAGGATTAAGAGGGCTGAGGCTTTATATGAACATGATACTAAAAAAGAGGTGCGTTGTAGCCATCAGAACCCTTATGTAAAAAAACTCTATAAGGAGTTTTTAGGTAAACCTTTGGGCGAAAAGTCAGAGAAGCTATTGCATACTAAATACAAGGCGCGTCCGATTTACGTTAAGTAAAAAAATATTGGTCCTGTGGTAAGGTTTATTACTGAGCCTAGGGGGTAAGAAAAAAAGTTAAATCCCAATCTTCTGCAGGATTAATCTAGAGGATTGGGATTTTTTTTAAAAAAAGGAGGTGGGATGGTTGAAAAGAGACTTGGTTTTGTAGGGATAATTATCCATAACCGTAAAAAGACTGCTCCGCTTGTCAATAATATCTTAAGCGAGTTTGCAAGTTTAATATTTGGAAGGATGGGGATACCGTACTTAAAGAGGGATTTAAGCGTAATTGTTTTAATAGTTAATGCTACTACTGATGAGGTAGGTGCTTTAACCGGTAAATTAGGTAAGATTTTAGGAGTATCAGTTAAGTCAGGGTTGTGTAAGGGTGAATAAAGATGAAATATATCAATGAAGAGAGAATAAGTAATTTATTATCTAAAAGTCTAAAGGTTGATGAAGTTAGGTTGGGCCGTATTCTAAATAAGGCTAAGTCATTAAAAAGGCTAAGCCTTGATGAATCTGCTGCCTTACTTTCTGTTAATAACCCTGTGTTTGTTAGTAAAATATTTCAGGCAGCAAGTTTTGTAAAGGATGAAATATATGGCAGGAGAGTCGTCCTCTTTGCTCCTCTTTATATAAGTAATTATTGCCGGAATAATTGTTTATATTGTGCTTTTAGGTCTGATAATTTATCTATAAAGAGACGTTCTTTAACGCCTTTGGAAATATTAAATCAGACTAAATTGCTCTTAAGGCAAGGGCAGAAGAGAATACTTATGGTTTGTGGAGAAGCTTCTTTGCAAGGGCAACCGGATGTTGACTATTATATCAAAGGGATAAAGGCGATTTATGCTGCGACTTATGGGAAAAATAGGATAAAGAGAGTTAATGTTAATTGCGCTCCGTTGAGTGTAGAAGATTTTAAGAAGTTAAAGTCAGCGGGTATTGGCACTTATCAGTTGTTTCAGGAAACTTATCATCATAAGACTTATATTGCGATGCATCCTAGGGGGCCAAAGAGCGACCCGGATAACAGGATAGATGCTATTGACCGCGCCTTTGCCGCAGGGATAGATGATATAGGCATAGGGGCACTCTACGGACTTTATGATTATAGATTTGAGACCTTGGGGCTTCTCTCTCATATTGAGTATATGGAAAAAAAGTTTGGGATAGGCCCGCATACTATATCTGTTCCGCGTATTGAGCCGGCAGAAGGAGTTGAGTTGTCGTTAAATCCTCCGTATAAACTAAGTGATGAAGAATTTAAAAAAGTTGTTGCAGTTTTACGCCTCTCTGTGCCTTATACGGGGATTATTATGTCCACACGTGAATCCCCGCAATTACGCGACCTGCTTTTAAACTTAGGAGTTTCTCAGATCAGTGCTGCTTCGCGCACTTCTCCTGGAGGGTATTCTGATTTAACTAAAGATAGTTCTACTGGACAATTTTCTTTAAGTGATAAGAGGAGTTTAGATGAAATAGTGGGAGCTTTAATAAAGTATGATTTTATTCCTAGTTTTTGCGCTGCCTGTTACCGTAAGGAGCGCACAGGAAAGGTCTTTATGGATTTAGCTAAGCCCGGGACGATAAAAGGAAAATGCAGTATGAATGCATTGATAACTTTAAAAGAATACCTTGATGATTTTGCTTCAGAGAGAGTAAGAAAAGAAGGTTACTGGTTGATTGAGAGGTATTTTAGGAAGTTGGACAAAAAAGACCAAGAGAGATTAAAGGTTTTTTATACGCATGTTGATTCAGGGATAAGGGATGAGTATATCTAAATTAGAGAGATTACTGTTAAAGATTAAGGAGGGTAATTTTCTTAAGGAGCAAGATTTGGCAGAGGTCTTGGCCTTAAAAGATAAGAAGAGTTTAAATATTCTATTTTCTTTTGCAGATAGAGTAAGGCATGATTTCTGCGGTGATGGTGTGTATTTGCGCGGGATTGTAGAGTTTTCTAATTATTGTGTCCGAAATTGCTTTTATTGCGGGCTTAATAATAAGAATAAGAAGATCAAGCGTTACCGGATGAAAAAGAACGAGATTTTAGAGAGCGTAAGGTTTTTGGCAAACAAAAATATTAAGACAGTGGTCTTGCAATCCGGGGATGATTTAAAGATGGATGCCTCGTGGCTTAAAGATGTTATACTAAAGATAAAATCAAAGTTTGATATGGCTATTACCCTTTCGGTAGGGGAGCGTAGCTATGAAGATTATAAAATTTGGAGAGAGGCAGGGGCAGATAGGTATCTATTAAAGATGGAGACCTCGGATAAGAAACTTTATGAAGATATCCACAAAGGGATGAGTTTTAATGCTCGCATTAAGTGTTTGGAGAATTTAAGGTGGTTAGGTTATCAGGTAGGTTCAGGAAATTTAATAGGTTTGCCTGGACAGCTCTTAAAAACTATAGCCAAGGATATCTTGTTTTTTAAGAAAGAGGATTTTGATATGATAGGTATCGGGCCTTTTATCCCGCATAAGGAATCTAACTTTCATAGTAAAAAAAAGGGAAGTTATTTACTTACCTTAAAGGCGATTGCTTTAACTCGGATTATAACAAAAGATGCGCATATACCATCAACAACTGCTTTAGGAAGTTTAGGAAAAGACTATAGGTTAAGCGGTTTATCTTCTGGAGCAAATGTCTTGATGCCTAATTTTACTCCTAACCCTTTTCGCGCACTTTATGCGATATACCCTGATAAAAGGTGTATTAATGAGTCTGTGGGTAGTTGTAATTTTAGCAAGGAAAGTGTATTAGGGAAAATAGGTAGATACATTGATTATGGTAGAGGGGATTCATTAAAAAATAGGGGAGCTTATGTATAGGACGCCTGTAAGTAATAGATTGCATATAGGCATTTTTGGAAAACGTAATACTGGAAAATCTAGCTTGATTAACACCCTTACCGGGCAGGATGTAGCAGTCGTCTCTAACGTAGCAGGGACAACTACTGACCCTGTATATAAGTCGATAGAGATTTTGCCCATAGGGCCTTGTGTTTTAATTGATACTCCAGGGATAGACGATGCAGGTATTTTAGGCGAAGAGAGAGTGAAGAGAACGCAAAGGGTATTACGTAAGACAGATATTGGGGTTATAGTGGTAGAGCCGGATACGATTATAGATAAATTTGAGGAGGAGCTAGTAGAAGAGTTTAAGTCAAAGAAAATACCATTTATTTTTGTTTTAAATAAGTCTGATTTGAGAGGAGATAAGGTAAAAGATTATTTTTTGCTTAATAAAATAGACTTTTTTCAGGTAAGTGCAAAGCTTAATTTAGGGATAGATGCTTTGAAAGAAAAGATAATGAAGTTAGTGCCTCTTGATTGGTCTCCTTTTCCTCTGGTTGCAGATATACTTGAAGAGAAGGATGTAGTTATTTTGGTTTGTCCTATTGATAGTGCAATGCCGCAGGGAAGATTGATTTTGCCGCAGGTCCAGGTAATGCGCGAAATATTGGATAGGAATGCTATTCCTATTATAGTAAGAGAAGGAGAGATTAAGGATTCTTTAGCTTTTTTAAAAAAAAGGCCTAAATTAGTTATAACTGATTCACAGGCATTTGAAATAGTTCGCGATATTCTGCCTAAAGATTATCCGCTTACTTCCTTTTCAACTATATTTGCCCGGCATAAAGGAGATTTAGGTGTTTTTGTCGAGGGGGTTTATGCAGTTGAAAAACTTAAAGATAAGGATGAGATTTTGATAGCCGAAGCCTGCACACACCATATTCAAGATGAGGACATAGCTCGCACAAAGATACCTACGTGGCTTATGAATTATACTAAGAAGGATTTGTTTTATACAGTTGTTGCGGGAGGGGATTTTCCTGAGGATTTAAAGCGTTTTAAGCTTATTATTTCTTGCGGCGGATGCATGGTAAATAGACAGGAAGTTATGCATAGAATTAAAAAGGCTAAAGAGCAAGGAGTCTCAATTACTAATTATGGTATTTTAATCGCATACCTTTCCGGAATACTAGAAAGAGTCGTCTTTCCCTTCAAATCAAATATTAAATAGGGGATGGTTCTTTGTCAAATAGGGGACGGTTATTAGCCTTGTAAGATAAGATTACCCAATAGGTTACAATAAGATTAAAGTAAATTTTAGAGATTATTATACTATTTATGATGCTAAAGATAGTCTTTTTGTAATTTTTTGATAGTTTTGATAGTAAGAATTAGAAAGCGAAGGGGTACCCCTTGAATTTTAAAAGAATCTCCTTTAATTTTTTGCTTGAAGAATCTATGTAAAACAGTATAATTATAGCAGGTTATAAAAATAATACCTGAGGGTTTTTAGAGATGATGAAGAAAGTTATAACATTTATTATGGCAGGAGGTAAGGGAGAGAGGCTTCTGCCTTTAACTAAGGATCGTACAAAGCCCGCAGTCCCTTTTGGAGGACTCTATAGAATAGTAGATTTTACTTTAAGTAATTGTATTAATTCAGGTTTACGTCGTATTTATCTCTTAACACAATATAAATCTGCATCACTGCACAGGCATATTCGTTTAGGCTGGAATATTCTACCATCGGAATTAGGACAGTTTATTGAGCTTTTGCCTGCTCAACAGAGAGTTGGTGAGACTTGGTATCTTGGGACAGCAGACGCTATCTATCAAAATCTTTATACTCTAGAGATGGATAAGCCGGATGAAGTTTTAATTTTAGCTGGTGACCATATCTACAAAATGAATTACTATAGTATGATAGATTTTCATCGCGACAATAATGCTGATTTAACTTTAGGTGTAGTTGAGGTAGATAAAGAAAAATCCGCGCAATTAGGCATTGTGGAGGTAGATAGTTCTAATAAAATTACTTGTTTTCAGGAGAAGCCTAAGAACCCGAAGGTTATCCCTGGCAGTAATAATAAGGTTTATGCTTCTATGGGGATTTATGTCTTTAATCTTTCGGTGATAGAAGAAGAGCTGCATGAGGATGTAAGGAGGGCGAATTCTTCTCATGATTTTGGAAAAGATATAATTCCATATATGTTAAAAAAAGGAAGAAAGATAGTCGCCTATAATTTTGTGGATCAAAATAAACATGAGGCATTTTACTGGCGGGATATTGGGACTATCGATGCTTATTATGAGGCGAATATGGATTTAGTTCAAGTTAACCCGACTTTTAATCTATATGATAATGAGTGGCCGATAAGGACTTATTTAGAGCAACATCCTCCGGTTAAGACTGTTCATTCAGGTGATGAGATTGCAGGTAGGGTTGGTCTAGTCTTGGATTCAGTAGTTTCAAGTGCTTGCGTTGTTTCAGGAGGTAAGGTTCAGCGTTCAATACTTTCTCCTAATGTAAGAGTGAATAGTTTCTCTGAGGTATACGATTCAATACTTATGGAAGGCGTTAACGTTAGTAGGTATGCTAAGGTTAAACGGGCGATAATTGATAAGGATGTCAATATTCCACAAGGGATGGTTATTGGTTATGATCTAGATGAAGATAGAAAGAAATTTTTTGTTACTGAATCTGGTATTGTAGTAGTTGGTAAAGGTACCGAAATTAAATAACATCCTACCCCTTGGGGACAGGCTCTTGGAGAGCGTCCCCTTGGGGACAGGCTCTTGGAGAGCGTCCCCCATATGGTAAGGAAGGCTAAGATAAAAGATATAAAGCAGATGCAAGCGATAATCAACGGGTTTGCTAAGAAGGATATTATGCTCGCCCGTTCTTTAAGCGAGCTTTATGAAAATACGCGAGATTTTTGGGTAAAGGAGATTAGGGGTAAAGTTGTTGGCTGTGCAGCTTTACACATTTCTTGGGAAGATTTAGCAGAGATTAAGTCTGTAGCTGTCTTGAAGAACTTACACGGTAAAGGTATAGGCAGGGAATTAGTATTAGCCTGCATAGATGAAGCAGGACGATTAGGGGTAAAAAAAATTTTTGTCCTTACCTATAAGCCTAAATATTTTAAAAAGTTTGGATTTAAGCAAATCCCCCATTCAAGCCTCCCTCATAAAATATGGGCGGAGTGCATACACTGCCCTAAATTCCCCAATTGTAAGGAGATTGCCCTTTTAAAAACATTGTAAAATTTATTTTTTATGCTATAATTTTAAAATTATTATTTAAAGGAGGAGATTATGGATTATTTATTGAGTGAAGAGCAAAAGATGATTAAGGATTTAGCGCATAAGATTGCCGAGGAGAAGATACGCCCTTTGGCCGCTAAATATGATGTAAGCGAAGAATACCCTTGGGAAGTCTTAAAGATTATGGCTGAATCAGATATGTTTGGGCTTTTTATCCCTGAGGAGTACGGCGGATTAGGGACGAATGTAATGAACTTATGCTTAGCTACTGAGGAGTTCTCTCGTGCCTGCGGAGGAATTGCTGTTTGCTATGCAGCCTCTGCCTTAGGGACTTTCCCTATAGTATTATTCGGTAATGACGAACAGAAGAAAAAATACCTTCCGGATTTGGCTAAAGGTAAAAAGGTTGCTGCCTTTGCAATTACCGAGCCTGAAGCAGGTTCTGATGCCGGGGCAACTAAAACCACCGCAAAAAAAGAAGGGGATTATTATATTCTAAACGGGTTAAAGCATTTTATCACTAATGGTGGGGATGCAGAGACTTATGTTGTAGTAGCCATGACTGATAAGACCAAGGGTGCGCGTGGAGCCTCAGCTTTTATCGTGGAAAAAGGAACTCCGGGTTTTACTTTTGGTAAAAAGGAAGATAAATTTGGTATCCGCGCATCTTCGACACGGGAGCTTATATTTACTGATTGCAAGGTACCGGTAAAAAATCTACTCTCCAAAGAGGGGATGGGTTTTATCATAACTATGAAGACTTTTGATATGTCCCGCCCTGGAGTCGCAGCCCAAGCGTTAGGCATTGCCCAAGGCGCTTTAGAGTTAGCAGTAAAGTATGCCAAACAAAGGGTTCAGTTCGGCAAGCCCATCTCAAGCTTTCAGGGTATCCAATGGATGTTAGCAGATATGGCTACTGAAGTTGAGGCAGCGCGCGCTCTGGTTTATTCAACCGCAAGGATGGTTGATGCCGGAATAAAAGATGTTGCTAAGGCTTCTGCAATGTCAAAGATGTATGCCTCGGATGTAGCGATGAAAGTTACTGTTGATGCCTTACAGATATTCGGTGGTTATGGATATATGAAGGATTACCCGATTGAAAAATACGTGCGTGATGCTAAGATTACCCAGATTTACGAGGGGACTAATCAGATTCAGCGCGGGATTATCGCCCTACAAATTATAAAGGAACTTGCAAGGTAAGTTTAAGTAAATATAAGTAAAAACAGGTAAATATAATGAATATAACCGTCTGCATTAAACAGGTCCCGGAGACAACCGAAGTAAGGATAAACCCAGAAACAAATACGCTCATGCGTGAAGGGGTAAAATCCATTATTAACCCTTTTGATATGTATGCCATTGAAGAGGGGGTAAGGTTAAAAGAGCGTTTTGGCGGTAAGGTTAATGTAGTAACTATGGGCCCTCCTCAGGCTGAATCAGCCTTACGCGAGGCAATCTCAATGGGTGTTGACGAAGGGTATTTAGTTTGCGATCGCGCTTTTGCCGGTTCAGACACCTGGGCAACAAGTTATACTTTAGCCGCTGCGATTAAAGCAATAGGTCCATTTGATTTAATCATCTGCGGCAAGCAGGCTTCTGACGGAGATACAGCGCAGGTAGGCCCAGGGATATCAACACATTTAAATATCCCCCAAGTAACTTATGTTAAAAAAATAGAAGAGACATCTAATAAAGAATTACGTATAGAGCGTATGCTTGAAGAAGGGTATGAGATTATTGAAGCGCCGCTCCCATTACTTTTAACTGTAGTTAAAGAGATTAATGAACCAAGGATCCCTTCTCTAAAAGGGCTGATGCGGGCAAAATCCGCTAAGATTACGCTTCTTACGCAAAAGCAACTTAATCTTGACCCTCAGCAGATAGGCCTTTGTGGTTCGCCAACGCAGGTTGTAAAAATATTTACCCCTCCTCAACGTCAGGGCGGTCAGATACTTCAAGGAGAGTTTACTGATATTGCTGATAAACTTGTAGAATTATTACGAGGCGAGGTTAATTAATGTCAATACGGGTTATTGTAGAAAAATGTACGGGTTGTGCGCTTTGCGTTAAAGCTTGCCCCTTTGATGCTATACGCATAGTAGAAAAAAAAGCGGTTATAGACTTAAATAAATGTAACCTTTGCGGGGCATGTGTTGAGGCATGCAAATTTAAGGCGATTATATTAGAAAAAGCGCCCCTTAAATGCGAGCTTCCAGATATAAAAGATTATAAAGGAATTTGGGTATTTTTAGAGCAGAAGAAAGGAAAGGTTCAAACTGTATCTTATGAGCTTTTAGGCAAAGCACAGGAGTTGGCTAAAAAACTTAATTGCCAGGTAAGCGGAGTCTTAATTGGAAACAAGATGGATGATCAGCTTGATGAGCTTATCTTTTGCGGAGCGGATAATATCTATTTGGTAGAAGCGCCCGAGCTTGCTAATTTTCAAGATGAGCCTTATACAAACGTTTTAACTGGGTTAATTAAAAAATATAAACCTGAAATTTTCCTCTGTGGCGCTACTAATATCGGAAGGTCGCTTATTTCTCGTGTTGCAATTAATATTAAGGCAGGGCTTACCGCAGATTGCACAGGCTTGGATATTGACCTTGACAAGAAGATACTCTTACAGACCCGTCCAGCATTTGGCGGAAATATTATGGCTACGATTATCTCTCCGGATTACCGCCCGCAGATGGCTACTGTCAGGCATAAGGTATTTGTTCCGTTGCCGGCTGATAAAAAACGCAAAGGTAAAATAATTAGGGAAAACTTTGATAGTTCTTTGTATTTATCGCGTACTAAACTTTTGGATATAATTGAAGAGATTGAGTCTTTGGTGAATTTAGCAGAAGCGGACATTATTGTCTCAGGAGGTAGGGGTATGGGTGGCCCTGAGAATTTTAAAATTTTAGAAGAGTTGGCGCATGTCTTGGGCGCTGCAGTAGGCGCTTCGCGTGCTGCGGTTGACTCAGGTTGGATGCCTTATTCTCATCAAGTAGGCCAAACCGGACGCACAGTTGCTCCTAAGATATATTTTGCCTGCGGCATATCCGGGCAGATTCAACACTTAGTCGGAATGCAATCATCTAAGATTATTGTCGCTATTAATAAAGACCCTGATGCTCCCATATTTAAGGTAGCTACTTATGGAATAGTCGGGGATCTGTTTCAAGTAGTCCCTCTTTTAACTAAAAAGTTCAAAGAAGTTCTTAGAAAATAACTAGTTAGGAGAAGGTATATATTATATAGTATATAGGAATAAAATCTAAAATAATTTAAGAAGGCGTTGTTTGAAAGAGCAACGCCTTTATTTTTTAAGTTTTTTGTAAAAATTGTTTGTTTTAGCAGTGAATTTCTCTATAAAATAACTATATGTTAAAAAATGTAAAGATTTTCCTTGACAAAAATACCTTTTTATTTTATATTAGTAAACAATATGGCTAATGTTGGTTTAATGACAATTGAAGATTTAGCAGATTACCTGAAAGTTACGCGGCGGACTATTTATGATTGGGTAAAGCGTAATAAGATTCCGGCGGTTAAACTTGTCGGGCAATGGCGCTTTAAAAAAGATAAGATTGACGCTTGGCTTGAAAATCAATCACATTAGGAGGAGAAGCTATGTATTTTAAGAAATTAGAATTATCCGGTTTTAAATCCTTTTCTGAAAAGACTACCCTTTATTTTGAGCCGGGCATAACTGCGGTCGTCGGTCCAAACGGATGCGGGAAATCAAATATCTTTGATAGTATACGTTGGGTCTTAGGAGAGCAGTCGGCAAAGTCTTTGCGTGGTTCAGAGATGCTTGATGTTATTTTTAATGGTACGGATAAGCACGAAGCTTTGGGTATGGCAGAGGTTACTCTTACCTTTGATAATAGAACGAGATTTTTTAATTTTGATAATGATGAGGTTGCTATTACCCGCAGGCTATTCCGCTGTGGGGAGAGTGAATATCTTTTGAATAAGAATCAGGTAAGGCTTAAAGATATCCTGGACCTTCTTTTAGGAACTGGGATTGGCGCTGAAAGTTACTCTATTATTGCTCAAGGCAAGATAGATTTAGTTTTAAGCTCAAGGCCGGAAGAGCGCAGGATGGTCTTTGATGAGGCTTCGGGGATTACTAAATATAAGTCTCAAAAAAGAGAGGCAACGCGAAAGCTTGAGGATACGGAACAAAACCTTTTACGCGTCAATGATATAGTTACTGAGGTAAAGCGTCAGATAGGAAGTCTTGAGCGTCAAGCAAATAAGGCGCGTAGGTATAAAGAGATATTTGAGGAGTTAAAGGATAAAGAGATTACTTATGCTTTCTTTGATAAGAATAGGCTTCTTACTGAGAAAGGCAATTTGATAAAGGCTCTTGAAGAGTTAAAGGCTAAGGAGGATCTTTTATTAAAAGAGATACATCAGCAGGAGCTTAAGATATCTTCGCGTTCTTCGGAGCTAAAGGTGCTTGAAGATGATATGCTTAAGGCGAAGAACGATTTAATGGACATAGAGAATAATATTAACAGGAGTAACGAGAAGGTATCTTTTAACCGCCAGAGGATAGATGAATTAAATAGCCTAAAAAAAGAACTTACCGGACAGTTGATGCAATTAGAGGCAAAGCTAAAGATAGATGAAGATAAATTAACTCTTTTAAGGAATGAGTATGCCGGGTTAAGAACTGTCATAGAAGAGAAGACAGGTGAGCTCTCTAAGAAAGATATGCAATTATCCGCCCTTGCCTTGAGTATTAAAAATTCGCTTGAGAATATATCTTTGTATAAGAAAGAGATTATTAGCCTTGCTCAAGAAACAGCGCAAGCCCATAATCAGATAACAGGTTTTAAGTCTGATGAGCAGGTATATTTAGCAAGAAAAAAGAGGTTGCAGGTAGAGAAAGCCAAGGCATACGAAGAGAAGGTTATCGCCCAAGAGTATTTAGTAAAGGTCTCTTCAGAAGTAGATATAGCGCGCAAAGAGGTTGAGGATTGCTTAGAAAGAATAAATGCATCGAGGATTTTTCTTGAAAAAGAGAATACTTTTTTAAATACTATTAATGCCAATATTGAATCCTTAGAGAAGCAGAAACTGGCATTAGAGTCGCATAAGGCATTCTTAGAGGAGCTAAAGGCAAAATACTTAGATAAGGCAGAGACGGTAAATGCCGTAGTTTATTTAGATAAACTTCCTTCTAATAGGGCTAATGGGTTAGTTATTCAGATTAATAATACCTTAAGTTTAAATGATGAGGATAAGGCTTATTTAGAGCCGGCTAATTTTAAGCTAACCGGTGAGGCAAAGCCCATAGAGCTAGATACGCATAATATAGAATTAAAGATAAATAATATAGAAGAGGAATTAAAGGGATTAGGTGCATCAAGGCAGGCTAAAGAAGCGCGTGTGGAAGAGTTGAATAAAGATATTTTAAGGTTAGGGCAAGAGTTGCGTTCTTTTGAGATTAACTTAGCGAATAAAGAGACGTCTAAGCAGGTTGCCTTAGAGCAATTTAATAAGATTAGGGAAGAAGAAGATTTAATCGTTCTTGATTTATCAGAGGCGCAAAAAGAGTTGGATATCTTAGAGACTAATATTAATTCAGCACAGGTACATCTTTTAGAATTAAATAATAGGCAGAAGATACTTGAGGATTCTATATCCAAAGAAGAAGAGAGTCTTTCATTAAATAATAAATTAAGGGAAGAGCTTTTAGTTTTGATTACACAGGTTAAAACTGAAGTAGAGGGATTAAATAAACGCATAGTTTCTGATGAGGCTACATTAAGACTTCTTGAAGGTACATTTGCCCACGATAAGCAAAATTTTGATAATACCAATAAGCAAATTCAGGATGCAAAGGATAGGGTATCTAGATTGGAGGTTGAAATTGAGGAGTGTAACAATCATCTTATCGCCTTTAAGAAGGATATTGAGCTAAAAAGAGAGAGGTTAAGTGAATCAGAAAAGCGCTATCAGGAGTTCTCTTCAAACGCAGGGGGTATGGCCTTAAAGGTTGAGGTAGATAGAAAAGAGTTAGATAGTTTGAGGAATCGGCTCTATGAGTTACAGATGCAAGAAAAAGACTTAGATTATAAATGCGAGTCTTCTAAGGAAAGGATTATGCAGGGCTATAAAATAGATCTTGATACCGTTGAAATGGAGTTTTCGCAGATAGACTCGCAGGCTTTTCTTTTAGAGATAGAAGCTTTAAAAGGTAAGCTTAATTCTTGCGGGACGGTTAACTTAGTAGCTATTGAAGAGTATGACGAGCTAAAGAAGCGTTATGATTTTTTGATACAACAGCAATCAGATTTAACTACTGCCAAGGCGTCTTTGCATCAGGCTATCTTAAAGATTAACCGTACCACGAGGCAGATGTTTTTAGAGACCTTTGAAAAGGTGCGGGTTGAGTTTCGTAATTACTTTCGTCTTCTCTTTGGTGGGGGAGATGCGCAACTCTATCTTGTTGATGAAAATGACCCATTAGAATCGGGGATTGAGATTATCTGTCGACCTCCGGGTAAGAAATTACAAAACGTCCTTCTTTTATCCGGCGGGGAGAAATCTATGGCCGCGATAGCTTTAATATTTGCCATTTTTAAGGTTAAACCTTCTCCTTTTTGTATACTTGATGAGATAGATGCAGCGTTAGATGAGGCTAATGTAGATAGATTTGCCCGTGCGCTTACAGAGTTCTCCAAGAATTCCCAGTTTATCGTTATCACCCACAATAAGAAGACCATTGTTAATTCTGATGTTATGTATGGGATTACAATGGAAGATTCTGGGGTATCAAAGATAGTTTCGGTTAAGTTTGCTAAAGAAAAGGAAAGAGAAGTAGAAGAGGTGGTAGTCTAGTAGTAGATATTATTTCGTCCTTTATTCTTTGCTTGGTAGAGGAATTTGTCGGAGGCGGCGATAAGCTCTGTTGGCAGTATTCCGTCTTCAGGGAAAGAAGATATCCCTAAACTTATAGTAAGTCTTTTAGTTGGTAGTATATCCTCGTGTGTAAAGTTATATTTTTCAACGTCTGCCCTAAGGCGCTCTGCGATTAAGAGCGCTTCTTTTTTATCCGTCTGAGGAAGTATTATAGTAAATTCCTCTCCTCCGTAACGGCATACGTGGTCCATCTTTCGGGATTGTTTTTTTAGAAGCTGTGCTAAATCTTTTAATATTTTATCCCCTGCTTGATGGCCTAAGGCGTCATTGTAGATTTTGAAGTAGTCTATATCCAGTATAATCAAGCTTAAGGATTGTTTTGTTGCGCGCGCCTTCCCTGTCTCTGAGTTAAGAAGGAATTGAAAATATCCGTGATTCCATAATTCTGTTAAAGAGTCTAAATTTGCCAACATTACTGTTTTTTCGTAAAGCTGAGAGTTTTCAATGGCAAGTCCTGCTTGGTTTGCAAGCATGGTAAGCATGCGGATATCGTCTTTGGTTATAGGTTTATGGTTTATGAAATTATCTGCGGCAATTATTCCGTTAATTTTATTTTTTGCCTTTAATGGTATTAAGACTAACTCCTCGCTTTTTAAGGTTTGGATTATGGGAGTATTTTTATAATTTATTATTGTTTCTTTAGTTAAGTGTAAGGGCATTCCTTCTTGGGCGACTAAAGATAGGAGTGTTTCATTAGTGTCATGTATAGAAAATTTCATTTTTTGTACCTGTTTATTAAAACCGGAATCAAAGCCGTTTTTGGATTTATCGGTATTATTGTAGGCCTCTATTAAATCCTCTAAATCCATCTTTTCTCCTTCTATGAGGTTCCAAATGCGGTTTGCCTCTTCTCCAGTTTCAGGTCCAATACCCATCCTTCCTTCAATATAGCCTTCTTTTCCATTGATTAAAAAGAGTAGGGCGCGGTTAAAACCTAATCCTGTATGTGCGGTAACCCCGGTAAGGATAATGTAGAGTATCTCGTCTAACCGTAAGGTTGTGCGCATGGCATTGGATATCTCATAGAGTATGTTTAACTCTAATTTTGTCCGCTCAAGCTCATTCTTTATCTTTTCGAGTCCATCCATAATGCTCTAAATCTAACATATTTTAATCCCACTGTCAAGGTTGGGCTTAGTTAGATAGTTATTTTTTTTAAGTTAGATTTACCTAAAACCTGCGTCTATTATAGGTAGAAAGGGGGTGAGTAATTATTTGACAGGTTCTTCTGGGTAAGTTATAATAATTTTCCTAAAACAATTAAAAAAATGGAGGATAAATGGTTGCCAGAGAAAAAAAAGAAGAATTACAGCAGAATATAACAGACCGCGCCAAAGCCTTAGAATTAGCCTTAGCTCAAATTGAGAAGCAGTTTGGTAAGGGTTCTATTATGAAATTAGGCTCCCATGTAAAAGCCAATGTCGAGGCTATTCCGACCGGAGCTTTAACCTTAGATTTAGCTTTAGGCGTGGGGGGGCTTCCTCGGGGTAGGGTTGTAGAGATATTTGGGCCTGAGGCATCAGGAAAAACAACATTGACTTTAACAGCAATACGGGAGATCCAAAAGAAAAGCGGAGTAGCCGCATTTATTGATGCTGAGCATGCCTTTGATTCTACCTATGCAAAGCTTATCGGAGTAAACTTAGATGAGCTTTTAATATCCCAGCCGGATACAGGAGAGCAGGCTTTAGAAATTGTCGAGACTTTAGTTCGTTCTAATGCTGTTGACTTGGTGGTAGTAGATTCCGTTGCCGCCTTGACTCCTAGGGCTGAGATTGAAGGAGAGATGGGGGATTCTCATGTAGGGTTACAGGCAAGATTGATGAGCCAAGCCTTGAGAAAGTTAACCGCGGCAATTAGCAAGTCACGCACCTGCGTTATATTTATCAACCAGTTAAGGGAGAAGATTGGAGTTATGTTTGGTTCTCCTGAGACAACTCCTGGGGGAAGAGCGTTAAAGTTTTATTCTTCGGTTAGGTTGGATGTTCGCAGGATCTCAACCTTGAAAGAGGCGGATAAGGTTATCGGAGGACATGTAAGGGTTAGGGTAGTTAAAAATAAAGTAGCTCCTCCTTTTCGTGAGGCAGAATTTGATATCCTGCATAATGAGGGGATAGGTAAGGCAGGGTCTATACTGGATGCCGGGGTAACCTTAGAGGTAGTTGCTAAATCCGGGGCTTGGTTATCTTTTAACGGGGAGAAGATTGGCCAGGGGAGGGATTCTGCGATAAGGGCGATGAAGGAGAATCAAAAACTCTCAGATGCAATAGAAAAAGAGGTAAGAAAGAAGATTAACGTTGCTTGATGAAAGAATAAAAGAATATGCTTTCCTCCTCCTTAAGTACAGGTTACGCAGCGAAAAAGAGTTGTATCTTCGCCTTAAACGTAAGAAGTTTCCGGAAGGCCAGATAGATAGAATTTTAGGTTTTCTCAAGGAGAAGAAATTCTTAGATGATGAAGTCTTTACAAGGGCGTGGATAAGGTCTCGCGTAGGTGGTTCTTTTGGTTTTAATAGAATCAGCCGGGAGTTAAAACTTAAAGGGGTATCAAAGGATATCCTTGAAAGAGAATTAGGAGAGGCTAAAAAAAATTACCCTGAGGAGAAGGTAATTGAGGGGTTAGCAAGGGCTAAGCTGGGTAAGTTTAAAGGCATCGATCCTCTTAAGGCTAGGAACCGCACTTATGCATATCTTATTCGCCGCGGGTTTACTTCTGAAAAGGTTATAAATATTTTAAATCAAATATGCAAGCAGACCTATTAAGGGATAAGTTTTTAGAGTTTTTTAAGTCTAAGGGGCATAAAATTGTAGAGAGCGATTCACTTATTCCTTTTGATGATCCTACTGTGCTATTTACTCCTGCGGGGATGAATCAGTTTAAAAAGGAGTTTTTAGGGGTTGACTCAGGGTTTAAGCGTGCAGTTACATCTCAGCGCTGTTTACGTACCGATGATTTAGAAAAGGTAGGCAGGACCTCAAGCCATCACACCTTCTTTGAAATGTTGGGTAATTTTTCATTTGGGGATTATTTTAAGGAAGAGGCTATTCTTTGGGCTTGGCAGTTTTTAAGAGAAGAATTAAAGATAAAAGAGGATAAGCTCTGGGTCTCTGTTTATGAGGATGACCTTGAGGCTTATAATATCTGGAGAGATAAAATAGGCGTAGCAAAAGAAAAGATAGTAAAACTGGGGGATAAGGATAACTTTTGGCCCGCAGAGGCAAAGACAAAAGGCCCTAATGGCCCTTGCGGCCCTTGTTCTGAAATTTTCTTTGATTTTGGAAGCAATGTAGGGTGCGGGAAGAAAGATTGTTCTCCTGCTTGTAGTTGTGATAGATTTGTTGAGGTATGGAATCTTGTCTTTACCCAGTTTAACCGTAAGCCTAACGGAGACTTAGAGCCTTTACCTAGTAAGAATATTGATACGGGGATGGGTTTAGAGAGACTTACGGCGGTAATCCAGGGGAAAGAAAATAATTTTGAGACTGAGCTATTTCAACCGCTTATTAAAGAGATTAAAAAAGAAACTTCCTTAAAAGAGGACGCTTCTAGTAAACAGTTATTTTATTCTATTGCCGACCATATAAGGGCAGTAGTATTTTCTATCTATGATGGGGTGATGCCTTCTAATGAGGGGCGCGGGTATGTGATTAGAAAGATTATACGTAAAAGCATGCTTAATCTGAAATCCTTAGGGATAGATAAACCTTTTCTGAATCGGCTTGTGCCTTTAGTTGCTTGGATTATGCATAAACCTTATCCGGATTTAAAGAAGAGGCAGGAGGATATTGCTTTGGTAATTTTAAATGAGGAGAAGAACTTTATTAATACCCTTCAATCAACGGATAGTTTATTTAAAGATAAGTTTTCTCTTTTAAAGGATAAGAATGATGCCCTTGGCGCAGCAGAGATAGCCTTTATGCTCTATGATACTTATGGCGTTCCTTTGGATTTAACTAAAAGCTGGCTTGTGTTAGAGGGGATAAGTTTTGATGAAAAAGTGTTTCAGGATAACCTTGAAGCTCAAAAAGAGCGCTCAAGGGTTAGAAGTTCAATGAAGGGGGATGTTTTTGAAGATAAGGGGCTTGGGCTAAAATTAAATGAGACTGAGTTTGTTGGTTATAGTAATGATAGTGTAGAGGCAAAGATAGAAGCTATCTTAAAGTCAAAAAAAGAGGTTAAGGAGGCTTTTAACGGAGAAGAATTGGAGATAATACTTAATAGAAGTCCTTTTTATCCTGAGTCCGGGGGGCAGGTAGGGGATACAGGGGAATTGGTAAGCGCAGATAACGTTTTTAAGGTGTTGGATACTAAAAAAATTGCGAATCTTATTCTGCATATCGGGAGAGTAGAATCAGGGAGTTTTAAGGTAAAAGATAACGTAACTGCTAAAATTAATATTAAACGCAGGTTAAACATTTCGCGTAACCATACCGCAACCCATATACTTCAGTCTGTATTAAGAAAGGTTTTAGGTTCTCATGTCCAACAGCAGGGGTCTTTGGTAAATGAAGAGAAATTTCGTTTTGATTTTACCCATTTTAAGGCTTTAAGCAAAGAAGAGATAGAGCAGGTAGAAAGGCTCGCTAATGAATACGCCTGCAAAGGTTTTTTTGTTGAGGCAAAAGAGATGCCTCTAAAAGAGGCCAGGAGAACAAAAGCGCTGGCTTTTTTTGGGGAGAAATACGGCGAAAAAGTGAGGGTAGTATCAGTTGGAGATATCTCTATGGAGTTTTGTGGTGGAGCACACCTTACTAATACAAAAGATATTGATTTGATAAAGATAACTCAAGAGTCTTCTGTTGCCAGCGGCATAAGAAGGATTGAAGGGGTGACTGCTGAATACGCTAAGAAATTTATTGAAGAAGAAGAAGAAAGGCTTGCTGAAGAAGAAAAAAAGAAAGAGAAACTTATTAAATTTAAGGAGGCGCAAAAGCAGGAGGGAGAAATTATTGCAAAAAGGCTTCAGGTTCTATCTTCTGAAATAATAGATAGCCCTGAAAAGATAAAAGATATTAATTTATTTTCTTGCCAAGAGGATAACTTGAATATTAATTCTTTACGCAGGCTTATGGATTTAATTAAGCCTAAGGTAAGCTCTTCGGTTATACTTTTAACTTCAGAAGATAAGAACAAGGCTTTTATGGTCTTAGGGGTGACTTTTGATTTAGTTGAGCGGGGATTTGATGCAGCAGATTTAATCCGTAAAGTCGCTCCTATTATTGGAGGAAGTGGTGGAGGCAGGAGTGATTTTGCTCAAGCAGGAGGGGGAGACCCAAAAAATTTTAAGTTGGTTTTTGAGAGAATTAAGAGTATAATTATAAAACTAGCAGCTAGTAGTTGGTAGTCAAGAGTAGAGCTAAGATGAAGATAATTAGAGGAACGAGTAAACAGTTAATTAAAATTTGCAACCGTTCAAATTATAAAGCCCGGCGTGTAGAAGAAAAGGTTCGCAGGATTATTGATGAAGTGCGTCTATCTGGGGATGAAGCGCTTTTAAAATATACTCGTAAATTTGATAAGGTAAAATTATTGTCGCGTCAGTTAAGGGTACCTGCTATAGAGATAAGCGGAGCATACCAAAACATATCCCCTGATTTTGTCTCCACCTTAAAGGTAATAATAGAAAATGTTAACCGTTTTTACCGCAAGGCTCTTAAGAAATCTTGGAGGATTAAAGATACAGATGGAGCCATCTTAGGGAAGAACTATGTCCCTTTAGAAAGGGTAGGTATATATATTCCTGCGGGGACTGCACCTTTGGTTTCTACAGTCTATATGACGGTCTTGCCGGCAAAGATTGCCGGGGTAAAAAAGATTGCTCTAATATCTCCTCCCGATAAAAACGGATTCATAAATCCACATATACTTGTAGTAGCTAATTTATTAAAGGTAGATGAGGTATACCGCGTAGGAGGCGCACAGGGTATCGCTGCCTTAGCTTATGGGACTAAGACTATTCCTGCAGTTGATAAGATAATCGGGCCTGGGAATATTTATGTAAGCGAAGCTAAGCGTCAGGTATTCGGTAAGGTGGACATAGATATGATAGCCGGGCCTACGGAATTGGTTATCATCGCAAACCGCTTTGCTAATCCTAAGTTTATTATTGCAGATCTTTCTGCCCAGGCAGAGCATGCCAGGGGGTTAGCAGTTTTGATAACAAACTCTAAGACGCTTGCCTTAGAGGTAAAATCAAAACTTCCAGGGGTAGAAGGTTTTATCATTGTTACTAAAAACCTTCAAGAGGCAGTTGAAATTAGTAATAGGATAGCCCCAGAGCATTTAGAGATTTTAGTAAATAATCCAAAGAGTCTTTTGAAGGATATCAAAAATTGTGGAGCGGTATTTTTAGGCCCTTATAGCCCGGCAGCAGTAGGCGATTATGTAGCAGGGCCAAGTCATGTTTTGCCTACTGGGGGGAGCGCGAGGTTTTTTTCCGGGTTATCTGTTTCAGATTTTTTAAAAAGCATACATGTAGTAAACTATTCCAGGAAGGCACTTGAAAAGGTAAGAGAGCCATTAGAAAAAATCGCCAGCATAGAAGGGTTAATTAGGCATTTAGACTCGGTTAAGGCGAGGTTCCTTTAATTTTAAGGAGATATCATGAAAAGAATGTCTAAAAAAGTAAGGAAGACCAATGAAACAGAGGTAATCGTTAATTTAAATATTGATGGTATGGAAGAACGAAAGATTAACACCGGTATAGGTTTTTTAGACCATATGCTTGATTTACTTGCTTATTGGGGACACTTTGATTTAGAGGTGATTGTTAAAAAGAACGATTTCAATATTGATATCCACCATACAAATGAGGATGTTGGTATAGTTTTAGGCGATGCCTTTAAAGAGGCTTTGGGGGATAAGAGAGGGATTAAGAGATTTGGTTTTAGTTCGGTTCCGATGGAAGATACGGTTGCTTCGGTAACTTTAGATATTAGCGGAAGAGGTTTTTTTAGTGGGATAAAAACTTCCTTGAATCAAGAGATCCCCCTTAAAGAGCAAGAGGGTTATTCTTTTGAATATGCCAATCATTTCTTTGAAGCATTTTCTAAGAGGATGGGGATGAATTTAGATATTAGCCTTTTAGGTATAAAACCGGATTTACATACTAATTTAGAGCCTATCTTTAAGGCCTTAGGAATAGCCTTGGATTTAGCCACTCAGATTGATCCAAGGAGAAGAGGTATTCCTTCTACAAAAGGGGTTATTGACTAAAAAGAAAAGAGTTATGGGTAATTTTTATTAATTATGTTGATAATTCCTGCGATAGACTTAAAAGATGGCTTAGTTGTAAGGTTTGTTCAAGGTAGATTTAAGAAAAAGGTTTATTCTCAAGATCCGGTTGGTGTCGCTTGCTTATGGAAAGAATTAGGGGCAAAGTTTTTGCATATCGTGGATTTAGACGGAGCATTTACCGGGAGTCCTAAAAATATTAAAAAATTAAAAGAGATCATTAAGAGTGTATCTATCCCTTTAGAATTTGGGGGCGGGGTACGAAGTTTAAAGACAATAGAGAAGTTGCTTAATCTTGGCGTAAGAAGAGTTGTCTTAGGTACTAAGGCAGTAGAGAATAGTGGTTTTTTAAAAAAAGCATTTTTTAACTTTAAGGATAGAATTATTGTTGGGGTAGATACAAAAGACGAAAGGGTTATGGTTAAGGGATGGAAAGCAGGTTCTAAATATGCCAATTCTTTAGAATTTTGCCTTTACCTAAAGTCCTTAGGCTTTAAGGAATTAATTTATACCGATATATTAAAAGATGGAACTCTTTCTGGACCTAATATAAAAGGGATTAAAAAAATATTAAAGAGCATAAAAATAAAGGTTATCGCTTCAGGAGGGGTTTCTAATTTAAAAGATTTAAGTAGATTAAAAAAGTTAGAGAAAGAAGGCTTAAGCGGAGTGATTATCGGAAAGGCTTTATATGAGGGAAGGTTTCCTCTTAAAGAAGCTTTAAGGCTTTCTTAAAAAAAGAAAGGGGGAGGTATGGTGGGGAAGTTTTTTTGGGGGGTAATGGCAGTAATATTTTTGTTTTCGGTTAGCGGGTGCGCTACTCTTGGTAAGAAGAAGGATTTAGAGATACAGGGATTAAGGAGTCAGATTTTAGCTTTAGAGTCGCAGGTACAGAATAAGGAACAGGAGATTTTAACTTTAAAGGATGATTTAGATAGGGCAATGCAAGAGAGGATAATTCCTGCCCAGGAGGAGCCTATTGAGGCAAAATCTAGGCCGAATGTAAGACAGATTCAAACTGCTTTAAAAAACGCAGGGTATGACTTAGGGAAAATTGATGGGCGCATGGGGAAGCAGACAAGAGAAGCAATTAGGTCGTTTCAAAGAGCAAACAATCTTGTAGTTGACGGAAAGGTAGGCAAAAAGACCTGGGAGATTTTAAGAGGTTATTTAGACAAAAAAGTTAAATAATGTTAGTAAAGCGTATTATCCCCTGCCTTGATATTAAGGATGGTAGGGTTGTAAAGGGCGTAAAATTTATAGACCTTAAGGATGCAGGCGATCCGGTTGAGATAGCTAAGGCTTATGTTAAAGAAGGGGCTGACGAGCTTGTTTTTTTAGATATTACTGCTACTCTTGATAATCGTAAGACGCTTGTAAATTTAGTAGAAAAGATTGCCCGGAATATAGCTGCGCCTTTTACTATCGGCGGGGGGATAAAAGATATAAATGATCTATCTACCCTATTAAATGCCGGAGTAAACAAAGTTTCTATTAACTCTGCGGCAGTTAAAAGCCCGGGATTGGTCAAGGAGGCTGTTAAGGAATTTGGTAGTCATCGCATAGTCCTTGCTATTGACGCAAAAAAATCTAAATCCGGCTGGGAAGTTTATATTAATGGAGGGATGGTTTCTACCGGCTTGGATGCTTTAACTTGGGCTAGAGAAGTAGAAGAGCTTGGCGCAGGGGAGATTCTTTTAACTAGCATGGATTTTGATGGGACAAAAAGCGGATATGATATTGATCTTACCAAGGCAATCTCAGAAGCAGTCATGATACCTGTTATTGCTTCCGGAGGGGCAGGTAGCTTAGAAGATTTTTATAATTGTTTTGCAAGAACTAATGCCTCAGCAGCCTTAGCAGCTTCAATATTTCATTATCGGGAGTATTCTATTTTACAGGTAAAAGAATACTTAAAAGAGAAAGGCATTTTAGTAAGATTATGAGTAAAAAAGATATTTTTAATATAAGAACCTTGAAGTTTGATAGGCAGGGGTTAATCCCAGCAGTTATTCAGGATTATAGAAGCAAGGATGTTTTAATGGTAGCGTATATGAACAAGGAATCCTTGCGCAGGACTTTAAAGCTTGGTAAGACTTGTTTTTGGTCGCGTTCACGTAAAGAGTATTGGGTTAAGGGGATGACCTCCGGGCACTTTCAATTTGTTAAATCTATATTCTATGATTGTGATCAGGATGTTTTATTGATTAAGGTAAGGCAAGTGGGTGTTCCTTGTCATACAGGAAAGAAGACTTGTTTTTATAGAAGCATTGATAAAGCCCATAAACTTCGGGATAAAAAATAATGCAGATAAGGGAATTTTTAAGGTTATCAAAAGAATATAATGTTGTGCCTATTTACAAGGAGGTTAATGCCGATCTTGATACTCCTGTATCTGCGTTTTTAAGGATTAATGATAGCGAGTACGGATTTTTGCTTGAGTCAGTTGAGGGTCAGGAAAACCTTGCAAGATATTCTTTTTTAGGGGTTAATCCTAGCTTAATTTTTAAGTCTTTTGGTAAGCGTATTGAAATAATTAGCACTAATAAAGTTACTGAATTTATTACCCCTGTTACTTCTTTAGATGAAATCAAGAAGATAATGGGCAGCTTTAGGTGTGCAAAGGTAAAAGGGGTTCCGCGCTTTTGCGGCGGGATGGTCGGCTTTTTTGGGTATGATATGGTAAGGTTTTTTAAGAGGCTACCGGATAAAAATCCTGATGAGTTGCGTATGCCGGATGCTCTTTTTATGCTGATGGATACTATTTTAGTATTTGACCACGTAACCCATAAAATAAAGATAGTAAGTAATGCTATTTTACCTGAAGGAGGCAGGGTTAATCTTAAGCTTAAGAAAAAAATTTATAAAGAAGCTTTAAGAAAGATAGATAGCCTTTATTTAAGGCTTAATAGGCCGCTAAAAAGAGGCAAAAATCTTAAAAATAAAACTCTCTCTTTAAGGGTATCCTCGAACTTTACCTCTCAAGGCTTTAAAAGGGCAGTTATTCGTGCCAAGGAGTTTATCAAAAAAGGAGAGGTTATCCAAGTAGTCTTATCTCAGCGCTTTAAGCTAAAGGCCTCTAAAAGCCCTTTTGATATATACCGTTCTTTGCGCAGTCTTAATCCTTCTCCTTATATGTATTTTTTTAGACTTAAAGATACCTATATTGTTGGCGCTTCTCCTGAGATGCTGGTACGTTGTGAGGACGGGGTAATCAAGACTCGCCCTATTGCCGGGACCCGCCCTAGAGGAAAAGATGAAGCGTTAGATAAGAAGTTTACCATTGAGTTGTCAAAAGATAAAAAGGAGCGTTCAGAGCATTTAATGCTTGTTGATTTAGGAAAAGATGATTTAAGTAAGGTAAGTAAAGCAGGTTCGGTCCAGGTAAGTGAATTTATGAATATAGAAAAGTATTCTCATGTTATGCATCTTGTTAGTGAAGTAAAGGGAATTCTTGACAAAAATCGTTATGATATCTATGATGTTTTAAAAGCTGTTTTTCCTGCAGGAACAGTTTCAGGTTCTCCTAAGATACGCGCTATGGAGATAATTGATCAATTGGAGAATACAAGGCGCGGGCCTTATGCAGGGTGTGTGGGGTATTTTAGTTTCTTGCAAAATATGGATACTTGTATTACTATAAGGACGATTTTTATTAAAGGTAGGGAAGCTTTTGTACAGGCAGGAGCAGGAATAGTAGCTGAATCCTTGCCTGAAAAAGAGTATATTGAAACGGTAAACAAAGCTAAGGCTTTGATAGAAGCTGTAACTAATTAATAAGGAGGAATTAATGGCAGTACGTATTAGGTTAAGAAGAATAGGTAAAAATCCTAAAGGAAATCCTCATTTTAGGATATCTGTGTTTGAGGCCTCTAAAGGTAGGGATGCCCGCGTCTTAGAAGAATTAGGTTTTTATAGTCCTCTAAAGGGAGAGGTTAGGATAAATAAAGAAAAAACAGAAGCTTGGCTTAAAAGGGGCGCGCAGCCTACTTTAACGGTTAAGAATATAATCAAAAAGAACCTTAAAAAATAAAAGGAGTATAAATTATGCAGCCTCAGCAAGGTAACCCAATAATGAGTTTAATTCCTTTAGCACTTATTTTTATTATCTTTTATTTTATGCTTATTAGGCCACAGAAGCAGAAAGAAAAAGAGCATCGAGATATGTTAAATAATATTGCTAAAAATGATGAGGTTGTAACCTCTGGAGGTATCCACGGAACGGTTATCAACGTTAAAGAGAGGACCTTAATTTTAAGAATTGATGAAGATGTAAAAATTGAAATTGATAAGAGTTCTATTGCTTATTTAAAGAAAAGTTAAAGTCCTTTATTTTAGGAGAAATTTTGATGGAGAGAAGAGTTTTGCAAAAGTGCATTTTTATCCTTGCGGTAATAGGTTTATGCGCTTATTTTGCTTTTCCATTTGAAAAGCGGATAAATTTAGGTTTAGACCTTCAAGGAGGTATGCAGCTTTTGCTTAAGGTTGATACTAAAAATATTCCGGAAAACTTACGCGAAGGAGTTGCTGATTTAGCTATTGAAAAACTAAGGAGTAGAATTGATGATCTAGGGGTAAGTGAGCCTTCAATACAAAGGCAAGGGGTAGATGAGATTCTTGTTCAACTTCCCGGTATAACTGATAGGGATAGGGCTTTAAGTAAACTAGGACAGACTGGTTTATTAGAATTTAAATTAGTCTCTCCAGATACTGAAAAATTAACTTCTGCTATTAGCGGAGATGTTCCTGAAGGATATGAATTAAAATATAGCAAAGATGATTCAGTGCCCCTGCTTTTAGAGAAAGAGGCAGTCTTAACCGGGAATGCTTTAAGCGATGCTATGGTAAATTTCAGCCAGTCAGGTTTTGGTGAACAGGTAGTTTCGCTACGTTTTAATAGCGAGGGCGCTAAGAAATTTGCTCAGATAACCTCAGAGAATATAGGCAGAAGGCTTGCGATTGTCCTTGATGGAAAGGTGCAGTCTGCGCCTAACATAAGGGAGGCTATACCTACGGGAGAAGCAGTCATTAGTGGGCAATTTACCATTGAACAGGCTCAGGATTTAGCGAAGATACTTAAGCACGGGAAGCTTCCGGCGCCAATTACTGTAGAAGAGGAGCGGACTGTTGGGCCGCTCTTAGGTAAGGATTCTGTTACTAAGGGAATTAATGCCACACTCATAGGTATTATTCTTGTGATTGTATTTATGATTGTTTTCTATTTTTTCTGTGGGATTATAGCAGATATTGCTCTTGTTCTTAACCTTTTTATGATCCTTGGTATATTAGGGATGCTTCCTTATTTATTCGGAGCGTCTGTGGCAACTCTTACCTTGCCTGGTATCGCCGGTATCATCCTTTCTTTAGGTATGGCTGTTGATGCTAATGTCTTAATAAATGAGAGGATAAAAGAGGAGTTATCTTTAGGAAAGACTTTGCGTAATGCTATTTCTTTGGGGTATTCGCGTGCCTTTACCGCTATATTAGATTCTAATCTTACTACGCTCTTTGCTGCTTTTATACTTATTATGATAGGGACTGGGACCATCAAGGGTTTTGGAGTAACTTTAACTATAGGTATAATCGCTAGTATGTTTACCTCTATTGTAGTTACCCGCACCATACTTGAGGTTTTGTTAAGCGCAAAGGTCATAAAAAATAAACTTCCGATGCTTAGGCTTTTTGGTGAGACTAAATTTGACTTTATCGGTAAACGCAGGATATTTTATCTTGTTTCAATAGTAGTTATCATCGTGGGCTTAGTTTGTTATTTTAGAAAGGGTAAGGATATCTATGGAATTGATTTTACTGGAGGACAAGTACAAGAGTTTAGTTTTAAAGAGGCTCCGGATATTGACCAACTGCGCCTTATCCTTAATGAAGTTGGGTTGACAGGTGTGGTTATTCAACAGTTTAAAGATAATCCTAAAATTGTTTCTATCCGTACTACAGAGGATAAGGCAGATGAACTTTTCTTTAAGCTTAAAGAGGCATTCCCTGAGAATAGTATAGATGTCTTGCGTTTAGAGCGGGTAGGGCCTCTTGCAGGAGCACATTTAAAGAAGAAGGCGCTTTGGGCTTTAATATGGGCGTTGGTAACTATGTTGTTATATGTGGCTTTTAGGTTTAAGCATTTTAATTTTGCTTTTGCCGGGGTAATTGCACTTGCGCATGATATCTTAGTAGCGTTTGCTTTTTTAATAATAACTGCTCGACCCGTAGACGTTTTAAGCATAACTGCCTTTCTTACTATAGCCGGTTATTCTATTAACGATACAATAGTTATATACGATAGAGTAAGAGAGAATATGCGCTTAAAAAATAGACCTACCCTTGCCCAACTTATTAATTTAAGCGTTAACCAAACGCTCTCCCGGACGATACTTACTACTGTGACTACCCTATTGGTAGTAATATCGCTATTTATATACGGAGGAGAGGTTTTAAATAATTTTGCCTTTACCCTTTTAGTTGGTTTTGTCTCCGGAATATACTCTACTATATTTATAGCTTCTCCTTTAGTCTTGGTTTTTAGCAGAAAGAAATCTTAAGGTATTTGACGCTTTTTCTTACCTACCCTTACAAAAAAGAGAATGTTTAAGTCCTTAAAGCTTTATATTGGGTTAAATACTGATATTGGACGCTTACTTCTTAATCTCGTTGATTTTGGCTATAAAAGGCAGGAGGCAGTATCTACTGAAGGCGATTTCTCTTCCCGTGGAGGTATAATAGATGTTTTCCCGGTATCATTTGAATTGCCTATAAGGGTAGAGTTAGATAATGATACCATCTCTTCCATTAAAACTTTTAATCCTCTTACAGGCGAATTTATCTGGCAACACAGGATAGTTATACTCCTTGCCCATAAAAGCTACGCCCGCGCTAAAGATACATTGATTTCTGAGGAGATACCTCTTTCAAGCTTTATAGATTTAGGTATCGGAGACTATGTTGTTCATAATCAACACGGTATAGGTAAGTTCCTGGGGATAGAAAAGATAAAAGCGCAAGACTCTTTACAGGATCATCTAGTTATAGAATATGACCGTAAGGAGAAGCTTTACGTGCCGGTATCTTCTATGAACTTGGTGCAAAAATACCTTGGCTTAAATACGCGTAGGCCTAAGTTTAATCGTTTGGCAAGTAAGGAGTGGAAGAGGGTTAAAGAAAGGGCGCGTAAAAAAATACAAAAGTTAGCTTGGGAGCTTTTAAGCTTACAGGCTATGCGTTTATCTTTAAAGGGGTTTAGATACCCAAAGGATACTGATTGGCAAAAAAAATTTGAGGATAGTTTTCCTTTTGAAGAGACTCCTGATCAGGCCAAGGCTTCTTTAGAGATTAAAGAAGAGATGGAAACAGGCAGGCTAATAGATAGGCTTTTATGCGGAGATGTAGGATATGGCAAGACTGAGGTAGCTATGCGCTCTGCTTTTAAGACGGTTATGGGAGGAAAGCAGGTCGCATACCTTGTTCCGACGACAATTTTGGCAAGCCAACACTATGAAAATTTTTCTAAAAGGCTAAAGGAGTTTCCTTTCAATATAGAGCTTCTTTGCCGCTTTAGAAGCCTAAAAGAACAAGGGGAGACAATTAAAGGGTTAAAGGAGGGTAGCGTAGATATAGTTATCGGGACGCACCGCTTACTTTCAGATGATGTGGATTTTAAAGATTTAGGGCTTGTGATTATAGACGAGGAACAGAGGTTTGGAGTAAAGGCAAAGGAGAAGTTAAAAAAACTTAAAGCAAGCACGAATGTTATTACCCTTACGGCAACACCAATCCCTAGGACTCTTTATATGAGCCTTGTCTCTGCTAAAGAGTTATCTGTTATTAATACCCCGCCTCTAAATAGGTTGCCTATAAAGACTCTTGTGGTAGAATATGATGAAGACTTAATCCGTCAGGCTATTTTAAGGGAGGTTAGGCGCAAGGGGCAGGTCTTCTTTTTACATAATCGTATTGAGGATATAGAGGAAGTAGTAGAAAGGTTAAAAAAAATTCTCCCTGAAAGGGTAAGACTTGGCATTGCTCATGGACGAATGCGTCCGCAAGAGTTAGAAAAGGTAATGTCTGACTTTTTAAAAGGCAAGATTGACTGTTTTGTCTCTACTATGATTATAGAGTCAGGTATTGACATACCTAATGCTAATACTATTATAATAAATAAGGCTCACACCTTTGGCCTCTCGGATATGCATCAGTTACGAGGCAGGGTTGGCAGATTTAACCGCAAGGCATACGCTTATCTTTTAATACCTAAAAACCTTATTTTAGAAAAAACAGCTAAAAGAAGGCTTGAGGCAGTTTCTAAGTATGCGCAGTTAGGCGCAGGATTTAGGATAGCTATGGAAGATTTAGAGATACGTGGGGCAGGTAATCTTTTAGGGATACAGCAGCATGGCTTTATCTCTAGTATAGGGTTTGATTTGTATTGTCGCCTTTTAAGGGAGGCTATCTTTACTTTTAAAAAGACTGGGTTGTTTAATGAAAATAAAAACTAACTTAAAGATTACACTCCTTTTCATCCTTTTTAATGCGTATTCCTTGTTGAATACTAATCTTTTGATAGGTAGAATTATTTTAACTTATGCCCAAGATAAAATAGTTGCTATAGTCAATCAAGATATTATAACTCAAAAAGACCTTACAGATTTTTTGAATTTTATGCGCCTTCAGCTTTCTCGGGAGTATAAGGGCAGAGAGTTAGAAGAAAAGATGCAGGGGATGAAGTTGGAGCTTTTAAGTAAGCTTATTGATGACCTTCTTATTTTACAGGAGGCAAAAAAGAACAATCTTCCTATTGATGAACTTAAGGTTAAGGCAAGGATAAATGAAGTAAAAAAAGAATATCCTTCGGAGACTATTTTTCATGCTGAGCTTATGAAACAAGGGTTAACGCAGGCTGATATTGAAAAAAAACTCAAGGAGCAGTTGATGATGTTTGCGGTTATAGATTATAAGGTGCGCAGTAAGGTTATTATCAAACCTGAAGAGGTAACGGAGTTTTATGAAAAACATAGGGAAGAATTTAATACAGGGGAAAATAGGATAGTTGAGGTAGCTTCAGTAGAAAGTCTTAATTTAGCAAATTCCATAGTTAAAGAACTTAATTCAGGCAAGAGCGCATTTGAATTGACTTCTCAATATCCTCTGGTGGTTAATAATATAAATATAAATAAGGATAGCGGAACTAAGGAAGAGATTAAAGATGTGCTTTTAGGGCTTCAAATTAATGAGGTCTACGGTCCTATAAGTTTACAAGAAAGGTATTATATTTTTAAGATTATTGAAATAATCCCTTCTAAAGATTTAACTCTTTTAGATGCGCAAGAGAATATTCGTGCTGTCTTATTTGAGAGGAAGATGCAAGAGGGGATGTCTAATTGGCTTGCGCAGTTAAAGAAAAATTCTTATGTTAAGATTATGCAGGATTAAAGCAGGGATTACCATGGGGGACCCTTCAGGTATTGGCCCTGCTATAGTAGTTAGGGCGTTAAATAAATTAGCCAACAGGGCTGATTTTACCTTGATTGGCGATAGTAGGGTTTTAGAAAAGATAAGCGGTTTTAAGTCTTTACTAAAGAAGAAAATAAAGATATTAAGTCTTGATAATGTTAGGATTAAAGGGTTTAAATTTGGGCAAGTAAGAGGGGATTATGGCAAGGCTTCTTTTGAATATTTAGAAGAGTCTTTTCTGTTGTTAAAAAATAAAGATATAGAGTGCTTGATTACTGCCCCTGTATCAAAGGATGCGATTAACCGTGGAGGGATCAAGTTTGATGGCCATACAGAGTATTTTATCCATAAGACAGGGCTAGAGGATGCTCAGATGATGCTTTTGAATAAATATTTAAAGTTTACTCTGGCAACGCGGCATATAAGTTTGAAAGGGGCGATAAAAATGCTGAGTCCAGAGTTAATATACCGCACAACAATTTCTACTTATCATTCATTAAAAAGTCTCTTTGGTATTTCTACCCCAAGGATTGCTCTCTGTGCCTTAAATCCCCATGCCTCTGATAATGCTCTCTTTGGCATTGAAGAAAAAAATATCATTACTCCTGCTTTAATTAAACTTAAGAAAAAGATTAAGTTTATCTTTGGGCTCCTACCAGCAGATACTGCGATACAAAAGGCATTTAGGGGAGAGTTCGATGCTCTTATTGCTATGTATCATGATCAAGCTTTAATACCTCTTAAGCTTACAGGGTGTAATAGTGGGGTAAATATCACATTAGGGCTTAATTTTGTTAGGACCTCTCCCTTACATGGAACTGCTTTTGATATTGCTGCTGATTATAAATCTGCTAATCCTAATTCGCTTATCAGTGCAATAAACTTAGCCTTAAAATGCGCATCAAACCAAAGAAAAGCTTAGGGCAGAACTTTTTTATAGACTGCAATACTTTAAGGAAAATTATCTCTTTTTTAGAATTAAAGCCTACTGATACCTTTTTAGAGATAGGCGCAGGCAGGGCAGAGGCGTCTTTATTAATTGCCCCTTTTGTCCATAGGTTTTATGCTGTAGAGTTAGATAAGAGATTTATTCCTATTTTGTCAGAGAGGTTAAAAGATTATAAAAATGTTTCTATAATAAATAAGGATATACTTAAATTTAACTTTAAAGAGAGTTTATTAAACAAGGAGAAGATAAAGATCTTTGGAAATATCCCGTATTATATATCAACTCCGATTATAGAGCACCTTATAGAAAATAGGGCTTTTATAGAGGAGGCTTTTATTACTGTGCAGAAGGATTTTGCCTTACGTCTGGTAGCTTCCCCTGGAAGTAGAGAATACGGTTCACTTAGCATCTTTCTTCAATATTTTGCTCTTTCTAAGATAATTATACATATAAGCAGAGGGTCTTTTTATCCCGTGCCAAAGGTTGATTCGAGCCTGTTGCATTTAAGGTTTTTAGAAAGACCTAAGGTAAAGGTAAAGGATCAGGAACTTTTCTTTAGAATAGTCCGCTCTGCTTTTACTCAAAGAAGAAAGAAATTAACAAATAGTCTTAAGAAAGTAGTGGAGAGGGAAAAATTAGAAGGTTTTTTATTAGAACGTGGTAAGAGTGTTAATCTTAGGCCGGAAGAGCTCTCCTTAGAAGATTTTGCCTGTTTGGTAAATTCCATTTCTTAGGAAAAGATAAAAAGAAAGCGCTTTCCTTGACAATTTGCCTCTTTTTATGTTATACTTTATCCTATTAGGAGCTCTTTTTTTGAAGGATTTTTGATTAGGGCTCCTAATATAGTTTATAGATATTAAGTCTTATAACTAAAGAAAGGATAACCCTATGGTATTCAACGTTTTAAGGCAGTTTAATTGGCTTGATATTTTAATCCTTCTCCTTATCTTTAGAGTCCTTTATATTTCTATAAAAGGAGGATTTGCAGTTGAGGTATTTAAGCTTACAGGGCTTTTAAGCGCTATTTATCTATCCATGCACTATTATCTTACAATTGCTGACTTTGTAAGAAATGCCCTTCCCTTGGAAGAGAAGATGCCTTTGGAGTTTTTGGATTTCTTAGTTTTTCTTATTTTAGCAAGTATTGGATACTTATTCTTTTTACTTTTGCGAAGCGCTTTTAACAACTTGATTAAGATAGAGGCAGTATCAACTTTAAATAAGTGGGGGGGGTTGGTTTTAGGTTCTTTTAGGTCTCTTATCTTATCAAGTTTATTAATTTTCTTGCTGGCAATATCAAGCGTCCCTTATCTTAAAAGCAGCACTAAGGCTTCTTATCTTGGTGGACGCCTTGTTTCTATTTCGGTAAATATATATACTTGGGGATGGTTTAATATATTCTCTAAGTTTGTCTCTTCAGAAAAATTAAATAGTTATGTTGTAGAGGTCAGGGATTGGATGGTTTCAAAATGAGATTAAAAGATTTTTATAGGTTGGTAGTTAAATTTGGCTCAGAGCGTGATCCGCGAGGAAAGAGAGGGGTGACTTCTTACTCTGACACAGCGTTACTTTACGGGGACCCAGATACTAATGTTAAAAGAATACTTATTGGGATTGATATGGAAGTCGGTGAACTTATGCTTGCGGATAAGATTCGCAAAGAGAGTGGGTTGGATCTTGTTATATCGCATCATCCTGAAGGTAGGGCTTATGCAAGATTACATGAAGTAATGAAGTTACAGGTTGATATCTTAAAAAGTTCCGGGGTTTCTTTGGTTTTAGCAGAAAAACTCCTTGATAAGAGGATGGAGGAGGTTTCAAGAAGAATTCTATCTCAAAACCATATGCGTTCAGTTGATGTTGCCCGACTTATCAATATGCCTTTTATGTGCATGCATACCCCAGCAGACAACCATGTCGATGTTTTTTTAAAAAATCTCATGAGGGCTAAAAAACCCAAAAAGCTTAAGGATATAATCACTATTTTATTAGAGATACCCGAGTATAGATATGCTGCTGATAAAGTTGGTTGTGGCCCGCGTATAATCTTAGGCTCTCCTAATAGGAGCTCAGGCAAAATACTCTTTGAGATGACCGGGGGTACAGAAGGACCGAAAGAAGCTTTAGAAAAACTTTATAAGGCGGGGGTAAGAACTATTGTTTCAATGCATGCAAGCGATGAGCATTTAAAGAAAGCAAGAGAGGCAAACTTAAGCCTGGTTATTGCCGGACATATTTCTAGCGATACATTAGGGTTAAATTTACTTTTAGATAGAATAGAGAGAAAAGAGAGGTTTGATATTTTAGGGTGTTCAGGATTTAATAGAATTAGAAGGATATAAAATAATGCCGGGGTTAATACCAGAAAATATTTTAGATGATATTCTATCGCGTGTTGATATAGTAGAGCTAATTTCTAGCTATATCCCCCTAAAGCGTACAGGCAAAAACTTTAAGGCTTGTTGCCCTTTCCATCATGAAAAGACTCCTTCTTTTATAGTTTCAAGTGATCGGCAGCTTTATAATTGTTTTGGATGCGGAGAATCTGGAAATGCTTTTAAGTTTTTAATGCGCTATGAGCATATGGATTTTCCTGAGGCTGTAGAGGTATTAGCGCGTAAGGCAGGAGTTGTCTTGCCCCAAAAAAACAGCCCAAACAATGAAAGACAAGGTTTAATTACTCAGCTCTATAAGGTTAATGAACTAGTTGCGCAGTTTTATAGCGTCAATCTTGATTCTCAACAGGGCCTTGAGGCAAAAAACTATTTACTTAAGAGGGGTGTTAGTCTTAAGGTAATAAAAGAATTAAGATTAGGGTTTGCGTTAGATAGTTGGGATAGTCTCATTAATTATTTAAGGTCCAAGGGATTGAATTTGGCGCTAATAGAGAAGGCAGGGTTACTTGTTAGTAAGGAAGGCGGAGGATATTATGATCGTTTTAGGAATCGTATAGTTTTTCCTATTTTTGATATAAAGGGGAGGATTTTGGGTTTTGGTTGTCGCGTCCTCGATGAAAGCTTACCTAAATATATTAATTCCCCTGAGACCTCAATTTATACTAAGGGCCGCAATCTTTATGGGTTTAATTTTGCTAAAGATGCTATAAGGGAGAAAGATTTTGTTATAGTAGTAGAAGGTTATATGGATTTTATCCTTCCCTTCCAATATGGGCTTAAGAATATCACAGCCTCTTTAGGGACAGCCTTAAGCATAGAGCAGGTGAGGCTTCTTAAGAGATATACTAATAATGTAGTTATGATTTATGATTCTGATAGCGCAGGAGAGCTTGCTACCTTAAGGAGTATGGATGTATTTATTGAAGAAGAGCTTAACTTAAAAGTTGTTTCTTTGCCTAAGGGGTACGATCCGGCTTCCTTTATTGGTAAGGCAGGGATAGAAAGTTTTTCTAAAGAGGTAAAAAATGCTTCAGATATAATTGATTATAAACTTAATATTTTAACTTCGCGATTTGATATAAAAGAAGCAGTTAATAAGGCAAAGATCTGCGGTTTGATGTTGGAGACAATAAATAAGATTAAGAATGCAATATTAAGAGATGAGTATTTGCGTAAGCTTAGCCTCAAGCTTGATGTAAAAGAAGAGTCCTTGCTCTCGGAGTCTCTTAAGATAAATAAACCTAAACCTCTTAGCAATAATCGGGCCAGCGCTTTTAAAAAAATAACACTTAAAGCCAGCCCTACAGAAAAATTGCTTATGGCTCTTGTCCTTGAGGAGAATAGCTTGATTACCAGAATAAAGGATCACTTAAGTCCTCAGGATCTAAGCGATGAGCGTTTATCCCGTATCCTTTCAGTGATGTTTCAGTTAGTAGAGAGCGGTAGGGAGGTTAAACCGCAAATTCTAATGAATCATTTAGAGGAGGATGATTCTTCTTTAATCTGCCATTCAGATTTTTTACCTGAAGGCTTAACCTTAGAGCACAAGGAGAGGATGGCTGATGACTGTCTTAAGAGGATTAAGAAAGAAAAAATAAAGATTAAAAGAAAAATGCTACATGAAGAGATAAAGGAGGCGCAGAACGTAGGCGACGAGCAAAGGCTGAATGCCCTTATGCAAGAATTCCATTTATTAATAAAAAAAGAGGTGGGGAAAATATGAAGAAAAAAATGCAATACTCTAAAGATTTAAAGAAGATGGTTGCTTTGGGCAAGAAGAAGGGTTTTCTGACTTACGATGAAGTTAATGATTTATTGCCTGAGGATATCTCTTCCTCTGAAGAGATTGATCACTTATTTAAAGTTTTGGGTAACGAAGATATACAAGTGGTAGAGCGCCAAGAGGATACGGTTGTAGAAAAAGCACCTACTCGCTCTAAAGAAGACCTATTAACAGAACAGTTAAAAGGGGAAGAGCGCTTTATGCCTTTAGATGATCCTGTTAAGATGTATTTAAAACAGATGGGGTCGATATCTCTTTTAACCCGCGAGCGTGAATTAGAATTAGCCAAGAAGATAGAGGGGGCAGAAGAAAACTTTAAGCGCGCTTCTTTAACTACAAAGTTTGTACGTAAATATATTATACTTCTAATGAATGAAGTGGTTGAGGGAAAAATAAACTTTGAGGAGGTAGTTAAGGAAGATATCAAGATAAGAAAAGGCGGAGAATTAGGAAAGATTAAAAGGATGCTCAAGCGCCTAAAAAAGATTAGGTCGGAAGGCGTTCTCATTGAACAGTTACTCTCCTTAAATCTTATAACTTCGGTGATTGAGAGTCCAACTTCTAAACTGATAAAGTTGGTCAAGGATTTGGATTATTTGTCTCGTCAGGGCAGGCGTGTTTATTCAAGAAGGCAGGAGATATTAAAAGAGATAGGTCAGCCTTATAAGAAGATAAAAGAGCAAATTAAGCTGATAAGGACAGCCCAGATTAAATTTAATCGCACTAAGAAGAAGTTAGTAGAAGCAAACTTAAGGCTTGTAGTAAGTATAGCTAAGAAGTATGCTAACAGGGGTCTTTCTTTTTTAGATTTGATTCAAGAGGGGAATATCGGACTTATGCGCGCAGTTGAAAAGTTTGAATATAAAAGAGGTTATAAATTTTCTACTTATGCTACTTGGTGGATAAGGCAGGCTATTACTCGCTCTATTGCTGATCAGGCACGTACAATAAGGATACCCGTGCATATGACAGAGACGATAAATAAGATAATTCGTTACTCGCGCATCTTTGTTCAAGAGAATGGGCGTGAACCTACTCCTGAAGAGATATCTTCTAAGATGCGTCTTCCGCAGGAGAAGGTAAAATCAATATTGAAGATAGCTCAAGAGCCGATATCTTTGCAGATGCCCATAGGTGATGAAGGAGATACGCATTTTGGGGATTTTATACAGGACAAAAAGGCGGTTTCTCCAGCTAATGCTACTGTTCGTTCAATGCTTAAAGACGAGATGAATTCAGCCTTAGATACCTTAACCGAGAGAGAAAGAAAAATCTTAGTATTAAGGTTTGGTATTACCGATGGAGCTGCTCGTACCTTAGAAGAAGTAGGGAATGTTTTTAAGGTAACCAGGGAAAGGGTCCGCCAGATTGAGGCTAAGGCCTTAAAGAAATTGCGTCACCCTACTCGTTCAAGGAGATTGCGTACTTTTATGGATATGACTTTGGCGCATCAAAGAGAATATTGATGTTTTATTATGGGTCGAGATAAGGATTTTTCTCGTAAATCCAATGAACGCTTAATTAATGAAATTAAATTCTTACAGATCCGCATTACCGAGCTTGAAAAAGCAGAATCCTGCCTTAGGGTTTTCGATCAGCTTTTACGTAAAACCCAACTTCAGCAAAAGGCTATATTAAATAATATACCTGATATAGCTTGGTTGAAAGATAATAATAGTTGTTATATTTTAGTTAACGAGGCTTTTGCTAAAGAGTGTAACCTTAGGCCCGAAGAGGTTATTGGGAAAAACGATTTTGCTCTTTGGCCGCAAAGATTAGCAGAGAAATATCGCATAGATGATCAAAAAGTCATTAAAAATAGAAGGTGTTTCTCTTTTGAAGAAAAACTTATAGATAAGACCGGTAAAATAAAATGGGTAGAGACTGTTAAAACCCCTATTTTTAATGATGGAGGCGAAATTATTGGAACAACCGGTATTTCTAGGGATATATCCGAACGCAGAATCCATCGGGAGCGCCTTAAAGAAGCTAAGGCAGAACTTGAGATTAGGGTAAGGGTAAGAACGGCAGAATTAAGCCGTATTAACGAAGAGCTCAGAAGAGAAATAGCTGAAAAGAAAAGACTTTATGAGTCTTTAAACCAGTCTGAAAAAAAATATAGGACTTTGTTTGAAGCAAGCCCCGCAGCTATATTTATTACAGATTTAAGGGAAGGGATTATTAAATATGTTAATCAAAGCGCATGTCTATTATTTGGTTATACTCAGGAGGAGTTGTTAGGGCTTAAAATAGAGCATCTGCATCCTAAAGAATATGTAGATTTAGTCAGAAAAAAATTTAATTTGGTATCAGAAGGAAAAAAATTATCTGATATATTTCCTTGTAAAAAAAAGTCTGGGGAGGTGATGTTTGTTAGTATAACCGGTACTAAGGTAATGATTAATAATGAATTATTCAATGTAGCTTTTTTTCTTAATGTTACAGAAAAGATAAAAAAAGACAAAGAGATTGAAAAAGAGAGAAATAATTTTAAGAAATATATGGAAGTCTCTCAGGTTATGATGCTTTTGATTAAAAATGATCAGACTGTGGAACTAATAAATAATAAAGGGTGTGAGGTCTTAGGGTATCCGAGAGAAGATATAATAGGTAAAAATTGGTTTGATTTTTTTATCCCCGAGAAAGAGAGAGAGGATGTAAAAGCAATATTTAATAATGTCTTCTTAAAAAAATCTAAAGCCTTAGAGTATGCCGAGAACAAAATATTGACTAAGGACGGTAAAGAACGGCTTATTGCTTGGCATAGTGTTTTATTAGAAGAGGATAATAAGATCATAGGGGTTTTAAGCTCTGGGGAAGATATAACTGAAGCGCGTAGGAAAAAAGAAGAGCTTTTAAATTATCAGTTAAAGCTGGAGAATATTGTAAAAGAGAGGACTCAGGAGTTGCAAAATGAACTTAATTTACGTAAAAAGGCCGAAGAAGAAGGGAATGACCTTAAAAAACGAATTGAGTTTATACTTGGAGCTACTAATACAGGATTGGATATAATTGATTCTGATTTGAACTTACTCTTTGTGGATAGTGAATGGGCGAAAAAGTACGGAGATTATAACGGAAAAAAATGTTATGAGTATTTTATGGGTAAAACTACTGAATGCAAAGGTTGTGGAGTTAGAAAAGCTTTAAAGACTAAAGAAATTAGCGTTACTGAAAAACAACTTGTTTTTGAAGGAGGCAGGCCTATACAGGTTATGTCTATGCCTTATAAAACTGATGGCGGTAGGTGGCTTGTGGCTGAAGTAAATGTAGATATATCTGAAAGAAAGAAGGTTGACGAAGAGTTAAGAAGATATAGAGATCATCTTGATGATGTTCTTAAAGAGCGTTCTGAAGAGCTATTGAAAGAGATAGTCCAGCATAAAGAGGCCCAGCATAAGATCTCTTTATTAGCTAAAGATCTCTCGCGTTCTAACAAAAGACTTAAACAACTTGCTTTAACAGATTCACATACAGGTCTTTATAATCATCGTTATTTAGGGGAGGTTATAGAAGGAGAGTTCCAGCGGGCTAAGAGGCAAGCTCTACCTTTGGCGGTTATAATGCTGGATATAGACTATTTTAAATCAATAAATGATGTCTATGGACATCAATTTGGGGATCTAATCTTAAAGCAGTTTGCCGCGCAACTTAAAAAAATGGTGAGGAAGTATGATGTTGTTATAAGATACGGAGGGGAGGAGTTTATTATTATCTCCGCGGGTATAGATAGAAATCAAGCGCTAACATTCTCTCAGAGAATTTTAGGAGCATTAAACCTTTATACCTTTGGCAATAAAAAACACTATATAAAACTTAAAATAAGTATAGGGGTTGTTTCTTATCCGGAAGATAAAGCTATACGCGCGATGGATTTAGTAAATACAGTTGATCAAGTTTTAAATAAGGTAAAAGAATCAGGAGGAAACCGCGTTTTCCTCGCTAGCGATCTTAAAAGATATAGCAAATCCGCTAAAGAAGAAGAGAAGGGTTTTGATATAAGATTATTAAAGAGTAAAATCGATAAACTTAATAAAAGGGCTAATCAAAGCCTAACTGAAGCTATTCTTGCCTTTGCAAAGGCGATTGAACTAAAAGATCACTATACCGGAGAGCACGTAGAGATAACTGGGCATTATTCTACTTTAATTTCTAATAAGTTAGGGCTATCAAGAGAAGAAGTTGAACTTATCCGCCAAGCTTCTATACTCCATGATTTAGGAAAGATAGGGATTAGCGAGAAGATACTGCATAAAAAGAATAAACTTACAAAAGAAGAGTTTGAAGAGATTAAAAAACACCCGCAGATCGGTGCAGATATATTACGCCCCGTACACTTTTTACACAGGCTTATACCGATTATTTATTATCATCATGAAAGGTGGGATGGTAAAGGTTATCCAACTGGCGCTAAAGGAGAGGAAATTCCTATAGGCGCAAGAATAATTGCCCTAGCTGACGTATATCAGGCCTTAACTAGTGACAGGCCTTACCGTAAGGCTTACTCTAAAAAGAAAGCAGCGTATATTATTAAAGCTGGTTCTGGTTTGCAATTTGACCCTAAGATTACAGGGATTTTCTTGGATATACTTAAAGAAGAAAAATAACCCCTAAGCGTAAAGATAAATGATAAAAATAAAAAGGATATATGAGCTTCCTACGAGAGCTGATGGATTAAGAATCCTCGTTGATAGACTCTGGCCAAGAGGAATCCGTAAAGATAAAGCAAGGGTTGATATTTGGCTAAGAGATTTTGCGCCAAGTAGCCAATTAAGAAAGTGGTTTGCCCATGATTTGTCTAAGTGGGAGAGTTTTAAGCGTAAATATTTTAAAGAACTCAATGAGAATAAAGATCTTATTGCTCTAATTACTAAAAGCCCTAAAGGCACTATAACATTTTTATATTCCGCAAAAGATGAAAAGTATAATAATGCACTAGCCTTAAAAGAATATATTGATTCCCGTCTTTAAAAAGCTATTTTAAAACAACCATAGTTTTTAGAAATAGTTAAGAACTTTCTTGACTGCTATAGAAAAATCGGGTATACTAAATTTTTACTTTGATGACTTATAAGTAAAACTAACGTAACCTTTACTAAGTGAAGTAGTTACAGGTTTTTGGGCCCATAGCTCAGCGGTAGAGCAGGTGACTCATAATCACTTGGCCGGAGGTTCGAATCCTTCTGGGCCCATATATAATACAAGGGCATTTAGCTCAGTTGGTTAGAGCGCTACATTCACATTGTAGAGGCCAGAGGTTCGAGCCCTCTAATGCCCATAAAAAAATAAAGAGAGGGATTAGCTTGAATAGTAGTAGTTTAAAAGTTCAACTAGTAGGGTTAATTAAACTTCAAGAGATTGATTCTGAGATATACAAGTTGCGAGCAGAAAAGTCTTCTAAGCCTTTAGAAATTAAGGCGCTTGAAGAAACTTTTCAGTTAAAGAAAGCCCAGATGGCTAATTTAGAGAAGCGTTCTTTAGATATACAAAAGGAGAAAAAAGACAGGGAGTTAGAATTAGCCACAAAAGAAGAATCAACCATAAAATTACAAGGACAATTGTATTCTTTAAAAACAAATAAAGAGTATCAGACTATGCTTCAGCAGATACAGGATTCTAAAGCAGATGCTTCTGTTGTTGAAGATAAAATATTAGAACTTCTTGAGGAATTGGATAAGGTTAAAATTTTATTAAAAGAAGAGACGGTTAGATTAGCCGAAGAAGAGAAGGTTTTTTTTGGGGAAAAAAGTAAGATCGATAATAGGGTTAAAGAAATAGATGACCGGTTAAGTCAGTTAGAGGCTCAAAAAAAACAAGCAGCTGTTAATATTGACCCTAAGGTCCTTGTGCAGTATGAGCGTATACTTGCCAGTAGAGATGGATTGGCAATAGTTACGGTTAAAGATAACTCTTGTGGGGGGTGTAATATGTTTGTCCCGCCGCAGGTTATAAACTTAATTAAGATGTACGAGAATATTATAACCTGCGAAACTTGCAATAGGATGCTTTATATAGATGAACTATAGCATTTTTTTTTAAACTTTTTATGCAAGAATTGGATATTTATATTGATGGTGCATCTAAGGGGAATCCTGGACCAAGCGGGATAGGTGTTATTATTTGCCGTTCAGGAGAGGTTATACGTAATTTATCAGTCTTTATCGGAGATACTACTAATAATGTTGCAGAGTATACAGCTTTAATTTATGCCTTACAAGAGGCTTTGCTTTTAAAGGCAGATGTAATTAAGATTAAGACTGATAGTCAACTTCTTGCTAGGCAGATAAATAAAATCTATAAAGTTAAAAGTAGTAATATACTCAGCCTTTATTCTCAGGCAGAACGTATGCTTAAAGGGTTTAAAATGGTTTCTGTAGAGGATATACCTAGAGAGAAGAACAAGGGCGCAGATAGATTAGCTACAGAGGCGATACGAAAAAAGCTGAAAGGACAGGTAGGGTGTGGCTGCTTTTGAGTTTATACTCAAGAGAGGAAAGTCCGGGCTCCATAAGGAAGCGTAGCAGGGTAATGCCTGCCATTGCTTTTAAGGTTAAGGCAACAGGATAAGAGCCACAGAGACGATTAAAGGTGAAACGGGGCAATCTCTACGCGGAGCAAGGCGAATAGGAGATGAGGCTTATTTTTAAAAAAGCCACGCGTTTTCCGGCGCGTTATTAATCTCGGGTCTTAAGCTGCTAAAGCCTATTACTTTAAGGGGGTAGGCTTAAGAGGAATAGCCACTTTAGATGCGTTAAACTCGCAATCGAAACAAAACCCGGCTTATTCTACCTGTCCTGTAAAAATATTTAACTAATGGAGGTAACATGTCAGGTCATTCTAAATGGAAGACAAATAAAGGCAAAAAGATGGCGGCAGACGCCAAAAAAGGAGCAATTTACACTAAAATTATTAAAGAGCTTACAGTTGTAGCTAGGGAAGGAGGAGGCAACCCTGATACTAATCCTAGGCTTCGTGCAGTAATGCAAAAGGCTAAGGATGCGAATATGCCTTCGGATAATGTTAAGATGGCGATTAAGCGTGGGACAGGAGAGTTGCCTGGGGTAGTCTATGAAACAGCTATCTATGAAGCTTACGGCCCAGCAGGAGTAGCTTTGATGATTGAAGTATTAACGGATAATAAAAATAGGACAAGTGCTGAAATTAGAAATATTTTGTCTAAGAAGGGTGGTAACTTTGCCGGGGCAGGCGCGGTAAATTGGATGTTTACTATGAAGGGGTATTTTTTAATTGAAAAGTCGCAGGCAAAAGAAGATGAGCTTATGAATATAGCTTTAGATGCCGGAGTAGAAGATATGAAATCCGATGAAAAGAATTATGAGATTTTTTGCGCTCCTACTAATTTTGAAAAGGTAAAACAGGCGATTGAGGCTAAAGGGATTAAAGCGCAAGATGCGGAAGTGACTATGATTCCATCTTCAACAATTAAAGTATCCGGTAATGAAGCCAAACAACTTCTAAGCCTTATAGATACGCTTGAGGACCACGATGATGTTCAGCAGGTTTATGCCAACTTTGATATTCCTGATGAATTAATGGATAGCATTGCTCAAGAAGGATAAATGAAGATACTCGGGGTAGATCCTGCGCTAACTATTACAGGTTATGGGGTTATTAAAATTGAAAATAACAAGTTTTCTTTAGTAGAAGCAGGGATTATTACTACGTGCTCAAAGGATTCTATTCAGATACGTCTAGAAAAAATATTTAAATCTTTGACTAAGCTTATAAGCGATACTAAGCCGGATTGTTTAGTCTTAGAAAAAATTTATGCCCATTATCGGCACCCTGCCACCTCTTATATTTTAGGGCAGGCGCGCGGAGTGATATGCTTAGCCGCTGCCTTAAATAATCTTCCTCTGATAGAATATGCGGCTACTAGGGTAAAAAAAGCAGTTGTCGGAAAGGGGTTAGCTTCAAAAATGCAGGTTCAGAGTATGGTGATGAAGTTATTGGAGATTAAGGTAATAACTCATTATACTGACGTAACCGATGCTTTGGCTTTAGCTATAGCACATAGCTACATATCAAGGTATAAGAGATGATTTCGGGGATAAGCGGGATAATAAAAGAAAAAGGGGATAATCATTTAATAATTGATGTTTCAGGGATATCTTATCAGGTGTTTATTCCCTCTGCCGTAATGCAGAGGTTGGAAGAATTAGTTAAAGTAGATGGAAGGGTAAGCCTTAAAACTTTTCATTACCTTCAGGTAGATTCGAACAAGAGTATTCCTGTTTTGGTAGGTTTTTTAAATGATATAGAGAAAGATTTTTTTGAGATATTTATTACTGTTTCAGGGATAGGCCCGCGGGCAGCATTAAGGGCATTGAGTAAGCCAATCTCCGAGATCGCTCGGGCAATAGACGAGGCCAATTTAACCTTTTTAAAAAGGTTGCCGGGCATTGGAGAACAGAGGGCGCGCGAGATAGTTGCTAAGCTGCAAAACAAGATTGGTAAATTTGGCTTAATTCAGGATAGTCCTGTAGAAAAAGAGAATTTAGATAAGGCCAGAGATATAGCTGATGAGGCGCTTGTTGTGCTTATGCAGTTAGAATACAAAAGAAATGAGGCTTTAAACATGATCAAAAGAGCGCTTCAAGAGTCCAAGGAGATTAAGACTACTGAGGAATTGTTGAATCTAGTTTACAAACAAAAGAAGAAGGGTTAATGGAAGATAACCGTAAATCTTTGATAGAGGCGATGCTTTTAGCTAGCGAAAGGCCTTTGCCTTTGGATAAAATACGCATAGTATTAGATAACTTGCCTACGCAAGATACCTTAGGATTGATACAAGAATTAATGGATGAGTATGAGAAGAACAACCGCGGAATTCGTATTATTGAAATAGCCGGAGGATTTCAGATGATTACTGCTCCGGACTTTGCTCCTTTTTTAAAAAAACTTTTTAAAGAGCGTAATGTTAAGCTTTCTAAACCTAGCCTTGAGACTTTAGCGATTATAGCATATAAGCAACCTTTAACAAGAAGTGAAATAGAATTACTTAGAAACGTTAGTGTTGATGGGGTGATGAAGAATTTATTGGATAAAAATTTAATTAGGATATGCGGGAGAAAAAAAGCTCCGGGTAATCCTTATGTTTATGGTACTACTAGACAGTTTTTAGAGCATTTTGGCCTTAACTCCTTACAAGATCTACCTAACATGGAGAGTTTTTCTTCTTTGGCAAAGGAGTCGCAATTATTAGAGGAGTTTCCTGAGGCAGAAAAGCAAGCGGAGGAAAAAGATGAGCCTGAAGAGATTGCGCAATAAGATAGACCAAATAGATAAAAAGATAGTCCAGTTGCTTAATCTAAGGAGTGAGGTTATACTCCATATTGCAGATTTTAAGCGTAGGCGAGGAAACGAGATTTATGCTCCGCAGAGAGAGCAGGAGATTTTTAAAAAGATTGAGCAACTTTCTTCAGGAGTTATAAGTAAGGATGCGCTTAAGGCTATTTACCGGGAGATAATGTCAAGCAGTCTTAAATTAGAAAAAGGGTTAAGGATTGCCTATTTAGGCCCGGTTGCCTCTTTTAGCAATATAGCCGCTTTAAAGAAATTTGGCTCTCAAGTTAAGTATCTTTCTTGTACTAGTATAGCAGATGTGTTCCTTAAGGTAGAAAGGGGAGAGTCTGATTATGGGGTAGTCCCTATAGAAAACTCAATAGAAGGCGCTATTAACCACACCTTAGACCTCTTTGTTGATTTTGATTTAAAGATATGCTCGCAGGTTATTTTGGTTGTAGAGCATAATCTTTTAAGTAATAGCCCAAAGGAAAAGATTAAGAGGGTTTATTCCAACCCGCAGGTGTTCGGGCAGTGCCGTTTTTGGCTTAATGACCACTTGTCTTATGCTGAGCAGATTGAGGTCTCAAGTACTACCCGTGCAGCCCAGATAGCCTCTAAAGAGAAGAATAGCGCTTGCATCGCCTCTCTCTTAGCGGCAGAGGCTTATAAGTTAAAGGTGGTTGCCCGGGGGATAGAAGACTCTTTGCATAACATTACGCGTTTCTTTGTTATCGGCAAGAGCGACACTAAGGCAACTGGACAGGATAAGACTTCGGTCCTTTTTTCAATAAAAGATAAGGTAGGCGCGTTACATGAAATGCTTTTGCCTTTTAAGAAGAATAATATTAATTTAACTAAGATAGAATCACGCCCTTCAAAGAAGAAGCTTTGGGATTATTATTTTTTTATTGACCTACAAGGCCATAGAGATAGCCCTAAAGTTAAAAAAGCGCTTTTAGAGTTGGATAATAAGTGCAAGTTTTTAAAGATACTCGGTTCTTATCCTGCAGGAGAATAATTTGATGAGTCTGGCAAGAAAGCATATCTTAAAGATAAATCCTTATGAGGCAGGTAAGCCTATTGAAGAGATTAAACGCCAGTATAGGCTTAAAGAGGTTATTAAATTAGCTTCAAATGAAAACCCTTTAGGTCCTTCACCTAAGGCGCTTAAGGCGTTACAAAAGAGGCTATCTTCTATTAATCGCTATCCTGATCCAAGCGGATATTCCTTAAAGAAGAAGATTGCTAAATCTTTAAAGCTTGAGCCAAATAACATTGTTTTAGGTAATGGTTCGGATGAATTGATAGAGTTAATCATAAAGGCTTTTGTTGATGAAGGAGAGAGCGTATTAACCTCCGATGCTACTTTTTTGGAGTATAAGATTATTTCTTTGATAAACGCAAGGGATGTGGTAACCGTTCCTTTAAAATATTTTAAGATTGATTTGGATGCGATAAAAGCAAAGATTAATGAAAAGACAAAGGTAATTTTTATTGCTAATCCGAATAACCCAACCGGGACATATATAACTAGATATGAATTAGAGGAATTTTTTAAAGGCCTTCCAGATAGGGTGTTGGTGGTGTTAGACGAAGCCTACGATGCTTTTATTGACGTGGATGATTTTCCACAAAGCCTTAACTATATAAAAAGAAACAATCTTTTAATCCTTAAGACATTTTCTAAGTCTTATGGTCTAGCCGGTTTAAGGGTTGGGTATTGTTTGGGCAACTCAGAGCTTATTTCTTGTTTAGAAAGAGTAAGGCAGCCATTTAATGTTAATGTTTTAGCGCAGGAAGCGGCGATAGCCGCTTTAGATGATAAAAAGTTTTTAGCTAACCTACGTTCTTTAGTATTAACCGGAAAGGATTATTTGTATAATAGTATATCACAAATGGGCCTTGCCTATGTTGTCTCTGTGGCTAATTTTATACTTATAGATGTAGGTAGGGATGGTTTTGCGTTATTTAAGGAGATGCTTAAGTATGGGGTTATTGTAAGAGATATGCGCCAATATGGATTAAAGAATTTTATCCGAGTAACCGTAGGAACAAGAAAAGAGAATATAAGATTTATAAAGGTTTTACGTAAAGTCCTAAAAGAGAAGGAGAAGAGATGATTATAGTTTTAAGACCTGATGCTACTGAAGAACAGGTAAACCATATAGTTGAAAAAGTAAAAAAGCTTAAACTCACCCCGCACGTGTCTAAGGGGACAGAGCGGACAATTATCGGGGTTATTGGCCCTGAAGATGTCTTGCGGGTTACCCCTTTAGAAGTTTACCCAGGGGTTGAGAAGGTTATTCCGGTATTAGCCCCATATAGGCTTGTTTCGCGGGAGTTTAAAAAAGAAGATTCAATTATTGATTTAGGCAAGGGAGTTTCTATAGGGACAAAGAGGATTGTGGTTATGGCAGGGCCTTGTGCTATAGAAGATGAAGAATCTTTACGTAATATAGCCCTTTCAATTAAAAAAGCCGGAGCCCTTGTTTTACGTGGGGGAGCATTTAAGCCGCGAACATCTCCTTATAGTTTTCAAGGGTTAGGCGAGGCGGGGCTAAAAATTCTTAAAAATGTTGGAGATGATTTAGGTTTAGTTACGGTTAGCGAGGTAATGGATACAAGGGATGTAGGGCTTGTCAGCCGATATGTAGATGTTCTACAAATAGGCGCACGTAATATGCAGAACTTTAACCTTTTAAAAGAGGTTGGTATGACAAAAAAACCCGTAGTTTTGAAACGTGGCCTATCTTCAACGATAAAAGAGCTTTTGATGTCCGCAGAATATATACTCTCAGGAGGAAATTTTAATGTTATTCTTTGTGAGCGGGGAATTAGGACATTTGAAGATTCTACCCGTAATACATTAGACATAAGCGCTATTCCTGTGATAAAACAGCTTTCTCACTTGCCGGTTATAGTTGACCCTTCTCATGCCGCAGGAAAATGGGGCTTAGTCTCTCCACTGGCTAAGGCAGGTGTAGCTATAGATGCAGATGGGTTGATTATAGAAGTACACACATCCCCTGAGGATGCTTTATCAGATGGGATACAGTCGTTATTGCCCTTAAACTTTTCAGAGCTTATCCAGAATCTAAAGGTTATAGCTAAAGCTATCGGGAGGCAGATTTAATGCATTTGTTTAAAAAAGTAGCAATTGTAGGAGTAGGTTTTATAGGAGGGTCTATTGGTTTAGCGATAAAGAAAAATAAGGTTTGTACTGAGGTTGTCGGGGTAAGCCGCCATAAAGAAACGCTCTCTTTAGCTTTTAAGATGAAAGCGATAGATAGAGGCTCTTTGTTTTTAAAGATTATTAAGGGAAGCGACTTAGTAATCATAGCAACCCCTGTAAGTAAGATAATAAGCCTAAGGGATGAAATTTTAAAATATATAGATAAAGATACCTTAGTAACTGATGTGGGTAGCACCAAAGAGGCTATAGACTTTTCTTTGGGTAAAGTTTTCTTAAACTATATCGGTTCGCATCCTTTAGCCGGTTCTGAAAAAAGAGGGGTAGCTAATGCATCTGCCGATATCTTTAGAGATTCTTTATGTATCTTAAGCTTAGAGAAAAAGTCTTCTTCTTCGGCTTTTGAAAAAATTAAAAAGATGTGGGAGATTCTAGGGGCTAAAACCATTTTTTTAAGCCCAAAAGAACATGACAAAAAATTATCCTTTGTCTCCCACTTACCTCATTTTATCTCTTATGCGCTTATTGGTGCAATCCCTAAAGAAGCACTTATCTTTGCGGCAGGAGGCTTAAAGGATTCAACGCGCATATCTGGTTCTGATCCGCTACTATGGAGTGATATATTTTTAACTAATAAGAAAAACCTCTTATCCGCAATAGAAGCATTTGAAAGAAAGGTTAAAAAAATTAAGTCTGCAATAAAATCCGGTAATAAAAACTCCCTGATAAAAATCCTTTCGCAATCTAAAAAGAGAAGAGAGCTGCTAAAATGATAATTGCTATTGATGGACCGGCAGGGGCAGGCAAAAGCACTGTGGCTAAAATAGTAGCCAAGAGGTTAAATTATCTTTATCTTGATACAGGAGCGATGTATAGGGCGCTTACGCTTAAGGTTTTAAGAAAGGGGATAAGCGCAGATGATATACAGGCAGTAGTTAATTTAGCCTCTTCTAGTGTTATAGATTTAATCAATAATTCCGACGGCTCTTTGGCTGTAATTTTAGATGCAGAAGATGTAAGCTTAGCTATACGTAAGCCTGAGATTACGAAGTTAGTCTCAGATATCGCTAAGATTAAAGAGGTGCGCCAAGTTATGTTATATCTTCAAAGGGAATTAGGAAAAAGAGGGGATGTGGTCTTGGATGGACGTGATATCGGGACAGTGGTTTTTCCCGAAGCAGAGAAGAAGTTTTATCTTGATGCTGACTTAAATGAGCGCTCTATCCGCCGTTATAAAGAGTTAAATGAACTAGGAGAAAATATAAAATTAGAGGCAGTCTGCCAAGATTTATCTAATAGAGATAAGATTGACGCTGGAAGGGAATGCGCTCCTTTAAAACAGGCAGAAGACGCCGTATATATAGATACTACTAAACTTACTATTGAAGAGGTAACAAAAAAAATATTATTTTATATAAATGGATAAATCTTTGATTCGTAATTTTTCAATCATCGCCCATATTGACCACGGAAAATCTACCCTTGCCGATCGTATATTAGAGTTAACCGGAGCAGTAGATAAGCGTCATAAAGAAAGCCAGCTTTTGGATGATATGGATTTAGAGCGTGAGCGGGGCATTACAATTAAGGCCTCCATGGTTAGGCTTCCTTATAAAGCAAAAGATGACAAAAATTATATATTAAACCTAATAGATACCCCGGGGCATGTTGATTTTACCTATGAGGTCTCTAAGTCCCTTGCTGCCTGCGAAGGGGCTATTTTACTGGTGGATGCCGCACAGGGTATAGAAGCGCAAACAGTAGCAAACTATTACCTTGCCTTGGAAAACAACTTAGAGATTATCCCCGTAATAAATAAGATTGATTTGGCCTCTATTGACCTTCATAGGGTTAAAAATGAGGTCGTTAGTATTCTTGGTTTTAAGGAGGAAGAGATTATCTTAGTCTCTGCAAAAGAGGGGACCGGGGTTGAGGATTTATTAGAGAAAGTTATTGAGGTTATTCCTGCTCCTTTAGGAGAGATGACTAATCCTTTAAAAGCTCTTGTTTTTGATTGTCGTTTTGATACCTATAAAGGGGTTGTTGTTTTTATTAGGGTAGTTGATGGCAAGATTTCTTTGAATACTCAACTTAAGATGATGCATTCAGGGGCAGTTTATAAAATTGAGGAGTTAGGGGTATTTCAAAACTTAAAATATGATGCGGTTGATTCTTTATCTTGCGGAGAGGTAGGTTATTTTACCGCTAATATCAGAGAGCCAAGAGAGATAATTGTAGGAGATACTATAACCGATATAAAGAATCCTTGTAGTGAGGTATTGCCGGGTTACCGTCAGCCTAAGCCCTTAGTCTTCTGCGGGATATATCCGATTAATCCCGGAGATTTTCCTCAATTAAGAGATGCTATGGATAAGTTGAGACTCTCTGATGCTTCTTTTGTCTTTGAACCGGAAAACTCCCAGTCTTTTGGTTCGGGGTTCCGCTGTGGTTTTTTAGGGCTTTTACACATGGAGATTGTACAAGAGAGGCTTAAGAGGGAGTATGATTTAAACTTAATACTTACTGTGCCAAATGTTGTTTATAAAATCATAAGAAAAAATGGTGAAGCTTTAGAGGTGGATACCCCGGCTAAGCTTCCTGAGGCCTCTGAAATAGAGAGTGCCCTAGAGCCTTACGTTAATCTTTTAATGATTATTCCAGTTGGTTCAATTGAGGCTATCTGCGATTTTACTAAATCACGCAGGGGTGTATTTAAATCAAATGAATACCTTTCAGAAGATAGGGTTAAACTTACCTTTGATATCCCACTTTCTGAGATTATCGTTGATTTTTATGACCGAATAAAATCCTTAACCCGCGGTTACGGATCTTTGGATTATGAGTTTAAAGATTACCTAACGATAAATTTAGTAAAAATGGATATACTTTTAAACGGCCAGCAGTGCGATGCCTTTTCTTCTCTTATCTGTAGGGAAAAGGCATACCAGAGAGGTCATGTTTTAGTAAATAAATTAAGAGAGTTAATCCCCAGACAGTTATTTGAAGTATCCATACAGGCAGCTATGGGTAGTCAGATTTTAGCATCAGCTAAAGTACGCTCTGTGGGTAAACATGTTACAGCTAAGTGTTACGGTGGGGATATTACGCGTAAAAGAAAACTTTGGGAAGAGCAGAAGAAAGGGAAAAAACGCCTTAAACAGTTTGGCAAGGTTGAGATTCCTCAAGAGGCATTTCTGGAGGTGCTAAAGATATGAAGCAGATGAAAGGAAATAAAAAAAAGTCAACTTTACGCGAATGGATAGAATCAGGGATAGTTGCGGCATTTCTTGCTTTTTGTGTTATACGTCCATTTATCATTCAAGCTTTTAAGATTCCTACCGGTTCAATGCGTCCTACTTTAATGGAGGGCGATTTAATATTAGTTAATAAATTTATTTATGGGGCAAAGGTTCCTTTTACTAAACATAGGCTGCCAAAGGTACGCGACCCTAAGAGAGGGGATGTCATTGTTTTTATTTATCCTGAGGATGTAAAAAAAGATTTTATTAAAAGGCTGATAGGGCTTCCGGGGGATATGCTTGAGATAAGAAACGGGAATATTTACGTAAATAATAATCTTTTATCCGGGCCCCAATTTAATAAAAGGTATTATTACAACCGTGGAGATTTTGCTAAAGAGGGAGAGGTATTGATAGTTCCGCAGGATAGTTATTTTGTTTTGGGGGATAATTCCGCTTCTTCTAAGGATAGCCGTTATTGGGGGTTTGTACCAAAGGATAATATTTTGGGGATGGCGGTAACTATTTATTGGCCCCCGCAGAGAATAAGGGCGATAAAATAAGAATGAATATCGCAAATAAGATATCTACCTTTAGGATTTTAACTGTTCCGTTTTTCATAGCCAGCGTAGCGTATTATTCTCCGGATAGGACTTTTTTAAGGTATCTTGCGCTGGCTATTTTTATTATCGCCGCTGTATCGGATGCTGCTGACGGCTATATCGCAAGAGGTTCTGGAGAGCAATCTAAAGCAGGGCTTATCTTAGACCCTCTTGGCGATAAACTCCTACTGATGAGCGCTTTTATATCTCTTACCATAAATACCAATTTTGAGATTAGGTTTCCGTTATGGGTAACTTTATCTGTTATTAGCCGCGATGTTATTATTTTATTAGGCTCGGTTGTTATATATATAATAAAGCAAAAAATAAGCATGATTCCTACTAAATTAGGAAAGCTTTCCACTATTTTTCAGATGCTGGCAGTAATTGTTTTATTAATGCAGTTTAAATATTCCTATTTTTTTTGGTGGTTAGCGGTTATCTTTACTATTGCCTCAGGGATTATTTATATTAACAGGGGATTTAAGGTCTTGTATGCTCTTGACAATTCTTCTAATAATCGTTAGTTATATTATCGGGTCTATTCCAACTGCCTATATATTCGTCCGCATTATAAAAGGAATTGATATTCGTAAAACAGGCTCAGGAAATGTAGGCGCTACCAATGCTTTAAGGATTTTGGGAAAAGGGTGGGGTTTTAGTGTATTATTCCTTGATATCTTAAAAGGATTCTTGCCCGTATTCTTTTTAGGAACGCTAATCTCTAGTAGAATAACTTTTATTCAGGAACATAACTTATTGATTATCATAGGTTTTTGTGCCATTTGTGGACATAATTGGACAATCTTTTTAAATTTTAAAGGAGGCAAGGGGGTTGCTACTACCTTAGGGGTCTTATTTGCCCTTAGTTTTAAAATTCAAGGCCTAAACTTAGCGCTTGTTTCAATAATATTAATTTGGCTAATTAGTTTTTTAATTTTTAGAATAATATCCCTCTCATCTATCTTAGCAGCCTTAACTTTTCCTCTTTTTATTCTTATATTAAAACTACCCTTATCAATAATTATAATTGGTTTTCTTCTTTCGATTTTTATAATTCTCCGTCACAAATCTAACCTTAAACGCCTTATAAAAGGCAAAGAACCGCGCCTATCTTTTAGGGGATAAAGCAACCGCTTTCTTTTTTTCCTCTAAACCCCTTGAAAGGCTATCTTTAGTCACTTATACTTTAATCGGAAAGAAAAAATATTTTTTTAACTACTTCTTTTACAATTTAAAAAAGTTTTAAAACCCCACAGCCATAGGGGATAACGCCGGGTTACCTTTTTTAAAAAAAGTTAGGATGGTAACCCGACTAATATGGGGTTCTGAAGTAGAAAGGGCTAAAATGCGTAACCTCTTATTTAAAAACTTAACTTCCAATGATCGTAAAAGAAGGGTGGTCTCTTCTTCGGAGATCTCTGAAAGAGAAGGGGTTCGCAGCGTTATCCGGCGTCATTTCATATATATAGTTAAAGAGGTATCTAACCCGAATATAGAAAAGCCAAAGCCATATCTATATGTCTTAAAAGAGCAGGATACAAAAGAACAGAGACAAAAGTTTTTTTGTAAGTTAAAAGGAAGCATCCTCGCAATAAACCGCGGTAAATTATTTTTGATAGTTTTTATGCATACCTTAAAGATAGACCTTATTTCAAACCCGCAGAAAGTAGCATAATTTCTTACCCAATAGTAAAATTTTCTTGACAAAGGTCTTTACCTATATATAATAAAACCATTATGAATATTAAGTATAATCTTTTGATAGCGCTTATACTTTTAGGCGCTTTATTTTTTATCAATCTACCTTTATCTATAGCAGATGATTTAGTAGTAGATTACTTGTGTGATTTAGGTATTGAGTTTTATAATCTTAAGCAATACGATGATGCCCTGTCTGAATTTCAAAAAGTTCTTGCCGTAGATCCTGAAAATAAAACCGCCAAAGAATACGTAAACCTTATCTTTAAAAATAAAGGCTTGCCTCAAGAATCTCAATCTCTCGCCCCGGAAGTGCCCCAAGCTTATAATCAAGAGGAGGCATTTGTTCCTGTTAATAAAAATTTGGATAATATGCTTGCTAAAGAAGAGGCGATGGAGAGAGTGTTTTCAAATTTAGAGTCTTTGGAAAAAAATAAAAAAACAGGCACTCTTGGTAAGGATGTAATTAAACCCTTAATTCAAGAAGAGTCTAGGGGTTTTTTATTAGGGGGTTTACGTGTAACTGGAGAAACAACACTTTCCTTTGGGGTTGAGTCTCCGGGTAATTTTATATGGAAGCGTACTAACTATGACTTAAATGAAAGAAATTGGCGGTTATTATCTGACGAAGTTTATAACAATAGGTTCAATACCTTTGATACTCGTATATATGACAGTCTTTCATTTAACCTTGATACAGAGAATAAGTCCGAGTTTAATTTTCACGCTAATATAACTATTGATCCCTGGAGTTTTACTGGAAAAAGCAATAAGTTCACGCTTACGGGAATGGGTGGAGATCTTGCAGAATTAGAGCTAAGATATTGGTCAAATACTAGGCATACTATTAATACTAGAGTTTTCACTTTAGCGAACGGCGATGTTTTTAATCTCCCTGAGATAAAGATGATTAACGGGAGGATACTTCCCGTTGGATTATCTTCAGCTTATAGTAATTTATTTGATATTCCAGAAACAAAGATCAAGCGGATGTTTCAACCAGTTAGAGAGTTTTGGTTTGATTATCTGAATGAAGATGCTGGAGTAAAATTAAGGGTTTTTCCTATTGCCTATCAAGACCAGGCATTTACCTCAGACGACCCTTTAAATATTACTAATCATCATAAGTGGTGGGCAGCAAGCCCTTGGTTAAAAAGATACCTTCCTGGAAGGCGTAATCCGGGCGCATCTCCTGTAGATTATACCAAGGGAAGATGGGATGATACATATTCAACTGTACGGGATAGTACTGGTAGGTACCTTACAGCTTTGCGTGGATTTTCTTTAAGCTTAGGCAATCCTAAAGGAACCCTCTTTCAATCTACCGTAGCAACACCAAAAGACTTATGGCAACCTTATGAAGAGGTTGATAATTATATTGCTGCCAGCAGATTAAAACACTTAGCTTCAGAGAACGTATCTTTAGGGGCTACATTTTCTACGCGCACAGGTTTGAATGTTAATAATAAGAGTAAGGTTGACAGCACAAATTATACTGGGGGAGTTGATTTAAGTTATGAGATTATTGAAGGTATAATGACTCAGGCGGAGGTCTTAAGGTCGCAGTCTTATTATGATCAACTTGACCCGCAGTATAAAACTAAAGCCCGTGGAAATGCTTATTATTTTACCCTTATTAACCGCTACCCGCAAAAAGAATTAATTCATCTTTCCTATCCTTATGGCCAATCCAAGAGAGAACAAGATGAGTCATTTATGGCAAAAAGCAAGTTCTTTATCGCCAGGATGGATAGGGGTTTTGATGCCCCTCTTTCTAATTATCGCGATACCCGGGATGATGATTTCTGGTCAAGGCATATTTCTTTTAGAAAGAACTTTGGTTATTTTTCCCCGGGTTTAAGCTCTGCCTATGTTAATCAAGATGAGCTTGATGCTACACGCATAGGAGATGGTATAGATAAAGATAGGAGTACAGTAGGATTTAGGTTTGAGGCTTTTTATGAAGATATCTTCTCAAACCTTTTTGATGTACGCAATGTGCATAAAAATAACGGCAAGTACGCTGAGACTGTAGTGCGTGATGAAATTATGTTTAAGCCATTTGAAAAACTTACCCTCAAAGGTTTGCTCCTTTATCATGACCTACCAAAGACTAAAGGTAAGATAGACCCTTTTAATTTTGATATTGATACTGATGTAGGGATAATTAATAATGCTGTTCCTGATGGCGAGAACCCTAGTATAAAAACAGGTTCTATAGGATTAGAATATGCTTTTATAGATTGGCTAAAGGCAAATATAATTTGGGAGAGGACAAATGATTATTATTTAGCTTATGGTAATTTTCCAAATGGCGTATTTAATGAAGGAGAATTAAGCAGGACTTATCAAGAGTATGGAAAAACCTACAGAGATTGGATTAGGTGGCTTTATGACCAACATGTCTTTCCCCAGGCACCGTATCCTTTTTATAATATCTTTAAGGCAGGATTAGACATCTCTCCTTTAGAAAAACTAAATATCTACCTTGATTATACTTACAATGAGTTTAAGATGGCAGGGCAGAACTCAGATAATATGAACCACTTTGGGTTACAGATGGTTTATGAGCCTACGGACAAGTTAGGACTCTGTTTTAAATACACCTATTCTTTATGGAAGAATCCTCTTTTAGTTAGAGACGGCAATTCTAAAACAACCGGGCATCATAATATTTTTACAGAACTTAGGTATATGCCTACTAAAGATGACGAATTTAGCATTCAATATGGAGAAGGAAACTCAAGCTCTATCGGAAGGCTCTATGACCCTACGGGCGGCGCTTTACTTACAATAAATACCGCACACATTGTCCGCGTATATTACCGCCGCAGATTTTAACCTGTTTTAACCTGCCTTTTTAATAAATACCTTATTTTAAGTGGATATCTATCTGATTGATTTTACCTAAGCGGATTTGTTCTGCGTAGGGGGATTTGATTGTATCAGAGTTTATTCTGATTAAAAGCCCGTTATTGTCTTTAAAGGCTATATATTGAACCTTAGCTGAGTTTTTGCCGTAGGTATTCTTTTTGGTAGGATTGTGGTAAATAACCTTTATCTTGCTTAAGAAATTAAAAGAATATTTCCCATTTTTATCAAATAACCAGGCATTTAATATTGGTTTAAAGCAAAGATTAAGGGTATTGCTGGCGGTTATAAAGAAAGGTTTTAATCCGAGGTTAATCTTAAGCCAGATATCTAAAAATTCTGCTGTAGAGCCGGATAGCCGGGCAACAAATCCGTTTCCGTGCAAGGTTTTATCAGGAAAAGCGCTACTTACAAGAAAAGAAGAGTTTTCAAGGATGCTCCGCCCGTATCTTTTTGGGTCCTGAAAAGGTATAAGGGCTTTTTTAAAATCCTGGTAAAACTCTTCATAAAGCCCTTGTTTCAATAATTCTAGGAGATACTTATACTCCATATGTAGCCAGACAGATTCATTCTCAAGCCAGCCGGAAGGGAATACCCTGCATCTACCGATCTCCTCAGGCATAGGTTTAAGCGAAGCAGTTACTTTATACATAGATAGTTTTTTATCAAAGAGAGCGCTTCTTTTTACCCCTTTGTATAGGGCTTTAGCTTTAGCTTGGTTTTCTGCAAGGCGTAAGCCATGCATTTGCGGCTCAAGGAATAAAGGTAGAGGAATTTGTTTAAAAGATAAAGGTTTTATGAAATTATCTTCCAGTTTTTCGTATTTGGTAACCTCGTGATAAAAATAACCTCTATACACTGAGGATTTTTTATCCCAAGCCCTATTTATGCCTATATCAATCTTTTTTATAAACAAATCAACTATTTTGCTTAAATCCTTTGAAGGTATATTTAACTCTTTTCCCTTAACTCCCATTTTTGTATCTGACCAGTAAGACTCTTTAGCTAAATGCGTCTCATCCCACCATTGAAAGTCACTTAGTGCCTTATTAAAATATTCTTTAGTTAAAATGTATAGTTTTTCTAAAAGCCTGTAAATCTCTTCAGTAACGAAGATACTTTCTGTAGGGGTTAAACTTATAGAGTTTTTGATATAGAGCGCTAATCGTTTTAGTTCAAAGGTCTCTGATAGGGAAGAGCCGAATATGGCAGGTAGTCCATTTAGAGAATCAAACCAATTAGGCTTGTCTGACTCCATCTCAACTCCTACGCCAAATGGGTCAAGAGAAGCGTACTTATTAACTAAGAGGCAAAGAAGCTTATTTATAAGCGTTGTTTGGTATATACCCCCGATCCCTTTTTCTGAGCGCGCTATATTAGGGGCAGTATTTCTTTTATTCAGCATCTCTTTTTTATTAAGGTCAAGGGTAACTGCGTGCAGTTGGCGCGGGAGGCCATTATGAAGAATATACTTTTCTTTCCTTGGCTTTACTACTCTGTCATTATCAAAGAAGGTAAATTTTCTTTTTTCAAAAAATATCTCTTTTGCTTTTTCCGGGTAAATAGCAAGGTAGCTATCAAGAAGGTCTAAATTATAATGCCAATGGTCAATCCAAAAGCCTTCCAAATGCTCTGCTTCATTTATCTCCAAGGAATAAGAGATGATAATATCTAATAATTCATCATAAGAAGAGGTTAGTTTTATTTGATTGTCTTCAATAAAATGAATTATCTCTCCGGGTGAAAACTTTTTTCCAGTAAAGTTAAGCAGGATTTTATTTACGTTTTCTTTTTTAGAAAGATGGCCAAGTTTAGTTCGTATCTTTTGCGTATCTTGCAAGATAAAACCTGAGCCTTTTATTACTAAAGGGTTAAAACCGTCAAGCTGGATCAGGTTAAACAATGAGAGTAAGTCTTTTTCTTTTATTTTAGGATTAAACCAAATTTCGTTTCTGCGGTTTTGGTTTAAGTCCCGGTAGTTGCCATTGCCCTGGGAAAGATATGTTGGAGAGATTTGAAACCTATTGTAATCTCTTTCAGGATCGCCGTGTTTTCGCGAATAAAGATAAAAGGTTTTTTCTTGTCCAAAAATAACCGGGTACCCACCGCGTAATATATTATCTAAATAAGTCTGTTGAGAATAGAGATTAAATTCTTTTGAAGACGTGCTCGTCCTAACATCTTCAAGCAAGTTATTTATTAATTTCATATTTTCAATTCTTTTAGATTCAATATAGACAGGGGAAGAGAGTCTTTTTAAAGAGGCATTAAGATCTTTTAGGCTACGCATATAGCCGCTTAGAGCGTAGAGTTTTTTATTTTCATTTTGCTTGAGGATAAAAGAGGAGTATAAAAAAGCAGAGGGGGTTTTACTTTGTATAGTTTCATTTTGCGGAGGAGAAAAATCTTTATTTAAGAATAACCTTGGACAAGAAAAATCAGTAACTGGACCAAATATATTATCTGGATTAATGATAGGCTTGATTAACCCTGTTTTTTTAGCTTCAGAACTAAAGCCTAAATAGAAGTTACCTTCTTTTATGTGGACTACCTCCGGACGGTCAGCAGGATCAACTGTAAGCCTGTAAAAGGGAGCGTTGTTCTTAAGGTTTTCAACCCCCATCCACGCCTCAATTGTACGCGACATCTTCTTAAGGCAATAGTTATTGGTTCCATAAGGGATAATTTGAGGTAATCCGTCAAGAAGCTCTATTTCTATTAAGTCTTTATTTAAGTTTTTTAATTCAACTATCCTAGCTAATCCGGCGTAATTATCATTAGGAATATTAAAGTATCTTACCCAGGTAATAAGATTTAAGGTTTTATTTTCTTCCTCAATAGTTAATTCATAGGGTAAGATATATAGCCTATTTGTTATTTTATAAGAAAGATTCGTAAATCCGTTATGGAATGGCTCATAAAAAAAGTCCCTATTATTTCTGTTAACCTTTAAAAAAGTCCTAAACCCATGCGTAGAAACAGATTGCCATGCCTTATTAGCAGGCATAAATTCAAGTATTGCGTGGTCTTTATCTTTTATTCCAAAACTTGAAATACATTGAGCGCGATTTACATAAAATGTCCACATAGGTATGCCATATTTGCCAGCTATACCGGGTAAAAAACTAGAGAAGGGTTTTGAGAAGTTGTAATTTTTAATTACAAATGCGCCCTCTTTATTAAGAAGATACTTTGGTTCTTTGTTGGTTTTTTTAATCATGGTATTTCATTTTACATAATTTTAAAATTTTGTCCATATAATTATTTTAATTTTATTTAGCTTATTGACTTTTGCTCTTTAAAATGATAATATAATTTTTAAATAGAGTTGGAGTAATCTTATGATAAATAACAAGATAGTTAAAGAGTTTGCTAATTTAGCGCGGATAGAATTAGAGGAAGATGAGCTTGTTAAGTTCTCCGAAGAATTTAAGCATACACTTAGTTTTATTGATAAGCTTAGAGAAGTAAACATAGACAATATCCCTCCTGCAATTCAAACAGTTTTAATGAATAATATTTTAAGGGATGACCTGGTGGAAGATTCGCTTCCAATAGAAAAAGCATTAGCTAATGCCCCTTTAAAGAAGAGAAACTTCTTTTTAGTCCCCAAAATAATTGAGTAATACTACAAGATGAAAAAAGAGCTGAATGCCTTAACTGCCCATGAGCTTTTAGACAAGATAAAGCAAGGGGAGATCTCTGGGCAAGATATAGTTAATTCTTTACAAAAAAGAATTGATAAGATAGATTATTCCCTTAATGCTTACGTAAGAAAAAGCAATGGAAAGGTTGCTCAGAGAGATCAAGCCGATAAAAATCAAGGAATACCTGTATCTATTAAAGATAATATATCTACCGAAGGCTATCCCACAGAGTGTTGCTCTAAGATCCTCGCGGGATTTATCCCTCCTTTTGACGCTACTGTAATTACTAAGATAAAAGAATCTGGGAACTCTTTTTTTGATAAGAAGACTAATATGGATGAGTTTGCTTTTGGTTCTTCTACGGAAAATTCTTGCTTTGGGGTTACGCGTAACCCTTGGAATTTAGATTATGTTTCCGGAGGTTCTTCTGGGGGTTCTGCCGCAGCTGTCGCCGCGGATACTGCAATATGGGCGCTTGGCTCAGATACTGGAGGTTCAATCCGTCAACCCTCTGCTTTTTGTGGGGTAGTAGGGTTAAAGCCTACCTATGGAAGGGTCTCTCGTCATGGATTAATCGCCTTTGCTTCAAGTTTAGACCAGATTGGGCCAATTACTAAGGATGTTCATGACTGCGCGCTTCTTTTAAAGATAATCTCAGGGCAAGACACAAAAGACTCTACTTCAGTTAATCTTCCTGTCCCTGATTATTTAAAAGCTTTAGGTAAAGATATACAGGGGTTTAAGGTAGCCTACCCTAAAAAATATTTTGCTAAATACTTAGACTCAGAGATATCTTCTTGTATAAAAGAGGCCATTGAAAAATTAAAGGAGATGGGAGTTATCTTTAAAGAGGTCTCTATGCCTCATGTTGATTATGCTGCTGCAGCCTATTATATTATTGCTACTGCTGAGGCAAGTTCAAGCATGGCTAAGTTTGACGGAGTTCGTTACGGTTTGCAGAGTAAATCTGAAAATATTATTGATATGTATAAAAAGACCCGCGCTGAAGGATTTGGCACTGAAGCCAAGCGCAGAATTATTTTAGGGACTCTCTTTCTTTCTCATAAATATTACGAAGATTATTATTTACGCGCTTTAAAGGTGCGTACCCTAATAAAGAATGATTTTGATAAGTTATTTAAAGATTTTGACTGTGTCTTAAGTCCTACCTTTCCTAATCTTACGTTTAAGGTAGGAGAAAAATCTAGTGATCCTTTAAAAAAATATTTTGCGGATATTTATACCATATCTGCAAATTTAACAGGAATTCCAGCGATATCCTTGCCTTGTGGTTTTACTAAAAACGGCTTACCGGTAGGTTTACAGATATTAGCTAATCATTTTGATGAAGAAAAAATATTCTCTTTAGCTTTTGCATATGAGCAAAAAACTAAGTGGTATAAGATAAAACCAAATTTAAAGTAAGATGAAAGAATATGAAGCAGTAATAGGGTTAGAGGTTCACCTGCAATTATCCACTAAAACAAAGGCTTTTTGTGGATGTTCTACTGAATTTGGTAGAGAGCCTAATACGCAAACTTGTCCGTCTTGTTTAGGTCTCCCGGGAGCCTTACCTGTATTAAACAAAAAGGTTCTTGAATATGCAATTAAGGTTGCGCTTGCCTTAAATTGTAAAGTGCAAAAATACACAAAGTTTGACCGGAAGAATTATTTCTACCCGGACTTATCTAAAAACTACCAAATCTCTCAGTATGACTTTCCTCTGTCCTTAAACGGGTATTTAAATTTGCCTACTCTTACAGGAGTAAAGCCTATTGGTATAGCCCGGGTACACATAGAAGAGGACGCAGGTAAGTTAATACACGAAGAGGATGCTAGTCTTGTAGATTTTAACCGCGCAGGGATGCCCTTGCTTGAAATAGTTAGCCAACCTGAGCTAACCTCGCCTGAGGAGGCGCATTTATATCTATCAACATTAAAGAGTATTATTGAATATTTAGATGTCTCTGATTGCGATATGGAGAAGGGTTCTTTGCGTTGTGATGCAAATGTATCTCTTAGACCTAAAGGAGAAAGAAAATTAGGGGTTAAAGCAGAAATAAAGAATATGAATTCTTTTAAAGGGGTTAAGGATGCGCTTACCTATGAGATAAAAAGACAGGCAGAATTATTAGATTCTGGTTCAATGGTTATTCAAGAGACGCGGCTTTGGGATGTAAAAGAGCTAAAGACTATTTCCATGCGCACAAAAGAAGCAGCTAAGGACTACAGGTATTTCCCAGACTCTGATTTACCGCCTTTAAAAATAACTGAGTCCATGGTTAAAGAGGTTAAAGATACTATCCCGGAGTTGCCTTATGAAAAAAGTTGCCGTTTTATTAAAGAGTACGGCTTGCCGGAATATGACGCAAGAATTCTTGTTACTTTTCGTCAAGATGCAAATTTTGCCGAAGAATCTTTTAAGGCCTACCCTAATAAGAACAAAAAGGCAGTCTCTAATTGGTTTATCGGGCCGTTACTTAAAGAGGCAAATGATAGAAATATGAGCATATCTAAATTAGGGGTAACCTCTAAAAATTTACTTGAACTTATAGCGCTTACAGAAAAGAATGAAATTTCTCTTTTATCCGCAAAGATAGTCTTAACCGAGATGATAAATACCGGTAAGTTGCCTGCGGATATCATAAAAGAAAAGAACCTTGCTCAGATATCTGAAGAGGGTGCATTAAAGGAGATGGTAGAAGAGATTATAAAAGAAAATCCTAAATCAGCCGAAGATTACAAATCCGGCAAGGAGAATGCACTTATGTTTTTAGTAGGGCAATTAATGCGTAAATCCAAAGGCAAGGCCAATCCTAAGATAGCTAAAGAATTACTAAAAGATACTCTTGATGCATAAAAGATTTTGTATTTTTTTATCCCTTTTAAATCTATTTCTATTTTTTATCCTCACCTCATCTATCTCTAAAGCAAGCAAAAAGAATAATAAGGATGAAACATATAAGCATTTGAGCCTTTTACCCGAGGCTTTATCAGTAATTGAATCTGAATACCCTGAAAAGATTGAGCCTAAAGAATTAATCTACGGGGCATTAAAGGGCATGCTTGCGTCCTTAGATTCACACAGTCAATTTTTAGACCAAGATGCATACAATGAACTAAGGCAGGAGGCTAAGGGAAAGTTTGGAGGAATTGGCATAGAGATAACTATTAAAGATGGCTTGCTTACCGTAATTACTCCTATTGAAGATACCCCTGCTTGGAGGGCAGGAATTAAACCTTTGGATAGGATTGTAAAAATAAACAATGAAATTACACGGGGTATGGCTTTAAGCGATGCAGTTAAAAGGATTAGGGGCAAACCGGGAGAAGTTGTGCGATTTACTATATTAAGAGAACCCGAAAAAAGGCTCCTAGAGTTTAAAATAATACGGGGGGTTATTCAGATAAAAGATATTAAAGAAACCCTGATCTTAGAGGACAAGATAGGATATATAAGGATATCCCAGTTTGCAGAAGATACAATTAAAAATTTAAATACCGCTATAAATAATTTACTTAAAGAAGATATCAAGGCTTTGATCTTGGATTTACGCAATAATCCCGGAGGGCTTTTAGAGTCTGCTCTTTCTGTAGCTGGTAAATTTTTACCTGAAGGTAAACTTATAGTTTGCATTAAAGGGAAAAAAGAAAAACAAAATCTTACTTTTTTTTCTAAAGATAAGAACCCTTTGCTTAATATACCTATGGTAGTTTTAATTAATGGCGGTTCAGCTTCAGGGAGTGAGATACTTGCTTCTGCTTTAAAGAGTCATAAAAGAGCGATAATAATTGGGACTAAGTCTTTTGGTAAGGGGTCTGTGCAAAGCGTTATTCCCTTGTCTGACGGTTCTGCCTTAAAGTTAACTACTAGTAAATATTTTACACCTGAAGATAAAGAGATAAGCGGAAAGGGGGTTACCCCGGATATTTTAGTTGAAAAAGAAACCCTTGAACCAAAAAATGCTGATACCCTCTCTTTAGAAGAGGTATTTGATACGATAGAAGATAAGTTTAGACAGAAAAAAGCAAGGGTAAGCATTTACAAAGAGGATAATCAAATTTTAAGGGCATTAGACCTTTTAAGGGCCATTAAAATATATGAGGGGAGCAGAAATTGACAAAAGAAAAAGACATCCTTTTTTTAACTCTCGTTGCCTTTGCTTTAATTATTCTAATTCTAGTTTCAATTCCTTTAACCAGAAAACCCAAAGAAAAAATTATTCCCCCAAAGAAAGCCTATTTAGGTAGGATAGCTATTGTTTTAGATGATTGGGGTTATAATTTAAATAACATTCCTCTCTTAGAACAAATAAACTTGCCTTTGACAGTATCGGTATTACCAAATCTTGCCTACTCAAAAAAAATCTCTAAAGATTTAAGTGCCCGGGGTTTTGAAATCATCCTGCATCTGCCTATGGAGCCAGAGGGGAAAAATGCAATGGAGAAAGATACAATTAAAACTTCCATGCAAGAAAAAGAGATTCAAGAGATTATTTTAAAGAGTTTTGCTTCTGTAGAAAACGTAAAGGGCGTGAATAACCATATGGGCTCTAAAGCCACAAGTAGCATAAAGACTGTAGAGATAGTTTTTAAAGAACTTAAAAAACGTAACCTTTTCTTTTTAGATAGCTATGTTATATCCACCTCTAAATGCCTTGGTGTAGCTAGAAGGCATGGTTTGCGTTTTGCTAAAAGAGATATTTTTATTGACAATAAAAATGAATTAGAATACATAAAAAAGCAGATTCAGTTGCTTAAGGCTGAGGCTAAAAAGAATGGTTATGCCATCGGTATTGGGCATGACCGAAAGAATACTATTGTAGCCTTAAAAGAAGAGATGCCTAAGATTGAAAGAGAAGGTTACAGGTTTGTTTTTGTTTCGGAGTTAGTAAAATGATAGTCTTGGGGATTGAGACTTCTTGTGACGAGACTTCTGCTGCTGTAGTAAGTAACGGCAGTGAGGTTTTATCTAATGAGGTAGCTTCCAGCATAAAATTTCATAGTAAATACGGAGGAGTTATCCCTGAGATTGCCTCGCGTATGCAGCTTGAGACTATATCAGAGGTAGTAACAATTGCCTTAAAAGAAGCACGTGTTAAATTAAAGGATATAGAGTTGATTAGCGTAACCTCTGGTCCCGGATTATTAGGCTCGCTTTTGGTAGGTATTTCGTTTGCCAAGGCCCTTAGTTTAAGCTTGAAGATACCTCTTTTAGGGGTAAACCATGTACACAGCCACTTTTACGCTAATTTCTTAAATCAAAGAAAGAATAACATCAAATTTCCCTTTATTTCATTAGTTGCCTCAGGCGGGCATACGAGTCTTTTTTATATCCAAGATTTTGATAAAATATATACTTTGGGGCAAACTTATGATGATGCTTGCGGAGAGGCGTTTGATAAGGTAGCTAAGATTTTAGGGTTGGGATATCCGGGAGGGCCTGAGATTGAGCGATTTGCTTTAAAGGGAGATCCAAAAAGCATAAAGTTTAACTGCTCTAGGACTAAAGGGGAGTTTGATTTTAGTTTTAGTGGAATTAAAACTGCAGCTTTAAATTATTTGGATAGAAATACTTCTAAAAAAAGGAAGAAGAAAGACGTTTTGATAAAAGATATTTGCGCTTCTTTTCAAGACACAATTATTGATACTTTAATAAAAAAATCCTTTCTTGCCTGTAGGCTTAAAAAGTCACGGATTTTGCTTTTAGGGGGAGGGGTTGTAGCCAATAAGAGACTTAGGGAGAAATTCCTTAAGGCAGCTGAAAATAATGGCTTAACCTGCTATTTTCCTCCATTGGCTTATTCTATGGATAATGCGGCGATGATAGCAGGGTTAGGGTATCAACTGTTTAAAAAAGGAAAATCTTCTGATTTATATTTAAATACGGATTTAAGTTAAAATATAAATAAAATTGACATCCTTGCATCTTTTTGATATATATATAGAAAGACAAAGTTTCTGTTCTAATTAACTTTTGATTGGTTAAAAAAAGGAAGCTCAAATAATAAAAAACTTAAAGGAGGTAAGGATGGCTTTTAAGAAAAAAGCAGAAGTAAAGGTTTTAGATGTTGATGCCTCCATGCAAGGCACTTTAAGCTTTAAAGATCCGGTTAATTTAAGGATTAACGGAAATTTTGAGGGTAATCTTGAAGCAAAGGGCAATTTAATTGTAGGGCAAACTGCCACTGTAAATGCAAATATCATAGGAGATAATATTATTATAGGGGGGAAAGTGAAGGGTAAGGTTACTGCTAAAGAGAGGCTTACCCTTTTACCTTCGGCTGTGATTGAAGGGGATATATACCCTGTAAAATTAAACATAGCTGAAGGAGCTGTTTTTGAGGGTAAATGTTCCATGCTGCATGATTTTCTTAATGCCAATGAGCTTGCCAGGTACCTTGAGGTTGATTTAAAATCCATTATGGAATGGGCTAATGCCGGAAGAGTCCCCGGGCACAGGGAAGGGGATGAATGGAAGTTTGAGAGAAAGGCTATTGATTCTTGGGTTGCTTCGGGTAAAATAGAAAAATAAAAATAAGGCTATATGAGCGAAGAGAAACTTTTGACTGTAAGGGAAGTATCCATACTTTTAAATATATCAGAAAAAGAAGTTATGGACCTTGCTCAAGCCGGTTTAATTCCAGCTTATAAAGTAGGAGGCGTTTTTTTAAGGTTTAAAAAGGAGCAGATTCAAGAATACCGAAAATCATCCTTCTCTTCTTCAGTTAAAAATAAAGAGCCCCCCGAGAAGCCGGATTCTTTGAAAGAAAGAATAGACGATTTCATCTATTTTTATGATTTTTACATCTTTTCAGGGATTTTCATTCTCTTACTATTGATAATAATATTTAAGGTATAATCATTTTTAATTAATACCTAGAATTGCTATGGCTTTATCAGGTTTAGATATTTATAAACTTCTACCAAAGACCAATTGTCGTAAGTGCGGCTTTGCTACCTGCCTTGCCTTTGCTATGCAATTAGTTAAAAAATCAACAACTATAGATAAATGTCCTTATATAAGCAAAGAATCTAAGGATATAATTGAATCGCAGTCAGAGCCACCTATAAAAACAGTTGCCTTTAAAAAAAAGGATTGCGGCTTTCAAGTAGGAGGTGAGACTGTTCTTTTTCGCCACGAAGAGAAGTTTCGTAATCCCTGCGCTTTAGGTTTTATTTTAGAGGACTCCTTAACAGATAATGAAATAAAGAACAGGGTTGAAAAAATAAATGGCTTGAAATTTGAGCGCGTCGGACAACCCCTAAAACCTAATATCATAGTAGTAGAACAAAAAGGAGGCGCCCAAAGGTTTATTGAGGTAGTCAGGTTAGTTTCGGATATAGCAGAACTTGCCTTAGGAGTAATATTTAAAGACTTAAAAGCCCTTGAAGGATCTTTAACTTATTTAAAAGATAAAAAACCGTTAGTTTATTATAACGGAAAAGAAAATTTAACTGAAATAGCAAAGACAATCAAGGATATAGAAGCCTCTTTGGTAGTTTCTGCCGGTTCTTTAGATACCCTATCAGACTTAGTCGGAGAGCTTAATAAATCCGGACATAAGGATATAGTATTAGAGATTAAGGGAGGCTCTATCTCTGATAATATATGGAATTTAACTCAAGCCAGAAGGCTTGCGCTTAAAAAGAATCATCGCTCTTTAGGGTTTCCTTTTTTAGTAAGGGTTTCGGCGAAGTCGCCTTACGAGGAAGCAATGGAGGCAGCTACTTATATTGCAAAGTATGCCAGCATTGTTTTAATCAGTGATTTTAGCGTATTTGAAGTATTGCCTCTGCTTACCTTGCGTCAAAATATTTATACCGATCCGCAAAAACCATTGCAGATAGAGCCTAAGGTTTATTCTGTAGGCGTTGTTAGTGATAAATCCCCGGTGTTAATTACCACAAACTTTTCTCTTTCTTATTTTACAGTTTTAGGGGAAGTTGAGGCAAGTAAAGTCCCTTCGTATATCGTAAGCGTCGATACCGAGGGAATGTCTGTATTAACTGCTTGGGCAGCAGAAAAATTTACCCCTAAGAGAATAGCCGATTCTCTTGAAAAATACAAAGTAAGGGAACTAATCTCGCATAACCGTTTGATTATCCCCGGTTATGTTTCTGTAATAAGTGGAGATTTAAAGGATGCTTCAGGTTTTAATATAACTGTAGGGCCAAAAGAAGCTGCAGGCATACCTTCTTTTCTTAGAAATCTATAAATATATCCGTAATGAAAAAATATAAAGTGACATTTTATCCTTACAATAAAAGCGTTGAGGTTTTAGAAGGGGTAACGATACTCTCTGCTGCTTTAACAGGCGGCATATACATCAACTCAATTTGTGCAGGGGATGGGTTGTGCGGAAAATGTAAGGTTTTTGTAAGAAAAGCTTCGGGGAAGAAGAGTTGCTTAGCATGTCAGACCATCGTAGATAGTAACTTAGATATTGATATTCCTTTAGAATCTAGATTAGATAGCCCAGAATTAGAAAACAACCTTTTCCAATTATCTGATAGCTATGTGAGCAGTACCTATATTTCAGGAAATTTTGGGTTTGCTGTGGATATAGGGACGACTACGATTTCAGCTGAAATAATCAATATTGATGAAAAGAGTTCTTTAGGGGTTAAAACAAGTTATAATAGGCAGGCTTCTTTTGGTGCGGATATAATTACGCGTATAATATACGCCACAGAAAGTAATGGGTTAGATAAACTTCAAAAGGCAGTTGTTTTAACAATTAACCAATTAATACAGGCTTTGGCTTTAGAGAATAAGGTCAATATTAAAGATGTTGGTTTTATGGTTTGCGCAGGGAATACTACAATGATTCATCTTTTGCTTAAAAAGAACCCTGCCTATATACGTAAAGACTCATTTGATCCTCTTAAAGACAATCCTCTCTCTTTAAAGGCTAAGGAGATAGGTATAGATATCAGTCCTTCTGGAGTTATTTATTGTATTCCGGCAGTAGCTAGCTATGTAGGAGGGGATACTGTTGCTGGAATACTATCTAGCGGGCTTTACATGAAAAGTAGCCTAGGTATGCTTATAGATATAGGGACTAACGGAGAGATAGCCTTAGGCAATGAGGAGTTTATTGTTTCTTCTGCTGCCTCTGCAGGCCCTGCTTTTGAGGGTAGCGGTTTAAAAAATGGAATGCGTGCTTTGCCAGGGGCAATAGAAAAGATAATAATAAATCCGAAAAATTTATCTATTGATTATAGAGTTATTGGGGGGACGCAACCATTAGGAATCTGCGGGTCAGGATATATAAGTCTCTTGTGCAATATGCTTACTTGTGGAATAATTAATAAGGGTGGGAAAATTATCAAAGAGGGTAAGAGAATAAGGAATTCTGACTTTGGTAAGGAATTTGTAGTATGCCCTAAAGAAAACTCATTGACTAAAGAAGATATAACGGTTACTGAGGCTGATTTAGATAATTTAAAACGCGCTAAAGCAGCTATATACTCTGCTGCATCCATACTCTTAAAATATATGGATCTTAAGATAGCTGACTTAGAGAATATTTTCATCTCAGGAGGATTTGGAACGTCTTTGGATATTGATAGTGCTATAGCAATAGGACTTTTGCCAAATGCCGATAGAAGCATCTTTTCTTTTTTAGGTAATAGCGCTTTAGCCGGGGCTAAAGAAGCACTACTGTCAGCTGAAAAACTAAAGAAAACCGGAGAATTAGCACGCCAGATAACTTATTTTGACCTTTCTACTGATACAAAATATATGAATGAATACACAGCAGCACTATTTTTCCCTCATACTGATTTAGCAAGGTTTCCCAGTATAAAAAACAATTGATTAAGATAAATTTATTGCTAAAATGAAGTTTATGGGAGTAATATGGCGATTCAATTAATACAGGAAAAATGGAGCGGTTCTGTTTCTGAAATAACTATCGGGGCAACTAAAGAAGAAGGGGGTAGCCGCGCCTTTAAGGTTAAAATAGGAGGGGAGCGCTCTTTGCCTTTTCTTTTTAAGGAAGGTGTTATCCCTAATAAACCATACCCTGTTTTTGAAGTATGGGATATTTATCCGAAGGATTGGCCGAAAGAGTTAATTAGGATTTTTGGTGATGTTTTATCTGACCCCTTTTTGTGGGCAGATAAATGCATTAAAGAATATAATGCTAAGATCATTTGCTTAAGACTAAAAGGCGCACATCCTGAACTTGGGAATAAAGACCTTTCAGAAGAAGTTAGTCTTATTAAAGGTTTCTTAAGCAAATTTGATTTGCCTTTGATCATTCTTGGTTGCGGAGACGATGAAAAAGATAATTTCCTTTTACCTGCCTGTAGCGAGGCAGCAAAAAATGAACGGTGTTTAATCGGTAACGCAACCCAAAATAACTATAAGGCAGTAACAGCAGGCGTATTGGCAGGAGGCCACAGCCTTATTGCAGAATCGCCTATTGATATTAATATCGCTAAACAGCTTAATATCCTAATTTCAGATATGGGGATGCCTTTAGAGAGAATAGTTATTGACCCTACCATAGGTGCTTTAGGGTATGGCTTAGAATATGCTTATTCTATTATGGAAAGGGCGCGTTTAGCTGCTTTGTCAGGAGACAAGACTCTCTTTAGTCCATTTCTTTGTTTAGTAGGTCAAGAGGCATGGAGAGCAAAAGAAGCAAAAGTAGAGGATTTAAGACAGGGAATAATGTGGGAGATTCTAACTGCCCTTGCTTTAGTACAAGCAGGAGCTAATCTATTGGTAATGCGCCACCCTATAGCAGTAAAAGAAATTGAAAAGTATATAAATAGCCTCTTTTTTAAGGGTATTTTCAAGGGAGAATAAGGATGCTTATTATCGGAGAATTAATCAATGGGATGTATGGAAAGATAGGTAAGGCTGTGGCCGAAAAAGACAAACAAGTTATTCAAGACTCTGCCTTAAGCCAGATTAAAGCCGGAGCAGGCGCATTAGATGTAAATTGCGGCCCTGCTTCAAAAGACCCAATTGTAGATACCCTTTGGTTAATTAAAACTATTCAAGAAGTTACCGATAAACCTATTTGCATTGATTCAAGCAAAGTAGAGGTCATTGAAGAGGCGCTTAAACTAGTTAAAGAAAATGCAATTATAAATTCTACTACAGCGGATACAGATAAACTTAACCAGTTAGTACCCTTGGCTAAAGAAAAAAATGCTAAGTTAATAGCCCTGACTATAAGCGCAGACGGGATACCTCAAACTAAAGACCAACGTTTAGAATTAGCAGCTCAGATAGTTTCTTATTGTATTGAAAATAATTTCTCTGTGGATGAATTATACCTTGACCCGATAGTTATGCCGGTTAATATAGCGCAAGGGCAAGAAAAGGATATATTGGAATCTATCAAAGAGTTTAAACTAATCGCAGACCCAGCCCCTAAAACTATAATAGGCTTAAGTAATGTTTCTCAGGGTGCACTAAACAGGCCAATAATCAACCGTACTTTTTTAGCTATGGCCATGGCTTTTGGTTTAGACGCAGCAATACTAGATCCTTTAGATAGTGAATTGATGGATACGGCGATAACTACTGATTTAATCTTAAATAAGCATATTTATTGCGATAATTTTCTAGAAGCATACAGGAAGCGGTAAAAAATAGGGTTTTATCAATAGTTATTAGAGGCATCGCTTATTTTTTCTTTGTAAAAGTAGTGGCTGCAGGCTATGCTCTCTATTTATAAAAAAAGTTTTTTTAATATTTTGGCGGCGTAACTCAGCCTGATAGAGTAGTCGGCTCATACCCGATTTGTCACTGGTTTAAATCCAGTCGCCGCCACTAATTTAATGGTACTCGATAACATTCCTGCCTTTATTAATGCCGATACAAAAATCCTCTTTTTTGCCTTATGTTGTTAGATGATTTAAAGATTACAAAAAAAATAGAAGAGACTATTAAGAGATATAATTTAATTAAACCCCAAGAGAAAGTAATCCTTGGTGTCTCCGGAGGGGCTGATTCAGTAGCATTAGCCCATATCTTAAACCATCTTAAAAAACCTTTAGAATTTAAGCTATATATAGCCCATTTAGATCATGCCTTAAGGGATGTTTCAAAAAAAGAAGCAATTTTTGTAAAAGATTTAGCCAAAAGATTAAATGTGCCGTTTGTCTTAAAACGTGTAGATATTAAAAAGCTTCCTGAGAAACTCTCTATAGAAGAAAAGGCTAGAAACGCACGATTTAGATTTTTCTTAACTTTAGCAAAAAAGATTAATGCCGATAAAATAGCTACCGCCCATAATTTTAATGATCAAGCAGAAACGGTATTGATGCGACTTATCAGAGGCACGGGCTTGCAGGGATTATCAGGAATAATGCCTATAAGAGAAATAGACGGTATAAGCGTCATTCGACCTTTACTTATGATAAAGCGAGAAGAGATTGAAAATTTCTTAAAAATAAAAAAAATCAAATTTTGTGTAGATAAATCTAATCGTAGCAAACTTTATTTTAGAAATAAAATAAGACATTCCTTACTCCCATATTTAGAAAAGGATTATAATAAAAATATTAAAGAAGCCCTTTTTAATTTTGGGCTAAACGCAGGAAGCGATTATGATTATCTTAAATGCTCCATGCAGCATCTTCTTAAAGGCAATAAAACAAGGTTGAACCTAAAATCTCTTTATAGTCTTCATTCTTCAGCTTTACGTTTTAAGATAAGGGAAGCCATAAGGGTGTTACAAGGGGATACCCGTAGAATAACCTTTAAACATATTCAAGAAGTTGAAGATTTAATTTTTACCCGTCCAGTCGAATCCATCGTCGATTTACCTAAGGGCTTATCGGTAAAAAAGAAGAAAAAAAACCTGCTTTTTTATTTAAGATAATTATATAAAAATTTTGATAAACGCTTGATTTTACAGTTATTTAAATATATAATATTTTCTTAAATTCATTATAATATTATTTTATAGAAAGGATAGAGATGGCTAAGAATAAAAAGAAAAAAATTAATAATAGACGTTCTACCTTGGGTTGGATAATAGCTATTATTCTTACCCTTATTATCATAAATTCTATAAATATTCCTACAGGGGGAATTTTTAAGGAGATGACTTATGGAGAGTTTTATACTATTCTTAAGGAGAGTCCTGAAAAGATTAAATCTGTAGTTAAAAGAGAGTCAATTATTCAAGGCATCTTACAGGATAAATCCTCTTTTTTAGTGCATATTCCGGATAATGATCCTGAGCTCCTTAATCTGATGAGAAATAATTTAAAGGATTTTGATGTTAAGCCGGCGCGTACTTTCTGGACAGCCTTATTATTCAACTTAGGTCCGATACTTTTACTTATATTCTTCTGGTGGATGATGGCTGCCCGAGGTGAGCAATTAGGCAGTAGAATAATGGGTTTTGGGAAGGTTGCTCCTAAGATACACAGCGGTATGGAAAAAGTAACTTTTAATGATGTCGCGGGGGTAGACGAGGCAAAAGAAGAATTAAGAGAGGTTATAGAATTCTTAAAAGACCCCAAACGTTTTCAAAAATTAGGCGGTAAGATTCCTAAGGGAGTATTATTGGTAGGTCCTCCTGGATGTGGCAAAACATTGATAGCCAAGGCAGTAGCAGGAGAAGCTGGGGTTCCGTTCTTCTCTATTAGTGGGTCAGATTTTGTAGAGATGTTTGTAGGAGTAGGCGCAAGTAGAGTTAGGGATTTGTTTGACCAAGGCAGAAGAGCAGGTAAGGCGTCAGGCAAGGGGGCTATAATTTTTATTGACGAAATTGATGCTGTTGGTCGTCTTCGTTTTTCAGGGATAGGGGGAGGGCATGACGAACGGGAACAAACATTAAACGCCCTCTTGGTTGAAATGGATGGTTTTGATACTCAACAGGGGCTAATTCTTATAGCTGCTACTAATCGTCCAGATACCCTTGATCCTGCTTTGCTTCGTCCGGGTAGATTTGACCGAAATATAATTGTTAGCCTTCCGGATATTAAAGGAAGGGAAGAGATATTAAAGGTTCATACACGTAAAATTAAACTCGCTTCTTCTGTAAACTTAAAATCTATTGCTTCGCAAACCCCCGGTTTTTCTGGAGCTGATTTGGCTAATCTTTGCAACGAAGCTGCTCTCTTAGCTGCTAGGAATGGCAAGGAGGAGGTTGAAGAGATAGATTTTGATAAATCAGTTGAGAGGGTTCTTATGGGACCGGAGAAGAAGAGTCATATAATGTCAAAGAAGGAGAAGGAGATTACTGCTTTGCATGAATCAGGACATGCCTTACTCTCCCTGCTTATTCCGGATGTAAATCCCCTAAAAAAGGTTTCAATTATCCCTCGAGGACTAGCAGGAGGTTATACTTTTACTCCCCCCTTAGAAGATAGGCATTATTGGACCAGAAGGGAATTAATCTCTGAGATATCCCTAATGTTAGGTGGAAGAGCTTCAGAAGAGATAAACTTAAAAGAAGTAACTACAGGAGCGCAAAATGATCTTGAACAGGCTACGAATATGGCACGTAGAATGGTTACTCAATTCGGAATGTCAGAGAAGTTAGGCAACATTACTTTAGGTAAAAGAGGAGGCTTAGTATTTCTAGGGAAAGATATATCCGAGGAGAGAAACTACAGCGAAGAGACAGCTAAGCTTATAGATGAGGAGGTAAGAAGGATTATCGATGAGGCTTATAATCAAGCTAAGTCTTTGTTAGAAGAAAATCTAGATAAGCTTAAGGCCTTAACAGACGCCCTTCTTGAAAAAGAGGTATTAGATGGCGAGGTAGTTAAAGAGATTATTGGTATAAAAAAAGAAGACCGGTTATCTTCTTAAAAAATAATGAGAGTTTTAAATTTATTAAAATCTAAAGAATTATTTAAGGTTATGAATGATATAGGGGTGGATCTTAATGGAATAAAGATAATGCTCCCTAAGGCGCAACATTTTTTGATTAAAATTAACAACCTTAATAATATCCAGGCAAATATCATTAAGCAACAAATGCTCTCTTTGGGGGCAGAGGCAGCTTTAGCAAAAGATACCCTTACTGGAAGGGTAAAAAAAACCGATTGCCTTCTTATGGGAAGCTACTCTCACTATAACCGCTTGATAGGAAAACTTAACAAGCAGCCATTTATGCTGCAATCAATTGCTAAGGATTTAGGCTCTATTTTAAATAATAATGATAAAGAGACCTTTCGTTTTGTAGCTGGTAAATATACCCTTAATTTAGGAGTGCGTTCCTGCATAATGGGTATAGTAAATATAACTGAAGATTCTTTTAGCGGCGACGGGCTATTCGGTTTAAAAACAAAAAAGATAGTAGAATATGCTTTGGGTTTGGTTAAGGATGGCGCTGATATTATAGATATTGGTGGAGAATCTGCGCGTCCGGGGGCTACTAGAAGAATAAGCTTAAAGGAAGAAAAGAGACGAGTAATTCCGGTGATAAAAGCTTTAAGCAAGAAAATTAAGATTCCTATTTCAGTTGATACCTATAAACCACAGATAGCAAAAATTGCCTTAGAGAACGGTGCAAGCATTATTAATGATATTTCAGGGTTAAGAAACCACAAGATGGCGAAGATAGTGGCTAAATATAAATCCGGGATTATAATTATGCATATGCTTAGAAACCCAAGGGTAATGCAAAAAAATCCTACCTATGCTTCTTTAATGGATGACCTATATTCTTATTTAAGCTTAGCAATTTCTAAAGCTTTGCAGTACGGCATATCAGAAGAGAGTATTGTTGTTGACCCTGGGATTGGTTTTGGCAAGACACTACCTCATAATCTTGAAATAATTAAAAGGCTTAGAGAATTTAAATCTTTAGGCAGGCCGATAATGATAGGCGTTTCAAGAAAGTCTTTTATTGGGCGTATATTAAAAATTAAGCCAAGCAAAAGGATATTTGGAACAGTTGCTTCTTGCGCGGTTGCAAGAATGAATGGAGCGGCTATTTTTAGGGTACATAATGTTAAGGAAACAAGAGAAGCCCTAAAGATAGTTGATAGTTTAATATTATGAGCATAACTGTAGCTTTTATCCACTGGAAAACATTGCTTGAGATTTCAATCCTTTGGTTTGTAATTTACCAAACAATGCTTTTTTTTGAAGGGACTCGTGCCATCCAGGTTGTTCGAGGAATAGTAATAATCCTAGTTTCCTTTTTTGTATTTCAAAGGCTTGGGCTTACGAGGTTAGATTGGATATTTAAAAACTTTTTTGCTACATCCGTCATTGCAGCGCTTATTATATTTCATCCGGAGATAAGAAGAGGTCTTGCGCGTCTTGGACAGAGGCATATTTTTACAGCGCAACTTCGCGATGAAGAGTTAGATTATATGCTAAAAGAGATAAGTATAGCAGTAGATGCTTTAGTTTACGAAAAGATAGGTGCTTTAATAGCTATAGAAAAAAGTGACCCCCTTAATGCTTTTGCCCAAAGTGGAGTTATGATTGATTCAAGGGTCTCTTCTGAACTTATCCAGGCAGTATTTACCCCTAATAACCCTCTTCATGATGGAGGCATCATCATCCAAAATGGAAGGATTTTGAGTGCTGGCTGTTTTTTTCCTTTGGCGCAATCTCAAGAATTAAGTCGTATGTTTGGCACTAGACACCGCGCAGCCTTAGGTTTAAGCGAAGAAACAGATGCTTTAGTTATTATAGTATCTGAGGAGAGGAAGGATGTCTCTTTGGTTTATGATGGTAAATTATATAATGCCTTAGATCAAAAAGAGTTATTCTTGAAGGCAAAAGAGATTTTTAAACTAAAGGATAAAGATGAGCAGGAATAAAATAACCTTTATCAAAAGGATAAAGTATATCTTTTTATCGCATCCTTGGCTTAAAGTTATATCTTTGATCTTAGCTATAATATCTTGGCTTTATATAAATTACGAGATGCTCTCACATTAAAAATGCGCTTAGGAGTAAACATAGATCATATAGCTACACTAAGAGAGGCGCGCGCCGGCTTAGAGCCTGAGCCTGCCCTTGCTGCTTTAATAGTGGAGAGAAGCGGCGCAGATAGCCTTGTAGTCCATCTACGCGAAGATCGCAGGCATATTAAAGAGAATGATCTTTGGGTCTTAAAGGAAATCTCTTCATTGCCTCTTAATTTAGAGATGTCTATATCTAAAGAGATAATAGATATCGCCTGTAAGATTAAGCCTGCTCGAACTACCCTTGTCCCTGAAAGAAGAGCAGAGCTTACTACTGAGGGAGGATTAGATGTTATAAAGAACTTTAAGCGTGTTAAGCATGCAATAGGTAAGTTAAATAAAAACGGTATTGAAGTAAGTATTTTTATTGATCCTTCTTGCAATCAGATAAAAGCAGTTAACAACTTAGGCGTCAGTAACATTGAACTACACACCGGAAAATATGCTAACGCTAAAAATAACAGTGAACTATGCAGGGCTCTTAATGAGATAAAGAAGGCAGCGATATATGCTAAGTCCTTAAAACTAAATGTTTTTGCCGGGCATGGCTTAGATTATAATAATGTTTTGCCTATAGCAAGAATTAAGCAAATAGAAGAACTAAATATCGGGCATTCTATTGTCTCTAGGGCAGTTTTTATTGGTTTAGGTAAAGCAGTAAAAGAGCTAAAAATGCTAATAACCAAATGATTTTGGGAACAGGTGTAGATATAACAGAAGTTAGCCGCTTAAAGAGGGCTATAGAAAAGTGGGGGAACGCTTTTTTAGAGAGAATTTTCACAAAAGAGGAGCTTAATAACGCTAAAGCTAGAATTAGTATATACCAACATTTGGCAGGTAGATTTGCTGCAAAAGAAGCAGTCTTTAAGGCCTTAGGTGATGAGTCTTTAACCTGGAAAGATTTAGAGGTGCTAAACGATAAAGACGGTAAACCTTTCTGTAATTTTTTAAATTCTAAAGGCAGAGGGGTAAATGTAGTTATTTCTATCTCTCATGTAAAAAATTATGCGCTTGCCAATGCGATTGTTACAAAGGGCGCTTAATACTAATAAAAGCGACTTTGGGCATATATTTATTCTTGCAGGTTCCGCCCGTTATTCCGGAGCTGCAGCGCTTTGCTCTTTAGCATTATTGCGTAGTGGCACAGGATTAGTTACCTTAGGGATACCTAAAGGGATTAATAACGCAATGATAAAGATTAAGCCTAAAGAGGTAATAACCCTTCCTTTACCTCAAACAAAAGAAGGAGGAGTAAGCCTTTTGGCATTTAAAAAGATTGCAGATCTTATGAAAAAAATAGACATTTTGGTTATTGGTCCAGGATTAGGAAGCGAATCTTCAACTTATTCTTTGATTCGTAAAGTCATCTCTTCTTCCTTAAAGCGTATGGTAATTGACGCTGATGGATTAAATGCTATAAAAGGAAATTTAAGCATCCTGTCTAAAATTACGGAAAAAAACTCTGCGCTTATCATGACTCCTCATCCTAAAGAGATGTCTCGCTTGACAGGCTTAAGCGTAGAAGAAATTCAAAAAAATAGAAAAAAAATATCACTTGATTTTGCAACAAAACACAAAGTAACTTTAGTTTTAAAAGGCTTTGAAACTATAGTTGCAAGTTTTAATGGTAATATTTATATAAATAAAACCGGAAACCCGGGGATGGCGACTGCGGGAAGTGGAGATGTGCTAACCGGCATAATTGCCTCTTTTTTAGCACAAGGATTGAATGCCTTTGAAGCAGCAAAGACAGGAGTCTATCTTCACGGAGTAGCTGGAGATTTGGCAGTAAAAGAAAAAACACAAATTTCCTTGATTGCCTCAGATATTATTGATAAAATCCCTAATGCAATAAAAAAAATGGGCGTTTGCCGGCGTAGCTCAGTTGGTAGAGCAGCTGTTTTGTAAACAGCGGGTCGGGGGTTCGATTCCTCTCGCCGGCTTTAAATAAACGGGCAGGTACCCAAGTGGCCAAAGGGGGCAGACTGTAAATCTGCTGCACCTGTGCTTCAGAGGTTCGAATCCTCTCCTGCCCACCATTATTGCGGGAGTAGTTCAGTGGTAGAACACTTGCCTTCCAAGCAAGTCGTCGCGGGTTCGAATCCCGTCTCCCGCTATTATAAAAACGTTTATGAACCATTTAAAAATAATTTATAATGCAATTGATAAAGCAGATTCCTTAATCTTTTATTGTGATCCTAAAGGAAAAATCCTTATGTGCAATAAAAAGTTTAAGGATGTTGTTGGCATCTCAAAAGATTCAATTGTAGGATCTAATTGCTTTAGCGTAATCTATAAAAGGTCAAAAAACTCTTTGAGTAAAGAGCAAATTTTTAAAGCTATGTTTAATGATACCTTAAAATACAAACGCCCTGTTAGTTTTGAGATTTTGATACCTGATTGTAAAGTGAAAAATCGATTAATTTGTTGGAGGATTAGCCCTATCTTAACAAAAAACAAAAATCTTCAAGGCCTCTTGTTTATAGGCAACGATAATACTTCTCGCGAAGAAAAAGAGGCTTCTTTAAAGAATATCGACCAGACATTAAAAAATATCATCCTAAATATAAAAGAATACGCCTTATACTCTATTAACTTAGATGGGAATATAACTTATTATAGCATGGGTGCAGAGGATATGTTTGGTTGGAAGAGAAGCGAGATAATCTTTAAGCATATAAGCACCCTACATTCCTATGATGATACCTCTTACAAATTGCCCTTCATCCTTGAGCAGGTAAAAAAAACCGGTAGGTATGAATTAGAAACTTATTTTATTAATAAGGATGGCCAATCTTTTCCGGTAAACTTAGCTATAACTAAATTTATTGATTCAGCAGGCAATACAACAGGCTATATATTTATGGCTAAAGACATTACTGAAAGAAAAAAATTAGAATACCAGATATTCCAATCGGAAAAACTTGCGACAATGGGCCAATTAGTTGCAGGGATAGCACATGAAATTAACAATCCTGTCTTTGTTATATCCGGTAGAGCAGAAATCTTATTAAATACCAAAGGTTTAAATAAGAAATTAAGGTCTGGACTTAAAGTAATAAATCTTCAGGTAGATCAGATAAGAAAGCTCGTAGATAGATTCCTGGCTTTTTCCCGCAAATCAACCCCTACTACAAGAGAACTGGATATAAATAAAATAATTAGAAGTGTTCTTCCGCTTCTACGCTATCATAAATTACCTTCAAATAAAATTAAAATAAATAAGATTTTTGCCAAAAATATTCCTAAAGTTAAAGGAGATTCGCATCAACTCCAGGAGGTATTTGTAAATTTATTTATTAATGCTTACCAGGCTATGAAAGAAGGAGGTACGCTTACTATTAAAACTATTAATAAATCAAATGAATATCTTTTAATATATGTAAGTGATACTGGTTGTGGTATACCTCCACTTGCTTTAAAAAATCTTTTTCTGCCCTTTTATTCCTCAAAAAGAGAAGGAACAGGCTTAGGGCTTTCTATTTGCTATAATATAATAAAGAATCACAGTGGCTCCATAACTGTTAAAAGCCAAGCAGGTAAAGGAACTACCTTTATTATCAAATTACCTTTTGTTAAAAAAGGAGATATCAATGGTTTACAAAATATTGGTTGTTGATGATGAACCAGCGGTAAGGGAATTATTTAAAGACTTATTTAAAAAAGAAGGACATTCAGTAAAAGCTGCGGCAACCGGAGAAGAATCATTAGAATTGGTAGAAAAAGAGGATTTTGATATTATCCTTATGGATATTAAACTTACCGGGATAAACGGCCTGGAGGCTTTAAAAAAAATAAAAGCTTTAAAAAGTAAAATTATAGTAATTATGATTACCGGTTTTGGGTATGACGAAGAGCTTATATCCAAGTCTAGAGAATACGGCAGTGCAGGTTATATCGGTAAAAATATGCCTATATCACAGATTATCAGCAATTTTAACCTTTTTGTTAAAGCTGCAAAAAAAGAAATAAAAAATGCCTGAAGAACTCTTAAAACCTGTTTTTATAGATGCCTTTGATTTAGATGACGCCTGGTTTCAATCTCTCTCTGAAATTTTAGAGCGTGGCCATGTCTATACTATTACAAAGGGAAGTTACGAAGGACAGAAAAGACTAGAGTTTGATTTTGCGGCGATAAGAGTTAAAAAACCGTCTCATCAAATAATTCCTATAATACCTGAAGGTATGAGCATCCCTGCCCCTACGGACATGGACTATATTCAAGGCTATTTAGCTTATCTTTTAACCGGGACTAAAACAGACGCAGAAGATTACACCTATGGAGAAAGATTAGTTGACCCTAAAGTTAAATTTAAAGAGAATGTGAACGGCAAAGAGATGGTACGAGAAATGCCTCTTTGTGTAAATCAAATTGAGGAAGTTATAAAGCTTTACAGGGAGAAGGGGGCGGGGACCAATCAAGCAACTATGGAGATTGGTATGCCTTCAGATATAAAGCTTCTTGATCCTCCATGCTTAAGGATTATAGATACGCGCCTACGTTACGGAAAATTGCATTTTATACTTTATTTTCGTTCTTGGGATTTATGGGGAGGTTTTCCCTCTAACTTAGGCGGACTTCAATTAGTTAAGCAATATATGGCTGAAGAAATAGGTGTTGAAGATGGAGAAATTATTGCCCTAAGCAAAGGATTACACTTATATGATTATGCTTGGGACTTAGCAAAGGTAAGAACAAATAAAAATAATTTAGCTATAAAATAATATGGATACGAATACTTCTGAAAGGCGGCTTTTTCAAAGAATAAATTACGCGACACCCTTAGCTTATAAGGTATGCAATAAAGATACCGTATCGAAGCTTCTTGAAGGCTACACCTCAAATATAAGCCAAGCAGGAATACTCTGTAATATTAAAGAACAGGTTAATCAAGATGATATTCTTTGGTTATCATTTAATCGTGAAACTTTAGAGATCTGTGAAGAGTTAGAAAAAAGAGCACTTATATACCAAAAGGGGGTATTAGGAAAAGTAGTAAGGATTGAGCCGAGAGGGAGCCTTAACTTTGATGTGGGAATAAAGTTTATTACCCGAGAAGAAAAAAGCTGGAGCAATGTATTTGAATAATAAAAAAATTAAAATAGCTATTCTTGGCGATGGTGGATGGGGGACTACCCTGGCTATTCTTCTTTCTAAAAAAGGGCATTCGGTTACTCTTTGGGGGGCTTTTAGTAATAATATCCTAAAAATAAAGCAATTGGGAGAAAACCGTAAGTTTCTTCCGGGGATAAAAATACCTAAAAGTATTACTCTTACAGACAAGATAACCCATGCTATCATAGACAAAGACTTGATAGTTTTAGCAACTCCCTCAGAATATATTCGTAAAGTTTTGAATACTTTAAAAAAAGATATTGCCTTTAATAGGTCTAAGCCTGTATATTTAAGTGTTGTTAAAGGTATTGAGGCTAAAGGGTTAAAGAGGATTTCAGAGATTATAATAGAAGAATTGGGTAAAGTAAAACTTGTAGTTCTTTCAGGCCCAACCATAGCCTACGAGGTTGCTAACAATATTCCGACAGTCGCAGTGGCAGCTTCTAAAAATAAGCTCCTAAGGAAATTCGTGCAGGATATATTCATAACGGAAAGGTTTAGAGTATATACTAATAACGATATCTTAGGCGTAGAATTAGGAGGGAGCTTAAAAAATGTTATTGCTATTGCTTGCGGGGCATCTGATGGGCTTAAATTTGGAGCAAATACAAAAGCAGCTATATTATCTAGAGGGCTAGCGGAAATTTCTCGGTTAGGCAAGACCATGGGCGCTAAACAAAAAACTTTTAGCGGGGTAAGCGGACTAGGGGATTTAGTAACTACCTGTATTAGCCCGTATAGCAGAAACAGGTTTGTAGGCGAAGAGTTAGGCAAAGGGAAGTCTTTAGTAGAGATACTAAAGGACTTAAGCTCTTCTACAAAGAAACACTCAGGCATAGCAGAAGGGATTCCAACTGCTAAATCTGCTTATGCCTTAAGCCTAAAATATAAAGTTGATATGCCTATAGTAAGGGAGGTTTATAACGTTCTTTACAAGAATAAACCTGCTTTAAAGGCCGTTAGGGATTTGATGACAAGGAACAAAAAAGAAGAGTAGTTTTTTGCGGGGCGTGGCTCAGTTTGGCTAGAGCGCTTGAATGGGGTTCAAGAGGTCGACAGTTCAAGTCTGTCCGCCCCGACTATAATATCTTAAACTAAAGGAGGTAGATATGGAATATTCAGGAATAGAACGGAGAAAACATCCACGCGCCTATGGCAGGTTTATTGTATCTTATCGAATCCTTGACGAGATTGACGATATAGATATAACCCAAACTAAGAATATAAGTTTAGGGGGAATGCTCCTTACTACCAATAGGGCATTTTCTTCCGGAACAAATTTAGCTATTGAAATACGTTTGCCTTTTGATCCTAATCCGATTATGGTTGTAGGCAGAGTAGTGGAATCAAAAGAGATAATGAAGGATATGATCTACGATACGCACTTAGAGTTTATCTCTGTAGATGAGAAACATAAAAGGGTAGTAGAAGAAACCGTAGACTATTATCTTAAAAAAGGTAAAAAGGAATAGATATGAAAAAAATTAATATTGGATTAATTGGTTTTGGAAATATCGGTTCCGGGGTTGTTAAAATCCTTCGAGAAAAACGAACTCTTTTAAGCTCTAAGATAGGCTTAGATATAAATATAAGAAAGATATGTGACCAAGATATCACCTCTAAACGCAATGTAAGTGTCAATAAAACGCTTCTTACACGAAACCCTAAAGATATTATTGAAGATCCTCAAATAGATATAATGGTAGAACTTATAGGCGGGATTCATCCAGCAAGAGAGTTTATTCTTGATTCCATTAAAAAAGGCAAGAATGTTGTCACTGCTAATAAAGCGCTTTTAGCTACTCACGGAGAAGAGCTTTTTTTAGAAGCATTGGCTAGGGATAAGAGTATATATTTTGAAGCCTCAGTAGGGGCGGGCATACCAATAATCAAGTCTTTAAGGGAAGGACTGGTTTCCAATAATTTTAATAGCATACTCGGAATTCTTAACGGAACATCCAATTATATACTCTCATCTATGTCGACTAAAGGAATAACTTTCTTGGAGGCGCTTAAAGAAGCACAAAGAAAGGGTTTTGCTGAAAAAGATCCTACATTAGATATAGAAGGAGTAGATTCTGCGCATAAGTTAGCACTTCTTACTTACTTATCTTTTGGTAAAATGGTAAATATGCGTGATATTTTTATTGAAGGAATCTCGCGTATTTCATTAGCGGATATTAATTATGCTAAAGAACTAAACTTTGAGATTAAACTTCTCGCTATAGCTCAGAAAGAAAAAGAGGATTTAGAGGTTAGGGTGCATCCTACCTTAATACCAAAAGGCCATCTTTTATCTTCAGTAAGCGGGGTCTTTAACGCTATATATATTGAGGGGGATTTAGCCGGAGATTTACTCTTTTACGGACCTGGGGCTGGTCAGCTTTCAACTGCTTCAGCTGTAGTCTCAGATATAGTAGATTTAACCAAAGATATAAAGGCCGGGCTTTTTAGATCAACGATAAATGTTGTGCAGGATAAATCCATAAAAAAATTGCGTAGAATAGATGAATCCCAGAGTCGTTACTATATACGTTTTACTGCTTTAGATAAGCCGGGAGTTTTAGCGAAGATATCAGGAGTTTTGGCTAAGTATGGAATAAGCATATCTTCAGTTACTCAGAAAGAAAAAAATAAGTCTAAATTTGTTCCAATTATAATGCTTATCCATGAGGCAAAAGAGAAAGATTTAAGAAAAGCCCTTAATATCATTGACCGTATGGAATCAATTAAAGAGAAATCAGTAGCAATAAGAATGGAAGAAGCATGACCGGGATAATCAATAGGTATAAAAAATATCTTCCTATTACTAACAAGACTCCGATTATAACCTTAAATGAAGGGAATACCCCTTTGCTTTTTTCGCAATCTTTAAGTGAAATATTGGGAGATGGATTCAAAGTTTATCTTAAAATTGAAGGGTTAAACCCAACAGGGTCATTTAAAGATAGGGGGATGACCTTAGCCATATCTAAGGCAATAGAAGAAGGCTCTAAAGCTGTTATTTGTGCTTCTACCGGGAACACTTCTGCTTCTGCTGCAGCTTACGCAGCTCGGGCTAAAATTAAGTGCATAGTTTTAATACCGAGAGGGGCAATTGCTTTAGGTAAATTAAGTCAAGCCCTTATACATGGAGCAATTGTCTTGGCTATTGAAGGAAATTTTGATGAAGCTTTAACCTTAGTAAAAGAAGCCTCGGAAAAAAACTTACTAACTTTAGTAAACTCTCTTAATCCTTACCGTATAGAAGGACAAAAGACTGCGAGCTTTGAGATATGTGATTCTTTGGGAGATGCCCCTGATTTTCAAATTATGCCGGTGGGTAATGCCGGGAATATTACCGCATATTGGAAAGGGTATAAGGAATATCATAGCTTAAAACTAACTAAAACCCTGCCTAAAATGCTTGGATTTCAAGCAGAAGGTTCTGCTCCGATAGTAATGGGTTACCCTATAGAAAAACCTGAGACAATAGCTACGGCTATACGTATCGGAAACCCTGCTAGCTGGAAACAGGCAGAAATAGCCCGTAATGAATCGGATGGTTTGATAGATATGGTTTCAGATAAAGAGATAATAGATGCCTATAAATTTATCGCTAAAGCTGACGGAATATTTATAGAGCCTGCCTCAGCATCTTCTATAGCTGGGCTAGTTAAACTTTCAAAGCAGGGCTATTTTACATATGCTAAAAAAAATACAGGCAAAGAGATAAATAGAGTAGTCTGCATTTTAACCGGGCATGGGTTAAAAGACCCTGATACAACAATAAAGAATATAGCAGAACCAAAAGTAATAAAGCCAAATTTAAAAGTCCTGTTAGATGAGATTAAAGAATAAAAAAGTTCTTATTACCGCAGGGCCGACTTGGGTTAAGGTAGATGAGGTAAGAGTAATCAGCAATACTGCTAGCGGCAAAACAGGACTACTCTTTGCAGATGCTTTTAATAGGCTTGGCGCTAAGGTTACCCTATTATTAGGTCCAGTTAATTTTTCTTTACAAAAAAGTAATATAATAATCAAGAAATTCAAATTTTTTGATGAGTTGAATAACTTAATAAAAAACGAGCTTGAAAATAGAAAGTATGATATAGCGATACATAGTGCAGCGGTATCTGATTATATGCCTCGCATACCGTATCCTAAAAAAATTAAATCTAATCTAAAAGGTTTAACTATAAAACTTAAACCAACAGTTAAGATTATTAACTTATTTAAAAAGATGCAGCCAAAAATATTCCTTCTAGGATTTAAATATGAGCCGGAAGCCGAAAAGGGTAATTTATATAAAAAAGCAGTTAATTTAATAAAACAGTCTTACGCAGACTTGGTTGTATCTAATACTATAAAAGATGGCGAATACTCTGCTTTTTTAGTAAGAGAGAATGAGATTAGTAAAGTTTTTAAGAGTAGGGAATCTCTGGCAAAAGAGGCTATAAAGATAATTGGAGGCTATTATGCGTAAACTTATTATCCTTGCTCCTATTCTTCTTCTTTCTTTTTTCTCTCTTTTTGCCTCTACTATTCCAGCTTCTTCCGGGTGGATAAATGATTTTGCCGATATTATTAACCCCGTTTATAAAGAAAAGATTAATACTTTAATTTCTGAGTTAGAAGAAAAAACAGGGATTGAGATAGTTGTGGCTACCTTTAAAAGCATCTCTCCTTACGAGGAAAAAGAATTTGCCCGAATGCTTTTTGATAAATGGAAACCGGGGAAAAAAAATAAAGACAACGGAGTTTTGATCTTAATAGCAGAAAAGGAAAGGCTTTGGCGGATTGAAACAGGTTACGGAATAGAAGAAGATCTCCCCGACGGTTTATGCGGTCAGATAGGGCGTGATTACATGCTTCCTTACTTTAGAGCAAAAGATTACGGTAAGGGGATCTATGTTGGGGTTAGCAAAATTGCTAATATTTTTTTAAAAGGTAACCTGAAAGAAGTAGGAATAAGCAATAAAGAAAAATCTCTAATTCCCTTTTATTTTATTGTTTCCTTAGTCATCTATTTTTTAAGTTGTCCTTTCCCCATATTTATAAGTTTACCTTTAACTTTATTATTTATTTTTATTACTTTATCTACCGGCCCTAAGCTATTAAGTTTAATACTACTCATTGCTTATATAGCAGCAATGTTAACTAGGTATTCTTACTGGAAAAAACTGCCTAAGGAAAAAAGAAAGAGTTTTTTCGGACCCTTAGACTTTGATAGCAAAACCTCTTCTTGTGGATGGGGTAGCGGAGGTTTTAGAGGCGGTAGGTTTGGTGGAGGAATCGGGAGAGGCGGGTTTGGTGGTGGTGGATTTGGCGGGGGGATAGGTGGAGGCGGCGGAGCCGGAGGAAAGTTTTAATCTTTGATATAAAAGGAGGCACGGTAATGAAAAAGGTAGTTATTGGAGTTATCTTAGCCATAGTTGTATTAATAGGAATTATTATCGCTCTATATAACGGTATCATCTTTAAACATGAAGCTATAACCGCTAAATGGGCACAGGTAGAAAACCAATTACAGCGAAGAAACGACTTGATACCTAATTTTTTAAATACCGTAAAAGGCTATGCTGAGCATGAAAAGACAGTATTTGAAAATGTTACTTTAGCTCGCTCTCAATGGGCTAAAGCATCTACTATTGAAGAAAAAGTTAAAGCGGCTGGAGGAATGGATGCTGCTTTATCTAGATTGCTCTTTGTAGCAGAAAACTACCCTAGCTTAAAAGCAGACCAAACGTTCTTAAAGCTTATGGATGAATTATCAGGAACAGAAAATAGAATAGCGGTAGAAAGGATGCGTTATAATGAATCTGTTAGGGAGTATAATACATCAGTAAGGGTTTTTCCAGGCAATATTATCGCTTCTAACTTTGGATATAAGCCGGCAACAGAATATTTTAAGGCAGATGATGCAGCAAAAAGAGTGCCGCAAGTAACGTTTTAAAAAGGATGAAATATATTATTTTAGTTTGTGATGGAATGGCTGACATTCCGTTAAAAGAAATAGGCGAACGTACGCCTTTAGAAGCGGCACGTACGCCAAATATGGATTTTATCGCCAAATACGGACGATTAGGAAGAGTGCGTACTGTCCCTCAAGGGTTTATCCCTGGTTCAGATATTGCACAAATATCTATATTTGGATATGATCCTAAAAAATACTATACCGGTAGAGCGCCTCTTGAGGCAGCTAATCTCGGGGTAAAATTAGAAGATGATGATATAGCTTTTAGGTGTAATCTTATTACTGCTTCTAATGATACACTCCGTGACTATAGTGCGGGACATATCAGTTCTAAAGAGGCTGAAATAATTATAAAGTTCATCGACCAGTCCTTAGGTACTAATAGAATTAAGTTTTATCCTGGGGTAAGTTACCGCCATCTTATGGTTATTAAACGAGGAGCAGAAGAGCATCTTGATAGAATAACTTGCCGCCCCCCACATGATATAACTGGAAAAAGTATTTCAAAAAACCTACCTAAAGGAGATAAGGCAAATATTCTTATTAACCTTATGCAGGAATCTAGAAAAGTATTAGAAAAGCATGAGATTAATCTTGTTCGCTTAGACTTAAAAGAAAACCCTGCTAATATGATTTGGCTATGGGGCCAAGGGAAACGCCCTTTGATGGAGAGTTTTTATGAAAAATACGGGATCAAAGGAAGTGTAATCTCTGCAGTAAATTTAATTAAAGGGTTAGGTAAAACAGTTGGCCTTGAGGTTATTAATGTCCCGGGAGCAACAGGTTATTATGATACTAATTATGATGGAAAAGCAGAAGCAGCATTAAAGGCGCTTAAAGACAAGGACTTTGTTTTTGTCCACTTAGAAGCAGCTGATGAAGCAGGGCATAATGGAGATTTAAGGGAGAAGATTATTGCCATAGAGAGGTTTGATCAGTTAATCTTAGGCAGAGTCCTTAAATATTTTAAACATAAGAGAAACTTTAGAATAATGGTCTTACCGGATCATCCCACTCCTGTCCGTCTTAAAACACATACTTCTGACCCTGTTCCTTTTGGGATATTCGGACACAATATCATAGCAAGGGGTTTTTTGAACTATAGCGAGAAAGAATCCTTAAAAAGCGAACTTATCTTTGAAAAAGGGCATGAGCTTATGGATTTCTTTATCAGAAAGGCGGAATGAACGCTCTTTACATCTCTTTGATTGTTTTTATTTTTTTAGGTGTAGGGTATCTTATTTATGCTAAAAAACTTGAAGGGTTATGGCAAGTTAATTTCAAAAAGCCTACCCCTGCCAATTATAAATTTGATAATATAGACTACGTCCCGGCGCGAAATTGGCTAGTCTTATTTGGACACCATTTTTCTTCTATTGCCGGAGCAGGACCTATTATAGGACCTGTTATTGCAGTAGCTTTATGGGGTTGGCTTCCAGCACTTTTATGGGTAATTTTAGGATCAATATTCATAGGTGGAGTCCATGATTTCGGTTCTTTGATAACTTCTGTAAAAGAAGGAGGTAGCTCTATCTCGGATATTGCCGGAAGAGTAATATCTAAAAGGGCGAAGATATTAACCTCACTTTTTTTATGGTTTACCTTAATATTAATTATATCCGTCTTTGCTTATCTATGCGCAGATACCTTTACAAAAGAACCTAGGATAGTCCTCCCCTCATTAGGACTAATACCGGTTGCTTTGCTAACTGGATACCTTTTATATTATTTAAAAGTAAATAGTTTTTTGGCAACATCTTTAGGTCTTACCTTGCTCTTAGGCCTCATCTTAGTCGGTAACTACATACCGATAACTTTGGGGGTATTTTTTTGGTTAGTAATATTATTTTTATATTCTTACTTTGCCTCAATACTTCCGGTTAATTTATTACTACAACCTCGAGACTACTTAGCCAGTTTTTTGCTCTTTTTTGGAATATTAATAGGTTATTTAGGTATCCTATTTACAAAACCGCAAATTACCATGCCTTCTTATACCCAATGGTCGCCTAATAACCTTAAACTTTGGCCAATGCTCTTTGTTACGGTTGCCTGCGGTGCAGTATCAGGTTTCCATGCTTTAATATCCAGCGGCACTACATCTAAACAAATCAATAGCGAAAGCCATGCTAGAAGAATCGGCTACGGGGGAATGGCGGTAGAAGCACTATTAGCAGTGATAGCGATTATTAGCGTAGGAATTATCTTTAAATCACCAAAGGATGCTTCAATTGCCTTAAAATCCATAGGCCCTATAGGCATATTTGCCCAAGGTTTTAATGTCTTAACTAAGGGGTTTTTAGGGAATTTTGGGGGGCTTATTGCAGTAACTATACTAAACGCTTTTATACTTACTACTTTAGATACTGCCACTAGAATTTTACGCTATTTAACCGAAGAGTTATTCCAAATAAAAAACAGATACCTTTCTACCGCTATCATAGTAGCTATCTCCCTATCTCTTGCCTTAAGCGGGCAATGGAATAGAATCTGGCCTGCTTTTGGAGCAGCAAATCAATTAGTAGCTACCCTTGCCTTATTTGTTTTAGGGGCGTATTTATTATCTAAAAGCAAGCCTTCAACTTTAGTATTCTTACCTGCTATATTTATGCTTGCTACATCTATGGGGGCATTAGTTCTTCAGGCTTTTGAATATATCAGACAAAAAGATGTGCCGCTTTTTATAATAACACTTTCTTTACTTTTATTAGCGGCTTTTATGACTATTGAGCTTATATTGAGAGTTATTAGGAGAAAAAAAGATGCATAAAAGATTGATTATACAGAAATTCGGCGGCTCTTCCGTTGCCAATGTAGGGCGCATATTAAAGGTCGCCAAGAGAGTTGTAAGCTATAGAAGAAAAGGTTTTAATGTAGTTGTGGTCGTCTCTGCTTTAGGGGATACTACCGATGATTTAATAAAACTTTCTTCAAAAATAACTGCCAATCCTTCAGAGCGAGAAATGGATATGCTCCTTTCAACAGGAGAACAGATATCTGTTGCTCTTTTGGCGATGGCTATTCAAAAACTTAAAACCGAAGCAGTGTCATTTACCGGTGCGCAAGTAGGAATTATAACGGATTCTTCCCATACCCGCGCGCGAATCATAAAAATAAATGCTGATAAAATTAGAGAAGCAATTAAAAAAGGGCAGGTTGTAGTAGTGGCAGGATTTCAGGGAGTGAACCTAAACCAGGATATAACCACTTTAGGCAGAGGAGGATCTGACCTTACTGCTGTTGCCTTAGCTAAAGAATTAGGGGCTGATAGATGCGAGATTTATACGGATGTCAAAGGAATATACACAACAGACCCTACAATAGAACCAAAAGCAAAAAAAATAAAAGCAATTACTTATGACGAAATGCTGGAGATGGCTTCCTTAGGGGCACAAATAATGCAGGCGCGCTCTATAGAAGTAGCTAAAAAATTCAATGTGCCTATACATGTCCGCTCCAGCTTTAATAATAATTCTGGGACGATGATCATTAAGGAGGTTAAAAATATGGAGAATGTAGTAGTCTCTGCAATTACTATGAATAAAAATGAAGTTAAAATCACTCTTCGTAATGCCCCAGATCGTCCGGGAATAGCAGCAAAGATATTTAATGAATTAGCGGATAAAGGAGTAAGTGTAGATATGATAGTACAAAATGTAAGCCACCTTCATAAAACAGATATTTCTTTTACCGTAAATAGGGCTGATGCTTCTAGCGCGATAAAGTTAATAAATAAGATTAAGTCGGATATAGGAATAAAGGAGATAATCAAGAATGCGGATGTAGCACGTATCTCTATTGTAGGAGTTGGGATGAAATCTCATCCCGGCGTAGCTGGAAAGATGTTTGAAGTCTTAGCAAGGCATAAGATAAATATAGAGATGATTTCAACTTCCGATATCAGCATCTCCTGTATAGTGCAAAAAAAGTTTGCCGAAAAGGCCGTGCGTGCCTTGCATAGCAAATTTGGATTAACAAAAAGATAAAAGAAAGGCAGAAATGAGACTAGTTAAGATATATGACACTACGCTACGAGACGGTTCGCAAGCCGAAGGGGTATCATATTCAGTAACGGATAAAATTCGTATCGTCAAAGAATTAGACCTTTTAGGAATTCACTTTATAGAAGGAGGTTGGCCCGGTTCTAACCCTAAAGATATGGAATTTTTTCTTAAGATGGGCAAGGTAAAGCTTAATAACTCTAAACTTGCCGCATTCAGCATGACGCGTAGGTTAAACCTAAAGGCAAAGAACGACCCAAATATCAATTCTCTTCTTAAGTCAAATGCCGATATTATAACGATTGTAGGAAAGACTTGGGATCTACACGTAACTGATGTATTAAAGACTACTTTGGCTGAAAATATAGAAATGATAAAAGATACAATCAGCTATCTTGCATCTAAGGGGTTAACCGTCTTTTACGATGCAGAACATTTTTTTGAGGCTTTTAAACATAATAAAAACTATACCATTGAAACCCTTCTGGCTGCCCAAGAGGCAGGAGCAAGGCAGATTTGCCTATGTGACACTAACGGCGGAACCCTACCGCATGAAATTACAGAAGTAGTCTCTTTGCTTAAAGGTAAACTTAAAGTAGGTATAGGAATACATTGCCATAATGATACTGGTTGCGCAATAGCCAATTCTCTTGCCGCCGTATTAGCCGGAGCTAATATGGTGCAAGGGACTATAAACGGAATAGGGGAAAGAGCAGGGAATGCTGACCTTATACCTATAATCGCTAACCTTAAACTTAAAATGAGGATAGATTGTATTGCCGATGAAAAACTTAAAGAATTAACTCATATTTCGCATTTTATAAGCGAGATTAGCAATTTAAAACATAAAAACGACCAACCTTATGTTGGTCAATCAAGTTTCGCGCATAAGGGGGGAATGCATATTAATGCTATTATCAAAAATCCTAAAACATACGAACACATTGACCCATCTTTGGTCGGCAATACACGCAGGGTCCTTGTCTCTGAATTAGCCGGAAAATCAGGAGTATTAACGCGGGCAAAAGATTTAAACCTTAATATAAGTAAAAATTCTCCAGATGCTAAAAAGATTTTACAGCTTGTACAAAAATTAGAACATAAAGGATACCATTTTGAAGCAGCAGAGGCATCTTTTGAAATTTTGATGAGACGAACTCTAAAAAAGCTCGGTAAATTTTTTGAGTTAGAAAGTTTCAGGGTAACAACCGAAAAACAATCAAACAGGCGGATAACTACAGAGGCGATTATCAAATTACGTATTAAAGGAAAGAAGGAACATACCGTCTCTATGGGAGAAGGACCAGTAAATGCCCTTGATAATGCCTTAAGAAAAGCGCTCAAAGATTATTACCCTACCCTTTCTAAGATGCGTCTTACAGATTTTAAGGTGCGTGTCCTTGATGAAAAATCTGGGACTGCTGCAAAGGTTAGGGTATTAATACAATCAGAAGATGCAAAAAACTCATGGAGCACTATAGGGGTCTCAGAAAATATAATTGAAGCCAGCTGGCAAGCGCTTGTCGACAGCATTGAATATAAACTCTTAAAAGATAATATTAAATGAATACCGAATTAAAAAAGCACTACGCGCCCTTAGAAGTTGAAGAGCGCTGGTATAAATATTGGGAAGATAACGGTTTTTTTGGTTCTAAACCTAACCCCGATAAAATTCCCTACGCCATTATAATCCCTCCGCCCAACGTAACGGGAATACTACATATGGGACATGCCTTAAACAACACAATACAAGATATACTTATACGCTACAAAAGGATGCTTGGATATGAGGCTTTATGGTTTCCCGGAACAGACCACGCAGGGATAGCTACCCAAAATGTAGTAGAAAAGACCCTGCTTAAAGATGGCTTAAAGCGACAGGATTTAGGAAGGGATAAATTTATTGAAAAAGTCTGGCTCTGGAGAGAGAAATACGGTTCTACGATAATCCATCAACTTAAAAAAATAGGCGCCTCCTGTGATTGGGGTAGATTACGTTTTACTATGGACCAAGATTATTCTAAGGTGGTAACGGATATTTTTATAAAACTTTACGAGAAGGGGCTAATCTATCGCGGAAGATATATAATCAATTGGTGTCCTCGTTGTCAAACAGCTTTATCCAACGAGGAAGCTGCCCATCAACCCTTAAAAGGAGAGCTTTACTATTTAAGATATCCGTTAAAAGACTCATCCGAATATATTCTTGTTGCTACCACTCGGCCTGAAACTATGCTTGGAGATACTGCGATAGCAGTCAACCCTAAAGATAGCCGTTATAAAAAATTAATCGGTAAAATAGCAATCTTGCCCCTCATGAATCGCCCAATAAAAATAATAGCAGATAATTCTATAGATATGAAGTTTGGTACCGGTGCTGTTAAGATTACTCCTGCCCATGACCTTAATGATTACCTGCTTGGAAAAAAGCATAATTTAGATTTTATAAATGTTATGCAACCGGACGCAAAGATGAACACTGCTGCAGGAAAATATTGTGATTTGGATAGGTTTAAGGCAAGAGAAGAAATTATCAAAGATTTAAAATCTTTAGGGTTATTAGAAAAAATAGAACCGCATAAATTATCGGTAGGCCATTGCTACCGTTGTAATACAATAGTAGAGCCATATTTATCAAAACAATGGTTTGTCAAAATGCAACCCTTAACTAAGCCGGCGATTAAAGCAGTAAAAGATAAAAAGATAAAGTTTTATCCTAATCGCTGGACAAAAGTATACCTTAACTGGATGAATAACATACAGGATTGGTGCATATCAAGACAAATATGGTGGGGGCACAGAATCCCTGTTTATTACTGTAAGGATTGTAGCGAGGATAAGCAGGTTATAGTATCTAAAATCAAACCGCAGTCTTGCCCTAAATGTAACGGAAGCAATATATATCAAGATGAAGATGTCTTAGATACATGGTTTTCTTCTTGGCTCTGGCCTTTTGCGGCATTATCCGAAAAAGACCTTGAGTATTACTATCCGTCAGCTACTTTAGTAACTGCTCCTGAGATTATATTCTTTTGGGTTGCGCGGATGATTATGGCGGGATTAGAGTTTATGGGTAGAATACCTTTTAAAGATGTCTATATCCACGGAACAGTGCGTGATAGAGAAGGAAAAAAGATGTCTAAATCTTTAGGGAATAGCATTGATCCTTTAGGTATTATAAAAGAATACGGGACGGATGCTTTGCGTTTTAGCTTAATCTCCGCTACTTCTCAAGGTCAAGATTTATTTTTATCAAAAGAGAAGTTTGAACAGGGCAGAAACTTTGCCAATAAGATATGGAACGCTTCACGTTTTATCTTAATGAACCTTGATATAAAAAACACCGTTTCTAACCGCATCCCCTTACTTGCTCAAAAATCTTTAACCCCGCTTAACTCTTGGATATTAAGCAGGTTTTATTCGACTTTAATAAAAGTAGAAAAATACCTAAGCGCCTATAAATTAAATGAGGCGATTAATATCATTTATTCTTTCTTCTGGCATGAATTTTGCGACCGCTACCTTGAGATTATTAAGCAGGATATAGCAAATCCTCATAATCAACTAATTATGTATGACATCTTAGAAAAAACATTAAGGATAACCCACCCATTTATGCCTTTTCTTACCGAAGAGATTTGGCAAAGGTTGCCGGGCAAAAATAAATCAATTATGACCTCATCATGGCCAAAGATTAAAAAAGAAGCCATTAATACTACTTTAGAAAAAGAAATGGCTGAAGTATTTGAAGTTGTAGGAGTTATAAGAGCCATGAGGACAGACCTTAATTTAGCGACTAACGACACTACGATAAAAGTTCAGATTTACCCTTCAACAAAGTCCAGCCGGTTATTATTAGAATCCCACACCTTAACCATAAAGCAACTCTTAAGACTTAATCAAGTCACTATAGAGAACACCTATAAGCACTCAAAGAATACCTATGTAAATATACTTAAAGGGATGCATATCGTAATCCCGCTGGAGGGGGTAGCAGACATCCAAAAACAAATAGAAAACATAGAAATAAGGATTGTAAAATACCAATCCGATATTAAGACAAAGAGGCAGCTACTTAAAAACAAGAATTTTGTAAAAAAGGCTCCACAAGAAATAATTGACACAGAAAAACAAAAATTACGTACATTAATAGAAGAATTAAAAAAAATAAGGGGGCTAAAAGATGGACTTAAAACTTAACCGTGAAAAATTGGATTATATAGTACGTCATGCCTTGTTAGAAGATATAGGCAAGGGGGATATCACTACACAACTAACTATTCCGAAAGAAAAAGAGATAACAGCAAAAATAATCCTAAAAGAAGACTGTGTTATTTGTGGCTTAGAGGTTGCTAAAAGGGCTTTTAAGACGGTTGACAGCTCAATTATCTTTAAAAGTTTAGTTGAGGAAGGAAAAAAGATGAGAGCAAGGAGGGCCAAGGTTATTGCTAGAATATCAGGAAAGGCTTCCAGTATACTAACCTCAGAGCGGGTGGCCCTTAACCTTTTGGGGATGATGTCGGGGATAGCTACGCGGACAAGGGAATTTGTTGAAAAGATTAAACCCTATAAAACTAAAATATCTGACACCCGAAAGACCATCCCCGGATTAAGAGAGCTTCAAAAATATGCGGTACGCGTAGGCGGAGGCTATAACCACAGAATGGGATTAGACGAGATGATCCTTATTAAAGATAATCATATAAAGGTAACTAACGGTTATGATAAGCTACCTAGTATTCCTAAGGGCTTTAAGATAGAGATAGAGGTCCAAAATATTGCCGAGTTTAAACACGCCTTATACTTTAAACCGGATGTAATTATGCTTGATAACATGGGCCTTGAAGAGATAAAAAAGGCAGTAAAAATAAGAAATAATACTGAATTCAAAAGTCACCATCCTCCTACGCTATTAGAGGCTAGCGGAGAGATAACTATGGACAATGTCAAAGAGGTTGCCGCAAGCGGAGTAGATATTATCTCCATAGGGGAAATTACGGATTCAGTAAAATCAATTGACATCTCTTTAGAGATTTCATAGTTGAATCCTAAACGAAAAAACTATCCATTATTTTTTAAATGAATAAATAATAAATTTTATGTCAAAGTTTAAGCTTTGCAGTAAATTTAAGCCTCGTGGGGACCAACCAAAGGCAATCAAAAAACTTGTTTACAATATTATTGCCAAAGAACCTTACTCTACTTTATTGGGAACTACTGGTTCAGGAAAAACCTTTACCTTAGCTTCTGTAATTTCCAAAATTAACCTTCCGGTTTTAGTAATATCCCATAACAAAACTTTAGCAGCACAACTTTATTCTGAATTTAAAGAATTTTTTCCAGATAATGCGGTAGAATATTTTGTCAGCTATTACGATTATTACCAACCAGAAGCATATATCCCTTCTACAGATACCTATATAGAAAAAGATGCCTCTATAAATGAACGATTAGACCGCTTGCGCCTTTCAGCTACAGCCTCTCTCTTAAGCCGAAAAGATTTAATAATTGTATCTTCTGTTTCTTGTATTTATAATCTTGGAGACCCTCAAACCTACCAAGATATGCTCATCTCTTTAAAACTTAATCAAAAAATTAAGAGGGATAACCTAATCGAGAAACTTATACTCATGCAGTATGAAAGAAATGACTATGAGTTTATTCGTGGATACTTAAGAGTAAGAGGGGACACTTTAGAGATATTCCCTCCTTACTTAGAAAAGGCTATCCGCATAGAGCTTACAGGCGAAAGAATAAGCCGCATCTTAGACTTCAATCCTGTATCAAGCAAAATAAACAAAAGCTTAAAGCAGGTATCTATCTACCCTGCAAAGCATTTTATGGTTTCAAGAGACACAATTAATAAAGCCTGCCGCTCAATAAACGATGAATTATCTATGCACTTGAAAAAATTAAAATTAGAAAATAAATTATTAGAAGCCCAAAGGCTTGAGGTTCGAACTAAGTATGATTTGGAAATGCTTAAGGAGATTGGTTACTGCCACGGGATAGAGAACTATTCTCGTCATCTCACCGGTAAAGCCCCCGGAATCCGCCCTTATACTTTAATAGATTACTTTCCAAAAGAAGAAGGGTTTTTAGTTATAATTGACGAATCTCATGCAACAATCCCTCAAATAGGCGGTATGTACGAAGGGGACAGGGCACGTAAAGAAGTCCTTATAGAACATGGCTTTCGCCTTCCCTCATGCCTTGATAACCGCCCTTTAAAGTTTAAAGAATTTTTAAGCTTAGTAAAAAGAGTAGTCTTTGTTTCTGCAACTCCTGGGGAATATGAAATTAAAAAATCTAAAGGGAAAGTAATAGAACAAGTTATAAGGCCTACGGGATTACTTGACCCTGAGATAATAGTCCGTAAGACTAAGGGACAAATAGAAGATTTAGTTAAAGAGGTTAAGGTACGCTCTAAGAGGAATGAACGCACTCTCGTCACTACTCTTACCAAGCGGATGGCAGAAGATTTAACCGGGTATCTTCTAGAACGCGGGCTTAGGGTAAAATACCTCCATTCGGATATCCAGACCATTGAACGTACCAAAATCCTCATGGACCTAAGAAAGAAAGAATTTGACTGTTTGGTGGGGATAAACCTTTTAAGGGAGGGCTTGGACTTGCCCGAGGTATCTTTGATAGCTATTCTTGACGCAGATAAAGAAGGCTTCTTACGCTCAACAACAAGCCTTATCCAGGTTGCCGGGCGTGCTGCGCGTAATATAAATGGATGCGTTATTATGTATGCGGATACGGTTACTAAGTCCATGCTTAAAGCCATTAATGAGAGTAAGCGTAGAAGAAAAATACAGTCTGCTTTTAATAGAAAGAATAATATCACCCCCCGTTCAATAAAAAAAGAGCTTAAAGAGGGGATAGAGGTTTTATCAAGGGCCGAGGATTTTACAGCTTCTTTAACCGGGGAAGATAAAGATGAATATCATTTACATAAGTATATCTCCCAGTTACAATATGAGATGGAGTTAGCAGCAAGAAACCTGCAATTTGAAAAAGCTGCCTCTTTAAGGGATAAGATAAAAAACTTAAAAAATGAACCTCTTAAGCGTTGATATAGGGAACACGGTTACCTCTTTTGGGGTATCTACATCTACTCGGCTTAAAAAGACTTTTTATATCCTAACAAGCAAATACTCTTTATCTAAATTGCGTCATGAATTAAAAGATACGACCATTGATGAGGCTATAATATGTAGCGTAGTCCCAAAGCAAACCCATACCCTTAAGGACGATCTTAAAAGGTTAACCGCGAAAACCCCTTATATAGTAGGTAAAGACATCAAAGTTCCTCTTAAAAATCTCTACTCTCTTCCTAATCAAGTAGGCAAAGATAGGCTAGTTAATGCCTACGCCGCCTTAAGGCTCTATGGGGCGCCTCTAATCGTAGTTGATTTCGGAACGGCAGTTACCTTTGATCTAATTTCCAGGAAAAAAGAGTATTTAGGCGGAATGATACTCCCCGGGTTAAATATCTCTCTTGAGGCGCTCTATAAACGCACTGCGCTTTTGCCTAAAGTGGTTTTAAATAAACCGGTAGAATTTATTGGTAGAAACACTAAAAATAGCATCCTTTCAGGGATAATCTATGGCTTTGCCAGCCTTACAGACGGCCTCATTAAGGATATAAGAAAATCGATAGGCAAGGCAAAAATAGTAGCAACCGGAGGTGACTCCAAATTAATTAAAGAATATTCATCCTCTTTAAAAATAATAGACATAAATCTTACCCTTAAAGGACTGGCAATGCTTTATTATAAAAATAAAAGCTAGTCAATCTTAATAAAAAAATACTTGACAAGAATTTTTTTTTATTTATAATTAGCACTCTTAGGGGAAAAGTGCTAAAATGAACAAATTAAGAGGAGGTGTTAAAAATGGAGATTAAGCCATTAGGTGACAGGATAGTGATAAAGCCTCTGGAGGCAGAGGAGAAAACCAAGGGGGGGATAGTTATCCCGGACACAGCAAAGGAAAAACCTCAGGAAGGTAAGGTTGTAGCTATAGGCAAAGGTAAGGTCTTAGATAACGGCAGCATTCAAGCTCCAGAAGTAAAGGTGGGAGATAAGGTCTTATACGGGAAATACTCTGGTAATGAAATCACCACCAAGGAAGGCGAAGAGCTTTTAATTATGCGGGAAGAAGATATTTTAGCAATTATCAAGTAATCTTACAATAAGGAGGATATAAATGAGTAAACAATTGTTATATCAAGATGAAGGACGCAGGAAACTTTTAAGCGGGGTAGAGCAATTAGCCCGTGCAGTAAAAGTTACCTTAGGCCCAAAGGGGCGCAATGTAGTAATTGATAAAAAATTCGGTTCTCCTACAATCACTAAAGATGGAGTAACCGTTGCTAAAGAGATAGAGTTAGAAGATCCTTATGAAAATATGGGTGCACAGATGGTAAAAGAAGTAGCTGAAAAGACTTCTGATGTGGCCGGTGACGGAACTACTACAGCTACGGTTTTGGCTGAAGCAATATACCGCGAAGGTTTAAAGAATGTTACCGCTGGAGCTAACCCTATGGCTCTAAAGCGTGGGATTGAAAAAGCAGTAGAAAAAGTAGTGGAGGAGTTAAATAGATTAACAAAGCCCATTAATGCCAGAGAGAAAAAAGAGGTAGCTCAGGTTGCTTCAATTGCAGCAAATGGCGATAGCGCCATAGGTGACCAGATATCTGAAGCAATGGATAAAGTAGGCAAAGACGGTGTAATTACTGTAGAAGAGGCTAAAACTACTGCAACTACCTTAGAGTTAGTAGAAGGTATGCAATTTGACCAAGGGTACTTATCCCCTTATTTTGTCACTGATGCAGAAAGGATGGAGTGTATCTTAGAGGATACTTATATTTTAATACACGAAAAAAAGATATCCTCTTTAAAAGACCTTCTTCCTTTATTAGAGAAAATAGCACGTACTGGAAAGCCTCTCTTAATTATTGCTGAAGAGGTTGAAGGAGAAGCGCTTGCAACCTTAGTAGTCAATAAACTAAAGGGCACATTTGTCTCTTGTGCAGTAAAAGCCCCTGGATATGGGGATAGGCGTAAAGCAATGCTTGAAGATATCGCTATACTAACCGGCGGAAAGGCTTTAACTGAGGATCTAGGAATTAAACTAGAAAATGTTGACCTTAATGACTTAGGTAAAGCTAAGAAGATAAAGATTGACAAAGAAAACACTACTATTGTAGAAGGTGCAGGAAAGCCTGCCGCAGTAAGCGCACGCGTAGCTCAAATCAAAAAACAGATTGATGAGACTGACTCTGAATATGATAAGGAGAAGTTACAGGAGCGTTTAGCTAAACTAGCAGGCGGGGTAGCAGTTATCAATGTAGGCGCAGCTACTGAAAGCGAGATGAAAGAAAAGAAGGCTCGCGTAGAAGACGCCCTACACGCTACTCGTGCAGCAGTAGAAGAGGGGATCATCCCAGGCGGAGGAGTCGCTTTAATCCGCTGTATCCCTGTTTTAGACAAACTAAAACTAGAAGGAGATGAAAAGGTTGGAGTTAATATAATCAAACGCGCACTGGAAGAGCCAATCAGACAGATCACTGAAAACGCAGGATTAGAAGGCTCCGTAGTAGTGCAACGCATAAAACAAGAAAAAACCAATGTTGGATATGATGTTTCTCAGGATAATTTTGTAGATATGATTGAGGCAGGGGTAATTGACCCTAAAAAAGTTACTCGTTCAGCCCTACAAAATGCATCCAGCATTGCTTCTTTACTCCTTACTACCGAGGCTTTGATAGCAGATAAGCCTCAAAAGGATGACAAGATGCCCCCAATGCCGCCAGCAGGTATGGGTGGAATGGGCGGAGGGATGTATTAATCCTAAAGAAGGCAAAAAAAGAGGCGACTCTTATTAGAAGAGCCGCCTCTTTTTTATCTTGACAAACACTCTTAATTATTGTAAAATTCTTTATCCTTTCATAGGTAAACTCTTAAAAAATGTTTTTTCTTCTAATTCTTTACTTGACAATAGGTTATGTATAAAGAAAGGCTAAAAAGAGATGGCAGAATGGATAGGCATAGGTAGGCGAGCACGCAGATGTTATGGTTTTGATGAGATAGCTCTTGTCCCTGGAGCGCAGACAGTTAACCCAAATGAAGTAGATACATCCTTTCAAATAGCAGGAAAAAGATTCAGTGTCCCAATTCTTGCTGCGGCAATGGACGGAGTAGTAGATATAAGGTTTGCCGCTGAAATGTCTCGCTTAGGAGGTATCGCAGTATTAAACCTAGACGGCATTCAAACAAGATATGAAAATCCTGATTCAGTATTAAAAGATATAGCCCGGGCAACTTCACAAAAAGCAACTCAATTAATTCAGTCTGTATACACAACTCCTATCAAAGAAAAATTAGTTTCAAAAAGAGTCTCTGAAATTAAGAAAAAACAGGCTGTCGCTGTAGTAAGCTGTATACCGGCTAATGCCGAAAAATTCTCTAAATTAGCCATAGACTCAGGGGCGGATATATTTGTCATCCAATCTACAGTCACTACTGCTCGACATCTAGCCAAAGAATACAAAACCCTTGATCTTTACAATTTTTGCAAACAAACTAAGATACCTGTAATTTTAGGCAACTGTGTAACCTATGAAACAACCCTCGAACTTATGGAAACAGGCGCAAAGGCCCTTTTGATCGGAGTAGGTCCCGGAGCAGCCTGTACTACAAGAGGAGTTTTAGGTATAGGTGTCCCACAAGTTACCGCAACAGTAGACGCAGCAGAAGCACGAGATTTTTATTATAAGAGGACAGGCAAATACATATCTATAATTACTGATGGCGGCATGAACAGGGGTGGAGATATATGTAAAGCCTTTGCCTGTGGTGCTGACGCTGTAATGATTGGCTCAAGCTTTGCCCGCGCCAAAGAAGCCCCAGGAAGGGGTTTCCACTGGGGCATGGCCACTTCACATGTTAATCTTCCCAGGGGAACTCGGATAAAAGTAGGAACAACTGGCTCACTAAAAGAGATACTCTTTGGCCCAGCTAAAGTAGACGACGGCTCTCAAAACTTAATAGGGGCATTAAAAACCTCAATGGGTTCTTTAGGAGCCTTAAGTTTAAGAGAAATGCAAGATGTAGAAATTATTATCGCGCCCTCAATACAGACTGAAGGAAAAATATTTCAAGTTGGACAGCGCGTAGGAATGGGGAAATAATATGAGAAGGTTAGCTAAAAAAAAGAAGTTTTCTAAAAAAGATCCTCGCTTTAAAAAAGAAAAGGTAGCTTCTCCTAAACAGGTTGTCTTGATATTAGACTTTGGCTCTCAATACACTCAACTAATTGCCAGAAGAGTGCGTGAAAACAAGGTTTATTCAAAGATTATACCTTTTAACACCCCGGCAAAGGATATAGCAGCGATGAACCCTAAGGGTCTTATCCTCTCAGGAAGCCCTATGCCAATTACAAGCAAAAAACCTCTTTATCCTGATAAAGGAATATTTAAATTAGGGATACCCCTCTTAGGCATAAGCTATGGAATGCAGGTGATAGTAGAAATGCTCGGAGGAAAAGCTAAACGCACCCGCACCCAAAGTTACGGGAAGGCAGAACTTTTTATAGATGAAAATAGAGATTTATTCTCGCATATGCCGGGAAATTTTACATGCTGGGCAAGCTATGGGAGCATTCTTCTTAAGCTTCCTATTGGTTTTTGTACTAGCGCACATACAACTAACACCCCAATAGCAGCCATCTCAAACAGTAAAAAGAAAATATTTGGGTTACAATTTCACCCAGAGGTAGCCAACACAGAAAAAGGAAACCAGATATTCAGCAATTTTCTTTTTAGGATATGTGGATGTCTTGGCAGGTGGACTACGGAATCCTTTATTTATGAAACAGTAAATAAGATCAAAAAAGAAGTAGGGAAAGATAGGGTTATATTGGGTTTAAGTGGGGGTATCGACTCCTCAGTAGTCGCGCTTCTTCTCCATAAGGCAATAGGTAAAAATTCCTGCTGTATATTTGTTAATAATGGATTGATGAGGAAGGGCGAACCTGAACAAGTAAGAAAGGTATTTAAGGATCTCTACCGTTTAAACCTTAACCTTGTAGATAGAAGTAAAAATTTCCTAAATAGGCTTAAGGGGGTTATTGATCCGGAAGAAAAGAGAAAGATTATCGGCAATGAGTTTATAAATATCTTTGAACAGGAGGCAAAAAAAACAAAAGGAGTAAAGTTTTTAGCACAAGGGACACTGTACCCTGATGTAATTGAATCCGTACCTACTGACGGAACTCCAAGCAAAAAGATTAAAAGCCACCATAATGTCGGGGGGCTCCCAGAGCGGATGAAATTAAAATTACTAGAACCCTTACGCGAGCTATTTAAAGATGAAGTTCGGGAGATAGGAAGAGCGCTTGGTTTGCCGGATACAATAATAAATAGGCAGCCTTTTCCGGGTCCGGGCTTAGCAGTAAGAATTATCGGCGAAGTAACAAAAGAGCGGTTAGATATATTACAAGAGGTAGATAAGAGGGTTGTTGAGGAAATCCGGGCAGCAAACCTGTATGATACTATCTGGCAATCATTTGCCGTATTACTTCCTATAAAAAGTGTAGGTATAACCGCAGATGAAAGGACCTATGAGAATGTCGTGGCCCTACGATGCGTTTTAAGTTCAGACGGAATGACGGCAGAATGGGCAAATCTTCCGTATGAACTTTTAGATAAAATATCCAATCGCATAATCAATGAAGTAAAAGGGGTAAACCGCGTTGTTTATGATATTACCTCCAAGCCTCCTGCAACCATAGAGTGGGAATAGCTTTTTTACCGCTTGACTTATAAATAAATTATGCCACATAGCGAATTTATCCATCTACATTTACATACCCAATATAGCCTCCTTGACGGGGCATGCCGAATACCGCAGCTATTAGCCCTTGCTAAGCAGTATAATATGGGCTCATTGGCAATTACCGACCACGGAAACCTTTTTGGGGCTATTGACTTTTATCTTGAAGCCCAAAAAGCAGGAATCAAGCCCATCTTAGGCTGTGAGGTTTATATCGCTCCCGGAAACCGTATGGATAAATCATCTTCCGGGATAGAAGAAGCCTCTTACCACCTAATTCTCTTATCTAAGGATGAGGAAGGGTATCATAATTTAATAAAGCTTGTCTCCATAGGGTATTTAGAAGGATTCTATTACCGCCCGCGTATTGATAAAGAGATTTTATCCGAATACTCAAAAGGACTTATCGCTTTAAGTGCCTGTTTAAAAGGAGAGATTCCGTCACTCCTCTCTCAGAGACGTTTTAATGATGCCCTTAAAACCGCAGATACTTATTTAAGCATAATGGGCACGGAGAACTTCTATCTAGAGCTTCAGGAAAACGCGATTCCTGAGCAAAAAGAGGTAAATTCTGGTTTAGTTAAGATAAGCAAAAAGCTAGGGATACCTTTGGTTGCCACTAATGATGTTCATTACCTAACTCGCAATAGCGCATCTGCCCATGAGGCGTTGTTATGCATACAAACCCAAACAACCCTTGATAACCCTAACCGCATGCGCTTTCAAACAGAAGAATTTTATTTTAAATCTCCCCAAGAGATGAAAACTTTATTTAAAGATTATCCTGAAGCGATTTCAAATACTTTAAAGATAGCCTCCCGTTGCAACTTAGAACTAAATTTCAAACAAATACATCTGCCTAGGTATGATCCTCCGATAGGCCAGACTAAAGAAGAGTTTTTAAAAAGCCTTTGCCTTGAAGGGCTTAAAAAAAAGTTCAATACGGTCACCAAGGAGATAGACGAACGCTTAGAACTTGAATTAAAAACTATCATTAATATGGGCTTTGCAAGTTATTTTCTTATTGTTTGGGATTTTATCCACTATGCAAAGAGTAAGGGAATACCCGTAGGCCCAGGGAGAGGCTCAGCAGCAGGAAGCTTAGTAAGTTATCTTTTAGGGATTACGGATTTGGATCCTTTAAAATACGGCTTATTATTTGAAAGGTTCTTAAACCCCGAGCGCATGGGCTTGCCTGATATAGATATAGACTTCTGCTACGAAAGAAGACAAGAGGTTATTGATTATGTTACCGCTAAATACGCTCAGGAGAACGTAGCTCAAATAATTACCTTTGGGACTATGCAGGCGCGTGCGGTTATTCGCGATGTAGGCCGGGTAATGGGTATGGCTTATGCTGAAGTAGATAAAATAGCCAAGATGATCCCTTTTGAGCTTGAGATGACCTTAAAAAGGGCATTAGAAAATGAACCTGAGCTTAATAATCTTTACAAAAACGATCCTACTATAAATAAATTAATCAACACGGGGATGGAGCTAGAGGGTTTAAACCGCCATGCCTCTGTCCATGCCGCAGGCGTAGTCATAGCTGATAAACCTTTGGTTAATTATAGCCCTTTGTTTAAAACTAGCGACGGACAAATAACTACTGGCTTTAGCATGAGCATCTTAGAGAAAATCGGACTCCTAAAAATGGACTTCTTAGGCTTAAGGACTCTCACCGTAATTAATCAGGCTATAAAAATCATAAGGGAGAGAAAAGGCAAAGATGTTTCAATTGAAGCAATACCTTTAGATGACCCTAAAACTTATAATCTCTTATCCTCTTCTCAAACAGCCGGAATATTCCAACTTGAAAGTTCGGGTATGCGGGATTTATTAAAAAAATTATCCCCTGAACGCTTTGAGGACTTAATCGCCTTATTAGCCTTATACCGTCCGGGGCCAATAGGCTCAGGAATGCTTGACGATTTTATTGAGCGTAAGCATAACCTTAAACCTATAAAATACGAACATCCTAAATTAGAACCTATCTTAAAAGATACCTACGGGATTATGCTTTATCAAGAGCAGATAATGCAGATAGCCTCACTTTTAGCAGGATTTAGCTTAGCCCAAGCGGATATTTTACGTAAAGCAATGGGCAAAAAAATCCCTGAGGTAATGGAAAAGGAACGAATCAATTTTATAAAAGGCTGCAAAAAAAATGGGATTAAAGAATTAACCGCAGAAAAGATATTTGATTTAATAGAATACTTTTCCGGGTATGGTTTCAATAAATCCCACTCAACTGCTTATGCGCTTATCTCTTATCGGACCGCATATCTTAAAGCCAACTACCCGGTAGAATTTATGACAGCGCTCTTAACCTCTGAACGTGATAATACGGATAAGATAGTAGAATACGTAACTGAAGCTCAAAAAATGGGAATAGCTATATTGCCTCCTGATATTAATGAAAGTGACGGATTATTTAAGGTTATTGATGAAAGGTCCATAAGGTTTGGACTTTTGGCTGTTAAAAATGTAGGCGCAGGGGCCATAGACTCTATCATCAAAACAAGGGAAGAAAGCGGGCCCTTTAAATCCCTGCAGGATTTATGCCAACGCATAGATTTGCGCCTTGCTAATAAAAAGGTTTTAGAGAGCTTAATTAAATGCGGGGCCATGGATTCTTTTTTAATCCCACGCGCACAAATGTTTACCTCTTTAGAGCCTACCCTTAATTCAGCCTCCCGGATACAAAAAGAAAAATCAAAAGGGCAACTTTCATTTTTTGATGATGGGACATCCAATGGAATATTCGCAAAAAAAGACGATTCTCTTCTTCATCTAAAAGAGTGGCCTGAGCCACAACTACTCTCCTTTGAAAAGGATATGCTTGGCTTTTACATAAGCGGCCATCCGTTAGCCAGATACGCAAAGATTTTAAAGCGCTTTGCCACCTCTTCAATAAATGAACTCACCATGAATAATGACAATGACGAAGTTAAAGTAGTGGGGCTTATCTCCAAGATAAAAAATACCATAACCCGTGCAAAACAAGAAAAGATGTCCATCTTAAAACTTGAAGACCTCAACGGCTCTGTGGAGCTTTTAGTTTTTCCTAAAGCCTATCAAAAAGTCTATCGCTACATACAACCCAACACCGTAGTCTTAGTAAAGGGGAGCCTTAACCTAAAAGAAGATACCCCTAAAATATTTGTTAATGACCTTTTCCCTTTTGAACGTATTTATAAATTAATCACGGGGATAAGCATAAACCTTGCGGGATTAAGGGAAAATGTCTTCTCTACCTTAAAAGAAGTCCTCTCCTCCTCACACGGAGATGTCCCAGTTTATCTTAACCTTAATACTCCAGCAAGGTCAAGAGTGCAAATGGTAGTAGGAGAAAATTTCTATGTAGCTCCTTCTGAAAAACTGATCAACGAGATTGAAAATCTTTTGGGAGAAGAACGCCTTAAATTACTCTTGACATCGTAACTTTTTGCTGTTACTATACTTAAGAATAAGCCTATCAATTTTTACAGGCAGGGAGGAATATATGACAAAGAAGGATATTATACTTAAAGTTTCTGACCAAACTGGGCTAAAACAAATAGATGTAAAATTAGTCGTTCAAAAAACCTTTGATTCTATCATAGAGGCCTTAGTCAGGGGGGAAAAGATAGAATTGCGCAATTTCGGGGTCTTTAAGATCAAGCAGAGGAAGAGTCGTACCGGAAGAAATCCGCGTACTAACCAAGTTATTCCTGTCCCGCCGAGAAAAGTAGTAGTCTTTAAACCCGGTTTAGAGATGAAACAAAAAATTAAATAAATTACCGTTTGTTTATATAAAATATATGTATAAAAGAGTAACGGGCACAAAGGATATCCTGCCCGAAGATTCGCCTGTTTGGCAAAAGATAGAGAATATAAGCCGTAGGATATTTTTGCTTTATAATTATAAAGAAATCCGTACCCCCATCTTAGAAGAGGAATCCCTTTTCAACCGCTCATTAGGAAAAGAAACAGAGATCATTAAAAAACAGATGTTCATAATAAATAACAAGGATGAAAACTACGCCTTGCGCCCTGAGGGAACAGCTTCAGTAGTGCGCTCATATATAGAGAATAACTTAGATAAGACCCTACATTTCTCTAAACTTTATTATATGGGGCCGATGTTTAGGTTGGAACGCCCACAAAAAGGCCGCCTTAGGCAATTCCATCATATCGGATGCGAGGCGATAGGCTCTTATGACCCTGCCTTAGATGTTGAAATTATATCCTTGATAAATACCCTCTTAACCGAGTTTTCTATAAAAGAATTTACTATAAAGATTAATAGTTTAGGCTGTCTTAAAGATAAGGAGAGATTGTCAGAACTTATACGCAAAAATCTGTCCGCAAGCCAAGATAAACTTTGCCAGGACTGTAAGGATAGGCTACAACTTAACCCTTTAAGGGTTTTAGATTGTAAAAAAGTTACCTGCAAGGATGCTGTCAAAGAACTAAAAATAGGAGATTCCTATCTATGTCCTGAATGCAAAGAGCATTTTAGAAAAGTTGTAACCGGTTTAAATTCTTTAAGGATAAATTATCAAATAGACTCTACCTTAGTACGCGGACTTGATTATTACAACCAAACAGTCTTTGAAGCAACTCATAAAGAATTAGGCTCCCAAGATGCCATAGGCGCAGGGGGAAGGTATAATAATTTAGTATCTTCTTTAGGTGGGCCTGACTTAGGGGCAATAGGATTTGCCCTTGGGATTGAAAGAGTACTCTTACTTATGAATAAATTAAAACCCTCAAAAGAAAAAATCTTAGTTTATATCATCAGCCTAGGAGAAAAGGCAAGAGAAGAGGGAATTAAAATACTTCAACTTCTAAGAAAAAATAGAATACCAGCAGACATGGATTACGAAGGAAAATCCATAAAAGGCGCAATGCGCAAAGCAGAAAGCCTTAAAGCCGATAAATGCCTAATTCTAGGAGATAATGAAATCGAAGATAAAGTAATTACTCTTAAAGATATGTCCACAGGAACTCAAGATAAGGTCAATTTTACCGAGTTAATAAAGAGGCTGAAATGTTAAGGACACATACCTGCGCAGAACTAAGCCTTGCTGATTTTGAAAAACAGGTTTCTCTATGCGGTTGGGTAGCTAAGAGAAGGGACCATGGGAAACTCATCTTCGTTGATCTAAGAGACCGCTACGGGATTACTCAGGTTGTCTTTATCCCTAAAGAATCAGCTGACGCCTACAAAATCGCCTCTGAATTAAGGAATGAATTTGTAGTTAAGGTAACGGGCATAGTAAATAAACGCCCCTCAGGTACGATAAATCCTAAAATCCCAACAGGAGAAATTGAGGTTTTAGCTAAAGAGCTTGAAATACTAAACACAAGTGAAAATACCCCCTTCGAGATAGAAAATGCTTCAGAACCAGCTGAAGAGACGCGGCTTAAATACAGATATCTTGATTTAAGAAGAAAGAAGACCTTTAATAATATCTCTTTAAGAAGCAAGCTTTATTCCTCTATTCGCGCTTTTTTGAATTCTAAGGATTTTCTTGAGTGTGAAACCCCTATCCTTACTAAATCTACACCTGAAGGCGCCCGCGACTATCTCGTCCCTTCCAGGCTTAACCCCGGGAATTTTTATGCCCTTCCGCAATCCCCTCAACTATTCAAGCAGATACTTATGGTTGCCGGATTAGACAAATATTACCAAATAGCCAAGTGTTTCCGCGACGAAGATTTAAGGGCTGACCGCCAACCGGAATTTACCCAATTAGATCTAGAAGCATCTTTTGTAGAAGAAAAGGATATATTTTCCCTTATTGAGGGCCTATTCTTCTATATCTTTAAGGAGCTAAAAGACATAAAACTAAAGGTTCCTTTTCCGCGCATCTCTTATAGCCTTGCAATGGAAAAATATAAAACTGATAAGCCCGATTTACGTCAAGAAGATAAGAATGACTTTGCTTTTGCCTGGGTAGTTGACTTTCCTCTATTTACATACAATCAAGAAGAAAAGAAATGGCAAAGCCAACATCACCCTTTTACTGCGCCATTAGAAGAAGATTTAAAACTCTTAGGAACCTCCCCGGGAAAAATAAGGTCACGCTCTTACGATCTAGTTTTAAACGGGATAGAGCTTGGTTCAGGGTCCATAAGAATTCATCAGCAAACTCTACAGAAAAAAATATTTGAAATAATCGGTATTAACTCAAAAGAAGCAGCAGAGCGCTTTGGTTTTTTACTTGAAGCTTTTAAGTTTGGAGCTCCTCCACATGGAGGATTCGCCTTTGGTATCGACAGGCTCTTAGCAATACTTACCCAAGAGCCAAGCATAAGAGAAGTTATAACCTTTCCTAAAACCAGTATAGGCACCTGTCCCTTAACTGAAGCACCTTCAGGAGTAGATAAAGATCAACTTAAAGAACTTAATATTACCTTAAAAAAGGAGGAGAGATGCAAAGATTAGTCTTCTTATTTACAGGCGTACTCTTTTTATTGTCAGGTTGCGTCGCCCGCACCTATCAATTAACTCAAGATAGGATTGACCAAGATTTATCCATAGGAAACCGCGGCTATATTACCGGAAGTTCCCCTATAGAACCGCAAGATTCAAGAAAAACACAAAGAAGTGTCCGTATCTTTGAGTTTGAGTTAGGCAAATCCCATCAGACAAAAAAGATTTCTGCGGTAAAAGAAGGATACTCAGATCCGCAAGAACCAGGTTATGAAACTTACAAAACTCCTTATTTCACAGAATCTGAAGTAGAACCAACCCCTGAACCGGTAAAAACAGAGTATCAAAGCTATACAGTCGGAAAGAATGATACCTTGCAGAAGATATCACAAAAGTTTTACGGGACTACTAAAAAATGGATTAAAATATACAACGCAAATAAGAATACCTTAAAAAACCCTGATAGGCTTTACCCTGGCCAAACCTTGAATATCCCGGAGGATAACAATTTCTCTAATGACAAGGAAATAATAGATGTACCTAAAAACTTAAAGTAACTTTCTTTATGCATAAGATATTAAAATTAGAGAACAACGAAGAAGCCCGCTCTCTATGCGGAATGAATGATTCTAACATCCGACTTATTGAAAAAGATTTCAAGGTAAAGGTTGCCTTGCGCGGAGAGCACCTTAAAATCAGCGGCACAGCCAACAATATCAAAAAATCATCTGCGTTTATTGACTACCTTTTAAAAGGTTACAGGTCAAAAGACAATAGGCTTGAAGAGTTGGGTATCAAGTATATAATAGATACTTACAAAAAACCAAAGACTTCAACACCCTTAAACCTAAAGATAGCTCCCAAGACTTCAGGACAAATAGATTATGTTAATGCGATAAAAGAGTTTGATATTGTCTTTGGCATAGGCCCCGCCGGGACAGGCAAAACCTATCTTGCTATGGCCTCAGCTATAGATACCTTAAAAAAACAAGAAGTGCGCAGAATAGTCCTTACGCGCCCAGCGATAGAAGCAGGGGAGTCTTTAGGGTTTCTACCCGGGGACATGCGCCAGAAGATATCCCCATACCTACGCCCTCTGTATGACGCCCTCTATGATATGATGGAAACAGAGAGGATAGAAAAGTATTTAGATAATGGTACCATAGAAGTCGCTCCTTTGGCCTATATGAGAGGCAGAACCTTAAATGATGCCTTTGTCATCCTTGATGAAGCTCAAAACTCTACTGCTGAACAGATGAAGATGTTTTTAACTAGGCTGGGGTTTAACTCCAAAGCTGTAATTACCGGGGATATAACTCAAAGCGATCTTCCCGGAGGCAAACCCGTAGGTTTATTGCAAGCGCAGGATATACTAAAAAAAATAAAGGAGATAAAGTTTATCTATTTTAGCAAGGAAGATGTAGTCAGGCATCCTTTAGTCCAGAGGATTATTGAAGCATATGATAAAACTACTAAAAAAAATTAGCCTAAGAGGATTTTCCCTATTTCTATTGATTTTTTCAGTAGCCAAGGCAGCTAATATCAATTTAGCCGTCCCGTTTTTTCTCTTCTTTGTATACCTCTACCTTAAGTTAAGAAGGTTAATCACAAAGAACTCTAATCTTGCAAATCTATCTTTTTTATTCCTCCTTAATTTTGCTGGTGGATATTTCGTATGCATAAACAACCTTCCGCTTTACTTAATCCCCTTTTCATTGCTATCTATGCTCCTAATGCTCCTCTTTACAAGCCTTGAGCTATCCGTAATTATTTCTTTATCCTTAGCAGTCTCTCTTGCCTCTATCAGTAAATACCCCTTAGAGATAATCTTTCTTTTTACAATAAGCTCTATACTAAGCGCTATCCTTGTAAAGGGTGCTAGAAAAAGAAATACGGTTATCAGTGCAGGGACTATCAGCGGGCTTATATACTCTCTTGTACTTTTACTTATAGGAAATAAAAGCATAGGCGTCTCCTATAAATATTTATACTTTTTAGCAAACGGACTATTAACAAGCATTGTTGTGTTAGGGACTTTGCCTATATTTGAATTCCTTTTTAAAGCTATAACCAATATCAGCCTCCTTGAATTAGCGGATTTTCATCAGCCTCTTTTATCTCTCTTAATCCAAAGAGCCCCGGGGACATACCACCATAGCCTTATAGTAGGCAATCTCTCAGAGGCAGCAGCTAATGCCATCGGAGCTAATGGTTTATTAAGCAGGGTAGGATCTTACTACCACGACATCGGAAAGCTAGAAAAACCTGAATACTTTAGCGAAAATCAAAGTAGAGCGTTTAATAGGCATGATACTCTTTCTCCTGAAATGAGCAAACTTGTAATCATGAAACATGTTAAGGTAGGGGTAGAGCTTGCGAAAAAATATAAACTTAACCCTGCCTTAATAGACTTTATTGAACAGCACCACGGCAAGGGATTAGTATATTATTTCTATCTTAAGGCATTGGAAAACCCTAAAGAAGGCCAGGAGGTAGAAGAGGAGGGCTACCGTTACCCCGGGCCTAAACCCAACAGCAAAGAAACAGCAATAGTTCTTTTGGCAGATTCCGTTGAAGCGGCGGTAAGAGCTTTAAAAGAATTTACCCCTGCCTCAATAGAAGATTTAGTCCATAAAGTAATCAATAATAAATTTATTGACGGACAACTTGACGAATGCGACCTTACATTAAAAGACTTAGAGAAGATTTCAGCTGTATTTGTAAAGCTCCTCTGCGGCATATACCATAGCCGTGAAAGTTATCCCGATAAAAAATAATAACCAGCCTTAACTTATTTTTTTATGCTAAAAATAACCGTAAAAAACCTGCAGGATAAAAACTTAATTTCTTCCTTAATGATAAAAAATCTTATCAAAAGAATCCTGAAAGAAGAGCGTATCAAGGCAAGGGGAGAAATCACTGTATCCATAGTAACCGACTCTTTGATAAAAAAACTCAACCAAACGTATCGCAAAAAAAATATTCCTACTGATGTCTTAGCCTTTAACATCTCCGAACCTTTTAACAAGGAAAATTTCTTTGCCGATATTGTAGTCTCCGCTGATACTGCAAGATACAACTCTAAAATATACACAACCTCTCTATTAAAGGAACTAAAACTCTACATTACCCACGGGTTACTTCATCTTTTAGGATACAATCACAATACTCTTTTTAAAAAAAGGGTAATGCTAAAAAAAGAAAGGAAATATGTCGATAAATAAAACCGAGGCAATAGTCTTAAGAAAAAGAGATTTTAGGGAGACATCCCTAATAGTTGATTTTTATACTCGCAATTTTGGCAGGATAAGTGGGATACTAAAAGGCATCCGCCTTGATCCTAAAAAATTTGCCAGCGCTGTAGAACCATCTTCTTATAACGAGATAATATTCTACCATAGAAATTCCACCAGCCTTCACCTTGTAAGCGCCTGCGACTTAAAAGATAATTTCTTTAATATCAGAAACAATATCTCTAGGGCAGCGATAAGCGCTTTTATGATGGAGTTAATCTTAACCCTAATGCAACCTGAAGATAAAAATGAGGCGGTCTTTGACCTTACCCTCAGTGCCTTAAAAGAGCTTGAAAAGACCAATAACCCCGATAAGATAGCCGTTATCTTCAAAATCAAAATGCTCTCCTTGTCAGGATTTAAGCCCCACTTTGACTCTTGTGTTTATTGCTCAAATAGGGTAATGGGCGTCTCTAAGTTTAGCTTAAAATTAGGAGGGCTTTTGTGTCCTAAGTGCTATTTTAAGGACTTAAGCGCTCGTTCTATCTTCCGCGGGACAGTAGCCTCAATACTGCATATTGAGCGCAACGACTTTAAAGCAACCTTAAGCCTTGGGCTTAACCCCCAGATAAAGAAAGAATTGGATTTAATTTTAAACGCATTCATAAACTTTCATTTAGAAAAAGAATTAAAGTCTCAAAAGGTTATCAATAAACTCGCTTTAACTCTTTAAAAAAAATATCTTTTTTAAAGGAGGCTAGTATGAAGATTGTAATTGTCGGTCCCGGAGCAATAGGCGCTCTTTTAACTGCTCTCCTCTCAAGAGCAACTAAAAATTTAAATAAAGATGAAGTCTGGCTTCTTGATTACAAGAAGGAACGAACTAAGGAAATATTAAAAACAGGAATAACCATTGAAGGAGCTATTAAGTCTTTCCATGTAAATGTAAAAATAACTACACAGTTAAACCAAATAGGGCCTGCGGATATCTTTATAATATGCGTTAAGTCTTATAATACCAAGCAAGCAATCTCTCTAATTAAACCTCTCTTGAAAAACGATAGCTCTGTATTAACCCTCCAAAACGGATTGGGTAACGCCGAGGTAATCTCTGAGGCAGTCGGAATAGAAAGGGTAGTAATGGGGGTTACTAACTTAGGCGCAACTCTTATTAAGCCTGGGGTTGTGCGCTTCTGCGGAAAAGGAGAAACCCTAATAGGAAGATTAGACGGAAAGATGACAGCGCAGATGCGCTCAATACGCGATATTTTTAATAAGGCGGATATAGAGACAAGGATCTCTAAGGATATAAAAAGTTTAATCTGGTCAAAACTTATAATTAATACTGGGATTAATCCGCTTACGGCAATCTTGCGCGTCAATAACGGCAAGCTTGTAGAGATTGAGGGGGCGCGTAGAATTATGCACAAAGCTATTACTGAAGCAGTCAGGGTAGCAAAAAGAAAACGGATAAAACTTATATTTGACGATCCCTTAGCCAAGACAGAGGCTGTGGCTGAGGCAACCGCAGAAAACTTATCCTCAATGCTCCAAGATATCTTACATAAAAAACGCACGGAAATAGACTTTATAAATGGAGCCATCGTAAGACAAGGGCAGGAGTTAGGCATCCCGGTTTTAACTAACCAACTCTTAATAGACTTAATCCACTCCATGGAAGAGAGTAACCCAAATAACCTTGGTTAATAATGATAAAGAGATACATAACCGCAATAATATTAATTTCCCTGCTAACCTTAATAGGCTATTTCTTTTTCCATAAAATATTTAAAAAAAATATACTCTACCGGGAAACAAGAATCTTACTTGGAACCTTTGTAGAGGTAATCTCCCCGGATAAAAAGGCGATAGAAATAAGCTTTAACGAAATTAAACGCATAGAAGGCCTCTTAAGTAAATACAGCCCTAAGAGCGATATCTCTATTTTAAACAAAGAGGGCTTGATTTTGGCAAGCCCGGAGACATTTTACATCATAGAAAAAGCCAAAGAGTTCTACTATCTTTCAGAAGGGGCTTTTGATATCACTGTTGGACCTCTTGTGGATCTTTGGGGATTTACTAAAAAAGAATATTTTCTCCCTTCGCAAGAAGAGATTAACAAAACTTTTTCTCTTATAGGTTCGGATAAAATTATTTTACGAAAGAAAGATAATATGATACAATTTAAGTTTCAAGGAATGAAGATCGATTTAGGAGCAATTGCCAAAGGCTTTGCGCTTGACTGCGCCATCAGAAGATTAAAAGAAGAAAAAATAAAAGATGCCCTAATAAATGCCGGAGGGCAAGTATATTGCTTAGGCAATAGATTTAACAAGCCCTGGAGAGTGGCTATTAAGGGATCTCTTAAAAAAGAAGGTTTTTTATACTTACGAAACAAAGCAGTTTCTACCTCAGGAAATTACGAACAATTTTTTAAGGACGGAGAAAAAACTTACGGACATATAATTAACCCAAAGACAGGATACCCAAAAATATCTGATCTTTTTTCGGTAACTGTTATTGCTGATGACTCAATAACCGCAGACTTTTTATCCACGGCAATATTTCTTTTAGGGGAAGAAAAGGGCCTTGCCTTAGCTAAAAAATTTAAAAATACAGAAGTAAAAATATTAAAAAGATGAAAGGTATTTTAAGAAAAAATGTGGATGTCTTTGCCTTGTTTCTTCCTGAAACAAGGGAGTTTATAAAGAAGAGGGACTTTAACAGCCTTAAAAACTCTCTAAAGAATATGAACTCCATGGATATCGCCGAGGGCTGGAGGCACCTTGAACCAACAGAGAAGATAATCATCTTCAGACTTCTTGGGACAAAAAAAGCTGTTGAAGTCTTTGAGAACTTACCCTTCCCCGAGCAACACCACATACTAAACAACCTTGCAAATACAGAAATCTCCCAAATTTTAGAAGAGATGGCCCCTGATGAAAGGGCCGACCTTTTTAAGGAATTCCCTAAAAAGGTATCGCGTAAGTTTCTTCTTTTAGCAAGTAAGGACACCGCGCAGGAAACCTCCGAGCTGATGCACTACCCTGAGGGAACCGCAGGTAGTCTTATGACTACAGAGTTTGTCGCCTTAAAAAAAGAGATGAGTGCAAAACACGCCATTCTCTATATACAACAAAACCTAAGAACCAACTACAGAGAAAATATTTATTCCTTGTTTATAGTTGACGATGCTAAAAAGCTAATCGGTGTTATATCCTTGCAGGATATACTAAAGACCCCTCCGGATATGCTCATTCGCGATGTCATGAGCAGCGCTAATGTAATAAAGATTGACGCTGAGGCAGATGCTATAGAGGTAGGAAATACCTTTAAAAAATACGACCTCTTTGACGCACCTATAGTAGATAAAGAAAACAGGTTAATAGGGATAATCACCGTTGACGATATAGTTGAAACGATAGAAAAAGAGGCAACTAAAGATATATATGAAATCGGCAAGATGGATGCTAAGGGAGGAGAGATCATAAGCTACGCTCAAGCTACTCCTCTAGAGCTTGTGCGCAGGCGAGCCGGTTGGTTAGTCTTACTTTTAATATTCGATTTTCTAACCGGAACTGTTTTAAAGTTCTTTGAACAATCTTTAAGTGCAGTCGTCTCTCTAGCCTTCTTTATCCCCATGCTCCTTGACACAGGAGGAAATGCCGGGGCACAGACATCTATTACTATAATCAGGGGCCTTGCCACAGGAGATGTAAAGCCTAAAAATATCTGGAAGGTAGTCAGAGTAGAACTTTCTGCCGCACTCCTTATGGGACTTGTAGTAGGTCTAGTTGCCTTTGGCAGAGCGTTTCTTTTACAAAAAGATATTATGCTTTCTCTTGTAGTAGGCTTGACTATGATTTTAATCGCTCTTCTTGCGATAGGAACTGGGATCTCTCTTCCTTTAATCTCAAAGAGAATAGGGCTAGACCCTGCGGTATTAGCAGGACCAATTACAACAAGCGTAGTGGACGTAATAGGACTTATTATATACTTTAAAATTGCGCAGTTTTTCATACCTGCTTTAAGGTTTTAAGAATAAAAAATGAGGCTAACGATAAAAGATATAAAAGAATTAAAAAATAAGCGGAAGATTACTATGCTTACTGCCTATGATTATCCTACTGCCTTTTTATTAGATAAGGCGGGGATAGATATCATCCTTGTCGGGGACTCTTTGGCTAATGTCGTCTTAGGATTAGATTCAACTACTTCAATAGACATGTCTGAGATGATCCACCACTCAAAAGCAGTCACCCGTGCAGTAAAAAATAGTATCGTCTTAGGTGATATGCCCTTTAGCTCCTACCAGTTAAACCCCAATGAAGCCTTGCCAAATGCAAAGAGATTTATTACCGAAGCGTCTTGTTCAGGAGTAAAATTAGAGTGGTTTGATAAATGCCCCGAGGTAACTAAAGAAATAACCCAAGAAGGCATACCGGTCATGGGGCATATTGGGCTTACTCCACAGACAGCAGAAAAAGAAAGAGGTTTTAAGGTCCAAGGAAGAGAAGCTCTTTCAGCTAAGAGGTTAATTGAAGAGGCTATTATCCTTGAAGATAGCGGGTGTTTCGCTATTGTCTTAGAGTGCGTACCGGATAAACTTTCCGAGATAATTACAAAAAAAATAAAAATCCCTACAATAGGAATTGGCGCAGGGCTACATTGTGATGGGCAGGTATTAGTGATCAATGATATGCTCGGATTATTTGAGAGATACACGCCTAAGTTTGTTAAAAAATATACTGACCTCTCCGATATAATCTTAAAGGCGATTAAAGAATACAAGGAAGATATCTTAAAAGAACGCTTCCCGCAAAAAGAGCACTCCTTTCTTATGAAAGAAGAGGAGTTAAAAAAAATATACGAAGAAGAAAGTTGAATTATCTTGACTTTTTATTTGCTTTAGGTTAATAATAAAAGACTATGTCTGCAACAACAATGGATAAGATAGTTTCACTCTGCAAGCGCCGTGGTTTTATATTCCAATCTTCGGATATTTATGGAGGCTTAAGCAACACCTGGGATTATGGGCCGCATGGAGCAGAACTAAAGAGAAACCTTAAAAACGCCTGGTGGAGCGCTAACGTACATAATCGTGATGATATGTATGGAATGGACTCAGCCATCCTTATGCACCCAAAGGTCTGGGAGGCTTCCGGCCATGTAAAAAACTTCTTCGATTTAAAAAGCGACTGCTTATCCTGCCGTAAGCGCTTTAAAACCGAAGACTTAAAAGACAAAAGTAAATGCCCTCAGTGCCAGGGAGAACTTACTGAAAGCAGGCCATTTAATCTTATGTTTAAAACCCATCAGGGCCCTTTAGAAGATGCTGAAAACTTAATATATCTAAGGCCTGAAACGGCGCAAGGAATATTTGTCAACTTTGCTAATATCCTTGACTCACGCCACCCAAAGCTTCCCTTTGGCTTAGCGCAAATAGGAAAATCTTTTAGGAACGAGATTACCCCGGGAAATTTTACTTTCCGCACGCGCGAGTTTGAACAGATGGAAATTGAATACTTTGTCCGGCCGCAAGATGCAGACGAATATTATCAAGAGTGGGTTAACCTAAGGAAAGAATGGTATATTGCTTTAGGGATGACAAAAGAAAATTTACGCCTACGCCAACACAATAAAGAAGAGCTCGCCCACTACGCCTTAGCCTGCACAGATATAGAGTATAACTTTCCCTTTGGCTGGTCAGAATTAGAAGGAATTGCCAATAGAAGCGACTTTGACTTAAAAGAGCACTCAAAATACAGCAAGAAAGATTTAAGGTACTTTGACGATGCTGTAAAGGAAAGGTTCTATCCTTTTATCATTGAGCCTTCAGGAGGCATTGACAGGGCAGTTTTGGCATTTTTAGTTGACGCCTATACAGAAGAGAAAGTAAAGGATGAAACACGAGTAGTATTAAAATTAAGCAGAGAGCTTGCACCAATAAAAGTAGCAGTATTTCCTCTTTTAAGGAATAGACAAAAGATAGTGACTTTAGCTAAAAATATCGCCTTTGATTTAAAAAAAGTTACCGTAGCCGTATATGATGACACAGGAGCGATAGGAAAACTTTACCGCAGGCAGGATGAAATCGGCACGCTTTATTGTATTACGGTGGATATCCAGTCCCTTGAGGATAATCAAGTAACAGTCCGTAACCGTGATACTATGCAGCAAGAGCGGATTGGTATTGACAGATTAAAAGAGTATATTACTAATAAGTTGCAGAGTTAGTTTACCGGTTAGCCAGTTATTCGGTTATTTTGTTGAGTAATCTTAAAAAGAGGCAACAGGGAAAACTAAAAAACTAAAAAAGGGAGGGTTACAAAGAAAATGGCAAAGAAATATGTTTACAGCTTTGGTGGAGGAAGGGCAGACGGAAATGAAAGCATGAAGAACCTCTTAGGAGGGAAGGGTGCTAATTTAGCAGAGATGGCAGGGCATAAAAATTTAAAACTTCCTGTTCCGCCGGGATTTACTATAACTACGGATGTCTGCACCTACTATTACGCAAATAAACGCTCTTACCCAAAAGAACTCAAAGAGCAGGTAAATAAAGCTCTTGTTATAATAGAAAAAATAATGGATAAGAAGTTTGGCGATGTCAATAACCCTTTATTAGTATCTGTCCGCTCCGGAGCGCGCCGCTCAATGCCCGGAATGATGGAGACAGTATTAAATATCGGGTTAACTGAAAAGACTATCCCCGGGCTTATAAAACAAGCAGGGGGTAATGAGCGTTTTGTCTATGACGCATACAGAAGGCTGATTATGATGTATTCTGATGTAGTTATGGAGAAGGCCGCCGGTATTGAGCCAAAAGAGGATATGGGTATCCGTAAACAACTTGAACGGATTATGGATGAAGTAAAGCACAAAAGAGGAGTTAAGGCAGACACCGACCTAAACGCTAACGACCTAAAAGAGATATGCAGTAGTTTTAAATCTAAAATCAAAGAGGTCTTAGGCAAAGAATTCCCGGACAACCCGATACAACAGCTATGGGGCGGGATAGGAGCAGTATTTGCCTCTTGGAACGGAAAGCGCGCAATAAGTTACCGCCGGATTGAGAATATACCTGATGAGTGGGGGACAGCAGTAAATGTTCAAGTAATGGTCTTTGGCAACATGGGAAGTGACTCTGCTACCGGGGTTGCCTTTACCAGAAATCCCGGCAACGGGGATAACCACTTCTACGGAGAATACCTTATGAATGCCCAAGGAGAAGATGTTGTTGCAGGTATCAGGACTCCTGCGCCGATCAACTCCTTTTCGCAATCTGTGCATAATAAAGATTTAGTAACCCTTGAAAAGGGTATGCCTAAGATATACCAAGAGTTATTCGCAATACAAAAGCGCTTAGAAAAACACTACCGCGATATGCAGGATATAGAGTTTACCATTGAAAGGGGCAAGCTCTATATGCTTCAATGCCGCGTAGGAAAACGCAATGGCCCGGCTGCGGTAAAAATGGCTGTAGATATGGTTAAAGAAAAGCTAATTAAAAAAGAAGAGGCTGTAATGCGCGTTACCCCTGCGCAATTAGATGAGCTTCTGCATCCTATAATTGACCCAAAAGCAGAAGTCCCCACTAAGCAGATAGCAAAAGGGCTTCCCGCAGGTCCAGGTGGCGCAACAGGACAAATAGTCTTTACAGCCTCAGATGCCGTATCTTGGACAAAAGAGGGAAAGAAGGTTATCCTTGTGCGTGAAGAGACAAACCCTGAAGATGTTGAAGGAATGCGCTCAGCCCAGGCAATACTTACTGCCCGCGGAGGGATGACATCACATGCGGCATTAGTAGCAAGAGGTTGGGGTAAGTGCTGTATTGTAGGTTGCAGTGCTTTACATATTGACCTGTCAAAAAGAGAGCTTAGCATCGGTGAAAAGACCTTAAAAGAGGGTGATTGGATATCCTTAAATGGAACTAAAGGCATTGCCTATGAAGGAAAGTTGCCAATGATAGACGCAAATCAAGAGAATGGACTTTTGATGAGTTTCCTTAAACTCTGCAATAACTTCCGTAAACTAGGGATACGTACCAATGCCGATACCCCAGAAGACGCCTCTATAGCAAAACAATTTGGCGCAGAGGGCATAGGACTCTTTAGGACTGAACATATGTTTTACGGTAAAGGAGCAGATGAACCCTTGTTTCATCTGCGTAAGATGATAGTCTCAACTACTAAAGAAGAAAGAGAAGAAGCCATAGCAGAACTATTCCCCTTTGTAAAAAAAGATATAAAGGGAACGCTTGCGGCTATGGACGGATTCCCTGTGGTTATCCGTTTACTTGACCCGCCCTTACATGAGTTTGTTCCGCGTGAAGAGGCAAAATTAAAAGAGTTAGCCAAAGAGTTAAATATTTCAATGGAAGAGCTCTCTGAACGCGCTAAAGCTTTACACGAATCAAACCCAATGATGGGGCACCGCGGAGTGCGTCTCGGAGTAACTTACCCTAAGGTAAGCGCAATGCAAATGAGAGCTATACTTGAGGCAGCGGCAGAGCTTATAAAAGAGGGCAAGAAACCATATCCTGAAATTATGGTTCCGGTTATCTGTGATGTCAAAGAGTTAAATGACCAGTATGAGATATACAAAAAGGTATATGCTGAAACATTAAAGAAATACAACCTAAAAAGGATAAAAGCGCTCTATGGGACGATGATTGAGATTCCCCGGGCTGCCTTAGTCGCAGAAAAGATAGCCAAAACAGCGCAATTCTTCTCTTTTGGTACAAATGATATGACCCAGATGGGGTTTGGTTTCTCCCGCGACGATATGGGTGGATTTTTGCCGGATTATATAAACAAAGGGATATTACCGGAAGACCCATTTCAGACCATTGACCAAGAAGGAATTGGAGAGTTGATTAAAATTGGAATTCAGCGCGGAAGAAAAGGGCAAAAAGGCCTTGAGGTAGGAATTTGCGGCGAGCATGGCGGAGAACCAAGATCAGTTGAGTTCTGTCATAATGTAGGTATGGATTATGTCAGCTGCTCGCCATTCAGGGTTCCTATTGCTAACTTAGCCGCTGCCCAAGCCGCCCTTAAGAAAAAATAAGGATAAAATAAGGGACGGTTCTGCGCAACAGAGCCTATTAAAACATAACGAGTTAGAAGAAGAGCAAAGTATGATTTTAAGGGATATATTTTTTGATTATGGTCATGCTGTAACTTATTGCTATACTGATAGTTGCAAGCAGGAGAACCGCCCCCCATGGAATCGTTAAGGATATATCTAAAAGAGGTTAGGAATATACCCCTTCTTACAGCAAAGGAAGAGATAACGCTCTCCCATAAGATAAAAAAAGGCGATGAGCAGGCGCGCAAAAAGATGATTAAGTCAAACCTACGCTTAGTTATCAATATCGCTAAAAGGTATATGCGTTTAGGCACTCCCTTTCTAGATTTAATAGAAGAGGGAAACTTAGGATTGATGAAGGCAGTTGATAGATTCAACCCTAAAAAGGGTTTTCGTTTTTCTACCTATGCGGCGTGGTGGATAAAACAGGGAATTACCCGCTCGCTCTCTGAACAGGGAAAGATGATACGCGTCCCGGTCTATATGAATGAACTCATAACCAAGTGGCGCAAGACTAAGGAGCGCCTTACCCAAAAATTTAAAAGGGCTCCTACTGATTTAGAGATAGCCAAAAAATTAAAACTCTCCGAAGATAAGATTGAACAGATAAACTTCTGGATGGGCTCTACAACCTCATCCCTTGACTCACCTATAGGAGAAGAAAATGAAGGTAAGGTTTCAGACCTTATAGAGGACCAAACTGCTATCCAGCCAGACAGCTCAATTGAGCGCATACTAGATAAGGAACGCGTAGAGAATCTCCTTGAGATAATGAGCCAGAGGGAGCGAGAAATATTAGACTTGCGTTTTGGCTTGGCAGATAAAAAACCTCATACCTTAGCCGAGGTCGCCAAAAAGTTTAAAATTTCAAGAGAGAGGGTTAGGCAAATAGAAGAGTCTGCCCTAAAAAAAATCCGCAAGTTCGTTAAAGAAACAAAAGAAGAGATCTAAAGATGCCAAAAAAAACAAGTCTTGAAAAATATATCCGCAGTATCCCTAACTTTCCTAAAAAAGGAATTCTCTTTAGGGACATAACCACACTAATTCAACACAAAAAAGGTTTTAAAGAATCAGTTGACCTCTTGGTGAAAAAGTATAAAACAAAAAAAATTGACAAGGTTGTTGCAGTTGAAGCACGCGGCTTTATCTTTGGCGCGGCAGTAGCCTACAAATTAGGCGCCGGCTTTGTTCCAGTAAGAAAAAAAGGCAAACTTCCTTATAAAACAAACTCCGTAACTTATTCCCTTGAATATGGGATAGACACTTTAGAAATTCATCAAGACGCAATTAAAAAAAGTGAAAAGATTTTAATTGTAGATGACCTTTTAGCCACAGGCGGAACAGTTAAAGCAGTTACTAGGCTGATAAAAAAGTTGGGGGGAAAGATAGTCAGCATTGCTTTTGTAATTGAGCTATTTGATTTAAAAGGCAAAGATAAACTAAAAGGTTATGATATTTATTCTTTGATAAAGTTCCCCGGGCATTAACAAGTTGCCCCTGTAGCTCATAAGGATAGAGCAACGGTTTCCTAAACCGTGTGCGGCAGGTTCGATTCCTGCCAGGGGCATTAAAGTATATGTATAATCTACACGCGCATACATTTTTAAGCGACGGACAGCTGCTTCCTTCGGAAGTAGCTGTCCGTTACCAAGCAGCAGGGTATAAGGCAATAGCTATCACTGACCACGCAGACTATAGCAATATAAAACCTGCGTCTAAAGCAGTTGTAGAGTTTGTCCGTAAGTGGCCAAAGGACTCAAATATTGCAGTACTCTCAGGAATAGAACTAACTCATCTCCCTCCGCAGCAATTTAAGCCCTTAGCAGCTTTGGCAAGAAGATTAGGGGTAGAGATTATCATTGCTCACGGAGAGACCCCAATGGAACCAGTTGCCGCAGGCACAAACCACTTTGCACTCTTATCTGATATTGACATTTTAGCTCACCCGGGTTTAATTACTGATGAGGACACCCAACTTGCCGCTAAAAGAGGCATATTTCTTGAGGTTACCAGTAGGCACGGTCACTCTCAAACCAATGAACACGTTGTAAAACAGGCAAGAAAATTTAATGCTAAATTAATCCTAAATAATGACAGCCACGCACCAATAGATATCATCACCCCGGAAAAGTTAAAAGAGGTCGGTTTAAAAAGCGGCTTGACTGAAGAAGAGACAGATAGGATAATAAAGGATACTGAAATCTTAATTAGAAAAAAGCGGAGGCAAATATGAAAAAAAGACTTTCTCTGACTACTAACTACTGGCTGCTAACTACTCTTTCTCTACTTATCATAAGCGGATGTGCCACAACAGACAATAGTGACTTTAAATCTCCAGGCTCAGTAGCTCCCCTTAAAACTCAAGCAATCTTAAAATTTACTGATATCCCGGTTCCTGTTGGTTTAAAACCTTTGCCCCTTGAATCCTACTCATTCGAATCTTCAGGTATACGCGTAGGAGCATTAAAATACATAGGCAAGGCAAATCCGGACCAGGTCATTACCTTTTATAAAGACCAGATGCCGATGTACAATTGGTACTTAGTCAATATAATAGAGTACGGACAAAGGTTACTTAACTTTGAACGGGAGACAGAGTCCTGTATAATCTCCATACAGCCAAAAGGAAGCAGTATCATCTTAACCATATCCTTAGGCCCTAAACCACAAACACCTATAAGAAAAAGTCGTCAGGCGCTTCACTAACCTAAGAAAAAAAGCTTGACAAGCTTCTCTATATGTGTTAAAAAAGATGATAATACTAACACGGTAAGTGTATTTATATAGATTACTAGGTTTAAAATTATACTAAGAACAAAAACAAAGGAGGGAACAAAAAATGGGAAGACGCTTGATTGTAGTCTTAGCACTCGCCTTAGCAGTTGCTATTACGCTTAGCCCTGCTTTTGCCGAAGTGCAAAACGTCAAAGTAAGCGGAGACCTAAATATGTTCGGGGCTATCCGCAACAACTTTGGTTTGACTCGCGGCCCGGATGGTAACAGACGCAATAATGACGAAAGTTTTATTGCTACGCAGACTCGCGTAAAGATTGACGCAGACTTAACAGATAATGTATCTGCGGTAGTCAGGTTAATTAACGAAAGAAAATGGAATAGCAATGAAGAGACTAAGATTGACTTGGATTTAGCATATGTAGGTTTAAAAGAATTCCTATACTCTCCGTTATCTCTTACCATAGGTCGTCAAGAACTAATTTATGGCAACAAACTCATTCTTGGCAAGAGTAGTGTAGGCTCTAGTGCTAGCGGCATACCAACAGACTTAAGCTTAAAAAAGTCCTTTGATGCTATAAAGGCAGTTCTTAACTATGACCCGTTGGTAGTTGATTTAATTTATGCTAAGATTAGCGAAGATAGTAGTAGAAGCGTAAAAGATGATGCTAACCTATACGGCATCTATGCATCCTATGATGTAAATAGGAAACTTAAAGCAGACGTTTATGGGTTTTACAAAAAGGATAGGAATAAGGCTTCAGCTATATTCAAAAATGATACAGTCTTAACTGTCGGTTCCTTAATAACTGCTACGCCAATAGATAACTTAAAGACATCCTTAGAAGCAGCTATGCAGTTTGGGAAACGCGCTATAGGCAAAACAACTACAAGAGACAGCAGAACAAAGGCATGGGCTTTGCAAGCAGCAGCTGAATATACCTTAAGTAACGTAAAGTTTACTCCTACAATCGGAGCATCCTTTACCCACCTAAGTGGCGACAAAGATGGAGAAAATGGAAAGAGGGCTTGGGATTCAATGTTCCAGGATCAAGCACTTAATAACATCACTAATGCTATAATTCCTTTTACAAACTTAAATGTCCTTAACCTAAAAGGAAGCATGAAGCCAACTGATGATGTTACCTTGTGCGCTAACTGGGGTTTTTATATTAGAGATAGAAAGAGCCCAGGCAGCATGATTAGTCCAGCAACTGATTCCAATGGTTCTTCTTCTTCATATGGCAATTACAATATGACCAGTAAGAAATACTTAGGCAATGCCTTGGACCTTACTGCTACTTATGATTACACTGAAGATGTTCAATTTGGTTTAACTACCGGATGGTTTATGCCTGGAAATGCATTCGAAAAAGATAACCGCCGCATAGCATCTCAGGTAATCGGTTCAATGAAAGTAACATTCTAAGTAATTAATGTAATAACCTTAAACCCTCGGGGAGCAATCCCCGGGGGTTTTTTACTAACCTAATTACTATCTACTATCATGCTTTACTTATCATTAATATTTCACATGCACCAACCTTATTACAAAAACCTCTTAACAGAAGAGAGTCATCTGCCTTGGGTGCGCTTACACGGGACAAAAGACTACCTTGATATGCTTGAAGTAATAACTAACTACCCAAAAATCCAGGCTACCTTTAATATCGTTCCTTCCTTAATTGAGCAGATAGAAGATTATGCTAACGAGACAGTAAAAGATACTTTTTTAGAGCTCTCTTACAAAAAAGCAGTAGATTTAACTCATCTAGATAAGGAATTTTTGCTTAAGAACTTTTTTTCCATAAATAAGGACCGGGTAATTTCTTTATTCCCCCGCTATTATGAGCTTTATTTTAAGAAACAAAAATCCCTAAGCTTTGATACTCAGGATTTTCTTGACCTACAAACCCTCTTTAACTTAGCCTGGATAGACCCTATCTATAGAGAAAGATACGAACCCTTAAAAAACGCAATAAAAAAAGCCCGCTATTTTACTGAAGAAGAAAAGCGCGCAGTTTTAGATACCCAGATAGCTATACTAAAAAAGATACTCCCTGCTTATAAAAAGGCAGGGGAGGCAAGACAAATTGAGTTTAGCGTAACTCCTTATTATCACCCTATACTTCCGCTTTTAGCTACTACCAATGCTGCAAAAGAGGCAAACCTACGCTCTCTATTACCAAAAAAAGAGTTTAAATATCCTCTTGATGCAAAGGCACATATAGAAAGCGCGGTCAATTTCTATAAAGAACGCTTAGGGTACAGTCCTCTTGGTATGTGGCCATCTGAAGAGGCAGTAAGTGAAAAGATACTCCCCTATATAATTGAATCCGGCATAAATTGGATAGTTACTGATGAAGCAATCCTCTTTAAGTCTTTAAATAAAAATAAAAGAGATACTAAATTTTTATACCAACCCTATACCTTAAAAAGAAAAGAAGGGAATTTAAATATAATCTTTCGCGATACAAGCCTCTCTGATTTAATTGGCTTTGTCTATCATAATTGGGAGGCAAAAGCAGCAGCAACTGATTTTATCAACCACTTAGAGAATATAAATAAGGCATTTAAGGGTAAGGATCTATTAGTTGTAGTAGCTATGGACGGAGAAAACGCCTGGGAATACTTTGCTAATGACGGGCATTACTTTCTAAATGAGCTTTACAGCCAATTGTCAGACTCAAAAACAATTAAAACTACAACCGTCTCAGAATATCTTAAAAATACCCCCCCAAAATTAAATATAAAACATCTATCCAGCGGCTCGTGGATTTATGGTAATTTTGACAAATGGATGAATAACGATTTAAAGACTCAATGTTGGGACTGGCTCCTTGATGCGCGCAAAAAAGTTGAAGAGGTAGAAAAAGCAAAAGATATTGACGAAAAAACAAAAAAACTAATCCTAAAGCAACTCCACATAGCTGAAGGAAGTGACTGGTTCTGGTGGGCAGGGGAGGACCCTGACGGCTCATTTGACCGCCTATACAAGATGCACTTAAATAACCTCTATAAGCTCCTACAAAAACCCCTTCCTGAATACTTAAAAGGATAGGCTAATAAAGTTGACAAATCCTTTAAAAATGTTATACTTAATAGATAAATAAGCATACTGGCTATTCGGTAATCCTTTGTTGGAGGACAAAGGAGCCATGCGTATCAACCGGATTTGACCAAGGTCAATTATGGGCAGTCCGGTTTTTTATTTTTTATTGCTTTTAAAAAAATATTTGCTAAAATTATGCAGATAAAAAAGATGACAAAATTAAAAATATTTATTTTTACCGCTATAGCCATACTTATATTTTCTAATCAAGCATCGGCTATTTTTGATTTAAGCTACATCCTTACTGAAGGAGGGTTTAGGCTTGAATTTAACCAGAGGAATTTCTCTAGCGCCGTAACATTTACAGCTTATAGCGATATCGCCAAGCGTTACGAGATACGCCAGCGTATTGATAGCCCATTAAGAAGCCGTGATAACCCTTCTATCGTTATCCGGGATAACTTTGTTGTAAGGGGGATAAGAGGCTCCAACAGATACGGGGACCTACGCATCCCTCCGACAGATACAACTGTACGTAATGACGAACTTATCTATGTCTCTACCCCAACAGGCAAGCAAGATTCATTTACCTTAGTTTACAGCATTATAAACCCCCAGACACTTACTCCCGGTTATTATACCGGCAGAATTGGCTTGATCTTAAAACCTATTGATTCGGTTCAAGCACAAGTTACCAAAATTATAGATGTTTATGTTTCTATACATGATGACGGAACCTTGCCCTCTATAACCATAACCTCAGAAGAGAGTTTAAACACCCTTACTCTTAAGGCCAATAGTAATACTATGCGTAACACAGCTAATGCAATAGTCTCTATAGATGGTGGCTTTAGGGAGCCTTTTAAAATTATGCAACTTGTTAACCTACCGATACAATCACAAGAGGGGAAAGTATTTGATTACAAAAATATCCTCTTTAATATTCTTGATGCAAAGGTAGGAGTAGGGATAAACCAGCCGACCTTGTTTACTAATACCCCTCAAATAATTTATTCCTCTAAACCTGACGGTTCTTCTGATAAGGTATTTGCTGTAACATACTCTTTAGCAAACCCTTTTACAATCCCAGCAGGAAAATACCGTACACACATTCAGTATATACTTGAATCATCCGGAAAACAGGTAAATTTAGGAATGCTTAATCTTGAGATAATTCAAGAGCGTATCTTTGAACTTTTAGTAACCCCTCAAGACCAACGCTATAGCATTGATTTTAATAATCTTAAACCCGGCGAAGGTCCGCATACAAATGAAGTACTTATAGAGGTAAATACAAACACCAACAAAAGATACCAAGTCACGCAAGAGGTTATCTCTGACTTAACTACCTCTACAGGAGAAAAAATACCCTCAGAGAACTTCTTAATAAGAACCTTGCCAGTAAAAGAGACTAAGGGAAAAGTAAAGCTTACGGATAAATCACGGGTAGAAAAGGGAGGGAGACTTTTGTTCATCTCTGATAATAATGGGTCTTCTGATACCTTTAAGATAATCTATGAATTAAACTGCCCGTCAAATTTAAAGGCAGGCAATTATTCATCAAGGATAACCTATACCTTAACTGAAATTTAAAAAAGGAGTACAATGTGGATCTATTTAAAAAAATAAACAAAAATAAACCGGGAAAGGAGATGAAAAAATGAAGAAGATTGCTGTTTATATAACCGCCTTGATATTAACCGTATCTTTTGCCAATATTACATTAGCTGCAACAAGCCAATCAATTAACGTTAGTGCAACTGTACCTACTACCACCAATGCAATGGCAGTCAATATAAGCAAAATTACAGGTTCTACCTGGATAACAGATACTGCCATTAATTTTGGCTCATTAGTTTTTGATGCTGAGAATAATATCTACATGCCTTCTGATGGAAGATATTATGCGGTAGATGTATACGTACAGGATAACACCGGACAAACTTGGACATTAACCCACACCCGTCAATCGCTAAAAAGCGGAACTAACACCTTAGACAACAATGTTAACGTTACCTTTGCAAAACAAGGAAGTGAATCCGGAGTTGACCTATCTAAGGTAAGTTTTGCTAATAGTAATAACAAAGCTTACACAAAAACAGACTTAGGTACCGGAAACCACTTGCGCATATATTATGGCCTTGCAACAGGCTCAAAAGATGCCCCAGGAGCAAGCCCAATAGGCATAAATCAGCCTGCAGGAACATATACAGGGTCAGTAACTATAACCTTAACCCCATAAACAAGATAAAGAAGAAAGGGATAATTTTGTTTATCTTTCTACGCTTATCTTTATTTATTTGCATAATAGGAAGCTTTTTTGCTCCTTTGGCTACTGCAGAGAAGCTTCCTTTTATGAACCAGTCTAAGATTAGGGTTATAGCCTCTCCCGAAGAGCGTGTCTTTGGCGAATTACTCCTGCAAAACCCTACGGATAAACCTAAAAATATTCGCCTCTACTTAGAAGACTGGCGCTATCTTCCGGATGCTACAGGCGCTAAAGAGTTTCTCCCTGCCTCTTCAACACCTCTTTCTGCTTGTCCTTGGATGGATTTTTCTCCTGGGGAAGTACACATCCCTCCTTATGGTAAGCAAAGAATAAATTATTCTATATCTATCCCAAAGGAAGCCTCGGGAGCAAGATATGCCTCGCTATTCTTTGAAACATTAGTTACGGAAAAACTTTCTACCGATAAGATTGACTCCGCAGGTTTAGATATTACCGTAAGGGTAGCCACTCTTTTTTATGTGGAAGTAAAGGGCTCTGCGGAAAGAAAAGCTAAAATTGATAATTTAAAAATTGTAAAAGATAATAAAGATGCTTTAATTATTAGCCTTGATTTTGAAAATACTGGTAATACCGATATAACTACCTCTGCAACCTTTAACCTTATGGATAAAAAAGGGAAAATATATGCCCGTGGGGCCTTCAATGAACTCTACACCTTCTTAGGGGGAAAGGGAATTCTGCAAGGAATATGGAAAGAGCAAATCCCCAAAGGTACTTACGACCTTGTAGTAACTATAGACCTTGGCAAAGCACTCATAGATGCAAAAATAGGTAGAGGCCCTGTGATTACTAAAGAGGCCCTGGTTACAATTGGAGAGAACAACCAAGTTGTGCAAATCGGCCAATTGCAGTAATACTTCTTTAATTTTCCTACTTCTGTTTATCTGCCTAATAACTATCATTTTATCCCCAACCTATTTATTCGCCTATGGCCAAGTAGCTAAATTTATCTGCGAAAAAGGTATAGATTATTATAAGAAAGGAGAATTTACCAAAGCAGAGAGTGAATTTAAAAAAGCGCTTCTTGCCCAGCCTGATTATCCTCCTGCCATATATTATCTTCAGTTGATTGATGAAATATTAGGTAACGCTAAAAAACCCTCTCATCCTACGCATAAGGCCCTAGCAATAGATAAAGGCTTAATAATAGATAGGGAAACGGCGATGGAAAAGTTTCTTTATGATACTTATCCTGCTCCTATAATAAAAACTAAGCCTAAAACCTCTTTAGAGGCGCCACCTGAAACCCTAAAAAAAAATAACATAGCCATCCCAAAAAAATCAAAAATAGACGAAAAAAAATCCGGATACTACTTTCTTGATGACCCCCGCTTCTTGCTTCAACAGCCGATACAAATAGAAGAGGGAAAGGATATCATCATAAGAGGCAAAAATATCAGTCGTTTCCTTATTGTTCAGCCAGATATTTTACGTGCCGAAAAGTTAAACGACAATGACTTATCTGTTACGGCAAAGAATATTGGCCTATCTTCGCTTATCATATGGGACGATAACGGGCGCAGAGTTATAGAATGCAGCGGTATTATGCCTATCCCGGAAGGGGTGATGGTAGAAGACCTTATGCGCAAAGAAAAGGAGAGGACAGAGAATTTTAAGCTTCGTTATAACTTAGATTGGTATTCCTATGAGTCCGGGCGAAGATTATCTTCTATTGAGCGCTCCGGAACTTACTCTTGGATACATAACTTACGCCTAAACGGCTTAAGCCCTTACGGGCTCCTTGATTCGGCAGTAACCTTACGCAAGCTTTCCACAACAACAGACATGACCTATATTACAGCCGGGATAACAGACGGAAGGATAGGTAATTTTAAGGGTTTTAATCTAAGAGCAGGAGACTACAATTCTTATTTTAATAATATGGCTATACCAAACGTTGATTTAAGAGGCGTATATTTTAATTCACCTGCTTTTGATAATAAACTTGATTATACTATATTTTGGGGCAGGGAAAATGGCGGAGGATACGGAATATTAGCTTATAACAATTTTGAGACCCTACATTCATTCTTAAGCGGATTTAACTTAAATTTTTCGCCCTTGCCTTGGCAAAGTTATAAAATTAGTGTAGCTTCCGGCTGGGGGCATGACCGGCAGGATTATCTTAAAAAATACGCTTATGACTTTATCGGAGATTGGAACTTTAAAAATTCTGCGTTTAGTTATGAAATAGCAAGCGACACAGAGAACCTTGCGCATCTATTGACCAGCCGTTATAGCAAGAATAACTTTAACGCCGACCTTCAACTTAGGGATGTGGATAAAGAATTTACCAGCATTACCGGTTCAGGCTGGCGGCAAGGAGAATTAGGCGCGCTATTTAATTTAAATTATATGCCCACAGAAAATCTTTCTATTACCCAGCGCATAGATATTTACCGTGACCGGCTTTACCCTGCAGAAGGCAACCCCAAACGCTTCAATGAAGATTTAGATACTACGGTTACTTACCGTTTAGGGCCCCTTACTGCCGTTGAAGCAACATACACATTGCAAAATGATTTAGGCAAGATGTCTAAAACAAGATATCAATCTCCAGGAGTGGGGATAAATAAACTCTTTTTCTTTTTTGGCAGAGATATATCTACCTATATAAAATATTCGCATCAGGAGAGTAAAAACTATACTACTCCCAGCCTTAATTATACAAATGAAAAAATATTCGGGGGAATCCGTTTTAAGCTTGCAGGAGCATTATATTACTTTCTTAATAAAGAGATAAATTGGCTTACTGAACGTTACTATGGAAATCACAACCGTCCGCATGTTACTGAAACCGGCTTAGATTGGTATGACCGTATAGGCGCATCTTCTTTCTGGGGCGCTCTGCGCTTTACCTACCGCGATGAAGAGAAAGCTAACTCTCCCTTGTCATTCCTATCAGGAGAAGATTATATAGAAGGCTACGGAGAACTTTCTTTTAAGCCTTACGACGGACAAGAACTCTTTGCCTCTTGCAGGGTAAGGAATATATGGAAAGAGAATAACTCTGCACAAAGCAGGATTGAGGCAACCTTTAACGCCGGGATGAGGCTTATGTGGGATACGGGGTTGCGTTGGGACGCTACCGCTAATATTCAAGGATATGTTTTTAAAGACTACAACTCTAATGGCTTAAGGGAGAAAGATGAGCCTCCTATATCAGGGGTAAAAATTTGGTTGGGGAAAAAAGAGTTTCAAATTACTGATGAATTCGGCTATTTTAAATTTCCTAAGGCGCGCGGAAAAAATGTTTACCTTACCCTTGATACAGCAACTTTACCTACAGGGTATATACTTACGGTCCCTGTAACCCAGGGGGTTCCGGTTGTTTCCGGGACTATCTCTAAGATCTATTTTGGCGCTACCTCACGTTCAGAGATCCGCGGTATAGTCTTTGAAGATACCAATGAAGATGGAGAATACTCCCCGGGAGAAGAAGGCATTGCAGAAATAGCTATAATCTTAGATAATGAGAAAAGAAGCGTTACTAACTCAGAAGGCAGATACATATATCCACAGGTTTCTTTAGGGGAACATGAGTTAACTGCTGATTTAAATACTATACCGGTTTATTATTTACCTTCGGTTGCCCTAAAGAAACAACTCTACCTTTATGAAGGAGATTCTTTTGTTTGGAATATACCCTTGCGTAGGATAGAAGAACAGGAGGGAGGTTAACGAGCATAAATAGTCTTTCTCTTAAAGGTGATCCTCCCTCCTGAATTCAGAGAAGATTCTTTTACCTCATCTTTTTTAATCATCTCTATTTTAAATGAATTATCCAAATCCTTCTTCTCAATTTCTTTTGCCTGACTATCTTTAGTTAAATTATCCTGAGAAAGAAGAGGGGCATTAACCCCGGGTATAACCGGTATTACGCAAGACATACCTATAGTTACGCTATCACCGGCCCATGCAAACGGCGCTACAAGAAGAAATATAATTAGTATAATAAATCCTTTTCTTCCCATCTTGTTAAGCCCTCCGCTTTTAACCGGGGCAACAAAAACCCCTAAAGGCTTCCTCTCTAGGGGTTATCTACTTTTTGGCAACGCAGCCCTCCAATTATATCGGAGCTGTCGCTTTGCGCCCCAGCATTACTGCTAGTTAGCCTTTTTCAAAAACTTAATCCTAATTATCAATAAAAGCATAACATATATTTATATCAATTTCAACCTCCTAAGAATTTTTTATCCTAAAGTCTTAAGTATTCTAAACTCTTGACAGGTAAAGGGTTTTATGCTATAAAATTAAGAATTACGATGGATAAAAAAGAAATTTACGAACATCTGGCCAAGATTTATCTTGACGCTTCATCCAAGAAAAAAGAAAAGACCAAAAACCATTTAAGGCTTTATAATAATTTATTTATCATCGGTTTAGTCTTTTTGATTGGAACGGCCCTAACTCTATCCTATCTATCAAAAAATAAAAATCTTACATCTGAAACCGCACTATTTATCCTTAACGACCCGGCAAAGATAAACTTTAACTTTAACCCGGCAAAAAAAGAGTCCTTCACCATAAACCTAAATGGCTTAAGCTTAAGCCCCTTTAAAGCTTTAGCCTTTGCCGTAAAAAATACCGATAAAAACAGCAACGTTGCCTTACGGATTGAGCTTACCAATTCTTTTAAAGAAAAATCTGAGGTTTACCTAAAACAAATTCCGGCTAAATGGGATGAATTTAAGATATCTTTCCTTGATTTTAAAAATATAAATGATTGGTCTAATATGCAAAGTATATCCTTTACGGTTGAAGAGTGGAACGCCCAAAAAAATAAAGGCATAGTTTATATAGATAACCTGCGTTTCTTAAAATGACAGCTAAAAAAATAAAGGGGAGGCGTTAGAAAAATATGCGCATAATTTCTATTACTAATCAAAAAGGCGGTTGCGGAAAGACAACCACGGCTGTTAACTTGGCAGCTTCACTATCTATAAACAATAAAAAAACTTTATTAATAGACCTCGATCCTCAGTCTCACGCAACCTTAGGTTTAAATATAAAATCATCCTTAAGTATTTATAACGTCCTTTCTAAAGTTTCACACCAAAAAGCAAAAATAGAAACTATTATTCAAAACATAAGTCCTGACTTTGATATCGCCCCAAGCAACATAGTCCTAAGCACCTTAGAACAGGAGTTAGCCGGTGAGATAGGCAGGGAGTCGCGTTTAAACGAGGTATTAAAGGCTTTTAAGAATAATTACGATTATATTATTATTGACTGCCCTCCAAACTTAGGTATTTTAACCATAAATGCTATCCGTGCTTCTTCAGAGGTTATCATACCGGTTGAGGCAAGCAGGTTTTCTTTAGAAGGCTTAACTCAGCTTATCAGCATAATTGATTTAGTCCGCGACCGCTTAAGCCACAGGGTAGATTTTAGAGTCTTAGTTACCAACTTCGACTCCCGTCTTGCGCATTCTTTTAAAATGCTTAAAAAAATCAAGGAGGACTTTAAAGAAAAGTTGTTTAGCAATATAATCCATGTTAATGTTAAGCTAAAAGAAGCGCAGAATCAAGGAAAGCACATTTTAAACTTTGATAAATACTGCCGCGGAGCAAAGGATTATTTTAGCTTAGCAAGAGAGATAATTACTCAAGAAAAAATACCCACCCCAGCTTTAATCTTAGAAAAAAGAATGAAAGAGATTCTAAAAGAGCAACTACCGGGCTTAACAGAAATTGCCTTTTCGGTATTTGCCCCTGAAGCCCGTGATGTTTATCTGGTAGGCGAATTCAATAACTGGCAGATAAATGATTCCTCCCGAATGACCCAAAATAACGGGACTTGGAGCAAAAAATTAAATCTAAATACCGGAAGATACCGTTATCGCTTTGTGGTAGATGGCAGCTGGATGGAAGATACCAAAAACCCAAATAAAGAGAACAATCCTTACGGATCTGTTGATTCCCTGCTTGAAGTTAAAACAAAATAAAATTTTTCCATAAAAAATGGGAGGCATATTATGGCGTTAAAGAAAAGAAAGGTTAAGAACAAGAAAAAAATTATTAGAAAGCGCTTACTAAAAAAGAAAAATCCGGCAAAAAATAAGCAGGTAAAAAGAAAACCTATAAAAAAAAGCAAAATATTAAAAAAGAAACCAGCTAAAAGACTTATAAAAAAGCGCCTTAAAAAACCCGCCAAAAAACCGGTTAAAAAATCGCCTAAAAAAACAATTTCCAGGAGGCTAGATGGAATAGAGGTAGGGACAATAACCCATTATTTCCCGCATGTCCAAGCTGCAGTCATTAAGCTTAAATGCCCGTTATCTATAGGGGATAATATAAAGATTAAAGGCCATACAACAGACCTTACCCAAACCGTAGTTTCAATGCAGATTAATCGGGTTCCTGTAAATTCAGCTAAATCAGGCCAAGAGATTGGCATTTTAGTCAAATCAAGGGTTAGGCATGGGGATTTAGTTACTAAATGTTAGGATAAACAGCCTATCCTTTAAAAACTATTTAGGGGAAAGGCTCAAAAAATAAGGGATTTTTGAGTAGATACTCAAAATAAATAGGGCGTTAAAAATAAGTAAGTTTAGGTAAATTATACTAGCATGCAGCCAAGAGGAAGGCCAAAGAAGTATAGGATAGTCCGGTTGGACCCTAAAATAGCCAGATTTAGCCCAAGGGGCAAGCCCGGTAGGCCTGATGAGATAGACTTACCTATGGATCAATTCGAAGCAATAAGGTTATCTGATTATATGGAACTGCCGCAAAAAAAGGCTGCTGAATCAATGAGAATATCCCAACAAACCTTTAGTCGGATACTAAATAAAGCAAGAAGAGCCCTTGCACATGCCTTAATTAATGGAAATACCATAAAAATTCAAGGCGGACACTACGTAATAACCTCAAAAGAAACCCCCTGAAAACCTTAAAAATCAACTCTTTAGCCTGAACTTACCTTATAGCTTAACTTCCTATAATATATCTTATGTTAACTATTATATATTGGATAAATATCAGTAATCATTTGCAGGACATAGAGTTAAAGAAGTATATTATTATCCTGTGGATAAGCAGAATTTTATTTACTTAAACTTACTTCTATTATTTAAAGTTAACAGATTATAAGAGATTAATGAATAGTCTTACCGGGATTTTTAGCCCTTAATCTCTTAGGGGGGGTTTAACCATAATATCAGTAGTTAAACTAGCACCGCTTGCTATGCCGAAGATAGTAGTTCGAGCAAAGACCTTAACTAAAATTGTGCCTAAAACTGTATTAATATTTGTAATATCAGCATATTTTTCATAAAGATTGACATTAAATTCCTTAACTAGAGGGGCGCCTTTCTTTGTGTAATCCTTGTATATTAATCTACCTATTCTAAGCTCTAAATTATCTATTTGGATATCTAAGGTTTTTGCCTTAAGCTTGTCCTTCTTTCCTACCCCTTCTTTTTGCTCTTTATAAGAGTTTAAATAATCAAGGTTAGTCTTCCCCTCCTTATTCTTGACTACCTTAAGCTCCTTTAAATTAAGCTTTAACTCTTTAAAGTAAGCCCTCCTTTCAAAGATTGCCGGCAAGCTATAATCAATAAAAATATTGGGGATATCTAGCATAATCCTATCTTCAAATCCTTTTGGGTTATATAGTTTAAGCCCGGTTATATTTACCCTGCTTTTAAATACCCCCACATTAAAGCTATCCACACTTAATTTAACTCCGGTGGCGAATCGTACACCATTTTCAAAGACAACCTTTAGAAAAATGTCCTTTAAAAATAAAACCCCTAAAATAATAATAAAAAGGAAGGTTAATATTTTTTTAAACTTCTTCATCGTCCCTCCTTACAGGCTCGTTTTTTAAGTACTATGTTAACTTGACCTGATAAAATCATCCATTATCTTTTTGCCTGTTGTAAATGATGAATCTAACTTAGGGAGGCTTGAAATCTTATCTGTAATCTGCCGTATTCTCTCTAGATTATCTTTCATCGTTTTAACCCTATCAATTAATTTATCCGATAATTTATTTTCTAAAATATAGTCTTCTACTATCTCTAAGTTTCCCCTAATCGCAAGGAGAGGATTATTTATCTTATCTCCAACCCTTAATGCTGCTTCGGCTATTGCTGCCTGCTTATTTTTTTCCATTATCTCATCTACTAAAGAACGAAACATCCTTTTACCAGCGTATATACCCAACATAAAGACTACCAGCGTACAGAAAACTATACACCCTATCTGGCTTGCAAGAATTTTTAAGGTAGATAACCTTACAGTTATTAGATACGTAAAAACCAAGAAAGGTATAACCCCAACCATAGAAAGAGAAAGGTCAAAATCTCTCTTTCTTTTAAAAATAAACCTCTTAATATCCATCCCCCTCCTCCTTTAATCTTCCTTTGGCCAACCTTATAAATTTTTCCTCCTGCTAAACTAACGGCCAATCTAACCTTAGTATAACAGAACCAATATTAATTGAAAAGAGAAAGGTTGCCAAACCCAACCAATAACATTAACCATTTTTTAAGACGGATTTTATATTAACCCCGGCAAACCTTTCTAAACCAAATGAATCCTGAACCCATCCACCTGATAAGCCAAACTCCTCCATTATTCTTTTAGCCTCCTCATATTCTTTAATTTTTAAACTACGAGCTATAAGTTCATCTTTATCTGCTTTATAATAAGGAAGATACTGGCTCATCAGGCTAATTAAAGAATTAACAGACACCTCTTCTGCTATAAAACGCATAATTTCTTTGGTTCCGGAGAGTCCATTAGGCAAGACAAGGTGCCTTATAATTAATCCACGCCTCATTATACCGCTATCGTCAAACTCATCTTTATTTATTTGGCGACGCATCTCAATAAGTGCTCTTTTGCTATACTCAGGATAGTTAAAAGCAAAAGAATACTTTTCTGCTATCTTAGCGTCTGCGTAACGCATATCGGTTAAATAGATATCCACTATTCCCTCAAGCAACTTAAGGGCTTCTGTTGTCTCAAACCCGCTTGTATTATAGACTAAAGGAATCTTCAAGCCTTGAGGTATTGCTATCCTTAAAGCCATTAGTATCTGAGGGAGTATATGGGTAGGCGTTACAAAATTTATATTATGACAACCTAAGTCCTGAAGGCTTAGCATAAAATCCGCCAACTCCTTAAAAGAAACCTCCCTTCCCTTCCCTAATTGGCTAAACTCATAATTCTGGCAATACAAACACCCCATATTGCAATTTGAAAAGAAGATTGTCCCGGATCCATTTTTACCTGAGATGGGGGGTTCCTCGCCTTTATGGCTCATAAAACTATAAACCTTAGGCAGGTATCCTGTTTTACAAAATCCATTTTCATTATCAAGACGGTTAACTCTGCAATTACGAGGGCATAAAGAGCAGGATTTCATCATCAAGGTAAGTCCTTCAATCGCTTTATCTAATTTTTTATCTTGGAAAGCCCTTAAGTATGAGGGATAAAGAACCATCGATTATTCAATTTGCCTTATTAAAGTTATTTCTTTTTCCACTCTCTCTATCCTATCTTTAATTGGAGGATGGGAGCTTAAAAAAACTAAATCTGTCCCGGATTTTTTATTATTCTCTAACTTCCTAAAAAAAGTAATCATCCCGTAAGGGTTAAAACCTGCCGCATAGGAATATTTTACAGACAACTTATCAGCTAAAAATTCATCCTGACGGCTAAATCCCAAAGCAATAATGTTATAAGTTATATTCAAAACTTCAGATATTGCCCCTGCCTTGTCTTTGCCTAAGGCTATATTAAGAAGGATTTGATAGCCCATGTTCGCCTGTAGCCTTTTTACGCTATGCCGCGCTGCAATATGCCCTATCTCATGCGCCAATACCGCAGCCAGTTCGTCGTCGTTAGCCTCATTTATCAGCCCGCTGTTAACATAGACAAACCCCCCGGGGATAGCAAAGGCGTTAAACTCATCATCTTTGATAATACCAAATGTGTATTTTAAATCTTGCCTATCTGAAACAGCTGATATTCTTTGTCCTATAATATCTAACCTCTCTTGCATTAACCTGTCTTTTAATATCTTAAAGTCTTTCTTTACCTGCTTATCTAAATCTCTACCTAAAGCAACTTCGTCTTTAGTGTCAATAAGGATAAGCTCATTTCTACCCGTAGCAGGGTTATACAATGTAGCGCAACCGCTTAAAAATACTATTAAGAAGGTAAGGATAAAAAACTTTCTCATTTTAAATCTGTTTATGGTATAACTCTCTTATGCAGTTAAAAATATCAATATACTCGCCTTTCTTAAAATCAGGATAAGACCATTGACTAGGAAGAAAAGATCCCCCCTTAAAATAAAGTGAGACCTCGGCAAATATCCCTTTATTAAGGTATATTCTGTGGGAATAATCTTTTGTGGTAGCTAAAACAACTTTTGCTAAATCTAAGTAGCCGGGGTCAATATTTACCCGGCGCTTGCCTTTAAATGAAAGCTTACTTTCCAGAGCATTAGTTAAGGACTTTATCTTATAAAGGCTTAAAGGATTTATCAGTTTAAAGAAACTTACAAAAGAGCGTTTTAGGTTTTTTCCAAATTCCTCAGCGTAATAATCGGTTAGATCAAAAGGAAGAATTTTGCTTTCAAAATCTATCCGTCCGTATTTTTTTTCTAAGATATCTTTAGATTTTTTAAAAACTTCTTCGTCTAAATATATAAACCCAGCTATAAGTTTAACAGGTTTTACTTTAGAGGCTCTGCCCATACTATTTTAAAAGGCAAGGTTCGGAGGGAAAGTATTAACGGATAAACTGTTTAATATACTTGGAGATTTTCTTGCGTTGCTCATCCTTAATAGCATTAAAAAATATAGCTATATTAAAACCATCCTTATTCTCATCGTCAGTCCTTACGATCACGCCTTCGCAAGTTACAGTATAATTTTTATCCTTATTCTTCTCTTTTATCGGTAAAGTTAATTTAACCAATACTTTAGTAAAGGGAGGTATATATTTGGCAATTCTACAATAAGCCCCAATACAGCTTAAATTCTTAGTCGTAGTTGAAAAACCATATCCATTGGCAGCTACATTGAAAGGAAGCTCTTTATTTATACGCGGGTGTATTCTTCTTTCTGCGCCTATCTTCATTAATTTTCCTTAAGAAGCCTTAGACTTCTCTAAAAAATTCTTCCAGCATCTCTTGGTACAATAGAATTTGCCGTTACGGTAATATATCTTTATCTTCTTTAATGGCTTATTGCATGCTAAGCAATTTGTTTGTTTTTCTTCTTTTTGTTTTGTTTCTGATGTAACTGTTGTAGTAGTTTCTTGAGACATATTCTCTTTATCTTCCTTTCTTAAATTAAGCTCTTTTAACCTTTAAATAATCTGATAAAAAAATCTTTTCATTCTGGTCAAACTCTATAAACTCTACCCCTAACCTGTTTTTTTGCGAATGAGGCAAAGGTTGACACCATGAGACTCTTCCAATAGGATAAAGAGTCCTGTTAAGAAGATCTAACTCCAACGTCAAGGCGGTAGTAGGCGGGATGAATTTTAAGGCAACAAATCCTACCCCTCCTTCACTTATATTATCAGAAATGGTATTAGCATACTCTGGCTTTCCCCTTACCTGATAACGAAGTCTTGTGCGTAAACTAACACGCTGAAATTGCCTCTTCTCCTTTTTCGCCTTTATAAAATCTATCTCTTCCTCCTTATGATGGTAAAATAATAACACATATTAATCTTTATGTCAATTTAATTATCTTATTTACCAAATAATTGACATATGGCTTCCTTTTGTTATAATAAAGACGAAAGGAAAATGAATGTATTGTAAGTTTTACAACTTAAAAGAACGCCCCTTTAATGTTACATCTGACCCGGCATTTTTTTTCTTCAGCAATAAGCATAAAGAGGCCTTGGCCCACCTACATTACGGAGTCTCAGAGAGAAAAGGGATTATAGTTTTAACCGGAGAGATAGGCACCGGTAAAACCACCCTCTGTAGGTTCTTCTTAGGCGAGCTTGAGAAAAATGTAAAAACTGCTTTTATATTAAATCCCCGCTTCTCTGAAGCACAACTCCTAGAATCTATAGTAACTGACTTTGGGATCCCCGCCTTAGGAAAGAATAAATTAGGAATGGTCTCCCAGCTAAACGAATTTCTTCTACGGGAATCATCTTTAAAGAATAATGTCGTATTAATTATAGACGAAGCGCAAAACTTAAAACCCGGACTCTTAGAGCAGATACGTCTTCTCTCTAATATTGAGACAGAAAAAGAAAAACTCCTTCAAGTAATACTCGTAGGCCAACCTGAACTTAATGCACGGCTAAACCTCTATGAGTTAAGGCAACTAAGACAAAGGATTATGGTTAGATACCATATCCTCCCCCTTGAACACAGAGAAATAGCAGATTATATTAAGCATAGGCTTAATATCGCCGGTTTAGCCGAAGGGATAGAGTTTACTATTGAGGCTATAGAAAGAATTAGCAGCTTTTCTTCAGGAACCCCACGATTAATAAATATGATTTGCGATAGAGCCTTACTAGCAGGGTTTACCGCAGGGTCCAAAAGCATAGATCGGGATATAATCAACAGGTGTCTTGAAGAACTGGATAGTTATGCGATAGGAGGTAAAATTTGAGTATAATTTATGATGCCTTAAAAAAATTAGAAAAAAATATAAGTCATCCCAATAACCAACAGGATAACCCTAAACTTACAAAAAAACCTGAAATCAAAAAACCAAACCCCTTACTTGTATTTACCCTCATTCTTTTATCGTTAGTATTTATAACAAAAACTATTATACAAATAGTTAAGAATTCTAAAACAGCACAACTTTCTACAACCCCTAAATCCATAGCAATAGAGCCAACTGCAGAAATTACTCCTCAAGATAAAATAGAAGAATCCCCTCTTATAAAAGAACCCCCAGAACCTGAATTAACATTAAATGGGATATATTTCCAAGGCAGTGAAAGCTATGCCTTAATCAATAACAAGGTAGTTAAACCCGGTGATACCATACAGAATGCAAAGGTAAAAGAGATAAACTTAGAGAAAGTATCTTTAGACTTTGAGGGAAAAGTAATTACCCTGCTTAATTCTTCGCATTAAAGATAAACCCTATCCCTAACAGCAGAACGTATAATCTCAAGAGGAAGGTTATTAACTATTTTTACCCTGCCTAATTTAGACAAGAGAACAAATTTATTGGCTTTACCGCAAAACTTCTTATCGTGATAATGTTTTTTTAGGATGCTATTTAAAGGCACTCCTTCTATCTTTACCGGCAAACCGATATTCTTAATCAATAACTCTACCCTTTTAAGCACCTCCTCGCCTATAAGCTTAAGTTCAACGCTTATCCTAAGCGAGACAAGCATCCCTAAAGCTATCGCCTCCCCATGGGTATAGCCCTTAAAACCCAAGGCCGCCTCAATAGCATGGCCTATGGTATGCCCAAAGTTTAATATAGTGCGTATCCCTTTCTCCTCCCTTTCATCAGAAGAGACAACCATAGCTTTTATCCTTGCACAAGAGTTAACTATATATTCCAAAGAAAGCTTGTTTAGATTGATTATCTTTTTATAGTTTTTCTCTAAATAAACAAACAACCCACTATCCTTAATCAGCCCATATTTTATCACTTCCGCTAAGCCACTTTTAATATCTTTCTTGCTTAAGGTTGTAAGGCAGGATACATCGCTTAAAACCATTTTAGGCTGATAAAATGCCCCGACTAAATTCTTCCCCTCTCTTAAATCTATGGCAGTTTTTCCCCCGATAGCAGAATCTACCTGAGCTAATAAAGTAGTCGGAACCTGAATATAAGGTATCCCTCTTTTATAAACAGAAGCAACAAATCCGCTTAAATCCCCGATAACCCCTCCTCCTAAAGCAATGATAAAGGGCTTTCTCTTAAAGTCAAATTTAGCCAAATCTTTAATCAAAGAAGCAACAACATTTATATCTTTTGCCTCTTCTGCGTCAGGGACTATCTTGAATACAAAATTAAGATTACTGCTTTTTAAGCTTTCAGCAATTAGATTGCCATAAAGTTTTTTAATGCGGCTATTGGTAACGATATAAGCATCCCTGCCTATTTTAATACGGTTAAGAAAATGCCCCAATAAAGGCAGTATTTTTATACCGATGAGAATATTGTAGGATTTTTTTTTAAGGTTTAATTTAATAATACGCATAGAGACGAAGCTTAAGAAACCTACTATTTATTTACTCTTTGTTTCAGCGGCTGCCTCGGCAGAAACTCCTTTTAGAGCGGCTGCCTCGGCTTTAGCAGACTTTTCTTTCTTGATTTTAATCCTTACTGTTTTAAGTTTAGGCAACCCATAGACCTTATCCCCCTCTTTCCAGTTGCCCTTATCAATCATCGCCCTAATCCGTTCGCTGCGTTTTAATACGGATCTTTGTTTCTTATCTTTTTCAGCTACTGCCAATGACGGGTGTATAGACATCTTTATAACCTCCTTATAAAGCAATCTTTATAATATCTCCTTAACTCTAACAACAAGGCCTGCGCTTCTTCCTTATTAGAAAGATTGCCTACACATAAAATAATATGTTTTCCTTTGTTAATAATAGTAGAACCATAACCTCTTTGTTTTAATAATTTCGCTTCTCTTTTAGCATTAGAGGTTGTTTTAAAACTCGCTACCTGTATAGTATAATCCTCTTTAGAGGGAATATCAAAGGTTAATTCCTCTTTAACAGTCTCTTCAGGGACAAAAGATACCTCCTCTTCTTCCTTAGGATATACCAAGGGAGATTTTTCTACAGTAACTACTCGCAAATTCCTGCCCTTTTTAACTCCTAAAGAAAAGGCAACTATAGCTATTACCATTAAAACAATAAAAATAAGTATAGCCCTTTCATAGTTCCAAATATTTGTATAATTACGCTTTAAATTAGGCTTTCTATAAGAAGATTTTTGTTTTTCAGTTGAATCTGAAAAGAGTTCTAATTGATCCTGGTATTTCTCGTCCATATCTTAATCTAGTTAGTATAAACCTTCGTATTGAATTTCTTTATAACCCTAAGGAAGGCCTCTACTACTTTAGGGTCAAATTGAGTACCGCTTTTTTTACGTATCTCTCTTATAGCAGAATCTATATTCTTTCTTTCACGATAAGGCCTACCGTAAACCATTGCTTCAAAGGCATCAGCAACAGCCATGATACGCGCGCCCTCAGGTATCTGGCCCTTTTTAAGTCCAGAAGGGTATCCTGTCCCATCGTATCTTTCATGGTGATGCATAATAATAGGAATAACAGGCTTTAATATCTGCAAGGGCCTTAATATCTGTGCTCCCTTGATAGGATGTTTTTTAATTATATTATACTCTTTAGAGGTAAGCTTAGTAGTTTTTGTAAGTATCTCCAGAGGTATATCGGCCTTACCTGCATCATGAAGAAAACTAGCATACTTTAAACTCTGTATTTGTTTTTCATCCAAGCGAAGCTCATTACCTATAGCAACTACTAAACGGCTAAAATAAGGAGAGTGCGTATATTCATTAGGAACCCTTGTATCTAAAAGAGTTACCAAAGACTTAACGCTCCCTAAAACTATTCTTTGCTGCTCTTCATAAAGTTGTAGATTTTTAATTCCGGTTATAGATTGTTCTACAGAAGTAAGCAGTATATCTTGATCAAACTTCTCAAAAGGGGACTGATTTTTAAAACGTCTTACAATAATTAAGCCTATAAGATCATCGGATATTAAGGGAGCGGCAATTAAATTAGGCCTTCTTATAACCGAACTGTTTTTAAGTATCCTTTTTTCTACCCTATCAGTAATTTTATTTTTTTTATCGTTAATAAAACGGCGCTTATTACTAATAGAAGACCTTAAAACAGAATACTTCTTTGTTGCATCCAATAATGCAATCATGCAGTAATCAGAATTTAATATCTGGGCGAACAACTTTGTTAGCCTACCGACTAAATCTTTTAAGTCATAGGTAGAATTAATCAACCTGTAAATAGCGTGTATAGAAGATACTAATATCTTATACCGCTTCGTAGGGGGTAAATAGTTTTTTGTATTCATCTAAGGCATACCTATCTGTCATTGCAGCAATGTAATCACATACTGCCCTCTTCGTCCCATCCTTAGCTACCCTTTCTTGTATATCCAAAGGCAACTGCTTAGGATTTTTTAGGTAAACTTTAAAAAGTTCCTGTATGAAGCGTTTTGCCTTAATACTCATACGCACTACGCGAAAATGATGATAAAGCCGATTCAAAAGAAAATCCTTCAAAGGCACCCTTAATTTTAACATATTGTTGCTAAAAGTAACCACTTTTTTGTTTAACCTTCTTACGCTATCGCAGTTAGTAGGTTTTAATAAAAGTATATTCTTCTCTGTCTCTTTAATTAAATCAGTAACCTGCAAATCAATAAGCGAACGTATAATAAGGTATCTTTTTTTAATGGACGAGATATTCCCGTATTCTTTAGATATCCTCTTGTCTATGTCTCTCCATATATCTATCTTTAATAAATCAGATTCTACTATTAATCCTGAAGCTAACCCATCATCAAGATCATGGTTATCATAGGCTATCTCATCGGCAATATCAACTACCTGAGCTTCAAGACTTGAAGAAGGAAACTTAGCAAATTCTTTCACCTTACCTGCAACATCAAATAAGGTAGAGTGCTTTATTATCCCTTCTCTTACTTCCCAAGTAAGATTCAGCCCCGGGAAATGAGGGTATCTCTCTTCAAGGTAATCAACTATCCTTAAGCCATGCGCATTATGATTAAACCCACCTTCTTTAAACATAAGCTCATTAAGGGCTTCTTCTCCTGAATGCCCAAAAGCAGTATGTCCTAAATCATGGGCTAACGCAATAGCCTCTGTTAAATCTGAATTAAGGCATAAAGCTGAAGCTATTGTCCGAGCAATTTGAGATACCTCTAATGTATGGGTTAAACGTGTTCGGTAATAATCTCCTTCGTGATTAACAAAAACCTGAGTTTTATATTCCAGCCTTCTAAAGGCCGCTGAATGTATTATCCGATCCCGATCACGCTGGTAGCAGGAGCGATAAGGATGCTCTACCTCAGGATAAACCCTCCCTTTGCTTTCTGAGCTACTCATAGCATATAGGGCAAGAGAACCTCTATCCTTATTTATCATTTTTTTTCTATACATTATTAATTTTTACTATTCTTGCCTTAATATCTCCATTGATCTCAATTATCCCATAGGAATTAAACTTAGAGTAAAATCTATCAAAGAGAGATCCAGGGTTAAAATAGAGGGTATTATTTATTTTTTTATTAAGAGCCATATGGGTATGCCCGAAAATAATAATATCAAGCTCCTCTACCTTAAAGGCGTCATTTAATACAGAGATTATATTAACAGGCGCGCCACTGCCATGAGTAATCGCAATCTTATACCCACCTACATTAAAAAGGCTCTTTGCGGGAAGCTTTTTCTTTAATTCTTCGGAATCCATATTCCCATGCACAGCCCGAAAATCTTTAGCTAGGATTTTTAGGCTTTGGAAGCATTCAACCTCTGTAAAATCGCCTGTATGTATAACTAAATCAGCGCTCTTTATATCATCAAGCAAGCTCCCAGGAAACTCTTTAATCTCACCGCAAATATGAGTATCTGATATCGCAACTATCTTCATGGTATAACCCTAGGCCTTGAATAAAGATCAAAGAGGTAATTTAGATTATTAATATCCCAAGCCCAAACCTTCTCTTCCATCGCCCTTAATCTTGTATTTGCATCTATATCATCTAAAGTAATAATTACCTTTCTTTGCTGCTTATGCCTATATTTTCTGCACTCTTTGGAAAACTCAATTATATCTTCTTCTTTTAGGCTTTTGGCTTTAACTGCCACTATCCAGAGAGATTGAGCAGAACGCCCAATCAAGCCTTTTTTAAGCGCATTGCCTTTAAACTCTAAAGGCTTTATCTCCCGAAAATGATTCAACCTTATCTTCTTTTTTTCTATTTGTAAAATTTCATCTTCAAAAAGCCTAAATAAATCATTCATCCTCTCCATAAGCGTTTTTTGAGAGATAAGCGTAAATTCCTGAATCATAGCTTCTATCTGATCACGAAACCTCGCCTTTTGATTTTTTGCATCAAAGGTTAAAGAGTTAAGCTTTTCTTGATAAACAAACTTTAACCAAAAACTAAAAACACGGTCATTAATCTGCAGGAAATCCCCACTGCGAGTAATAATGTCTAGCTCTAATAACCGGGTAATCATAAGGTTAATCTCACTCTTCTTCCTACGTAATATATGCACCAATTCTTTTAGTTTATTCCTACCGCTAGATATAAGATGAAGGATATTTATACTATCGTTACCTGAAGGGCGTTTATCAAAGCGCTTTAAATAATTAACAAAACGTTGGTTTAAAACCCCTGAAGTAGCAAATAATATATCCTCTAAAAGCTCAGGAAGGAGAGAGTCTTTTTTAGCTAGAAGCGAATCGCAGATAATATCAATATACATCGGATACCCACCAGTAAAATGTATGATAAATTCCTTGGAAGGCAAAGAGATATCCAAATCCTTAAGACGTAAGTTTAAATACTCCATACTCACCCTTGTATCAAAAGGCTCAATGGTAATAATCTCAAAATTCCCAAAAAGCAAAGAGAGCCCCTTAGAGAGTATCTCTTTGGCTTTAAACTTTAAAGAACTGATAATAATAAACATAGTATGTTTGTTAGAGACTAAGGCCTTTGACCAATCTTTATAAAAATTTTTAAAGCCTAAAAGCTCTAAATTATGGAATTCATCAAAAATAATTACTGATGATTTGCCTGTCTCCTGATAAAGGCTCTCACATAAAAAAATAAGCTCAGGAAATATCCCAGAAGTTTTTCTCTTAGATAAGTTGCTTAAGATAGACTTTATTTTCTCTGTTGTTTTGGGGATATAACGCAAAGACCTATTAATAAGAAAATCCAAATCCTCCTTTAATATCAAGCCGCTATTACTTAAAAAGTTATAAAGCAACACGCCGATAAACCTTTTTGAAAAAATCTCTACAGACTCAATACGGGTATCAATAAAAAGAGTCAGAATTTGGTTATCATGAAAAGTCTCTATGAATTTAAAAATTAAGGAAGTTTTCCCAACTAATTCATCTCCTATTATAGCTATATTCTGGCGGTAATTATCTTTAAGTCCGCTAACACGCTTATTCAATAACTCTAACTGTGCTTGACGTCCAAAAAAATTATTCTTACTCATGATAGATAAAATGTAGGGTTTTGGGGAGTCTGCCCCTTCCTTATTTCAAAATGAAGATAAGCATTCTTACCTGAGGTAGAAATACGACTTATAACTGTCCCCCGCTTAACCATCTCTCCTGGCTTAACAAATATATCAGAATTTACTCCATAAACAGTAAAGAATCCGTCTGCGTGGTCTATGATTAGAGTCGCCTCTAACCCGGCGAATTTTTTGCCTAAAAAGACAACCCTCCCTGAACGAGAAGCTAAAACATCACCGCTATCATAGGGAGTTAAAATTAAACCTTTATTAACCATATTCTTAAAAGTAGCGCCAAAAGGACAAACCACCCTTCCTTTAACCGGCCAGATAAAATCATCCCCTACGCTATATTGATGCTCTAGCACCTTATCTCTTAGCTTATCCGGAATAAAAATCTTCTGCCCTACCTCAATAGACCTATTATCTAAAATTCGGTTTATCTTGGTTAATTGCTCTAAATCTACCCCATATTGTTTAGATATTCCCCAAAGGGTTTGCCCCTTAGTCACCGTATGGTAAATACCAGAAGAATCTAAAATTGGTAGTTGCGAAGGAGGATAGATATTCGGCGTTGTAGAACATCCTAAAATATAAAGAATAGGTAATACTAATAAAGGAGTAAAGAAAAATACCTTTCTTTTAATAAACATAACTTTATAAAGCGGGCGAGCGGAATCGAACCGCCCTATCCAGCTTGGGAAGCTGGTGTTCTACCGATGAACTACGCCCGCAAGCTTAACCGGACAATACCCCCCGCACATAGTGCATACCTCATTATCTAACGGCTTAGAAGAAGACCTGTATTCTTTAGCCTTATCAGGGTCTATAGATAATTTGATCTGATTAACCCAATTACGAGCTCTTCTAGAAAGAGAGATCTGCCTATCAAGATTAATTGCCCTTTTATTTTTTTTAACTATATCCGCCGCATGCGCTGCTATCTTAGAAGCTATCACCCCCTCCTTCACATCGGATAAAGAGGGGTGCCTTAAATGCTCAGCCGGGGTAACATAACAAAGAAAATCAGCGCCAAAAGCTGCAGCAATAGCCCCTCCTATAGAAGCATTTATATGGTCATAACCACTTGCAATATCCGTAACCAGAGGTCCTAATACATAAAAAGGCGCTCCGTAACAAAATTTTTTTTGCATCTCTATATTCTTTTTAATAAGGTTTAGCGGAACATGCCCGGGGCCTTCTATCATAACCTGAACGCTTCTTCTTCTTGCCTTAAGTGCTAATTCCCCTAAAATTTTAAGTTCGGTAAATTGAGCGCTATCGTTTGCATCAAGTATAGAACCAGGGCGCATCCCGTCTCCTAAACTCAACACCACATCATACTTATAAGCTATATCCAATATCTTATCAAAATGCTCAAAAAACGGATTCTCTTTTTTATACTTCTTAACCCAACTAGCTAATATCGCCCCACCCCTTGAGACTATATTTAAAATTCTCCTACTCTTCTTAAGAGCGCTTATACTTTTTTTTGTTACTCCCGCGTGTATTGTAAAGAAATCAACCCCTTCTTTAGCTTGAGATTCAAGAACCTCCAACATATCTATATAATCAAATTTTAGTAAATTGCCTCTTTTTTGAGCATTCACCGCTAATTCATAGACAGGGACAGTGCCTACAGGAATAGGCGAATAGCCAAGGACCTCAGCGCGCATCCTCTTTATATTGCCACCCACGCTTAAATCCATAATAGTATCCGCCCCATATTTTATACAGATATCTATTTTTTTTAACTCATTTTTAATATTGCATTTATCGGTAGAGGTACCGATATTAGCATTAATCTTAGTTAAAACACCCTTGCCTACTGCACAAGGATTTTTAAGAAAGCGCGAATTATTCTTTAAGATAACCGTCCTGCCTGACTTAATATTTTTAAGTAGCATTGAAGAAGGCAACCCTTCTTTTTTTGCTATCCTACACAAGGTTGAATTAATTTTATTATTCTTTGCTTCTTCTAATTGGGCCATTTTACCATTTTAGTTAAAACCTGTTTTTCTACCTCATAAATTGAATAACGAAGATTCTTAAATTTTATTGACACCCTAACGTTAGATAACTTAGTAAACTCCTCTAATACCCTTACTGATTCTTTTACTCTTTGGATATTAGCCATAAATATATCCATTATCCCCAATCTCTTTAACTCATCCCCTTTAATCCTTTTACCGGTATCTTTAAGGCTATCGCGGTTTCTTATAAAATTAACCCTAAGATCAAGCTCTCTTACCAGGCGAGTTAATTTATGCCTAATCTTCTTAAAAAGAATAGTGGAGTTTTTGTTCTCTAAAGCAAACCTACAAACCTCCTCACAAACACGTAAGCCCTCTTTAGCGCGATTAATATTAGCGTCAATAATACGGTTAATGATTTTTTGTTTTAACAATTTTATTTATAAGATTGGTCGTAGAAAGCCCTTTACAGAACTTTACCCTTGCAACCCTTCCGCCACGACTTAAGACAAAATTATTCCCAACTATCTTCTCTTTACTCCAATCAGAGCCTTTAACTAAAATATCCGGCTCTATCTTTTTTATAATATTTAAGGGGGTATCTTCGTTAAATTTTAAAACAAAATCAACGCTCTCTAAAGCAGCGACTAACTTTAAACGATAACCCTCTCCTACTATAGGACGTAAGCTACCCTTAATCCTTCTTACCGAAGAATCGCTATTAACCCCCACTATAAGAATATCCCCTTTGGCTTTAGCATCCTCAAGATACTTAGCATGCCCATAATGAAGAAGGTCAAAACAACCATTAGTGAAAACTATCCTTTTGCCTTTCTTTTTAAATTTTAGAATTTTTTTCTTAAGGGCACTTAAACTCTTTATTTTATCTTTCAACATACGCCAAGCTTTTCTACTAATTCACAAATAATATGTCCGATTAAAATATGACACTCCTGTATCCGAGGAGTATCATAAGAAGGCACGATCAAGGAAATATCCGCGTTATTTTTAACCTCTCCTCCGTCGCAACCGGTTAGAACTATTGTATAAAGACCCATTTTTTTTGCTTCCCTTAATCCTAAGGAGACATTTTTAGCTTTTCCACTAGTAGATATACCTAATACTATATCTGGTTTTTTGGCCAGCGCTTCAATCTGCCTTGCAAATACAGTCTCATAACCAAAATCATTAGCCAATGCCGTTATTATTGATGTATTTACAGTAATGGCTATAGCTGGTAAAGCAGGGCGATCTTTTTTAAACCTACCTACCAATTCCGCGGCAATATGCTGGGCATCGCTTGCTGAACCACCATTGCCAAAGATAATTAACTTCCCACCTTTTTTAATAGAAGATAATATTTCATTAGCTATTTTAATAATATCCCCTATATTGACTTTAATAAGTTCTTCTTTGACCCTTACGCTTTCTAATATAGCATCTTCTACTACCCTACGCATCTTACTCCCTTTACCCTGAAAAAACTTTAGCAACATTATACAATTCAAGGTCCACAGTTTTTAATTTTTTTACCGCTTCCTTTAAGGACACATCCACTATGCTAACCCCTTGCAAAGCTGCCATCCTCCCAAATTTCTTATCCTTAATCATCTCTACTGCCTTTACCCCTAACCTTGTCCCGAGGACTCGGTCAAAAGCAGTAGGAGAGCCTCCCCTTTGAAGATGTCCTAAGACTGCAACCCTTGTTTCAAAACCAGTCTTTTTTTCTATCTCTTTAGCTAAAATATCCCCTATTCCACCAAGCCGCACATGGCCAAAAGCATCTAATTCTTGCTTCTGAAGCACCATCCCTTTTTCTTTAAATTGCGCCCCCTCAGCCACTACTACTATGCTAAAATACTTTCCCCTAGAACGCCTCTTAGTTATTACCTCACAAACCTCATTTAAATCAATCGGAATCTCCGGGATTAACGTTACATCAGCTCCTCCGGCTATCCCTGCTTCAACCGCAATCCAGCCTGCATGCCTACCCATTACCTCAACAACTATAACACGATGATGGCTCTCAGCAGTTGTATGCAACCTATCTATCGCTTCTGTAGCTATATTTAAAGCCGTATCAAAGCCAAAGGTATAATCTGTGGCAGAGAGGTCGTTATCTATAGTCTTGGGGACCCCAACTACATTAGTTAATCCATCATCAAAAAGCTTTGAAGCCACACCTAAAGTATCTTCTCCTCCAATTGCTATTAAAGCATAAAGACCCATTTTTTTGAAATTTTCCCTTACCTTTTCTACTAAACCCTCTTTCTTGTAAGGATTAGTACGTGAGGTCCCTAGTATAGTTCCGCCTTTATTAAGAATACCCGAAACGGTATCTATATTTAACGGAGTAGCAATATTCTCTACCAACCCCTTCCACCCATCTTTAATCCCTACAAACTCAAAACCTTCTAACAAACCTTTTCTTACTGCTGCTCTTATTACCGGATTTAACCCTGGACAATCTCCTCCTCCGGTTAAAATACCTATCCTCTCCATTTTCATCTTCTCCTTTTAATTGATAGTTAAACTCTCTCGTAACCGGTAAAAGGAGCTGTTAACCCCTCTTTCTCCCAGTCCTTCTTCTTCTTTTCTTCCGATGCTACTATCTTAGCCACATGAATCTTAACAATAATCTGCTCTTCTATGCCTAAAATCTCTTGAATCCTTCCCCTTGTTATCTCTTGTAAGTGTGAAGTTAATTCCGGAATATTAACCTCTCTTTTTAATATAACCCTTAAATCAACAATTATTCCTTTTTTACTGGCGATTACATCAGGCCTAAGCTCTTTTATCTCCGGTATAGCAGTTGTAAGCCTACGTATTAAATCCTCAACCGCAGAAAGGGCTATAGTCACTTCTCCTGAAGAAGTGCTAAAAGCTATCGTCTTCTCACGCTGAAGGCGCCCAAGAATCAACTGGGCAAAAGAAAAGCTTATTAAAATTAAAAGCAATCCGGATAAACCAGTAATCATGCGGGTATTAACGCTCTCTTGGATATGAAAGAGCGCTTGATTTATATCCTGCGGCAATAAGAGATTAAAAGAAAAGGATATTAAAACTATACCTGTTAAAATTATAACCGTTGCATAAAATAGTACCCCTAGAACAGTAAATATCCTCATAATTAGCCCCTTTCTATACCGGTTACATTAACATTTATATCCTTAATTAACAAGTTAGTCATCTTCTCTAAAGCCTGCCGGACACTATCCTGTACCATTCCTGCTACCTCAGGAATATTAAAACCGTATTTTATTATTAAAGGTATCTCTATGCTAACCTCCTGACTCCTGCCAATCTTAACGTTAACTCCTAAGTTACCTTTTCTGCCCAAAATTTCTACAACTCTAGCCCTTAGGCTTTTATCTACGGACTTTACCCCAGGGGTCTCCACCGCTGCAATAGAAGCAACAGAAGCAATCACATTTTCATGTATTCTAATCAAGCCTAATTCCGTACGCGTCTCTTCCTGTGTCAATCTTCTAGCCTCCCTTAAGTTCATCCTTAAGCATATCCTGTATAAAATGCGTGGATATATCGCCTTTTAAAAATAAAGGATTCTCCATAAGTTTTAGATGAAAAGGTATTGTTGTTTTTATCGGTGAAATAACAAACTCGCTTAAAGCACGCGACATGCCCTTTATCGCTTCATTACGGTTATTCCCACATACTATAAGCTTAGCCAATAATGAATCATAATAAGGGGGAACCTCGTATCCTGCGTATAAATGCGTATCTACCCGGACATTAGGCCCTCCAGGCAAGACTAAATCATTAATCTTTCCAGGAGAAGGCATAAACCCTGCTTCCGGATCTTCAGCATTAATCCTGCATTCTATAGCTGCGCCTTTAATCTGAATATCCTCTTGACGAATTTTAAGCTTCTCTCCTGCGGCTACCTGTAACTGCTCTTTAATCAAATCTATCCCTGTAACCATCTCTGTTACAGGATGTTCTACCTGGATACGGGTATTCATCTCCATAAAATAAAACTTGCTTGTTTTTGTGTCCAACAAAAACTCTATCGTCCCACAACTTAAATAATTTACTGACTTCATCCCTTTTACTACTAATTCTCCGAGCTTTTTACGCATCTTAGTATCTACAACTGAAGAGGGAGATTCTTCAAGGAGCTTTTGATGCCTTCTTTGAATACTACAATCCCTTTCTCCTAACTGTAATATATTCCCTAACCTATCGGCTATAATCTGAACCTCTATATGACGGGGTTTCTCAATATACTTTTCTATATATACATTTGAATTCCCAAAATTTGCTTCTGCTTCTGACTGCGCAGTCATGATGCTTGAAATAAGGGTAAGATCATTATGGCATATACGCATCCCCTTACCCCCTCCTCCGGCAGCAGCCTTAATGATTACAGGATAGCCTATTGATTTGGCTGTCTTTAATGCCTCCTCTTTATTTTTTATTGCTGCAGCGCTACCGGGAACTATCGGTAACCCTGCCTTATGCATAGAAGAACGCGCAGCCATCTTATCCCCCATCAATCTAATATTTTGAGGAGTAGGACCAATAAAAGTTATCTTGCAAGATTCGCATATCTCGGCAAAATGAGGATTCTCCGCTAAAAACCCGTATCCCGGGTGTATAGCCTCTACATCAGTAATTTCAGCTGCGCTGATAATAGCGGGGATATTAAGATAACTACCAGAGGAAGGAGCACTACCTATGCAAACAGCCTCATCTGCAAAACGGACATGCAAAGAATCGCGATCAGCCTGAGAATAAACCGCTACTGTGCGTATCCCCAATTCACGGCAAGCCCGTATAATCCTTAAGGCTATTTCGCCCCGGTTTGCAATAAGTATCTTAGAAAACATCCTTTATAGAGGTTCTATTAAAAATATCGGTTGGCCGAATTCAATAGGCTCAGCGTTGTCAACTAATATCTCAAGTATCTTCCCTCTTACCTCTGCTTTAATCTCGTTCATAAGTTTCATTGCTTCTATTATACAAAGAACCTGCCCAGGCTCTACCTTCTGTCCAATCTCTACAAAAGGCGCAGATTCAGGGCTAGGAGCGCGATAAAATGTCCCAACCATAGGAGATTTTATCTCTATAGATTTACTACTCTGTTCCTTGGGAAGCTCTTTAGGCTGACTTACAGGAACCTTAACATATTTTTCTCTCTCTGTCATAATAGGCATTGAAAGAGCCTCTACCCCAGCAGGAGTTTTTTTAAGGCGGATGCGCATGCCATCCTTCTCAATTTCAAGCTCCATTAAGTTGTTATCGTTCATAAGATTAACCATCTCTTTAATCTCTTTTATATTCATAGGTTCCTTCCCTCTTCTTAATTAACCCTTTCAACGTATTCAGCACTACGGGTATCAACTTTTATCCTATCCCCGATATTAATAAAAAGCGGGACCTGAATAGTTGCGCCTGTCTCTACCTGCGCAGGCTTAGTGCCGCTTTTAGCCGTATCCCCTTTTATCCCCGGCTCAGTATGAGTAACCTCAAATTCAATAAAGTTAGGCAGGTTAATAGAAAGAATATCGTCTTTATAAAAGTGTCCTAAAACCTCAAGGTTATCTTTGAGGAATATTCTTTTTTCTCCCAATGCTTCTTGAGAAACAGCTATCTCCTCAAAGTTATCCTGGTCCATAAAATGGAATAGGTGACCTGAGGCATATTGGTACTGAAGCTTACGCTCCTCCACATAAGCCGGTTCGATCTTTTCATCGCCACGAAAGGTTTTATCTAAAATAGAAGCATTTCTCATATTTTTAAGTTTAGCGCGCACAAAAGCAGTCCCTTTCCCCGGCTTAACATGCTGAGCATCAACAACAACAAAAACCCCACCGTCAACAAGAATAGTAACCCCTGATTTTATCTCATTTATTGATAGAGCCACTTAAAACCTCGCATCCATTTTTAATCACTAAAACCATATCTTCAATACGTACTCCAAATTTACCGGGTAGATAAATAGCCGGCTCTACGGTAAAAACCATTCCCTCCCTTAAAATCTCATTGTTCCCACAGGTTATATGAGGAGACTCGTGCACATTTAGGCCAATCCCATGGCCTAAGCTATGGGTAAAATTTTTTGCATAACCCTTAGAGGCTATATAGTTACGAGCAACGGCATCTATCTGAGCACAACTCTTCCCCGGCCTTATCTCTTTGATTGCTAATCTCTGGGCCTCCTTTACAATATTGTAAATTTTTAAGACAAGGGTATTAATTTTACCCAAAAAGAAGGCCCTTGTCAAGTCGGATTTATAACCAAGATAATCTACCCCCATATCAACAAGAAGAATTTCGTTATTTTTTAACTCTCTTAAGGTAGGTTTATGATGAGGATAAGCAGAATTATTCCCTATAGCAACAATAGTGTCAAATGAAGAATCACTAGCTCCCTGATACCTTATAAAACGTTCTAATTCAGCGGCTATCTCTAACTCTTTAAGGCCCGGTTGCAAAAAATCTTTAATGAAATTAACTGCAGAAGCAGTAATTGTAAGCGCTCTTCTAATCTTTGATATCTCTTCAAGGGTTTTGACCTCCCTTAGTCCCTCTACAACCCCATAAGTGGGTATAAGAAGAGTTCTCCCTTTAAGTAGAGATTTTATTTTCTTATACTCGGCAAAAGGCAAGTGCCTCTCTTCAAAACCTACCCTCTTTAACCTCTGTTTTATAATTGTTTGCGCAAGCTGAGTAAATACAGAGCCATGGAAAATTTTCAAAGCAGCCAACCCTTTAAGTATCTTTTTTGAACTATCTTTAAACCTTGGATCAGTAAAATAAGTTACTGCGCGCTTAGAAATAAGGGCATAAGCATCAGAATTAAAAACTCCAGTCAGGTAGGATAGATTTTGCGCGGAAGAAAAGATAAACCCATCTAAGTTGTTGTTAGAAAGCCTTTTTTGAAAAACTCGGGCCCTAGTATTCATTAAGTCAAATTAATTCTAAAATTGCCTCTAATCCCAAATAATAACTTTTAGCGCCAAAACCTAAAATAGTCCCGTTGGCTACCGGGCTAATGAGGGATTTATGGCGAAATTCCTCGCGAGAATAAATATTAGAGAGGTGGACCTCTACTGTGAAAAGTCCTGTGGCAGCTATTGCATCTCTTATAGCAACACTAGTATGCGTATAAGCTGCGGGGTTAATCAAAAGGGCATCAAATTTACCCATGGCCTTATTGATTATCTCTACTATCTGCCCTTCATGATTAGACTGCTTAATGATTAAAGAGGCCTTACGTTTTTTAGCTATCTTCATTAACCCTTGGTTAATCTCTTTAAGGGTTATCTTACCATATACCTTAGGCTCTCTTTTGCCTAATAAATTTAAATTAGGCCCGTGTATAACTAATATCCGTTTCATGGTTAATCTTCGGCTTCCTCTATAATCATAACCGGCACCCCGTCTTTAAGAGGATATTTTTTTCGCAAGACTTACAGGTTATTTTATCGTCTTTTAAAAATACATCCCCCTTGCACAAAGGGCAGGCTAAAATATTTAAAAGCTCCTGGTCAATCATTCTTTCCTTCCTTGCCCTTAGCCTTTAAAAGATAGGCGCTTCTTAATTCATAAAGCAGGTTTTCTAAAAGCTTAGATTCGTTTGCGTCTAAATTACCCTTGGTCTTGCCTTCTAACATCCCTAAGGTATCTATAAGAAACTTTGCTTGAGATAAGTCTTCTTCTATCTTTTGTGTAGCAGGATTTGCTATTTTACCTAAAGCAATAGAAGCCTGTATAGAAATAGTAGTAATAAAAAAGCTAAAATCCGGGTTAGGGGGGATAAAATCTTTTTTTTGTCCGTCCATCAGTTTAGTATTATTCCTGCGTATCCGACTACGCTTGACTTATCATTGCTTGTCTCTGCGCTTGTCTGATATGCAACCAACTTACCCTTTGACGCTCCTAATTCTTTAACGCAGGATAACATAGCTATCACCGGGGCATACCCACACATGGTTATATTAAAAGAGGCAACGCGTTCCATAAGTTTTTTTTCATCTAAAGAAAGGATTGCTTCTATCGCCTGATTATCTTTGTCTTTTACCTTTGCCTCAGGCTCATAATGAGTCATATCAGAACTAGCTACTAAAAGCACTCTATAAGCAGAATAATCCTTAATAGCCTTAGCAATATTAACCCCCTCTTCAATTAAAATGTCCAAATTATCTGACAAGAAGGCTATTGGAACAATCTCAAAATCATTTTTAAAATACTGGATAACGGGTAGCTCTACTTCTAACGAATGCTCTTTAGCATGGGCAAGATAATCTTCTTTAATATGCCTTGAATAACGCAAAATAAGCTCGGCTAAATCGCTATCAATCCTTATATCTCCTAAAGGGCTACCCCAAACCCCTTTAGGCATTAAACTAAAAGGAGCACCTAATCCGGTATGATTAGGACCAAAAAGAACTACCCTTTCAGGTATATCTATCTGAGAGAGAGTTAAGGCGGCTACCTTACCTGAGTAAATATACCCTGCATGAGGTAAAATACAACCTATGGCTTCTGTCTTGGCAACCTCTACTTTAGGCAAAAATCCTTTCAGGATACTCTTTATTTTAAGAGCTGAAGAAGGATAAAATACGCCTGAGAAAACAGGATTACGAATCATAGATAAATGCCTAAAACCCTTAAAAAGAAGTTATAAGGTAAAGTATGTTCTATGCTCTCTCCTTAGACCTTTTTCTTTTACGCTCGCTTGGTTTTTCGTAGTACTTTCGGTCTCTTACTTCTCTTAATATCCCTTCTTGCTCAATCTTCTTCTTAAACCTACGCAAGGCTGATTCAAAAGACTCATCTTTTTTAACTTCAACCTCTGGCAATGTAATCATCTCCTTTCATCTCTATTTAAGTATATTATTATAACACGATTTTTAGCTCTGTCAACATAAGGAAAAACCAACAAAAAAAACTACTCAAGCTCAAAAGATATAGCTACATTAAAGGAGAGCTCCTCATAATCAAGTTCTTTAGGAAAATTAGGGAATGGCGAAGCATCTTTAATGCTAGATAATGCAACGTTTTTAAGGTAAGGACTTTTTGATGACTTTTCCTCAACCAAACGCGCCTGCTTAAGGAGACCGTCATTAGTAATAATAAAAACAAGGTAAATCTCTCCGGTCTCATTCTTTGCGTAATTTCTATAAGCAGACCTTCTTATTTTTTCTCTTACTATTTGATAATAACTTATGTAAGAAGGATTGTCTATCTTTGCCAGCTCAATCGCAGGCATCTTTATTATCTTTTTTAAAGCTACTACCTCAGGCTCTATTAATTCCGGTTTATCAAATTTTAACTCTTTTAGCTTTTGAATATTATTATCTTTACGTATATCTTTTGGATCAATAAAAGGAGGTGGTGAGCGCTTAGGTATCTTTTCTTCTAACGGATTAGGAAGTTTTTTTGGCTTATGCTCTATCTTTATGTAAGATACTTTTATCTGCTTCTCTTCATTTAAAACCTTAAAGTAAGGCAAAAGGTTTCCGCCAAATATAATAAGAGCATGCATAGATAATGAAACTAATATCGCTCCCTGTAACAACCTAAAGTCTTTCATAGCCTTAGTTTAACACAACCATTCTAGTCAATCAATAATACAATACTCCCGTTAGTCAGGCTAAATTTTGGCAGTAAACAACATCCCTTCTTTCTTAAAAACAGATGGTGTTTGGTAATTCAGTGCAAGATAGAGGCAGCCATTATTATATCCCCCTACCTATGTTTTAACCGCCTCCATAGACTCAACAGGACAAGAACAAGCATTAAAACTTTTTGGAAACTTTTATATAAAAGTTTCTCCCTAAAGCGGGATAATAATTAACCGCTCCTGAAGTAGCATTGCATACACCGTATTCATAGTATTTTTCATCAAACAAATTATTTATCCCAACCGATACCTTAAAATCATTTCTTTCGAATAATATTTTCAGGTCTACGGTAAAAACCTGCTTTAAGCTAGGCCACCTGTTTGCCTGGTCATTTATAAACCTACGACTAGTCATATAATTTAATCCTATGCCAGCCGACAAAAAATCTGTAAAAAAATGCGAAAGGTTTGCGCTAAATTTTTGATCCGGCACCATAGGGATATGTTTATTTTTATAATCGCCCTCCTTAAAAACAGCATGCTGAAAAGAATAATTACCCGAAAAATTAAATCTCCAGGGGAGCTTAGAGGAAAAATCAAATTCAATACCTTGATGTCGTGTCTTATCGTAATTTTCATTTGATCCAAGACCAAATGGTCCTCCAGCAGGATTATAATATAACTCATTTTTCAAATTCATTAAATACCCAGAAACACTAATATCTAAAAATTCACAAACTTTATGACGTAAACCGATTTCATAGTTCTTACTATCCTGCTGTTTAAGATTCGGATTAAATGTCCCCCAAACAAAATACTCGTCAGTTGCCGGAGAACGAAAACCTTTACTATGGTTAATGTAGACGCTTCCTTGGTCATATTTGTAGGTAAGCCCGAAGTTATATGCTGTAGCTTTCAAGCTTATCTTAGAATCAACAGGAGGATTCGGGAAAAAGATAGAATAGTCGTTATAATTAAAATTATAATTTATATCTTCATAGCGATACCCTCCGGCAAAAATGAGGTTTTGAGTTAAAGAAAGCTCATCCTGAAAATATAAAGCCCTAGATACTTTTCTTACGTAATTATCGCTTTGTTTAATTACCGATAAATCAAAAGTATCAGAATTAAAGTCATAGTTATAGAAATCCATCCCCACAATTGCCTTATTTCCTAAAGAGAGGATATCTTTATCAAAAATATATCTTGGATTAAACCCAACTGTTTTAATATGAGACTTTGTTATGGGATTCCATCCGGCATTAGCCCCGATAAAATTTGTAAATGTTTGTCTCCTGCGCAGCGAGACGTCAAATGAAAATTTACCAAAATTTCCTGTGGTTTGATCAAAACCTACCCCAAAATTGTAGTCAACATCCTTAGCGTGGTCATCACCATAAGCAGAATATCTACGGCTATTCGCTGCTAAATCTAAGCTAGAAAGCGCTCCTGGCAAACCATACTCAGATTTACTATACCCTTGGGTAAAACGCAAATTAGTATCGGTAGCCTCGAGCAAATAATCTAAGTTGACAGAAAAGTTGGTACCCTTAAAGTAGGAGTTGTTCCTATAGCCTTTGGTAGAATTATTACTGTAGGTTAAAAAATAGTTAAGATTATTCTTCTCTCCTCCTAGGTTTACCCCTTCTTTATGCAAATAGTAACTGCCATATTCACCTATTAACTCGGCAGAAACAACCTTGCCAGAACCCTTCTTAGTAATAATATTAACTACGCCGCTAACAGCATTATCTCCGTATAAAACAGATCCGAAGCCACCTTTTAATACTTCGATTCTTTCAATTTGATCCACAGGAATTTGTGTCCAGCTAACCCCTGATAAATCAACCTCATTAACTCTTCTACCATTAACTAATACCAAGACATTCATAGCAGCTTGTTCTCCAAAACCTCTTATATCCACACTAGCTTTAGAGCCATTTCCCGCCCAGTCTCTGACTACAAGACCTGATAATCCTAAAAGAAGTCCCACCGTAGTTGAGGCGTTCGATTGAGATATTTGATTGGAATTGATTACAGAAACGCTAGCCGGAGCATTAGCTAAACTTTCTGCATAACGATAAGGAGTAACTACTATTTTTTCTAAACTAACCTCATTATCTTCTACTAAAGCGTTCTGAGCTAAATCAATATTCTCTCCCAAAGACACTCTTGTAAAACCTACTAATAAAACTACCCCTATTAAAACTACCCCTGCTACTTTTGCTACCCTCATCTACTCTCTTCCCTTTCTCGAACCTAAAAAAATAAAAAACCCTTAACGCTAACCTTTAGCATTAAGGGTATCCCTGTTTCCTTCTTAGCCTTGTCCGCGGGCTAGAATTTTTTTAAAAATAGACTTTATTTATGGCTAGGTCTTCTGACTTAAGGACTCATCCTAATCTCTTCCTTTTGCCTTCCCGGATTACCCAGTGGCTTATACTACTTAAGGAAGATTTCGTACCCCTCTTACAGCAGCGGGACTGTGGTTGATTTGCACAACCTTCCCTTAGCTCGTAAACTTTAACTAAAAAATTACAAAAGAACCTTTGCTAACTTCTTTTCTTTTACTTTTAAGGTAATATATTCATAAGTAGTAAAAAATACTGCCGAATAAATCAAAGTTGAAATTGTAAAATCGCGTAAAAAAGGCAATGCTAAGATATAACTATCTATTAGGCCTTTTAGGTTTTGTGGATACCAGCCCATAGCCCAAACACCAAAATTAGTAACTATATAAAAGACCAAAGAAGAAAGTATCGATATACCCGCTACAGAAAGAATACCTATATGCTTATACAAGGATCTGCCTAACAATGCTGATAAAACAAAACAACCCCATGTAAATACCAAGACATTATGCATACCGATAAAAACATCGCTTAAGACCATAAGAATCAGGGGCACAAATATAGCATACCTTCTCTTTAAATAAGCACCGGAAAATAAAGCTATAGCTGCTACAGGGGTAAAATTTGCCGGATGAGGCATAAACCTTAATAATATCCCAACTAAAATCAAACTTAAAACAAACATAAATTGCCTCCTCTAATGAAACAATGTTAGCACAAACCTTTTAAGTTGTCAAGATTAAAATTCTATTCCCCTGCGCGCCTTAACGCCCTTATTGTAATAATGCTTTAGCTCATCTATAAGACTTACTAAATCTGCTATTTTAATAATCTGTAAAGGTGCATACCGCCCGGTAAGGACTATCTCTTTTTCTTTTGGGGCGCTCTTTAAGATCTCTAAGACTTCTTTTAAAGGGACTAATTTTAAATTTAAAGCAATATTTATCTCATCAAGTATAACTAAACGATATTTTTTACTCAAGATAGCTTTTTTAGCTCTTTCTAGCCCCTTAGAAGCAAGTTCTATGTCTATCTTTTGAGGTTTACTCTTTATAAAACATCTCCTACCAAACTGCTCTATCTTAATATTTTTTATCTTCCTTAAAATCTTTAGCTCGCTATAAAGTCGTCCCTTAGCGAATTGAGCAATATAAACATTCAAGCCTGCACCTGAGGCTCTTAAGGCTAGGCCTAGGGCAGCAGTTGTCTTTCCTTTTCCGTTACCGGTATAAACTTGAATCATCCTAATACCACCTTCCAGCCCATCAACCCTAAAATGCACAACAATAAAACAATCAATCCTGCTAAAACTACTCCTAAGAAGATAGACATAAAAGCATACCTAAACTTAATCTTAAATAAAGTAGCCGCAACAACCCCTGTCCAAGCCCCAGTCAAAGGCAAAGGTATCGCCACAAGAATAAAAAGCCCTAATGCCTCATACCTTAAAACCTGCTTTGCGTTTCTTTTAGTACGCTCAAAAACCCACTCAAAGAATCTTGCCCAAATTCTAAATTTTCTTAAATATGCTGAAATCGGCTCAAATAAAAAAAGGGCAGGAGCAATAAAAATAGTATTTCCTAAAAGCGAAAGAAAAAATACTTTTACCAAAGGCATGCCAAGATAAAGCCCCAAAGGTATCGCCCCCCTAATCTCAGAGACAGGCAGGCTTGCTAAAATTATTACCGAAGCCTCTTTAGGAAGAGCATTAAACCAAGGGGTTATCAAATTTAATGCCTTTTCCATTTGTAGATTAAACGGAAAAACCTTAACGTATCAGAAAAAGGGTTAATCCGGCTCTTCTCTTCCCCATAAATACTCTTTATAGGAACAGACTTTATTTTAAAACCCATGCGCGAAGCCTTAATCAATATCTCAGACTCTGTCTCAAACTTACTCGTCTTTAATTCTATCCTTTCTAAAACTTTTCGCTTAATCAACCTTAAACCGCATTGAGTATCAGGAATAGACTGCCTACCTATAAAGGAGATAAACCATGACATAAATTTGTTAGTCGCTACCCGGATAAGAGGCATCCCTTTAGCCTTAAGCATACGGTTTCCTATGACTATATGCACATCTTTATCCTCGGCTGCTTTAAGAAATAAAGGTAAATCTTTAGGCTGATGCTGTCCGTCTGCATCCATAGTTATTACTGCTTCAAAATCATTCTCTAAGGCATACCTAAAACCTTTAATCAAGGAAGCTCCTTTACCCTGGTTCCGTAAATTAAGCATCACATTAACCTCTAAGCCTTTTGCGATATTGTATGTATCATCTGAAGATCCGTCGTCAATGACCAGTATTTTAAGATGGTAATTTTTGACTTCCTTAATCAGATTATAAATATGCTCGGCCTCGTTGTAAGCAGGTATGACTACTAAAACCTTCATTCTCTCCAAAACCTCCTAAACATATACCATTGATCAGGATATTTATTAATGTATTTTTCAAATATTCCTGCACACTTATTTATAATAAAATCTATAGCTTGAGTGCGATTAACCCCAAGGGGAAACTCTAAAGGTTTTTCAAAAATCAGATCATAACTATTATCTCTATTACGAAGCATAAATCCGGGAATTATTAAAGATCCTGTTTTCAAAGAAAGCACTGCGGCTCCTTGTGGGAAAAGCGCTATTTTCCCAAAAAAGTAAGCGGGTCTTCCTTTATCCGAAAAATCCCTATCACCCACCAAGGCTATCAAACGATTCTCCTTTAAGGCCTTAATGCAAGCCTTAGCAGCCCTGCCTAAAGGAAAAATATCTACCCCCTTACTTTGCCGCTTCTCATTAAAAAACTCATCTACCTTTTTAGATTTATGCGGCAAAGCAACACTTAATAAAGAATACCCCAGTTGTGAAACAACTACCCCACCTAGTTCCCAGTTGCCTAAATGCGCAGTTAATAAAATAACTCCTTTACCTGCCTTAAGCCCCTCTTTAATATTTTCTATCCCCTTAATATTGACTTTATTTTTTATATAATCCATATCTAACTTTTTAAAACGCAGAAAATCAACAAGGTATCTAGCAAAGTTTAAAAAAACTCTTAATCGTATTGAGGATATCTCTTTTTTACTCTTTTCAGGAAAAATTACCCGTAGGTTCTCTGTGACTATTTTACGGTCTCTAAAAGCAAAAATATAATACCCAGCAGATATAAAAACAGCTACTGAGTAACCAAAATTTAAAGGCAACGACAATGCCAATGCTTCTGCAAATTTATAAAAAAAATAACTTATCATGCGTTTATTTCCTTTAGAATAAATTCTGCGATATTTATACTCGCCTTAGGCTTAGCTATTTTTTTTACGGATTCTCTTAGTTTAGATAACTTATCTGGGTTTCTAATAAGCTCATCTACAGCTAAATAGGCCTCTTTAGGATTATCCACTTTAATAGCCGCTCCCACTGAAGTTAAATATACGGTATTATTCGCTTCCTGCCCGGGTAAAGGTCTTATAATAATCATCGGCTTACTCTTAGAGAGCGCTTCTGCCGTAGTAATCCCTCCAGGCTTACTAATTACTATATCCGCTAAATCCATAAGCTCATTAATACGATGAGTATAGCCAAAGAGGAGTATCTTCTTTTTGTATCTCCTCATCTTTCTTTTTAATACATTATAAAGCCTACTATTTGTTCCGGTAACTACAATCTCTTGTATCTCTCCCTTTACCCTTTCTAACGATTTTACAATCTCTTTGATAGGACCTAAACCTTGCCCTCCTCCCATAATTAATATAGTAGGAATTCCGTTTTTAAGATTGTAATTATTTAACAACTCCTCCTTAGGCCGCTCTTGGTCAAATTTAGGGCTAAAAGGGATACCTAATGGCTTGACTTTTGTAAAAGGGACTCCTCTTTTAATTAAAATAGTAGCTATATCTTCTGTAGGGACTATATAATAATCCACCGCATCATAAATCCAATAGGCATGCGGAATGTAATCAGTTAGGACTGCAATTAGGGGGACTGAAGAAGAATAGGCTTTCTTGTAATCAGCTACCATCCCACAGGGAAAGGCCTGTGTACAGACAACCACATCAGGACGATATCTATCAAAAAGCCTCTTTAATTTAGGGGAATTAGCCTTATGGATATTACTTTTTGTCCGCTCTACTTTTTTTAATACCTTAGGGTTATCATAAAGATAATCCCATATCTGTGGGGCAATCTTGATAATCCCCATATAAATACTATTAGTTATCTTTTCCGCTATAGGATTAGTGTAGTTAAAGGCATTGATATTTAATGTATCGATATCAGGCTTTAAAATACCCAATGCCCTCTCTATAGCCATAGCAGCATTGCGGTGCCCAGAAACCTCTGATATATACATCAAGATAATCCGCTTAGAAGACATGGTAAAATTACAAGGCCCCCTCAAGACATAATTCCAAAAATGCCTCAGTTACTTGAGGAGAGAATTGAAGGTTGGAAAGCTTATGGATCTCTTTAACAGCCTCATCCTTAGATAGTGCGCAACGATAAGGCCTATTTGTAGTCATAGCATCAAAGGAGTCAGCAACCGATATTATTGAAGCTATCAAAGGTATATCCTTGCCTTTTAATCCTTCAGGATACCCTAAGCCATCAGGCCTCTCGTGGTGGTATTTTATTCCAACCACAGACTCTTCTAATTCCTCAATCGGTTTTAAAATAGTAGCACCTATTAGTGGATGTTCTTTAATCCTGTTTCTTTCCCCTACAGTAAGACTACTTTTCTTATTTAATATATGTTCAGGCACGCCAATCTTGCCAACATCGTGCAAGAGGCTGGCTATATATAAATTCTCAATAAACTTTTCATTTATAAGTTTTCTATTCTTATTTTTTAATTTATTAGCTATCTTAAGACTAAAATTACTGACACGCGTAGTATGTCCATGAGTATAGTGATCTTTAGCCTCAATTGCGGCTACAAGCGCAATAGTAGTGCGCATAAAAAGTTGGTGTTTTTTATTAAGCTCAGACTCTAAATCTTTAAATAACTGGGCATTTCTAATAGCCATAGTCATATTTGAAGCAAGAGCAGAAAAAAAATCAAGCTCTTCAGGAGAGAAATCCTTACCGTCTTTTTTCTTGCCTAAAAGAAAAAGACATAAGAGGTCGTCCCTAAAGTAGCTAGGTATGCAAAGAGCCGTATCAAGTAGCTTTACCTGATAAAGCGCATCTTTTAAAAGATTCTGCACCCTCTCTGAAAGAACGCCTTTTTTAAGGGTTCTTTCGGCTAAGCTAAGAGGAAGTAAATCATTAGTAGATATTAACCTATTATTTCGTTCTCTAAAAAAACGTATCAGGGGGTCATCTTTATCTAAAGAAGCAAAGCCGACCGGAACTTTTTTTGACAAGGAGCCCCCAGAGAGGCTTAATACATACGCTTGACGCTTAGGGTCATAGAGAAGAATGCTCGCATGCTCTATCCTCGCCTTTTCTACCAAAGCACGAATGACCATCTTAATCAATACATCCGGGTCATGCACTAAAATCATCCCACGCGCAGCATTCTCTAATTCTTTCTTATAATCAATAGGCATGAATAATCACCTTTTTAATATATACTAACAAATTAGTCTATATTGTCAAGGTTTTAGCTCTCTTCTATAACCGCTAAAAGATCGCCTACTTGGACATCTTCTCCTACGGAAGCTACAATCTCAGAAATGACCCCTTTACAGGGGCTAGGAAGGTTAAAAGTTGTTTTATCTGTAGTAAGTTCTACTAAATCATCCTTTTCGTTAACCTGTTCTCCAGGCCTAAAAAACCAATGCGATACTGTTGCTTTTTTAATTCCTTCTCCAAGCTCAGGTAAAACCACCTTAACCATATAAGACCTCCGAGATTTTATAAAAATTAGTTTTGCTTAAAAACCTCTCCTATGGATTCACTAATTGTCGGATGCGCAAAAATAGTTGAATGTATATCTTCTTCCTTTAAACCAGAGGAGATTGCCAAAGTTAAAGCCGCCGAGACTTCAGAGGCCATAGGGGCAATGATAGAAAAACCCAAAAGTAACCCTGTATCCTCATCAGAGATTATCTTAAGAAAACCTTTAGTCTCGCCTAATATACGCGCCATTCCGGAAGCCATAAAATCAAACTTGCTTACTTTAAATCTTACTCCTTCCTCTTTAGCTTTATCCTCTGTTAAGCCGGCTGAAGCTATCTGCGGGTCAGTAAAAATAATATTAGGTATAATACTAGGGGTAGTTTTTTGTTTATTCTTGCCTTTAAATATATTATCTACGGCAATCCTACCCTGGTAACCGGCTAGGTGCGCAAGCATAACCTCAGAAGCGCAATCTCCAGCAGCATAAATATTCTCTACATCAGTTTTTAAAAAATCATCGGTTATAATCCTACCTCCTTGAGTCCTTACCCCTAATTCTTTTAACCCTTTAAGGCTAGAGACAGGTTTCCTTCCAATAGAGACTAAAACATAATTATAATCCTCTAAATTTAAGGATGAATAATCATAATCTGTTTTAACGTTAATATTTTTTTTCTTAAAAAAATATTCTAACCTAAAAGATAAATCTTTATCCTCTAACGGCAAGAGCCGTTGCTCCTTCTCAACTATAGTAACTTCTGTTCCAATTCCAGAGAATAAATCTGCAAACTCGCACCCAACAACTCCTCCTCCTATAATCAAGATAGAAGGAGGAACTTCACTTAAACTTAAAGCTTCATTGCTAGATATAATCTTTTTAGTATCAAATTTTAAGGTATTTAACTCTAAAGGCATAGAACCTGTGGCTATAATAATGAATTTGGTCTTCAATAAATCTTTACCAACCTCTATTGAATTAGAAGAGACAAGGACTGCTTCGCCTTTAATGATGTCTATGCCTTTAAGCATAAAAGTCATCCCTGAACGTAAACTATCCACCACCTCTTTTTTTCTCTTTATAGCTAAAGAGATATCAAATGAGGGGTTTAAATTAGATACACCAAAATCCAAAGACTTCTTAAAAGTATTAAAAACTTTCACAGAATGCAACAATGACTTAGTAGGTATGCACCCTAAGTTTAAACAGGTACCGCCTATCTGGCTTTTTTCTATAATGGCTATTTTAAGCCCCAATTCTTTAGCCCTCATAGCGGCATTAAAACCTGCCCAGCCTGCGCCGATTATTACTAAGTCATACATGGCAAACCCTTAAGGAGATTAGATATGGATTCTGCTGAAAGAAAGAACCTCTCTGACTCTTCTTTATTTAAATCCAACTCGATTATCTTTTCTATTCCCCCTCTTCCAATCCTACAAGGAACCCCTAGACAAATCCCATTAACCTTGTACTCTCCCTCTAAATAGGCAGACACTCCGGTAACTATCTTCTTATCTAAGACAATAGAAGAAACTATATCTGCTATTGCTGCAGAAGGAGCAAAAAAAGCACTTCCTGAACCTAAGGCAGATACTATTTCAGCACCCCTGTTAACCGTTTTATTTACGATAACCCCTGATTTCCCTTCCCCGGCTAAAGTTAAAAGGTTTATCCCTGCAATCTTAGTATGCCTAGGTAAAGGCAACATCCCTTCACCATGAGGCCCTATAACTACAGAGTTAATTTCTTCTATTGGTACAACTAGCTCCTGAGAGATTATATTAGCAAATCTAGCTGCGTCCAAGCTTATCCCCATCCCTAAAACCTTATTCTTTTTAAAGCCGGATTCTTTTAAAACAAGATATGTCATTAAATCCAAGGGATTAGTTACCACAATTATAATGGCATCTTCGGCAAAACTTTTTATGCTGTTAGAGAGGGATTTCAATATCTGGGAATTCTTTAAAAGTAAATCCTCCCTAGTCATCCCTGGCCTACGAGAAAGCCCGGCAGTTATTACCACAATATCGGAATCAACAATAGTAGCTATCTCATCCGATCCTTTTACATTATAATCTAACCTTAATATACCCCTTGCATCTTCTAAATCGAGCGCCTTACCTAAAGCCAAGCCCTTAAGGACATCTACTAAGAAAATATCCCCCAAAGAAAGTTGGGCTAAGCGCATAGCTGTAAGACTACCTACATTTCCTGCTCCAAGTATAGATATCTTCATCCTTTATTTACTTTATTTTTTTTATAATAGCATCGGCCATCTCCTGCGTGCCGCATGCTTGAGAGTCGTCGGGGGCGGATTTAAAATCGTAGGTTACACAAGCACCTTCAAGGATAACTTCTCTTACTGCATCCTCTAATCTTATTGCGGCTTTCTTTTCGCCTAAGTAATCTAACATAAGTACTGCCGATAATATCATAGCCGTAGGGTTTACTTTATTCATTCCTTTATATTTCGGGGCAGAGCCGTGAACCGCTTCAAATACCGCTATATCGTCACCGATATTTGCCCCCGGGGCAATTCCCAAACCTCCTATTAAGCCAGCGCAAAGGTCTGATAATATATCGCCATAAAGATTAGGCGTGACCAAAACATCATAATTGTAAGGTTTTTGCACAAGCTGCATAGAGATATTATCAACTATCGCCTCTTCAAATAAAACCCTACCTGCGTATTCTTTAGCTATTTCCCTGCCTACCCTAAGGAATAATCCGTCGGTAAACTTCATTATATTTGCTTTATGCACTATCGTAACTTTTTTACGGTTGTTCTTTAAGGCATACTCAAAGGCAAATCTTACTATCCTCTCTGAAGCAGATCTTGATATCGGTTTAATAGATATACCCGAATCAATACGAATCTTAGCCTTGCTTAAACCCTCTATCCTCTCTATTAAAAGCTTAGTCTCCTCTAACCCCTCCTCAAATTCAATCCCTGCATAAAGATCCTCGCTATTTTCACGTATTAAAACTAAATCAATATCTTTATATCTACTCCTTACTCCTAAATATGACTTAGCCGGCCTAACGCAAGCATAAAGATTAAGCGCTTGCCTAATTGCTACATTTACTGACCTAAAACCTTCTCCTATTGGAGTTATAATCGGGCCCTTAAAAGCAACTTTATTTTTTCTTATAGAATCAAGCGTACTCTTAGGCAAGAGCTCACCAGAATCTTTAAGTGCATCAGATCCAGCCAAGGCTTCTTCCCAATCAATTAAGACTCCTGTTGCATCTACACATCTTTTAGCTGCTAAGACCACCTCGGGTCCAATGCCATCACCAGGTATCAATGTAACCTTATAGCTCATTTAAATTTTTAACTCCCCATGCTTTTTAAAATAGTTAACTATCCCCCCGGCTTTTAATAATTCCTGCATAAACAAAGGTAGGGGTTTTATCTTAAAAGTGTCATCTCTGGTTTTATTAACAATCGCTCCACTATCTAAATCTATTTCAAGAAAATCTTTATCATATATTTTATCGGTATCCGTTTCTATAAGACATAACCCTATATTAAAGGCATTACGGTAAAATATACGCGCAAAACTTTTAGCAATTACGGCATTAACCCCAGCCTCTCTTATTACTAAAGGTGCTTGCTCTCGCGAAGAACCCATCCCAAAATTCTCTCCTGCTATAATAAAAGTTTTACCAAAATCTATCTTAGAATAAAAATCAGGGTCAATATCCTCCATAATGTGCTTGGACAGCTCTTTGATGTCAGTTATAGCAAACTTATAACGCCCAGATATAATAAAATCAGTATTAATATTGTCCCCTAATTTAATAGATTTGCCTAAAAGTTTCATAACTGCCTAAACTCCTCTGGATTTTTAACTTTAGACAAGGCAGCATCAAGGGTAATCAGGCCTTTCTGTACCAAGTTTTTTAATGATTTATCCATTGTGCACATTCCATGCTGCGAGCCTGTCTGTATAAGGGTAGGGATCTGCTCTATCTCTTGTCCACGTATCAAATTCCTAATACCAGAGGTAGCCATCATAATCTCTAAAGCAAGGACTCTACCATCTTCTGTTGCTTTTGGAAGCAAAAGTTGCGAAACTACCCCCTGAAGACAATCTGCCAACTGCAACTTAACCTGCTGCTGCTGGTGAGAAGGAAAAACATCAATAATTCTTGCTACGGTTTGCGGGGCATCAGGGGTATGCAATGTGGCTAAAACTAAATGCCCAGTCTCAGCTGCGGTAAGGGCAGTAGAGATAGTTTCTAAATCACGCATCTCTCCTACTACTATAACATCGGGATCCTGCCGTAAAGCATGCCTTAAGGCTGTGGCAAAAGAACAAGTATCAATATAAATTTCCCTTTGCTTAATTATACTCTTATTGTTTCTAAAAACAAACTCTATCGGATCTTCTATGCAAACAACGAGAGACTCCCTCTCGTTATTTATTAAATTAATCATTGCTGCTAATGTAGTAGTCTTCCCCATGCCAGTAGGCCCAGTTATTAAGACTAAACCATTGGGTTTACGTGCAAGATCGCTAATTATTGGAGGTAGTCCCAACCCTTCTATAGTAGGGATCTGAAGAGGAATTCTTCTAAAAGCAGCCTCTACGCATCCTTTTTGTATATGGACATTAACTCTAAACCTATCCAACCCAGGGAGGGCTAAAGAAAAATCCAGTTCTAAATCCTTTTCAAATAACTCTTTTTGGTAATTAGAGAGGATACTATAAATCATCCTCTTTAAATCCTCTTTCTTGATAATCTCTGCTTTAGTCCTAAAAAGGTTGCCATTTAACCTTAAAATCGGAGGCTCATTTTCAGTTAAATGTAAATCAGAAGCTCCATGCTTAATAGACAAAAGCAACAAATCACGAATCTCCATATTAACCTCCGTTATAAAAATTCTTTAGGGTCAGCGATAAAACCCTTTATCGCTGAAGCAGCCACAGTAGCAGGAGATGCTAAATAAATAAACGAGCTAGGGTTACCCATCCTACCTTTAAAATTCCTATTAGCGCTAGAAATAACTACTTCTTTATCTGCAGGTACGCCATTATGCGTACCAACACAAGGCCCGCATCCAGCAGCTACAATAACTGCTCCTGAACGAATAAATATGTCTATTAACCCAAGCCTTAACGCCTCAAGAAAAACTTCCCGGGAACTAGGGGCAATTATAAACCTCACCCCAGGATTAACTCTTCTTCCTTTTAATATTTTAGCAGCTACTTTTAAATCCTGCAAGCGCCCATTAGTACATGTTCCTAAAAAAGCTTCGTCTATCTTTACGTTCTTTAGATCTAAAACATCTCTAGCGCTATCTACGTTATGCGGCAGAGAAACCTGAGGAGCCAGCTTTGATATATCAAAGGTCAATACCTGTTCATAATCCGCATCAGGATCGGCGAAATAAGGTTTTATATCTTCTGACTTTACGCCTTTAGATTTTAACCAATTCTTAGTAATTTTATCTACAGGCATGAATCCAACTTTAGCCCCCATTTCAACTACCATATTGCTTATGGTAAATCTTCCATCCATATCCATACTATCAATAACCGGACCAGAAAATTCTATAGCTTTATAAGTTGCTCCATTAGATTTAATTGCAGTAATTATATATAGAGCGACATCCTTAGCATAGACGCCTTTGTTTAATTCTCCTTTAATTACTATCTTTAATGTTTTTGGAACCTTAAACCAACTTTTACCAGTAGCTAAAGCAATGCTTAAATCGGTAGATCCGACACCAGTAGCAAATGCACCCAAAGCACCATAAGTGCAAGTATGGGAATCTGCTCCTAAAACTAAAGATCCTGGGAGAATACTACCTGACTCGGGTATCACCTGATGACAAACACCACAACCTATATCAAAGAGGGGCACTTTAAATTCAGCGGCAAAATTACGCATCTTCTTATGAACCCTTGATACGCCCTCGTTAGGAGAGGGAGCGCTATGATCTATTACCATACAAAACTTAGCATTTAATTCTTTTAATCCCAGCTCCTTAACCCTATCAATAATAATAGCGCTTGTACCATCTTGCCCAAAAGTAAAATCTACTTTACAAAGCGCAAAATCACCAGCCAAAAGACTCTTGCCCGCATGAACGCTTAATATTTTTTCTACTATTGTCTTTCCCATTTCTAACCTATAAATTTACTAGACCATTAAACTTTAGTTATATCTTTTAAAAACTCACCTAATCTATCCATCCCCTTTTTAAGCTCTTCTAGGTTCGTTGCAAAACTTATTCTTATATAACCACTCATTCCAAAACCTTCTCCGGGGATAAGACTAACATGCTTCTCTTCTAGAATCCTATTAGCAAAATCAACTGCTTTTATACCTGTTTTAGTTATATCGCAAAATATATAGAATGCTCCCTTGGGAGCTATAGGGTTAATAGACGGCATAGAAGACAACCTCTCTAAACAAAAATCCCTCCTTAGGGCAAATTCTGAAAGAGTCTTCTTCAAAAAACCATTTTTATTCCTTAAAGCTGCTACCGCACCTTTTTGCGCAATAGAATTAGGATTGGATGTAGAATGATCCTGGACTCTTAATACTGCCTCGGCAATATCAAAAGCTGCGGCAAGATAACCTATACGCCAACCGGTCATAGAGTGACTCTTGGATAAACCGTTTACAGTAACAACAAGATTATAAATATCTTTATTTAAAGAAGCTACGGATATATGTTTTTCTCCGTCATAAATCAACTTTTCATAAATCTCATCACTTATAATAAAGACCTTATTCTTTAAGCAAATCTCAACTATGCCTAATAATTCCTCTTTGCTATAAACGCTTCCTGTGGGGTTAGAAGGGCTGTTTAAAATAAGAGCCTTAGTCTGGGGGGTAATTTGTTCTTTTAACTGAAGAGGAGTAATTTTAAAATTGTTCTCTGAAGAGGTCTTTATAAAACGCGGCCTACCTAAACAGAGCCTTACCATTTCAGGGTAACTTACCCAATAGGGCTGAGGTATTAACACCTCCTCTTCAGGATTAAGAAGGACAAAAAGTGCATTAAAAATGCTATGTTTTGCCCCGCAAGATACTACTATCTGGTTTGGTTTATAATCTAAAGAGTTATCTTCTCTTAATTTTTCGGATATAAGTTGCCGTAACTCTGGGATGCCGGCAGTAGGAGTATATTTGGTAAAGCCCTGTTCTATAGCGCTTAGGGCTGCATTCTTTACAAAATCAGGGGTATCAAAATCAGGCTCTCCTGCAGATAAATTAACAATATCTAAGCCTTCAGCCTTAAGTTTCTTAGCCCTTGAGGTTAAGGTTAAAGTCAAGGAAGGCTTGACTAATTCCAAGCGCCGGGCTAACCTGATATCTATACGCATTATAATTTATTTTTATAAAGAATCTCTCTCTTTCTTAAAAATCTTCTTTATCCCCCCGAGGAATTTCTTGGCAGGTTTTTTAGGCTCTTCTCTTCTCTCTCTTGGTTGCTGAGGCTTTGCCTCTTCTACCCTTGGCTCAAGCACAACCTCTTTTGTCTTTTTCTGTTTTTTAGGTTCTTTTATTTTACGTTCGGTAAGTTCAAAGAGCACTAGCTGTGCATCATCCCCCCTACGCCTCTTTAAATGGATAATCCTAGTAAAACCACTTTTCCTTTTATCAAAGAGTGGCCCAATATCATTAAAAAGCTTAGAGACAAGATTATGAGAACCTAAAATCCTAAATGCCCGACGCCTAGCAATTAGTGTATTTTTTTTAGCTAAAGAGATAAGCTTCTCAACCAAAGGCCTTGATGCCTTAGCCCTAGTTAGAGTAGTAGTTATAGCTTGGTGTACAATCATACTTCTCGCTAAACTATTTAAGGTAGCTTTATTCCAACTGGTAAAACGGTTTAGCTTAAATCTCTTATTAGCGTGTCTCATCCTATCTTATGCCTTTTTTAGTTTTTTGGAGTCTACCTGCATCCCCAAGGTTAAACCCATAACCATAAGCAATTCTTTAATTTCACCTAAAGATTTTTTGCCGAAATTCTTAAAACTCAACATCTCATCTTCGGTCTTCTTAACTAAATCCGCGATAATCTTAATTCCGGCTTCCCTCAAACAATTAGAACTACGCACTGAAAGCTCTAACTCTGAAATAGGCAGTCTTAACTTTTCATAAATCGCAACTTCTTCTTTAGTCATCTCCGGCTCTTCTTCAGAGATATCCTCCGGAAGGTATCCATAGTTAACAAAAATATCCAAATGCCTCTGTAAGATATTAGAGGCATAAAGAAGCGCATCTTTAGGCGTGATTGAGCCATTAGTAAAAATCTCTAATATTAATTTATCGTAATCCGTCTTTTGCCCTACCCGGGTATTCTCTACAAAAAAATTAACCTTTTTAACCGGGGCAAATACTGCATCCACCGGAATTACCCCAACAACCTTCTCTTCTTTTTTATTCAACTCCGCAGTTATATATCCGCGGCCACGAGAGACCTCCATTTCAATATTTAATTTTGTATCCTTGGTTAGGGTAGCCAAGTAAAGATCGGGATTAATTATTTCTATAGTATCGTCGGTCTTTATATTTTTTGCCCTAATCTCTCCCTTTTTATCAGCAGATATAGTTATAGTTTTTGGAATCTTAGAATGAGAATTTAAAATAAGGCTCTTTATATTAAGGATAAGTTCCGGAACATCCTCAAGAAGACCCGGTACTACAGAGAACTCGTGCGAAACACCTGCTATCTTAACGCTTGTAACAGCGCTACCCTCTATAGAAGATAGTAAAACCCTGCGCAAAGAATTGCCTAAGGTAACTCCGTAACCTCTTTCAAAAGGGGCTGCTGAAAATTTACCGTAAATATTAGTGTAGCTTGACTCATCGCATTCTAACCTCTTTGGCAACTGAAAATCTCTCCATTTTATACCCATCTATTCCTCCTTAAATAAATTTAAGACTACTTTGAATACAACTCAACTATAAGTTGTTCCTGTATATTTTGCATAATATCTTCTTTTTCAGGAAGCCTTAAAATCTTAGCAGATAACTCATCAGCCTTAAACTCTAACCAGCTAGGGACAGTCCTATTTTTAGAAAATTCTAAATTCTCCCTAAGCTTGGTTAGGGCTTTATCCTTAGCTTTAATCTGCACAAGGTCATCTTTAGAAATTAAAAAAGAGGGTACATTAACCCTCTTTGAGTTAACAAAAACAAAATTATGCCTTACTATTTGCCTAGATTGAGACCTCGATAAGCCTAACCCCATTCGAAAAACAACGTTATCCAACCTCCTCTCTAAAAGCTGCAACAAAACCTTACCCGTTACGCCTTTAGATCTTGAAGCTATATGAAAATATTTACGGAACTGCTTTTCTAAAACTCCATAAACCCTTTTAACTTTTTGCTTTTCCCTAAGTTGTAAGCCATAGTTAGAAAGCTTCTGCCTCCTACCTTTACCCCCTCCGTGTTGTCCCGGGGCATAGGGCCTTTTTACAGCAGGACATTTTTCAGTATTACACTTAGTGCCTTTTAAAAATAATTTTTCTCCTTGCCTACGGCATAACCTACATACCGCATCTATATAACGCGCCATAAATTAAACTCTCCTTTTCTTCTTAGGACGACACCCATTATGCGGGATAGGGGTTACATCCTTTATTAATGTAATAATTAAGCCTGCTGCCTGAAGTGCCCTAATAGCAGATTCCCTGCCAAACCCCGGGCCCTTTACCCTAACCTCAACCTCCTTTAACCCTATATCCTTTGCTTTCTTAGCAGCATCGGAAGCTGCTATCTGAGCAGCAAAAGGAGTGGATTTCTTAGACCCCTTATAACCAACTATTCCCGGAGCAGACCATACTAAGACATTCCCCTGTTTATCCGTAATAGTAATAATAGTATTATTGAAACTAGCTTGAATATGCACTATCCCGGAGGTAATACCTTTTGCTAACTTTTTTTTCTTTGCCTTGTCTTTTGTCGCCATTAATTATCTCCAGCCTTTCTTTAATTATTTAGCAGGTTTAGCTTACTTAGCAGGCACAGCTTTTTTAACAACAGCCATATTCCCCTTGCGCGGGCCTTTGCGTGTCCGGGCATTGGTCCTGGTACGCTGGCCCCTAACAGGAAGTCCTCTCCTATGTCTAGAACCTCTCCAAGAACTTATATCCATCAACCTTTTTATATTTTGCGATACGTCTCTACGTAAATCCCCCTCTACCCTTAATGTCCCTTTTTGTAAGTAATTAGTTATTCGCGCTACCTCTTCTTCAGTTAAGTCTTTAGCGCGCTTAGCGGGATCAATGTTTATCTCTTTAAGTAACTTGGTTGACAAAGCTCTACCTATACCATATAAATAAGCAAGCGATATCTCTATTCTCTTTTCTTTAGGTAAATCAACACCTAGAATTCTTGGCATCAAACTCTCCCTGCCTGCCCTTAAAAACAGGCTTTATATAGTTAATAAATTACCCTTGCCTTTGTTTATGCTTAGGGGTGGAGCAAATCACCCTAATAACCCTGCGCCTCTTAATAATTTTACATTTATCACAGATCTTCTTCACCGATGCTTTTACTTTCACCTCTTAAACCTCCGGCTATTTTACTCTAAAAGTTATCCTACCCCTACTTAAATCGTAAGGAGATAATTCAAGCTTTACTTTATCTCCAGGAAGAATCCTTATAAAATGCATACGCATTTTTCCTGAGACATGCGCTAAAACAACATGCCCATTTTCAAGCTCTACCTTAAACATAGCGTTTGGCAAAGCTTCTAAAATCTTTCCTTCAGTCTCTATAAGTTCTTCTTTAGGCATAATCAGTAAGTATCTTTGGCCCGTAAGGAGTAACGGCTACCGTATGTTCAAAATGGGCTGAGGGGGAGCTATCCTTTGTTACCGCAGTCCAACCATTATCTAATATATCTGCTTCCCAACCACCCATATTAACCATAGGCTCAATCGCCAATACCATACCACTCTTTAAAAGCGGGCCTTGCCCGGGGATACCAAAATTAGGAATCTCTGGTTCCTCGTGAAGATTAAAACCAATTCCATGTCCGACAAATTGCCTGACAACCGAAAACCCATTAGCTTCAACAAAACTTTGGATATAGCTGGAGATATCCGAAAGATTGCTCCCTACAATAGCCTTTTTTATCGCTCCATCTAGTGCCTTGCGAGAAACATCAATCAATTTACAAAGTTCAAGGCTTACATCCCCTACGGCTAAAGTTAAAGCTGCATCCGTAAAATAACCCTTATAATTTACCCCAAGATCAATCCCTATTATATCGCCATCTTTAAGCGCCCTTTCGCTAGGTAGTCCGTGCACTATCTCCTCATTAACTGAAGTACATACCGAAGCTGGGTATCCTTTATATCCTTTAAAAGCAGGCAACCCTCCTTCTTTAATTATCAAATCTTCAGCAAAAGAATCAATATCCCGGGTTAAAACCCCAGGGGCTACCATAGCCCTAAGCCTACTCATAACCTTACCTAAAATCTCTCCTGATTTTTTAAGCATATCTAAATCATCTTGGGACTTTAAAGAAATCATGATATTATTTAGCTAGAGCAGCTATCTGGTCAAGAAGAATATTAGCTTCAGAATCTGCATCTAAACGTTTAAACTTGCCTTGATCTTTATAATAATCAATTAACTCAACAGACTCTTTTCTGTAAACCTCTAAGCGCTTTTTTATAGTCTCTGGCTTATCGTCGCTTCTTTGGTAAAGAACGCTACCGCACTTATCGCAAATACCATCTTTCTTAGGGGGCATGTTTTTAACATGGTAATTTGCTTGGCATTTAGAACAAACTAACCTTCCTGATAATCTTTGGATTATAACCTCTTCGCTAGAATCAAGATATACTATCCAATCAACCTCTATGCCTCCAGTTAAAAATATTTCCTCTAATGTCTTTGCCTGAGCAAGGTTTCTCGGATAACCATCAAGTATAAAGCCCCCTCTTACATCAGCTAAAGAAAACCTCTTCTTTAGCATCTTAGCCATAAGTTCATCTGGGACCAATAGCCCACGCTCCATATAATCTTTCGCCTCCTTGCCCAATAAAGTCCCTTCCTTAACATTCTGCCTTAAGATATCTCCAGTAGATATATGAGCTACCTTTAACTTTTCAGCTAAAGCCTTTGCCTGCGTCCCTTTGCCTGCTCCCGGAGGGCCTAATAAAATAATACGTATCACCTTCTGCTCCTCATCTGCCCGCCCTTTATAAACCCCTCATAGTGATGGGTTAAAAGATGCGACTCTATCTGTTTTAATGTATCAAGCATAACCCCCACGATAATTAAAATACCTGTGCCCCCAAAAAATGAAGCTACTAAATAGGGAACTTTAAGCCAAGCCATTATAAAATCAGGGAATATAGCAATAAATGCAATGAAGAGTGCTCCGGCTAAAGTAATCCTCGTCATTACATAGTCAAGGAACTCTGCTGTCGGTTTGCCTGGCCTTATACCCGGGATAAACCCTCCGTATTTCTTCATATTCTCTGAAAGATCCATAGGATTAAATACTATTGCAGTATAAAAATAACAGAAGAAGATAATCAAAAAAGCATAAATAAAGGTATAAAGCAGCTGCCCGCGCATTAAACCTTGAGCCAACCTTTGAAATGCCGGATTAGGAATAAAAGAGGCTAATGTCGCTGGAAAAAGAATTATTGACTGAGCAAAGATAATTGCTATAACGCCTGCCGTATCTACCTTCAAGGGTATATAGGTGGATTGCCCTCCGTATATCTTTCTACCTACAATCCTCCTTGCATACTGCACAGGTATTTTTCTTACCCCCTGAGTAATAAGTATTACTGAAAAGACCACCGCTATTAAAAATATACTCATTATTACTAAAGTAAAGGGCTGTATCTGTCTGCGGCTTGCGACAAAAGGAGAAACTAAAATAAATAGTTGATGGATAGCTGCAGGGATCCTTGAGATTATGCCTGCAGTAATAATCAAGGATATTCCGTTACCTATCCCTCTCTCCTGAATCTGCTCTCCTAACCACATTATAAAGATTGTCCCGGTAGTAAGAGTCAATACCGTAACTATCCTAAACCCCCATCCAGGACTTAAAACTATCTTTAACCCTTCAAAACGCGCAGGATTCTCTAACCAAAGGGAGATAAAAAACGATTGTATTATTGCAAGGCCTACGGTACCATAACGAGTAAGCTGGTTAATCTTTTCATACCCGGCCTTACCTTCTTTAGATATCTTTTCTAAGGCAGGAATAACAGCAGTTAGTAGCTGCATGATTATTGATGAGGATATATAAGGCATTATCCCCAATGCGAATATCGTCAATTTCTCCATAGCCCCACCGGAAAACATATTAATTATGCCAAAGATCGTCCCCCCTTGAGTACGCGCTATACGGGCAAAAAACTCCGCTAAAGTCGCTCCATCTATGCCGGGAGTGGGTATATAACAACCTACCCTATAAATAATAATTAGTATCCCGGTTATTATAAGACGCTTCTTTAAATCCGGGATCTTAAAAGAATTTACTAAAGGACTAAGATCAACTAATGCCATTAATTTATAACTTCCGCCTTACCGCCTGAGTTTTTTATATTAAGCGCTGCCTGCTTTGAAAAAGCATGCGCCTTAACTGTTAAAGAAGATTTTAACTCATAACTTCCTAGAACCTTAACAGGCTTCTCCTTATCTTTTATTAAACCCTTATCTTTAAGGAGCTGTAGATCTATAACAGGTTCTTTTAATTTACCAAGCAAATCTAAAGACACAATCTGATAGCGTTTTTTAGATACGTTTACAAACCCTCTTTTCGGAATCCTGCGTATAAGCGGAGACTGTCCTCCTTCAAGCCCTGTATAGAAATGCCTGCCTGCACGGGACGTCTGCCCCTTGCTTCCACGAGTAGAGGTTTTGCCATGCCCCGAGCCTGAACCACGTCCAAGATATTTCCTTTTTTTTCGAGAACCTCGTGGTTTTGATAAATTAAATAAACCTATCACTTTATTAGTATCTATCTTATCCATCTTTTTTAAGATTTAAGGTTTCTTAAGCCATCCATCGTTGCCTTAATTACATTAATCGGGTTATTAGAAGTTAAACATTTTGTCAGTATATCTTTTATGCCTACGGCTTCGCAAATAGCGCGTACCGGGCCAGCAGCTATAACACCTGTCCCTTCAGAAGCCGGCTTTAACATGACCTTAGCAGCGCCATATTCACCTATAATTTCATGAGGTATAGTTGAGCCTTCTAAGGGTACTAAAAAAAGGTTCTTCTTGGCTTTAGTCAAAGACTTTCTAATTGCATCGGCAACTTCATTAGCTTTATCCAAAGCAAACCCTACCCTGCCTTTTGTATCCCCGACAACAACAAGGGCGCTAAAATGCAACTTCTTGCCTCCTTTGGTAACCTTTGTTACACGGTTAATAGTAATAACCTTTTCAATTAAATCCGGCTGATGCTCAATGCTTATTTCACGCATATCTTAAAACTCCATTCCGTTTTTTCTTAAAGATTCGGCAAATGCCTTAATCCTTCCGTGATAAAGATAGCCTGCGCGGTCAAATACTATCTTAGTTATTCCCTTCTCTTTAACCTTAGAAGCAAAAAAGTTGGCAAACTCCTCTGCTGCCTTCACATTCCCGGCATTCTTAACTTTTTGCTTAAATTCTTTATTTGCACTAGAAAAGGAGAGGAGAACCTTATTCTCTGTGTCATCAATTATTGCCGCGGATAAGTTATTCAAGCTTCTCTTCATCACTAATCTAGGACGCGTTTCAGTCCCTTGCATCCTAATCCTTATCCTGCGGTGCCTTTTAAGCCTTGAAAGCTCTTTTTTATTCACTTTATTGTAAACCTCCGTTACTTACCTGCACCGGTAGCTTGCGCCTTACCAACCTTCTTCTTTACATGCTCTCCTAAAAACCTTATACCTTTTCCCTTATAAGGTTCAGGAGGACAAATAGAACGAATCTCGGTTGAAACCTTTCCGATAAGTTCTTTATCTATTCCTGTAATTATTAATTGCGTAGGCTTAGGCACCTCTACCTTAATCCCTTGAGGTATTAAATATGTAACCGGGTGAGAAAACCCTAAATTAAGATTCAAGGTATCTCCTTGTATAGCTGCCTTAAAACCTACCCCTATAATCTCAAGCTCCTTTTTATAACCTTCTGTTACCCCTTTTACCATATTTACTAATAATGCCCTAGTTAAGCCGTGCAAAGCCTTATCCATCTTTGTATCTGCGACTCTCTTTACTAAAAGCTGGTCTTCCGCTATCTCTAAAATAATCCTCGGAGACAAAGACATATTTAACTTCCCCTTAGGACCCTCAACAAAAACAGAACTGTCCTTAACTGTTATCTTTACTTCTTTTGGATAAATAACTGCCTTTTTCCCTAATCTTGACATAAAAAACCCCGATTTAATAAACTACCAAACATATCCTATAACTTCTCCGCCTAAACCTTGTTCGCGCGCGTCATTATTTGTCATCAACCCCTTAGAAGTAGATACTATTGCAATCCCCTTTCCCCTTAAAACTATCGGAACTTTTTTATTCCCCACATAGACGCGTAACCCAGGACGAGAGACCTTTTTAATATTCCTTATTGCGGACTTTCCTGCGGTATATTTCAGGTAAACTCGGGCTATCCCCTGTTTTTTATCCTCAATTAACTTTAAATTTTCTATATACCCTTCGTTTTTAAGTATCACGAGGACAGCCTTAATTGTATTAGATAGAGGCACATCCACAATATCTTTTTTAACCATAACCGCGTTTCTTATTATTGTAAAAACATCGGCTATCAAATCGCTCCTAGACATTTATTCTCCTAATCTTTTAAAGTTACCAGCTCGCTTTTTTAACCCCAGGTATAGCCCCCTGCCAAACTAATTCTCTAAAGCAAATACGGCAGAGCTGAAACCTACGTAAATAACCACCTGATCTTCCACAGATGGCGCATCTATTATGCTTACGGGTAGAAAATTTTGGTTTACGACTCCATCGAGCTATTTGTGAATTTTTTGCCATAAATATTAAAGTTTAATCTTTTTCTGCCTTAAAAGGCATACCAAACATCTTTAAAAGCGCTACTGCCTCTTCCTTTTTTCTGACATTTTTAATAACAAAAGTAATATCCATCCCCTGGGTCCTGGTTAATTTATCGTACTCTATCTCAGGGAATATCCCTTGTTCAGTTAATCCTAAGGTATAATTTCCTGCCTTATCAAAGGCATTTAATGAAACTCCGCGAAAATCACGAATACGCGGCAAAGCTATACTTATCAACCGGTCCATAAACTCATACATCATACTCCTGCGCAAAGTAACCTTACAGCCTACAGGCGCTCCCTGTCTAATTTTAAAATTTGCTATAGCTTTTTTAGCTCGGCGCATAACCGGTTTTTGTCCGGATATAAGGGCCAACTCATCCATGGCCTTATCCAATATTTTTATATCTTGCAAGGCTTCACCTACCCCCATATTAATAACAATCTTTTCCATTCGCGGGACAGCAAGCCTATTTTTAATGCTAAACTCTTCCATCATCTGTGGGATTATCTCTCTTCTATATCTTTCTAATAGCCTAGGTATCATCTTATAGCGCCTCTTTGCAAGACTTACATATTCTAGATTTTGTCCCGTCTTTTAACTTTTCAAAACCTACCCTTGTCTTACGGTTGCACCCTTTACAAAACAAAGCAATGTTAGATATTGATATTGGCATCTCAATAGAAACAATGCCACCTTTTTCATCTTGGCGTGTCTGCCTCTTATGTTTTTTAACTAGGTTAATCCCCTCCACAAGAGCTTTTCCTGAAGATAGGTTTATTCCCAAGACCTTTCCAGACTTACCCCTATCCTTACCTACTGTTACTTCTACTGTATCACCTTTTTTTATCTTAAACATCTATATAACCTCAGGGGCTAATGATATAATCTTTGTGAATTTTTTTTCCCTTAATTCCCTTGCTACAGGCCCAAATATACGAGTTCCTCTAGGGTTAGACTGGGCATCAATAAAGACTATAGCATTACGATCAAACCTTAAAACAGAGCCATCCTGCCTTCTTATAGGATGCTTAGTCCTTACGATAACCGCCCTTGCCTTTTCCCCTTTTTTTACTGTTGCTCCGGGAGCAGATTCTTTAACATTAACATTAATAATATCCCCAACAATAGCAAAAAAACAGTTTTTTTTATTCAAAACGCCTATCATTGAAGCTTTTTTTGCTCCGGTATTATCCGCAACATCTAATATACTACGAAGCTGGATCATTCTTTTGTCTCCTCAGGTTTCTCTATAATAAAGGTTTGGGCTTTTTTAACAACCCCTACCACCCTAAATCGCTTATCTTTAGAAAGCGGCCTAGTCTCTTCTATACGTACCGTATCACCCACCTTAGCTAACCCGTCTTTGTTATCTGCTTTAAACTTATTATAGATCTTAATGATACGCGAATATTTAGGGTGTTTACTCATCTGCATAACACGCACTACTACGGTCTTCTGCATCTTATCGCTTACTACGATTCCTATATACTCTCTTCTTTTACCCATATTACTCTTCTTTCTTTTGGTTAAGGGCAGTTTTAATACGCGCTATATCTTTTTTAATCAAGGAAAAAATATGCGGCTTCTCAACCCTGCCTGCATAACGAGACAAATTAAGTTGGTAGAGTTCATTTTTTAAAGACTTCTCTTTGTCTAAAAGTTCCTGTTTAGATAAACCCATTAAATCTTTGACCTTTTCTTTTTTTCCCATTCTACTTATGCACCCTACTTATAAATTTAGTCCTTAGAGGAAGCTTATAGGCTACTAAACTAAAACACCTACGCGCATATTCTTCTGGGACACCCCCTATCTCGAATAATACCCGACCCCTCTTTATTACTGCAACCCAATGGTCCAAATCACCCTTACCCTTACCCATACGCACCTCAGCAGGCTTCTTGGTAATTGATTTATCAGGAAAAACCCTTATCCAAAGCTTCCCTCCCTTATGTAGCTGACGGGCAATAATAATACGCGCTGCTTCAATCTGGTTATTTTTAATCCAACCATTATCTAAACTTTTTAACCCAAACTCGCCAAAAGCTAAATCTGCTCCCGCAATAGCAACACCCCTACGCTTGCCTTTCTGAAGTTTACGGTACTTAACTCTTTTGGGCATTAAGGCCATTACTTTGTTTCCTCCGGATCAAAAACATCCTCTTGTTGGACAGACTCTCCTACAGGCTCTTCTTTTTGTTTCTTTTTACGTAAAATATCACCCTTATATATCCACACTTTTACTCCGATAAGCCCATAAGTAGTTAAGGCCTCTGCGAAACCATAGTCTATATCGGCGCGCAGTGTCTGCAAAGGAACCTTCCCCTGTTTATACATCTCTGTACGCGACATCTCTGCGCCATTAAGACGCCCGGAACAAGAGACCCTTATCCCCTTGACTCCGGAGCTAATAGACTGCTCCATGGCCCTTTTAACCGCACGGCGAAAAGCAACCCTCTTTTCTTGCTGATAAGCAATATTTTCTGCTACTAATTGAGCATCCCAAGCCGGATTTTTTATCTCTTCAATATCAATCGCCACTTCCTGCTTTAACATATTGTTTAAATCTTCTCTTAATCTCTCAATATCAGCTCCATGCCTTCCGATAATTATCCCCGGCCTAGCAGAGTATATACGGATTTTAATTTTATCCGCAAGCCTCTCTATAATTATATTAGAAACTGCGGCTTGCTTAAAACGTTTCTTTATAAACTTACGTATCTTATAGTCTTGATGAATAAACTTAGGATAATCCTTAAAATTAACAAACCAACGACTGTTCCAGTTTCGTATAAAACCTAACCTTAGTGCTAAGGGACTTACCTTTTGACCCATTATTTTTTCTCCTGATTTTTTAAATCTAATTCTATTACTATATGCGCAGTCCTTTTTAATATCGGCTGAGCCCTGCCAAATGCTGCGGCCCTAAACCTCTTCCACCTCGGACCCGGGTTGCAGGCAATCCTAGATACATACAACTTCTCAATACCGAAACCTTTAACTTTTGCATTAGCAATAGCGCTTTTCAATATCTTAATCAAATGCTCTCTAGGGCGCTTATTAAGATTAAAGAGTATACTTACCGCTTCTTTAGCATCTTTGCCTCGAATTAAATCAATAACACTAGAGACCTTTTTCGGGGATAACCTTAAAAAATTTCCTTTTGCTCTGCTTATCATTTTTTTAAGTCTTATCAGGGGATTTCTTTGCCTTAACCCCGCCATGCTTTCTAAATACCCTAGTCGGCGCAAACTCTCCAAGTTTATGCCCTACCATATTTTCTGTTACAAATACAGGAACGTGCTTCTTGCCGTCATAAACAGCAAAGGTTAGTCCTACAAAATCAGGGATAATAGTTGAACTCCTTGACCAAGTCTTAATTGCCTGACGAGTCCCTACTTTACGTTGCTTTTCAACCTTTCTTAATAACCTCTCCTCAACAAAGGGGCCTTTTTTTAATGACCTTGGCATAGCTTAATTCCTTTTTTTTGAAATGAATTTATTAGAATATCTATTAGGTTTCCTTGTCTTATAGCCTTTTGTCGGCTTCCCCCAAGGAGTGGATGGGTGGGGATTTCCTTGCGGAGCCTTGCCCTCTCCTCCACCATGTGGATGGTCTATAGGATTCATTGCTACACCCCTAGTTTGAGGCCTAATACCTAACCACCTTTTTTTCCCTGCCTTACCTAAATAAAGAGATCTGTGTTCTACGTTACCTATTTGTCCGATAGTAGCATGGCAATCAAGATTAACTAATCTAACCTCTCCTGAAGGAAGTTTAATATGTGCATAATCCCCCTCCTTAGCTGTAATCTGCGCGCTCGCTCCGGCAGAACGGACAATCTGCCCTCCGCAACCTTTTTTTAATTCTATATTATGAATCATAGTGCCTGAAGGTATATACCTTAAAAGAAGACAATTCCCAACCGCTATCTCAGCATCTTTACCTTTAGTAGAAATCAAGGATTGGCCTACAGTTAAACCTACAGGGGCTAAGATATATCTCTTTTCCTTATTAGGATATTCAACCAACGCTATTCGAGAAGAACGGTTAGGGTCATACTCAATAGCTAATACCTTACAAGGGGTTTCAAATAAATTACGCTTAAAATCAATTATTCTAAGCATACGCTTATGCCTACCTCCACGATGACGTGAAGTAATTCTACCGTAAGCATTCCTCCCCCCAGTTCTTTTTAAGGGGGTTAAAAGAGCTTTTTCAGGCTTCTTCTTGGTAATCTCCTTAAAGTCCGGTCCTGTCATTTTCCGGCGCGAAGGTGTCGTTGGTTTAAAATATTTTATCCCCATATTTTCTTAAGATAAAGTAATCTTTTGCCCTTCTTTTAACGTGACCACGGCTTTTTTAGAGCTCGCAGTCCTACCTAAATGATAACGCACTCTTTTTAATTTACCGGAAGAAACAAAAGTATTTACTTGGCTTACCTTTACTTTATAAAGCTCTTCTATCGCTTTTTTAATCTGTATTTTATTAGCCCCGGTATTAACCAAAAAAAGGTATTTTCTCTGCGGTTCATATAGAGTTGACTTCTCCGTACGTATCAAAGCTTTTATTATATCCTGAGCGTAGTTCATTTTTTAAGCCTATCTATTAATTTATTTAAAGCTACCTTGGTAATTATTATTTTTTTGCTTTTTAATACCTCGTAGGCATTGGTATTCTGAGAAAGATTAAAATCAAGAAAATCTATATTTCTTAAAGCAAGTCTTAAAGGGACATCAATTTTATCTAAAAGCAAAAGTAGTTTTGCTTGTCTCTTAAGCTTATTAATTAGCTTAAGATTAGAGAGAATATTCATAGCCTCTTTTACTTTTGGCTTATCAAGTTTAAAGGTATCTAATACTATAAAATTATTTTCTCTTACCTTGGCATTTAAACTTGATATTAAAGCAAGCCGCTTAATCTTCTCCGGTACTGTATAGGAAAAATCTCTTGGGAGAGGCCCAAAGGTAACCCCACCATGCTTCCATAAAGGAGAACGGGATGAACCTACCCGTGCCCTACCCGTACCTTTCTGCTTCCAAGGTTTTTTGCCTCCTCCAGAGACCTCACCCCTGGTTTTCGTAGAAGCAAGCCCTTTCCTACTATTAGCCCTATAGAGGTTAACAGCCTGATAAATAGCATCTGAATTTACGACACCATTAAAAACCGATGAATTCAAATTAAAGGTATCAACCTCTTTTCCCTCTAAGTTATAAATTGGCAGTGCTTTGGCTTCCATATATTACTTTTTTACCTTCTTCTCTTGCGCTACAGACATTTTAGGTGTTTTATTTAATTTCTTCTTAGCCTTCCTAATAACGAGATACCCATTCTTAGCACCCGGAACAGCTCCTTTTATTAAAAGTATATTATTATCTATATCAATCTTTATCACTTTTAAATTTTGTAACGTAACTTTCTTATTGCCCATATGCCCAGGCATATGAAACCCCTTCCAAACTCTTCCCGGAGTAGAAGTAGCTCCTATAGAACCTACCCTGCGATGGGAAGTAGAACCATGCGTCTGAGGTCCGCCGCTCCAATTCCAGCGCTTCATCCCTCCCTGAAACCCTTTCCCAATAGATACGCCCGTCACATCCACATAATCTCCCGGAGAAAAGATATCGACCTTAAGCTCATCTCCAATTTTATATTCCTTAGAAGCAACCTTTGGAAACTCTTTAATCAACCTTTTACAAGGCATATTAATCTTTTTAAAAAAACCTGAGAGTGGCTTTGTAAGGCGCTTTTCATTAACATCATCAAAACCTAACTGAAGACTCTTATCCTTTACCGATAAAACCAAACAAGGCCCTGCCTCTACAACGGTAACACTTACCATAGCGCCGTCATCGGTAAAAACCTGAGTCATCCCTATTTTTTTGCCTAAAATCCCAATCATTTTATCTCTACATCTACCCCTGCCGGCAAATTTAGCTTTCTCAATGAATCAATGGTTTTTGCCGTAGGATCAAAAATATCAATAAGCCTCTTATGAGTTGAGAGCTCAAATTGCTCACGAGACTTTTTATTAATAACAGGAGAGCGTAAAACAGTATATACTTGCCTTTTCTTAGGTAGAGGTACAGGACCAGAGATCTTAACCCCAGTCCTTTTTACCGTCTCAACAATCTCTACAACCGCCTGATCTAAAAGCCTATGGTCGTAAGCCTTTAATTTTATGCGTATCTTCTGCTCTTTTGACATATGCTCTCTTTAAGCAATAATCTCAGTAACTACACCTGCACCAACCGTACGCCCACCTTCGCGTATGGCAAAACGCGATTCCTTCTCCATAGCTATAGGAATAATCAATTCTACCTCTAAATTAACATTATCTCCGGGCATAACCATTTCAATCCCTTCGGGTAAAGTAACATTCCCGGTAACATCTGTTGTACGAAAGTAGAATTGCGGCCTATACCCTTTAAAAAATGGTGTATGCCTTCCGCCTTCTTCTTTGTTTAAGATATATACCTGCGCCTTAAACTTTGTGTGCGGAGTAATTGACTTTGGCGCAGCTATAACCATGCCGCGTTCAATACTCTTTCTATCAACGCCTCTTAATAAAAGCCCGACATTATCCCCTGCTAAACCTTCTTCTAAGAGCTTACGGAACATCTCTATACCGGTAACTACTGTAGAGGTAACTTCAGGCCTTAAGCCTATCAGCTCTACTGTATCATTAAGCTTTACCTTACCACGCTCTATTCTTCCCGTAGCTACAGTACCCCTTCCTTCAATACTAAAAACATCCTCTACTGCCATAAGTAAAGGCTTATCCAAATCTCTAGCCGGCAAAGGAATAAACTCATCGCAGGCTTTTATTAAATCATGTATCGGCTTGCAATCCGGGCTATTAGGGTCATTAGCAGCAGCTAAGGCCTTTGAAGAACTCCCGCGGATAATCGGAGTCTTATCTCCCGGATAACCATACTTAGTAAGCAGTTCCCTAATCTCCATCTCAACTAAATCCAAAAGTTCATTATCCGTAACTAAATCAACCTTATTCAAAAATACAACCATAGAAGGAACATTAACCTGCCGAGCCAAAAGAATATGCTCTCTTGTCTGAGGCATAGGTCCATCTGCCGCAGAAACAACAAGTATCGCTCCATCCATCTGCGCTGCTCCAGTAATCATATTTTTAATATAATCAGCGTGCCCAGGGCAATCTATATGCGCGTAATGGCGTGAATCAGATTCATACTCCACATGAGCAACAGAGATAGTAACAACTTTTGTTTCATCTCTAACTGTTCCGCCTTTAGCTATATCCGCATACTCTCTTGCAGTAGCCATGCCCATCTTTGCTAAAACATTTGTGATTGCGGCAGTTAAGGTAGTCTTACCATGATCAATATGTCCTATAGTCCCGATGTTTACGTGCGGCTTACTTCTTACAAACTTTTCTTTAGCCATATTTTTTCCTCCTTATTTTTAAAAACTCTTTCTAGCAGAACCAGAAGATGTAAACCCTGCAATAATCTTTTCTGATATATGTGAAGGCACTTCCATGTAAAAAGAAGGCTCCATTGTATATGAAGCGCGCCCCTGTGTCAAGGATCTTAATATTGTAGCATAATTAAAGACTTCGGCCAACGGAATATTCGCACGCACAGTCCTTAAATTAAGCCGCTGTGAAAGAGAAACGATTTTCGCCCGTCGGGAACTTAGGTCTCCAATCACCTGGCCCATAAACTCTTCAGGGACAACAACCTCTATATCCATAATCGGCTCTAACAGTATCGCCCCTGCTTTTTTTAACCCGTCACTAAAAGCAAGAGAACCTGCCATCTTAAAAGCTAATTCAGAAGAATCAACCTCATGGAAAGAACCATCCACTAAAATACACTTTACGTCTGTAACTGGATACCCGGCTAAAACGCCGTTCTTCGCCGAACTTAAAATACCCTGTTTTACCGCAGGGATATATTCCCGAGGGATAGCCCCGCTTTTTATCTTATCTTCAAAAGTAATACCCGTCCCCGGGGTCTCTTGCGGCTCCATCTCTAACACACAATGCCCATATTGTCCCCGGCCTCCGCTCTGAGATATAAATTTACCTACTGAACGGACCTTCTTAGTCAAAGTCTCTCTATAAGCAACCTGCGGCTGCCCTACAGAAGCCTCTACATTAAACTCACGTAAAATCCTGTCAATAATAACCTCAAGATGTAATTGCCCCATACCGGCGATAAGGGTCTGCCCCGTTTCTTGATTATAGCTTACTCTAAAAGAAGGATCCTCTTCTTCTAATTTATGCATAGCCAAACCTAATTTCTCTTGCGCATCTTTAGATTTTGGCTCAATCGCCTGTTGAAGGACCGGCTCAGGAAAGCGTATCGCCTCAATAAGTATGAGGCTTTTTTCGGTGCATAATGTCTCCCCGGTCTTAGTCTCTTTTAAACCTACTAACGCGGCAATCTCCCCGCAGGTTATAGTATTTACTATCTCCTGATGATTAGCGTGCATCTTAACTATTTTAGTCACCCTCTCCCTACATCTTTTAGAAGCATTATATATATATGTCCCTGAATCTAACTTCCCCGAATAAACGCGCACATAATTAATCTTCCCTACATAAGGGTCAGTCGCCACCTTAAAAGAAAGAGCACAAAAAGGAGCCTTCTCTGAGGCCTCAATCTCCTCAAAATCTCCCGTATCAGGATTAGTCCCTTTTATAGGGGGAATATCTAACGGAGAAGGAAGGTAATCCTTAACCGCATCCAAAACAAGCTGGACCCCCTTATTTCTAAAAGAAGAACCACAAAGAACAGGTACAAACTTATTGGTGATAACGCTCTTTCTGATAGCCGCTTTTATATCAGCTACACTTATCTCCTTTCCTTGAAGATAGTCCTCCATAATCTTATCATCGACCTCAGCTATCTTCTCAAGCATTAACGTCCGATATTTTAATACTTCAGAGTCTAACTCAGAGGGGATCTCCTTAATCTCAATTTGCTTACCTAAATCATCCTTATAATGGATGAGCTTCTTTTCTATTAAATCAATAATCCCATTAAAACCAGCTTCCTTACCAAAGGGAATCTGTATGGCAGCGGCATTAGCCCCAAGCCTCTTATGTATTTGCTCAACAACTTCATGGAAATTAGCGCCTGTCCTATCCATCTTATTTACAAAAGCTATCCTAGGGACCTGATAACGGTCAGCCTGCCTCCAAACCGTCTCAGACTGAGGTTCAACACCTCCTACTCCGCAGAAAACTACTACAGCCCCATCTAAAACCTTCAATGACCTTTCAACCTCAATCGTAAAATCTACGTGTCCAGGAGTATCTATAAGGTTAATCTGAACATCTTTCCATTTACAAGTAGTTGCGGCAGAAGTAATAGTTATCCCTCTCTCCTGCTCCTGGGCCATCCAATCCATAGTAGCAGTCCCATCTTGAACTTCGCCTAACTTATAGTTCTTCCCCGTATAAAACAATATACGCTCGCTGGTTGTAGTCTTTCCAGCATCAATGTGCGCTATTATCCCTATATTCCTTAATTTATCTAAAGTTATCTTTTCCATTTTTTAATTATACTTAATTACCACCTAAAGTGAGCAAAAGCCTTATTAGATTCAGCCATCTTATGAGTATCATCCCTCTTCTTTATCACTGAACCCTCTCCCTTATAAGCTAAGATAATCTCTTCCGCTAACCTTTGCTCCATTGACTTACCCTTTTTATTTTGGGCAAAATCTCTCATCCAACGTAATGCTATAGAAGTCCCTCTTTCTTGACGTACTTCTACTGGAACCTGATAAGTCGCTCCTCCTACACGGCGAGGCTTTACTTCTAACCTTGGTCTTGCATTATCTAATGCCTTGTAAAAAACCTTCAATATATCCTGCTCATTAAGATTCTTTTTTACAATTTCAAAGGCGCCATAAACAATCCTCTCGGCTATAGACTTTTTACCTTTAAGCATTACCATATTAATAAACTTAGCTACAACCTTACTATTTAATTTAGGATCAGCTAATATTGCTTTTTCTTGCGCTCTTCTTCTTCTCATTATTTATAACTCCTATTTTCCCCCTAACTACTACTTTGGCTTCTTTGCCCCATATTTAGAACGCCCTCTTCTTCTAGCACTTACTCCAGCTGTGTCTAAAGTACCCCTTACTATATGATACCTTACACCCGGCAAATCCTTAACCCTTCCGCCTCTTACCAAAACTATTGAATGCTCCTGTAAATTATGCCCTTCTCCAGGAATATAAGCACTGACTTCTATACCGGTAGTAAGCCTCACCCTGGCGATTTTACGCAAAGCTGAATTAGGCTTTTTAGGGGTCATAGTACGTACCTGTAGGCAAACTCCTCTTCTTTGAGGACAAGCCTTCAGTGCTGGAGACTTAGTCTTTTTATGTTTTGATCTTCTTCCGGCTCTAATTAACTGTGAAATTGTAGGCATATTATATTCCCTATCCTTCTTCTGCCGCAATTACGGCTTCTTTGATTACCTCTATATTACGATGAGAAGGAAAACCGGTTCCCGCAGGTATTAAATGTCCTACGATAACATTCTCCTTCAAGCCAAAGAGTTCATCGCGCTTACCAGATGTAGCTGCTTCAGTTAATACCCTAGTAGTCTCCTGAAAACTCGCCGCAGAGATAAAGCTTTCGGTTGTTAAGGAGGCTTTAGTTATACCTAGTAATAAAGGAGTGGCGACTGCTGGTTTTCCCCCTTTTTTAATTACGCGTGAATTCTCTTTTTGGAATACCCATTTATCAACCTGTTGCGTCGCTAAAAACTCGGTATCTCCGGGGTCTTCAACCCTTACCTTTTTTAACATCTGCCTGATAATAACTTCTATATGTTTATCATTTATACTCACACCCTGCAAACGATAAACCTCTTGGACTTCATTAACAAGATACTCCTGCAAAACCTTATCACCACATACTCTTAAAATATCCTGCAAAACCACAGGGCCTTCAGTTAACTGCTGTCCAGCAACTACCTTATCTCCCTTATAGATGTTAGGATGTTTGCCATGGGGTATAACATACTCCCTTTGCATACCAGTGGTAGATTTTACTATAATAACCCTCTGCCCTTTTTTAGTCTCTCCGAACTCCACAAACCCATCTATCTCGCTTACAACCGCAGGGTCCTTAGGTCTACGAGCCTCAAATAATTCCGCTACTCTAGGAAGTCCTCCGGTAATATCCCTAGTCTTAACAACCATTCTCGGTATTTTAGCCAAAAGCTCTCCGCCATTTATCTGCTCGCCGTCCTTTACCAAAATATGCGCTCCTATAGGAATGGGATATATGCCTGCTACCTGATTAGAGTTGTCAAAGATAACTATCTGAGGATGATATTCCTGCTTATGCTCAACAACAATCCTTTCAACAAGCTTAGTTACCGGATTCAGCTCTTCCTTAATAGTAACATCGTCTTTTAAATCTTCGTATTTTACTGTACCTGCAACCTCGGTAAGAATAGGGATAGTGTATGGATCCCAATGAATAAAGATGGCGTCCTTGTTAACCTCTCCACCGTTAGCTACGCCAATATAAGCACCTTGAGGAACCGCAAAACGCTCCAACTCCCTTCCTTGAGGATCATTAATACTGATAGCGCCGTTTCGGTTTAAAACTACAAATTCTTTATTCTTTGGAGTAACCCTTAAATTATGATACTTAACTATACCTTTATTCTTAGACTTAATAAAAGATTGCTCGACTTTTCTAGAAGCAGTCCCGCCTATGTGAAAGGTCCTCATGGTCAGCTGTGTGCCAGGTTCGCCTATACTTTGAGCCGCGATAACCCCTACTGCCTCGCCTAACTCAACCATCCTGCCGGTAGCTAAGTTTCTTCCATAACATTTAGTGCAAACCCCCCTGCCATTTTCACAAGTTAAAACGCTACGGATACGGATCTTCTCTATCCCTAAACTCTCTATCATATCCGCCCGCTCTTCAGTTATCTCTTCCCCAGCAGTAACTATTACTTCATCCGTTATAATATCTACTATATTATCTAAAGCCACCCTGCCTATTATGCGATCCTTAAGGGAAACCACCTCTTCATCCCCCTGTATAATTGCTGAAACGGTAATACCATTTAAGGTTCCGCAATCTTCCTCGGCCACAATAATCTCTTGAGCTACATCAACTAGCCTACGGGTAAGATATCCTGCATCTGCAGTCTTTAAGGCAGTATCGGCTAACCCTTTACGTGCTCCATGGGTAGAGATAAAATACTCTAAAACATTCAACCCTTCCCTAAAATTAGCGGTTATAGGACTTTCTATAATTTCGCCTGAAGGCTTAGCCATAAGCCCTCGCATGCCGGCTAACTGTCTTACCTGAAGCCTTGAACCTCGCGCGCCTGAATCAGCCATCATAAAAATAGGATTAAACCTATCCATCCCTTTAAAAAGAAGATCGGAGATCTCATCGGTAGCATAAGTCCAAATATCTATTATCTTTGCCTTTCTTTCGCTATCTGTAATCACACCCTTACGATACTGCTCTTCAACTTTTAAGACTCTCGACTTAGCCTCAATTAAAACATTCTCCTTTTCCACAGGGATGCAAAAATCATCAATACCTATAGATATACCTCCTAATGTCCCCATTTCAAAACCAAGCTTCTTTATATTATCTAAAAGGTTTATAGTAGCTCCATGCCCAAACCTCTTGTAACACTCTAAAACAATATCAGATACCCTGGATTTATTTAACTCTTTATTAACAAATCCGAATTCAGGAGGAAGTACCTGATTAAAAATAACCCTTCCAACAGTAGTAGTTATTCTCTGTTTTAAAACTATCAATTTCTTATCATCAAGATCAAATAAACTTGCAACCCTTAGCGATATCCCTGTATTAAGCTCAACTGCCCCGTCGCTATAAGCTATTAAAACTTCATCGCTATTTGAAAATACCATTCCTTCTCCTTTTGCCCCGAGTCTCTCTTTTGTTAAATAAGAGATCCCAAGAATAATATCTTGAGTAGGCGCGACTACAGGCCTTCCATCAGCCGGAGAAAAAACATTATTAGCCGAAAGCATAAGAATCTTTGCTTCAATTTGTGACTCTAAAGATAAGGGGACATGAACAGCCATTTGATCACCGTCAAAATCAGCATTAAAAGCAGTACAAACTAAAGGGTGAATCTTAATAGATTTACCTTCTATCAAAAGGGGTTGAAATGCCTGTATTCCTAAGCGGTGCAAAGTCGGGGCACGGTTTAAGAGGACTGGATGATCTCTAATAACCTCATCAAGTATATCCCAAACCTCAATCTTACCTCTCTCTACCATCCTTCGCGCGCCTTTAATTGTATGCACAAACCCTTTTTCTCTTAGTTTCTTTATTATAAAAGGCTCAAATAATTCCAAAGCCATTTGCTTTGGCAAACCACATTCATGCAATTTTAATTCAGGCCCAACAACAATAACCGAACGCCCAGAATAATCAACGCGTTTTCCTAAAAGATTCTGCCTAAACCTACCCTGCTTACCTTTAAGCATATCAGAAAGGGATTTTAACGGCCTATTATTAGCCCCCATAACCGCTTTTCCATGACGGCCATTATCTAAAAGCGCATCAACTGCCTCTTGAAGCATACGTTTTTCGTTACGAATGATTATCTCAGGAGCACTTAAATCTATGAGCTTTCTTAAGCGGTTATTCCGGTTAATCACCCTGCGATATAAATCATTAAGGTCTGAAGTAGCAAAACGACCTCCATCAAGCGGGACTAGAGGCCTTAGGTCCGGAGGTATAACCGGTAGAATATCCATAACCATCCATTCGGCCTGATTACCTGATTTTTTAAAATCCTCTATTACTTTAAGATTTTTTAATACCTTACGATTGCTCAATGCATCTTTAGATTTTTCTAAACTCTTTCTAAGCTTCCTGCACTGAGCATCCATATCCATTTCTTTTAATAGATCCCTTATTGCCTCTGCGCCTATCTTCGCCTTAAAATTAGACCCATATTTTTCTAAAGCCTCTTGAAATTTCTCTTCAGAGAGAAGCTCTTTCTTTTTTAAGGGAGTAGTCCCTGGGTCAACAACAACATACTCCTCATAATAAATAATCTTCTCTAAGTCGCGTAAACCTATATCCAACAACGCAGCCATGCGCGAAGGGACAGCCTTAAAAAACCAAATGTGTGTTACCGGAGCAGTTAATTCAATATGCCCCATACGTTCCCTGCGGACACTTGAACGATCCACAGTTACTTGGCAACGGTCACAGGTAATACCCTTAAACTTAATTCCCTTATATTTACCACAGTTACACTCCCAATCCCTAACCGGACCAAATATCCTTTCACAAAAAAGCCCATCCTTTTCAGGCTTTAATGTCCTATAATTAATAGTCTCTGCTTTCTTGACCTCCCCCTTAGACCAAGATTTTATAACCTGGCCAGAGGCAATTTTTATAGATATACTATCAAAAGATACTATCTCATCCATTTATTTAGCCTTTTCTGTCCGGATATCTAAACCCAGACCCTGTAATTCTTTAATTAATACATTGAAAGACTCCGGCGTACCATGAGTAAGCCTCTGTTCTCCCTTTACAATCGCCTCATAAATACGCGTTCTACCTGAGACATCATCGCTCTTTACCGTTAGCATTTCTTGAAGGCTGAATGCTGCCCCATACGCCTCTAATGCCCAAACCTCCATCTCCCCTAACCTCTGCCCTCCAAATTGCGCCTTCCCTCCTAAAGGTTGTTGCGTAACTAATGAATACGGGCCTATGGAACGAGCATGTATCTTCTCGTCAACTAAATGAATAAGTTTCATAATATATAAGTACCCTACTGTTACCTTATTATGAAACGGCTCCCCTGAATAACCGTCATAGAGGATGCTCTTACCATCTTCAGGTAACCCTGCTTTCTTTAACATCTCCTTTATCTCGCTTTCTTCTGCGCCGTCAAAAACAGGAGTACCTACATAAAACCCTAACATTTTAGCTGCCCAACCTAAATGACACTCTAAAATTTGCCCAACATTCATACGCGAAGGAACCCCTAAAGGATTAAGGACGACTTCTACCGGAGTGCCATCAGGAAGATAAGGCATATCTTCCTCAGGAACAATCCTTGCTACTACGCCCTTATTGCCATGCCTACCTGCCAATTTATCCCCCTCAGCAACTCTACGCTTAGTAGCAACATAGACTACTACTCTTTTTAAAACTCCTGCCGGTAGTTCATCTCCCCTGCGTACATTCTCTATCTCCTGAGCCTCTTCAGAGATTAACTCCTGAACCTGCTCGTCAAAAGAAGCAGCTAAAATTTTAGCTTCTTCATGGTCTGAAAAATCATATCCCCCTATCTTCTTTTTATCTATCCCTAAAAGTTGAGCTAATCTTGCCGTCTTTTCCGCCTGTACAAACTCAATCTCCTGCTTATAATAAGCCTTAAGTTCACGAATCTTAGCGGATTCTTTGGCCTTCTCTTCTTTTGTCTTCCTGCCGCGGGCCTTACGCGCAAAGACATTTACGCCAATAACAACACCCTCGACTCCCGGAGGAGCAATCAAGGATGTATCGCGCACATCTCCTGCTTTTTCTCCGAAAATTGCCCGTAAAAGGCGCTCTTCCGGAGAAGGCTCAGAGTCGGTCTTAGGAGTAATTTTACCTACAAGAATGTCTCCTGGAGAAACTTCCGAACCAATACAAATAACCCCACTTTTATCAAGGCTTGCCAATGCTTCTTCGCTCACATTAGGTATATCACGAGTTATCTCTTCATTACCTAGACGCGTTTCAGTAGCCTCTATTTCAAACTCTTCTATATGTATGGAAGTAAAGGTATCTTCCTTAACTAACTTTTCGCTTATCAAAATAGCATCTTCAAAGTTATATCCTCTCCAAGGCATAAAAGCTACTAAGACATTCTTTCCTAAGGCCAATTCCCCGCCCTTGGTGCTAATTCCATCAGCGATGATATCCCCTTTTTCTATTTTATCTCCAAGCTTTACTATCGGCCTTTGATTTAAACAGGTGTCATTGTTAGTACGTAAAAACTTCTTTAAATGGTAGATCCTTTTACCAATTGTAATAGAAGAAGCATCTACGCTAGTTACTCTTCCACTCTCTTGGGCAACTACAACCGTACCTGAATCGCGCGCAACCTTCTCTTCCATTAGCGTTCCTACAATTGGCGGCTCAGTGATCATAAGCGGAACACCCTGCCGTTGCATATTAGAACCCATCAAAGCCCTATTAGCATCATCATGCTCTAAAAATGGAATTAAAGCAGCTGCTACTGAAACAAGTTGCTTAGGAGAAACATCCATATATTGGACTTGCGAAGCAGGGACTTTCGGAAAATCATCCTTGTAGCGGCAGGAGATATCTTTTTCTATAAAATGCCCATTTTCGTCCAAAGGGACATTAGCCTGTGCTATAATCTTATCTTCTTCTATGTCAGCAGTCAAATATTCTATTTTTTTTGTCACCTTACCATCTTCAACCTTACGGTAAGGAGTCTCAAGTAACCCTAAAGGATTTACCCTTGCAAAAGTACTAAGAGAAGCTATCAACCCGATATTAGGCCCTTCCGGAGTCTCTATGGGACAAACTCTGCCATAATGAGAAGAATGGATGTCTCTTACCTCAAACCCTGCTCTCTCACGCGATAACCCTCCCGGGCCTAAAGCACTAAGCCTTCTTTTATGCGTCATTTCAGCAAGGGGATTTATTTGGTCCATAAATTGAGAGAGCTGAGAACGGGCAAAAAAATCGCGAATCTGGTTAGATAAAAGCTTTGAATTGATAAGGTAGTGCACATTCAGACTATCATATTCCCCCAACAAACTAAGCCTCTCTCTGATTGACCTTTCAATCCTACTTAAACCAATCCTAACCTGATTCTGCACTAACTCACCAACAGTCTTTATACGCCTATTCCCTAAATGGTCAATATCATCGATCTTTCCTTGATCATCATTTAAATTAATCAAATATTCAATTACCTTAATTATCGTATCTGAATCAAGTATCCGTTTCTCCAAAGATACGTTCATCCCAAGCTTCCTGTTTAATATAAACCTACCTGCCTTTTCTAAATCATAGCGCGCAGGGTCAAAAAAGAGCCTGTAAAACAACGCCTCTGCCGCTTCTTTTGTAACCGGCTCAGTAGGCCTCATCTTACGATAAAAATCTATAAATGCCTCTTCCTTATTCTTTGTATAATCTTTTTTTAATGTGTTGGTTATTTCAGGATACTCTTTACCAAAAGCAGAGATTATATCTTTATCCTCAGAAAAACCGAGTATCCTTAATATTTGAGTCGCGGGAAAATTCCTTCTGCGGTCAACATAGGCAAGTATTGTTTCAGTAAGGTCATATTTAAATTCAAGCCAAGCCCCGCGATAAGGGATGACTCTACCATAAAATATCTTCTTGCCTGTAGGATGATCTTCTTCTTCAAAAGATACGCCCGGAGATCTCTGTAGCTGACTTACTACTACGCGCTCATCTCCATTGATAATAAAAGTCCCCGTATCTGTCATTAGGGGAATCTCACCAAAATAAGCGTCCTGCTCCTTAGTCTCATTAGGCGTTGAAAGACGGAATTTTACCTTTAAAGGCAGCGCATAGGTAAAACTGCGTATCTTAGACTCAGCAATATTATACTTTGGCTTTCCTAAAGAATAGCTTATAAACTCTAACTTAACTGCGCGATTTGGGCTCTCTATGGGAAAAGCCTCTAAAAAGACCTCTTGCAACCCCTGATTCTTCCTCTCTGAAACCGGGACATCTAACTGCAAAAACTCATGGAAAGCCTCTAATTGGATATCCAAAAGATTAGGGATATTATAAACCTCTTTGAGCTTTGCGAAACTTTTACGCTTAACCATTGGTCTCTTTCCTTATCTTAGCTGCCAAAAGCAACTTTTTAAAATTAACCGCACTGATAGGTAAATAGTTTATTATTTTAATTCAACAGTAGCGCCTGCTGCTTCAAGCTTTTTCTTTATCTCTTCAGCCTCTTCTTTTGTTGCCCCTTCCTTAACCGGCTTAGGAGCGCCATCAACTAAATCTTTAGCTTCTTTTAACCCGAGGTTGGTTATGGTGCGAACCTCTTTGATTACGGCAATCTTATTAGCACCGGCAGCAGCCAAGACAACCGTAAAGGTAGATTTTTCTTCAGCTGCAGCAGAAGCGCCAGAAGCAGCACCGGCAACCGGAGCAGCCATCATCGGCATATTTGCCTTAACTCCGAATTTTTCCTCCAAGGCCTTAACTAAATCCGCCAACTCTAAAACCGTCATCTCCTCTATGGATTTAATCATATCATCCAATTTTGCACTCGCCATCTGATTCCTCCTTTTAACTTGATTTCTTTTGCTTTATCTGATCTATACAATAAACAAATTTCGTCAATATCTGATTTAAGGTAATTACTAATCCGGATATCGGCGAATTTAATGCCATCACCACTTGAGCCCTTAAGACTTCTCTCGAAGGCAACTTAGACATAGCCTCTATCTCTGCACTTTCTAATAACTTATCTCCTAATGCGCCTCCTTCTATCTTTAGTTGCCCATACTCTTTTACAAAATCAAATAGCGACTTAGAGATTGATACCGGTTCATCTTTTATAAATACCATACCACACGGGCCGTCTATATTAATAACCAAATCTTCCAATCCAGCCTCTTTTAATGCCCTACGAGCAATACTATTTTTAACTACAAATAAAGAGGCGTTGGTTTTTTTCAAATCCTGCCTTAAGGAAGACAACCCCGCACTAGCGACCCCGGAATACTTAATTATAAAAACTCCCTCAGACTCTTTAAGAAAACTTTTAATCTTATTTCCTGATGCTTCTTTAAATATCAATCCTATCTTTTTCATATCCTATACCGCCAAAGCTAAGCCGGGATTCATAGTAGTAACTATTGAAAGACTACGTATAAATTTACCTTTTACAGATGCCGGCTTAGATTCATTAAGCGCCTCAATAACCTTTAAGGCATTATCATAGAGTTTGTCTTCGCTAAAAGAGAGCTTACCTACTGTTAAATGCACCCCACCCTGCTTATCAACTCTAAATTCAACCTTACCCCTTTTAACATCCTCTATCGCCTTTAAAATATCATTCGTTACCGTACCTGTCTTAGGACTTGGCATAAGCCCCCTAGGTCCTAGCACTTTTCCTAATTTACTTAAATCTTTCATCATCTCCGGAGTAGCTATAGCGCAATCAAAATCTAAGAAACCTCCGGCGACCTTATCTATAAGCTCTAAACCTCCGACAAAATCTGCATTAGCTCCTAAGGCTATTTTTTCATGCTCCCCCTTGCAAAAAACCGCTACCCGTACTTTCTTGCCCGTACCATGAGGTAGTATCACTGTCCCACGAACCATCTGGTCGGATTTCTTGGTATCCACCAAAAGGTGAAAATGCAAATCTACAGAGCTATCAAATTTTACGGGAGACATAGCCTTCAACAAAGAGATGGCTTCTTTTAACTGGTAGGTTTTAGCCTTATCTAATTTTTTTTCTGATTCCCTATACCTTTTACTTCTTAGCTTCATCTACTATTCCTCTAATCTTCAACAACAATGCCCATACTCCTAGCCGTTCCGGTTATCGTCTTTATCGCCTGCTCCATATCTAAAGTATTCAAATCCGAAGTTTTCTGTTTGGCTATCTCTTCAATTTGTTTTTTAGTAACCTTGCCTATTATCTCTTTTCCGCTAATGCCTGAGGCCTTAGCTAAATTTGCCGCGCGTTTAAGGAGAACTGAAGAAGGAGGGCTTTTGATAATAAAAGTAAAACTCCTATCTTCATAAACATTTATTACTACCGGGAGTATAAGTCCATCCCTGCCTTTAGTCTGATCATTGAATTGCTTGCAAAACTGCATTATATTTACGCCGTGCTGGCCTAAGGCCGGACCAACAGGAGGCGCAGGATTAGCCTGAGCTGCAGGTACATGTAATTTAATCTGTGCTTTTATTGCTTTCTTTGCTGCCATTATACCTTCTCCACTTGCCAATACTCAAGTTCAACGAGCGTAGCCCTTCCAAAGATAGAAACACTTACCTTAATCTTTCCTTTTTCCGGGTATACTTCTTCAATCGTCCCGTTAAAATTCTGAAACGGCCCATCAGTAACCCTAACCTGCTCTCCTCTTTCAAAAACAACCTTAGGACTTGGTTTCTCCTGGGTATCTTTTGTTTTTCTTAAAATATTATCCACCTCTGACTGAGGCAAAGGCATAGGCTTTCTGCCTAATCCGATAAAACCTGTTACCCCTGGAGCAGTCTTAATAAAAAGATAAGTCTCTTCGTTTAATTCCATCTCCACTAGTATATAACCGGGGAAGAATTTTCTCTGCGAAATTTTCTTTTTTCCCGAACGTATCTCGGATACCTGCTCAGTGGGGATAACAACATTTGATATTAATTCCTGCAAGCCTAATGCTAAGATTTTATTCTCTAAAGTAGTTTTTACTTTATCTTCTAAGCCTGTCTGCGTATGGACTACGTACCAATGTTTCATTATTTAAAAAGCAAGGTTAATAATTTAGAGAGCCCTGCGTCAATTAAGCCGACAAAGATAGCAAGTATAATAGTTACAATAATCACAATAATCGTAGATGCTAAAAGCTCCCTACGAGTACTCCAAGCTACCTTGCTTAATTCTGCCTTTACTTCTTTTATAAAATTTACCGGTTTAGCAATAATATTCATCTCTTTTTGTTACTCTTAATCTACAGGAGCGGCAGGACTTGAACCTGCAGTCACGGTTTTGGAGACCGTTGGTTTGCCATTAACCGACGCCCCTATTTGTTAGCTTGCCTGTTTATCAATTAGCCTGTTTACCTGTTAAAGAAAAATAGGTAAACATCCAGTCGGCTCACTATTTAATTTCTTTATGCGGGGTATGCTTATGGCAGGACCTGCAATATTTACTTAACTCAAGCCTATCCTGCTGCAACTTTTTATTTTTTGTCGTCGTGTAATTCCTGTTTTTGCAAACCGTACACTCTAAAGTAATTATCTCTCGCATTTATCTTTTAAAAAAGCTGGAGACGAGAATTGAACTCGTGACCCCGTCCTTACCAAGGACGTGCTCTGCCAACTGAGCTACTCCAGCAGACCTGCTAAAAGCGCCTTAGTCGGCAAATATTATAAAAAAATCCCCATTTAAGAATTCTTTTAAAAAAGGATTCTTAACTCTTACCTTCTTACGATTAAAGTATTGTAACTACGGAAATTTACGTAAGTAATAAAATATATACTAATCTGGTAGGATTGTCAAGTCTTTTTTAATCTTTTTTTATTCTGATCCTTCCAATAATCAATAGTGATAGTCAGACCTTTAATAAAATCAAACTCTGCCTTATACCCTAATAATCTTTTTGCTTGCGATATGTCAGCTAGAGTCTTAAATACATCGCCGGCTCTTTTATTTAAGAATACGGGTTTAACATTTTTATCTAAAATACGACTAAGTATTTTTACAAGCTCTAATATGCTGTAATCCCTACCTGAGGCAATATTAAATACCCCAGACCTCAAGGCAGGCGTCTTTATAGACATAAGATTCGCCTCTACTACATTCTTAACATAAGTAAAATCTCGCGATTGTCTACCTGTACCGTAAATAGGAGGAGACTTCCCTTCAAGAAAAGAATTAATAAACTTAGGGATAACTACCGAATATTCATCATCCAATGACTGCCTAGGCCCAAATACATTAAAATAACGCAAGACAACTGTTTTTAGTTTATGGTAGTTGCTGAATATCTTACAATAGTATTCTCCTGCAAGCTTTGTCAAAGCATAAGGAGATATCGGGTTAAGGGGGAAAGTCTCTTTTTCAGGGAAACTTTTTACTTCTCCATATACTGAACTTGAAGAAGCAAAAACAAAACATTTTACCCTATTCTCTAAAGCTGCCTGCAACATATTAAGGGTCCCGGATATATTAACGTCGTTGTAATCAGACGGTCTCTCCATAGATTTCGGGACACTCCTTAAAGCCGCCTGATGCAAAACAAAATCAACCCCCCTACAAGCCTTAAAACACGTCTCTTTCGAACGTATATCGCCCTTAATTAGCTCAATTTTGTTAATAAAATCCTTGAGGTTCTTTTTTTTACCGCTTGAAAAATTATCTAAGACACAAACCCTCTCTCTTCTCTTTACTAATTCTTCGGTGATATGCGAACCAATAAATCCTGCTCCACCGGTAATAAGAAATTTACTCATAGCTTTATAACCTTATCATTCTTCTTACCTATATATATATTGCGCGCATCAAATATCAACCTGGATTTCTTTAAAATTAATTGGTAATCTACCTTAGAGTGATCAGTAATTACTGCCACACAATCAAAAAAAGATAGATCCGCTTTTTTAATATCTATTGACTTAAGATTAAACCTAAGAAATTTTAAATAAGGAATAAAAGGGTCATAGTAATAAACTTTAGCTTTTTCTTTTTTTAAAAGGTTTATAATATCTAAAGCAGGTGATTTTCTTAAATCTCTGACATCCTTCTTATAGGTAACGCCTAAGATAAGAATTTTTGCTTGTTCAATCTTAATACCCTTCAGCTTGAGAAGAAATTTAATTCTTTTAACTATATACTCCGGCATAAAATTAATCAATTTCGAAGCAAGCTTAATAAACTTTGAATTAAACCCAAATTTTTTTGCTTTCCAATAAAGATACAAGGGATCCTTAGGAATACAATGTCCACCAACTCCCGGGCCGGGATAAAATGGCATAAAACCAAATGGTTTAGTAGAGGCAGCTGCAATAGCCTCCCAGATATCTATTCCCATCTTATGCGCCATCATTGCTAATTCATCTACTAAGCCTATATTTACAATGCGAAAGGTATTCTCTAATAATTTAGTTATCTCCGCTACGCGCGTAGATGAGACCACCACTACTTTATTTATTATGGCCTCGTAAAGAACCTTTCCTAGCAAGGTCGCTTGGTTATCTATGCCTCCGACAACCTTAGGTATCCTAGATAGGGTATATCTAGAATTACCCGGGTCTATCCTCTCCGGAGAAAAACAGAGATAAAAATCCTCTCCATGTCGCAATCCGTTCTTTTCTAACAAAGGCAGGATCACCTCTTCCGTAGTTCCCGGATAAGTTGTACTCTCAAGGATAACTAAACTTCCTCTTTTTAAATTTTTAGCAACAGAAATTACTGCTCTCTTGATAAAGGATATATTCGGTTGGTCTCTTTTCTTTAAAGGAGTAGGCACGCAAATAATAACAACATCAACATCTTTTAGGGCTTTAAAATCTCCATAGGGAATTAACCTACCTGAGTCTAAAGCCTTTTTTAATTCTTCGGAGGAGACATCAGTTATATACGCTTCTTTATTTTTAAGATTAATCAATCTATCCTTATCAATCTCTACTCCAAAAACAGTAAATCCTTTTTTAGCAAAAGCCAAGGCGATAGGTAATCCTACATACCCTAACCCAACAACCGATATTTTTATTTTTTTTTGTTGTATCTTTTTCTTAAAATTATTTACTGAATATCTAACCATACTCTTCTTTTACCTACCTTTTTTTGTATGCTGATCTAACTTTTTATTATATGGGCATTAAAACTGCTACTGCGCTCCTGATTTAGGTTTATTGTAACTCTGGTCAAAACCGAACTCTGCCTCCGGGAAAGCCTTTAATCTAAAGACCACATATATACCGGAACCGTGGTTTTTCTTATGATTTAAAGTAAGATCAACCTCCCAGCAATGTAAATCACGCGATACGGTAAACTCTTGCTCTAATGTCCCCTTCTGAATAAAGGCATCACTGGCATCTGTATAAGATTTGAGGTTATACCTTTGATAAACAAAAAATCTCCATTTAGGATTAAACCTCCAGTTAAAGTTTGCTGTAACCTGATTCCCTCCTTTTCTCTCATAACGCTGGCCTATTCCTAAAGAACGCTCTTTAGCAAAATCAAAATTTATATCATAATTGACTTGGGTAAAACGATTGTAACTTTCAAAATCAGGGTCACCCTCTATGCCTGAATGCTTATAGGTAGCATCCCCCTCTATACGTAACCAAGAATAAGGGAGTATCTTATATTTTATAAAAATATCAGAAAAGGAAGCCCCTGCCTTTTTAGTTTCATCGGGATTAATCATTAGCGTACGCGTCCCGTTTTGTTCTTTATAATAATATTTCCCATAAACAAGCTTAGGAGCTAGGGAATAACTAGTACTTATCTTAATATCAAGGAAATCTACGGTCTTTTCTGTACCATCGGAACCCTTCCTTTTTGTTTGTAGCTTGTTAGACAAACCTAAAGTTAAAACATTATTAGAAGTAAATAAATCCACCTCATCAATATACTTTAATTTTGATGCACTGATTGTAGGAGAATGGTTATACGAATAACCTATAGTTGGGGTAATTATATGCCTTAATCCATTAAAATGAAGTCCTAAATAATCTGCCTTTAGATCATAAATGCGGTAGAACTTTGTGCTTAAATCTGCCCCGACATAAAAAATAGTATTAACCGGCAGGCTCTTGCCAAAAGCCCCCTTGTCATAAACAACCTGTCTATCCTTTAAAAACGGCGTAAAATCCAAAAAAGCTACTTTCACCGGCATTGAAACTTTATTCACAATATCCAACCTGCTCATTTTTAACTCTTCGGCTGTCTTAGGATACATAGGGCCCTTTTTATTAAAATTGGCAAATACAGAACTGTTCTCAAAATACAAAGGAGTATCCCAAAGCTTTATATTAGGCAAAGTATAAGTTATCTGAGGAAGTTTGTCTAATTGATCAAACCAACGGTTGACCCTTTTTTGTGCCAGTATATTTATACTAGAATATTCAAAGTTATGATGTAACAAAGCATAGGAGAGCGGTTGAGAATCTTTCTCATACTCTCTAAAGAAATAATCCTTTAATATATTCTGATTTATATCGTTATATTTTCTCCGGTCATCACCTATCTTATAAAACTCTGCAACGAAATTAGTATGCTCGGATATATCCCATTTATGGCGCAAACGAACTAAATATCTTTGAAACTCTGACTTCTCTGCATTAGAAGAAAGAGAACTACGCTTAGGTTTCTCATGCGAATAATAAAACTTAAAATCTCCTTTACCTAAATGAGGTATATGATAATTTGAGCCAAAACCCTCGGCAACGCCTAACTTACTACGGTAATCTAGATACACCCTACCGCTTATATAATCAGTAAGGTTATACTTCCATCCTGACAATACATAAGGGCCCCAGTCTTTGCTCTTCCCCGGCATAACCCTAACATGCATCAAAGGGTCCCCAAATAGATGAGTAAGTTTAGGCAAATACAAAAACGGAACACCCCCTAAATACGAAATATTCTCCCTTGTTAAAACCTTATCCCCGGGAAGAATGTTCATCTCTTTAGATAAAAGGTAATAGTGCGGGAGGTCAAAACTACAGGTTGTAATACGTCCATACCTAGCAACAAATTCCTCTTCACTTAAACGATCTATATTCCTTGCACTACCAAAATATGGATTTGCCCTAAAATTAGCATTTAATATTATTCCGGATTTATTCTGAAAATCATACGTTACCCGCTCTCCCTCAACTACCCCCTTCTCATCTTCAAGGCGTACATTACCTTCGGCTACCCCCTGCTTAGTCTCTGTATTTACTGTTAACTTCCTACAAGTTAACTTAGTCCCCTCATAGATTATCTCAACATTACCTTCAGCTACTACTTCCTGTCTTTCAGTAAAATATTCAACATTATCGCCATTTACAACTATGGATTGAGGGATACGCCCCTTAGTGTCTGTCTCTTTAGCTATCCCCAAAGGTAAATATAAAAATAACTGCAGGAATAAGATTACTATGAAATTGAGGCTAAAACTTTTAAACATTACTTAAGAATTACCCCTTCCCTCGCCATAATCGCCGCGCCGATTAACCCCGCATTACTGCCAAGCTTCGCTTTCATTATCTTTACGCGCCTACCTTGAACGCTCATCGCCTGCTCCTTTAAGGTATCTTTTGTGCTATCAAATAAAACTTTTCCCGCATTAGCTACGCCTCCGCCTATTACTACAGCGTCTAAATTTAAAATATTTACTACGCCCGCAAGCCCAAAGCCTAAATGCTTGCCTACGCTTCTCCAAATCTTTATTGCCTGCCTATTCCCCTTGTCAGATAAAAAACTTAACTCTTCAAGCGAGATATTGCGCTTAAACTCTCTACGCGCAAGCTTAATAATCCTACTATTTCCTATATAAGCCTCCAAACACCCTAAACTCCCACAGTTGCAAGGTAGACCTCTTTCATTAATTGGCAAATGCCCAACTTCTCCTGCAGCATTATCACTCCCGCGGTAAAGCTTACCGGAAATTATAATCCCACCGCCTATCCCAGTCCCTAAAGTCATACATAAAACATTATTAAAACCTTTGGCGGCTCCGAGTCGATGTTCTGCTAAAGCCATAACCTTAGCGTCATTATCAATAAAAATCTTTAATCCTGTGCGCTTTTTAAGGATATCTCTTAACCTTACCTCTCTCCAGCCAGGAATATTAGGTAAAAAATGCACCAGTCCATTTTTAGCATCTACCGGCCCAGGCATGCCTAAACCTACGCCTAAAATATCTGTCTTATCAAGGGCGTTATATTTTATAATTCTATTTATTGAATAAATAATTCCTGAAATAAGCTCTTCTTTTTCAAAAAAGCTTCTAGTGCCTAATATCTCCCTATCTTTAATCTTATACTTTAAGTCAAGGAGAGCCACCTTAAGGTTAGTCCCGCCTAAATCTATGCCGATAATATATCTTTTGCCCATTTTTCAAACTGTAAATTAAAAAGATTCTAAACAGATTACCATAAAAAAAGACAAGAGACAAGAGGGAATCTTTATTAAGATAACCCTTCTTGTAGATAAAGAGAAGTTCTATTTCTGCCGAATTTTTTAGCCGAATAAAGAGCAAGGTCAGCTTTTTCAATTAAAGAACCTGCGCTCTTAGAATCATCCGGGAAAGAGGCTATACCTATGCTCACAGTTACCCTAACCTCTTCATCATAAGCTCGTATCTTTTTTGTCTCCACTGACTCTCTTATACGCTCTGCAATAAAATAAGCCTGCTCTTTGTCCGTCTCCGGTAAAACTAAAGATAATTCTTCCCCCCCGTATCTACCGACAAAGTCTATCTGCCTTACAGAATCTTTTATTACTGTTGATACCTCTCTTAAAATAACATCTCCTACCAAATGCCCGTATTTATCATTAAAACTCTTAAATCTATCAATATCTATCATAAGAAAAGAAAACTTATATTTAAACTTATTGGAACGCTTAATCTCTTCTTCTAACCTATCTAAAAAGTGCCTACGGCAAAATAACTTGGTTAATCCATCTATAATAGCCATCTCCTGCACCATTTTAAAAAGCATAGACCTTTTAAGCATAATCATTAACTGTTGGGCAAGGATATAAAAACGCTCTTCCTCTTTTTTAAGGAGTCCCCCGACAACAATATACCCCTCTACCTGTTTATTTATATCTAATGGTAAAATCACCGAATCCTTATATTCTTTAGGAAGGTCTTTGCCTTTAAGATATACACACTCGTCTAACTTTATATAATTGCCTACCCTCTCCTTAAAGATTGAGAAAATTCGGTTATCATCAAGTTCTCTTGACATATCCTTACTAATTTCGTATAAAGAAATAACATCTTCTAAATTACCCTCTAAAACTATCTTCTTCTTGTTAAGCTCTTGGAGTTTATCTACGAGTAGTCTGTATTCAGAGCGCAAACTTGTAACGTAAACCTCCCAAGAAAGCTCCCTCATCCTCAAAACAAATCTAACAAAAAATAGCCAAAAACAAAAAGATAGAATAAGGAAAATTAAATACAGCATACCTTGTTTCTGCCTTTCTCTTTAGCAAGATACATTACTCTATCGGCCTTACGTATCAACTCTTCATCATCTAACGTATCCTCCGGAATATTAGCTAAGCCTATTGAAACAGTAACTCTTGTCTTATTACGCCGTAAGATAAAAGTCTTCTTTTCCAATTCTTTTCTAAAGCTCTCTGCGACATCAAAGGAAAAACCTTTTTCTAATCCCGGCATAACTACACAAAACTCTTCTCCGCCAAAGCGGCTTATTAAAGGATTAAATTTCTTAAAAGAGGCAGCTATCATCTTGCTAATCTTAACCAATACTATATCTCCTGCTGCATGACCAAAACGGTCATTGTATTGTTTAAAGAAATCTATATCTATCATAATTAAAGAGAGGGGCAAGTTTTGACGCAGGCTTCTTTTATGTTCTTCCTTAAAACGGCTCAGAAAAAAACTCTTTGTATAAAGTCCTGTTAAAGAATCATGAATAGCTAAATCTTGAACCCTTTGAAAAAGCTGACTATTCTCTATCCCTATAGCGCCAATATCGGATATCGCCGATAAAAACCTTAAATCATCCTGAGTATAAAAATATATTTTGCTATGGTCAAGCCTCAAGAGCCCCAACTGCCTGTTTTCAGCCGTAAGAGGAGAGCTGATTAAAGAAGATACCAGCCTAGGATAAAGCGGAATTATTTTTTCTTGGTCAAAGCGAAAATCATTTTTAGTATCTTCAATTAAAAGCGCTCTAGCCTGTCTTAAAACCCAAGCATCGAAGATATCCCCTTCTTTGGCTTTTACAACCATCTCCCTCCCCTCAACCTTACTCTTAAAAAGCATCGGCTTCTGAGTATCGCGGTTAATAAGATAAAGCAAGGAGGCACCTTCTTTTTGATTTATAAGACTAAAGGTCTCATTAGTTAAAATCTCTGATATCTCTTCTAATATTAAGGTAGAGTTAATCCCCTCTAATATCTTAGCAAGGCTATTATACCTAAGATTTTTATCCTGAAGCGTAAGGTCATTCTTTAGAGCCTTAGAGTATTCTTCGGTTGCAAGGTTAATTTTTTCTTTCAATCCTTCAATCAGTAATTTTATTTTTATAGATTTTAATCCTACTCTTTTAAAAAGAAATAGAAATAAGGCTCCATTAAAAAGGTAAAAGATGGTAAGGGGTTTAATGGGGTTTAAAAAGAACTTAAATATACATAAAGGGAACAAGAGATAAATTATAAGGGGGGCAAGAAAAAAAGTAGTGGCTTTTAAGAGAAATGTTTTTAACCTCACACTATAGCCTCTTGGCTCTTATAGTCAAAAAAATGGGCTTTGCTCATATCAAAGATAAGCTCCATATCCTGATTGACTTTAGGCCGATTATGCGCGCCTACCCGCGCAACAAAGAGATGTTTACCGGTATTTAAATAAAGGTAGACCTCTGAACCCATAGGCTCAAAAACTTCGCAGTTTGCTTTTACAATATTTTCAGGCGGCGCCTCAGAAACAAAAAGCCTATCGTGGATATCCTCAGAGCGTATGCCTAAAATTACCTCCTTATCAATATATTCAGATAACGCCGGGCGCATCCCCTCTGCCACCTTGATCATAATCTTTTCCTCATAAAAATACACCCTTCCCTCTTTTTTTATAATCTTACCTTGAATAAAATTCATAGGAGGAAGCCCTAGAAACCCTGCAACAAACTTATTCTTGGGACGTTGATATATAGTTAAAGGATCGGCTACCTGCTGGATTACCCCATCCCTCATAACCGCTATCCTATCCCCCATAGTCATCGCCTCAGTCTGGTCATGGGTAACATAAATTATAGTTGTTTTAAGCCTTAGATGTAGTTTATGTATCTCTGTGCGCATCTGCACCCGCATCTTAGCATCTAGGTTACTTAGCGGCTCATCAAAAAGAAAAACACAAGGTTTTCTTACTATAGCCCTACCCACTGCAACGCGCTGCCTCTCTCCTCCAGATAACTGACCCGGCTTACGACGTAAGATGTTTTTTATCCCTAAAATATCTGCGGCTTCATTAACTCGCCGCTCTAATTCTAACTTAGGTATCTGTCTTAACCTCAAACCAAAAGCCATATTTTCAAAGACCGTCATATGCGGATAAAGGGCATAATGCTGAAAGACCATTGCAATATCCCTATCTTTTGCCGGGATATCATTAACCCTTTTATCATTAATATATATATCCCCGCAGGTTACATCTTCTAATCCTGCAATCATCCTTAAGGTAGTTGATTTGCCGCAACCAGAAGGCCCTACCAAAACCATAAACTCTTTATCTTTAACTTCTAAGCTTATATCCTCAACAGCCTTAATCTGCTTTGAATAGGTCTTAGATACATTCCTTAAGATTACTTGCGCCATATTTCTTAGGCTAAGAAAACACTTGCTAAATTAAATAACCGATAAGCTTACTTAACTCTTCTTTCATATTTTTTCTATGGACTATCATATCTATAAGGCCATGGTCAAGTAAGAACTCAGAACGTTGAAATCCGGCAGGTAATTTTTGCCTTATGGTCTGTTCAATGACCCTTGGCCCGGCAAATCCTATCAAGGCTTTTGGCTCAGCAATAATAATATCTCCGATACCGGCAAAAGAGGCCATAACGCCGCCCATGGTAGGATTTGTAAGGATGGATATATATGGAAGCTTAGATTTCTTTAAATACCCTAACGCAGCAGAGGTCTTTGCCATCTGCATAAGGCTTAACATCCCCTCATACATTCTAGCCCCTCCCCCAGAGCCTGAAACTATAACCAAGGGTAGTTTTTTCTTGATAGCCGCCTCAATAGCGCGGGTTATTTTTTCCCCAACAACCGAACCCATTGAACCCATAATAAAACGGGAATCGGTTACTGCAATAACCGACCTCTTCTTATCAATATCCCCCTCCCCGGATACAACAGCATCTTTAAGCCCGGTTGCCGCTTGATCTGCTGCTAATTTATCTTTGTAAGTCTTTGGACCCTTAAACTCCAAGGGATCTAAAGAAAGCATATCTTTATCGTATTCTTCAAAGGTATCTTTATCTATAATAAAATTAATCCTTTCATACGCGCCTAAGGGAAAATGGTATCCGCATTTAGGACAGACCTTAAAATTCTCATCTATAGTTTTATTATAAACGGTCTCAGAACACGCATCGCACTTAGTCCAAAGCCCATCAGGTATCTCTTTCTTTTTTATCCTTACTATCGTATATTTAGGTTTTCCGAATAGAGCCATTTTATATATTATCGTGTTTATGAACCAAGAGTCCGGAAAGCAGCTTAGGATAAAAATAAGTTGATTTAGGAGGCATCTTACTATCCTTTAAAGCTACGGCCATAATATCTTCCATCTTTACCGGGTTCAAAAAAAACGCTACCCTATTAATTTTAGAATCAACCTCTTCAATACATTCTTTAGGGTTAGCAGTATATCTGATTACTTCTTTATCCTTTAAATTAATACCCAATATTCTTTTAAAAACAAGCTGATTTAATACCGCAGCATCCAAAAGCCTGTACTCTTTAGGCTTATCAGGCATCTCTTTATCTAAAATTTTAATATTCTTTAAACGCAAAAGAAAATAATCCTTATCTAAATACATGCCTATAATATGCCCATAGGAACCGCCTTTCTCAAGCAAAAAGAAAAACCTGCTTCTCTCTTTCACCTTCTCTAAATCAAAATTCTCCTTGATACTACTTAAAAAGGAATCTAAAGATAATCCCTTAGGAAGCTCCACTATCCTATGTATAGGCATTATTGATAAGCCACGTTGGTCAGCTGGAGTAAAATAACTTAAGGTATAATTAAAGCTTGCACTCTCTGAAAAGTTATCCTTAAGCCTAAAGCGTATCTTATCCCTATATGCACAAGAAACCTCATAACGATGATGCCCATCGGCAATAAAAAGATCCTCGCCCTTTATCCCTAATTGCACAAACTCTATAATTTTAGGCTCTTCTATACTCCAAATCCTATGCTTAGTCTTCTCTGCGTCAATAACATCTATTAAAGGCGGGCTTCCTATAATGCTTTGGTCAAAGACTCTCTGGATAACGCGCTTCTTATCCTTAAAGACGACAAAAATAGGGCTTAAGTTAGCATTAGTCCTGCTTAAAAGATTACCCCTGTCCTCCTTTGCCTTACTATGAGTATTCTCATGGCCTAAAATAGACGAACCCTTATTGCTAAGCCTCAAAAGAGCAATAAATCCTAAACGAAATTTCTTTTCACCCCTAATAGTATACTCCTGGAGATAAAAGTATATTGCAGGAGACTTGCTTTGTATTAATACACCTTTCTTAATCCAATCTTTAAAAGCCCTTCCTGAAGCTATATACCTATTCTCCTTGGGGGCATCTTTTCTTAAAAGGATATGGATAAAGTTATAGGGACTAATCTTATGGTAATACTCTTGCTGCTGGGGAGAGATTACATCATAAGGAGGGCAGAAGAGCAAAGATAGGTCTTTAAAATCTTCCTGATTATAAAAAAAAGCCTTAAATGGTTTTATTTCAGCCATAATATTCTATATAGGGGGAAAAATTATTCAGTCTATTATTTATACCATAAAATAATTAAGAAATAAACCTAAAAATCTTTTATTTACTATTTGGGCAGGAAGTGCAATTCTGGCTTGCCGCAGGGCAGGAAAGAGGCTTTTGGTTGTTCTTTTCAGGCTTGCGATAATCCGTAGCATAAAACCCTGAACCCTTAAATATGATACCTGAGCCTCCTCCTATAAGCCTGCTTACCTTATTCTTGCATGTAGGGCAAGACTTAAGCGGCTCTTCGGTTATCCTCTGGAAAACCTCAAATATCTTATTACAATTGGTACATTCATATTCATATGTCGGCATACTATCTCCTTTTACAAAAAATTTTGTTTATCTAAAAGTCTTTTTTATTTTATCCGTAAAGGTCTCTTTTATCCTCTCTCCGGAAGCACGAGCGAAGTCTTCTGCTGCCTGCCTCTGTTGCGTATTAAGCTTACGCGGTATCTCAACATTAACCCTGACTAATTGGTCCCCCATAACCTTAGAGTGTAAATCTATTACACCCTTTCCTTTAAGCCTAAATAAACTCCCACTCTGAGTGCCTGCTGGTATCTTCATATCTACGCTACCGCTTAAAGTAGGAATAATTACCTCTCCTCCCAATAAAGCCTTGCTTAAGCTTATAGTAGCCTCAAAGAGTATATCTCTGCCATGCCGCTGAAATGACTCATGTTCAGTTACCTCTATAACAACATAAAGATCCCCTCTGCTTGTCTGCCCAGCCTCGCCTTCTCCACGTATCCTTAAATTAGACCCAGTATCAACCCCTGCAGGAATCTTAACTTTAATTTTACGTATAACCTTTGACCTACCTTCGCCATTACATTCCGGGCAAGGAGACTGAATTATAGACCCTTCTCCACCACAGCGTTGACAAGTCTGTTGTATATAAAAACCTCTTGCCCCTGCTACAGAGCGACCTGAACCTTTACATTGCGGGCAAGTTGTCTTTTTTGTCCCTGGCTTAGCTCCTGTTCCAGAACAAATATGACAAGACTCATAACGGGGAACATTTATAGTCTTCTCCGTCCCTTTAGCTGCTTCTTCTAATGTAATCCTAAGAGCAATCTGTAGGTCCCTGCCTCTTCTCCTTTGCCCATGCGTGCGCCTTGACCCTGAACCAAAGATATCATAACCTAAATCGCTAAATATATCCTCAAATATCCCCCCACCAAAACCAAACCCTCCTAAATCCTGGAATACACTGCTAAAATCCGCTCCCTTAAAGATATCCTCTTGGGCATACCTCTGGTCAATCCCAGCATGACCGTATTGATTATAAAGCTTACGCTTATTATCATCAGAGAGGACAGCGTAGGCTTCGGATATATCCTTAAACCTCTCTTCTGCCTCCTTCTTCTTTTCCTGCGGGACACGATCAGGATGATGCTTGAGCGCAAGCTCTCGATAAGCCCGTTTTATCTCATCAAGACTTGCGCTCTTTGAAATTCCAAGAGTTTCATAGTAGTCTTTTTTAGTAGTCGCCATCTAAACTAATTCTTATCTTCTTCTTTATATTCAGCGTCAATAATATCTTCTTTGTTGTCCTTTGGTTTTTCTTCTTGAGGTTTTGGCTCTGCTTCTTCTTGCGTAGAACCGGTATTAACATCCCCTTTAGGAGCTTGTTTAGCAGAAGCCTGCTTATAAACCTCTTCGGCTAATTTATGGGAAGCCTTGGTTAAATCCTCCATCCCTTTCTTAATCCTCTCTAAGTTCTTATCTTTTATAGCGGCTTTTAAGTCATTAGCCTTGGCCTCTATATCAGCCCTTTCTTCTTGGCTAACCTTATCGCCATAATCTTTTAAGGATTTTTCAGTAGCATAGACTAAATTATCTGCTTGATTAATTACCTCTACCTCATCTTTCTTCTTTGCGTCTTCAGCAGCAAATTTTTCAGCATCACGCACCATCTTTTCAATCTCCTCCTTAGAGAGCTTCTTAGGAGCAGATATGCGCACTGATTGCTCTTTGCCTGTACCTAAGTCCTTTGCTGAGACATGCACAATGCCATTTGCATCAATATCAAAGGATACCTCTATCTGGGGCACACCTCTTGGAGCTGCAGGGATACCTACTAAATCAAACCTCCCTAACTCCACATTATCCTCTGCCATTTGACGCTCCCCCTGCAAAACCCTAATAGTTACTGCAGTCTGATTATCAGCAGCAGTTGAGAAAATCTGGCTCTTCCTTGTAGGTATAGTAGTATTTCTTTCAATTAGTTTTGTATTAACCCCGCCTAAGGTCTCAATACCTAAGGAAAGCGGAGTTACATCAAGTAGCAACACATCCTTCATATCCCCTTTAATTATAGCTGCCTGTATTGCCGCGCCTAAGGCAACGCATTCCATAGGATCTACCCCGCGCTCAATTTTCTTGCCTACATAATCCTCAACAGATTTTTGCACTATCGGCATACGCGTAGGCCCACCGACCATAATGATACGGTCGATATCAGAAGGGGATAACTTTGCATCTGATAATGCCTGCTCCATAGGTTGACGGCACCTATCTATAATCGGACTGACTAAATCATCCAACTTTGCCCGGGTAATAGTCATAGTAAGATGTTTTGGTCCTGAAGCATCAGCGGTTATAAAGGGCAAGTTGATGTCGGTGCTTACAGTTGAGGAGAGTTCTATCTTTGCCTTCTCCGCAGCTTCACGCAACCTCTGCACAGCCATCTTATCATTCATAAGGTCAATGCCATTTTCGCGCTTGAACTGATTAGCTATATACTCAAGGAGCGCTTTATCCATATCTGTTCCACCCAATTGAGTATCTCCGGATGTAGCCTTAACCTCAAAAACTCCTTGCGCCATCTCCATAATTGTGACATCCAAGGTCCCACCGCCTAAATCAAAGACCATTATCTTCTGCTCCTTGCCGGCTTTTTCTAACCCATAGGCAAGACATGCAGCAGTAGGCTCATTAATGATACGCAAAACCTTCAACCCTGCTATTTCACCAGCATCTTTAGTCGCCTGTCTTTGATTATCATCAAAGTAAGCAGGACAAGTAATAACTACCTCCTCAACCTTATCCCCAAGATAAGCTTCAGCGTCCTGTTTAATCTTCTGTAAAACAAATGCGGATATTTGCTGAGGGGTATATTCTTTCCCCATCACCCTAAACTTAAAATCCGTCCCCATCTTTCTCTTTGCCGCCTGTATGGTGCTTTCGGCATTTATCGCTGCCTGCCTCCTCGCCGGCTCACCGACTAACCTTTGGCCGTCTTTGGTAAATGCAACATAAGATGGGAAGGCCTTACCTGAGGCTACCCCTGCTCCTTCTGCTGAAGGAATTATAACCGCACGTGAACCTTCCATAACCGCAGCAGCTGAATTTGATGTCCCTAAATCTATACCGATTACTTTAGCCATAATTAACCTCCTTGTTCCTTTTTAGAAACCTTTACTTTAACTGTCCTAATAACCCGATCATTTAAAATATAACCCTTTTGTAATTCCTCAATTACTGTATGCTCCGGGAGCTCTTTATCTTCAACCTGCATCAACACTTCATGGCAACTAGGGTCAAAGAGCTTCCCCTTTGCCTCTAAAGGTTTAACCCCATAATCCTTTAACATCTCATGAAGATGAGCCAATATCATCTCTACCCCTTTTAAAAAAGCCTTAGGATCATGCTTTTGCGCTTCAGCTAAACTTACGGTCCTTTCTAAATCATCTAAAATATTTAAAAGCTCTAAGATAATACCTTCGTTGGCAAACTTTATAAATTCCAGTTTTTCTTTTTCTACGCGTTTACGGGTATTTTCAAAATCTGCCTGCAACCTTAAAATCTTATCTGCTAATTCAACAGCTTTTGCAGAATCCTCTTTGAGTTTCAGATACTCGGATTCCTTTATTACAACTTCCTTATCTTCTTTTTTAACTTCAGGCTTAACTTCTTTTGTCATTCTATACTCTCCAAAAATTCGCTTAAAATATCAGAGATATACGCAAGCATAGGAATGATATAATCATACTCCATACGGGCAGGCCCAAGGACTGCAAGCTTGCCCTGCGGCCTTTTTTTCTTACGATAGCTTGAAACTACTAAAGAACAATCTGCCATATCCGAACCTAACTCCTGGCCGATATAAACCTTAACCTTATCGTTAAAATCACGGTTAATAATTTCTAATAGATTCCGCTTCTCCTCAAGGGCGTTTATTAATAGCTTTATCTTTTGGGAGTCTTTAAACTCCGGCTGCTCTAAAATACGGCCTATCCCCTTATAAAGCAATCTATCCTGCCATTCTAAAAAAGATACTATTCCCGTATAGCGAGAAGACTCAGAAATAAACTCGCTCGTCTCCTCAAGCGCATCCTCTAACCTTTTAGCTCTCCTGTTATATGCGTGCATAATCCTAGACTTCTCTTCGTCCAACAACTCCATCTGGGAATTTAAAAAATCAACATAATAACGATACCCTTTATCTGTAGGGATTCTCCCACCGGAAGTATAGGGATGCGTTAAATAACCTGCTGTTTCTAATTCAGAAAAAATATTGCGTATAGTAGCCGGGCTTAAATCAAAATCCTTGGCAATATCCTCTGAAGAAACAGGGCATGCCTTTTGAATATACTTATTTATGGTCGCGCTTAAAACCGACCTTCTCCTGGATTCATAATCAACATTCTTTACCATACTGTTCCCTTTTAAATTAATACAAAAGGTAATTTTAACACATTTTATTTTCTTGTAAAGATTTATTTTAGCGCTTTGCCAATAAGAGTGCTAATGCTTTAACAAAAAAAATCATACCTCTTCTTTCTCTATTATTATCTTTATCCCGTGAATATTAACTTTCTTCTCTACCATTAGATAATGCACATACTCTAATTTTTTGATGTCCTTCAAAGAATAAAACCTATGTTTTTTACCGATTCTTTTTGATTTAACTATCCCTTTCTTATCAAGTTGACGAAGCGTCCAAACTGGAATATCGACTAACTTACTTACTACGCTTATAACATAAACTGGTTCGTCTTGGCTAATATTAACATTAAATAATGGCATAACTCCCCTTTATCTTATAAATAGACTATAACATAAACTAATTATTTTGTCAAGTAAAATTAATAATTTTTATTAAATAAACTAATTATAATTCTTAATGCTAATAGCTTTTATAACTCTTTTATAAAGAGTAGTTGATACCCTTGCTTTTACTTTAACGCCTTTCTGAATATACTTAACCTCATCTACCCTGCCTTCCTTGTATATTAAATCCAAAAGATCCATACGCCTATGCGGTATTAATAAATCAACCTCTCTTACTTGGATTGGAATTAAAGCCTCTATCTGTTTTATTAAAGCAGTTAAGTTTAACTCTAATTGAGCAGAGATAGCCACAGGATGAGTAAAATCAGAGGACAAGGTATTTATCCAGGACAGGTCATCTACAAGATCAATCTTATTTAGAACAGTTATTATCGGCTTATTATCTGCTTTTAATTCTTTTAGAACCTTCATTACTGAATTACCCTCACTATAAGCATTTGGCGAAGAAGCGTCTAGAACGTGTATTAATAAGTCTGCCTCAGAGACTTCTTCAAGGGTCGCCTTAAAAGCTTCAATAAGGTTAAGTGGCAAGTCACGCAAAAAACCGACTGTATCGGATAAGACTATGCGGGTACCGTTTGCAAGCTTTAACCCTTTAGCTAAAGGATCTAAAGTAGTAAATATCCTCTCTGAAACAATCTGCCCTGCTTTAGTAAGTGCATTTAAAAGGGTAGATTTTCCTGCGCTAGTATAACCCACTAAAGAAACTAAAGGTAATAACTCATTCTTTCTTTTTTTACGTAGCAAGGCACGGCGTACCCCTACTGACTTAAGATCTTTTTTTAATTTATTTATCTTATCCCTAATCCTACGTCGGTCAACCTCAAGTTTTTTTTCTCCCGGACCGCTCGTCCCAAGTCCAGCTGCCTGCTGAGAGAGGATTATTCCCTTCCCTATTAAACGGGGCATAAGATACTCAAGTTGGGCTAATTCTACCTGCATCTTTCCTTCAGGACTCTTTGCACGTCGGGCAAATATATCAAGGATTAATTGACTTCTATCTATGGCCTTTTTCTTCCATACTTCCTCAAGATTCCTCTGTTGAGCGCCGGATAAATTTTGGCTTAAAATTATCACATCCACCCCTAACTCATCTGCCAAAACCCCTATCTCTTCTACCTTACCCCTTCCTATGAGAAAGTTCGGGGTAGGTCTATGGCAAAAGATAATGAGATTGTCTATAACCTCTACATTACAAGCCAAAGAGAGCCCTTCTAACTCACGTGCCTCCTCTTCTATGTTTAAACTTGCATCTTTTTCCTTAAAGTCTATTGTTACTAAAAGCGCTCTTTCCATTATCTATCTTTCAATATAACTAAGAATTTGTTTTACTGCATCTTTAGGTTTCTGATTAGCGCTAAGATCTATCCAGATAGCACTCTTATCCTTTCTAAACCAAGTCAACTGCCTCTTAGCATAATGCCGGGTATTAAGTTTCAAAGCTTCTTTTGCCTCCTCCTTAGAATATTCTCCACTTAAAAAAAGCTCAACCTCCTTTAATCCAATAGCAGAAGAAGCAGTCTTGCTTAACTTCTTATTTAATACCCTCTTAACTTCACTAATCACCCCACTCTTAAACATCCTCTCTACCCGATTATTAATCCGGCTGTAAAGCTTATCTTTAGGCATATTAAGGCAAAAAACCTTTATATCATACTTATCTCTTAATCCTTTTCTCTTGCCCTGCAAGAGAGTAATCGGCTTCCCAGTAATCTCAAAGACCTCTAATGCCCGGACTATCCTTCTCGTATCATTAAAATGGATTTTTTTAGCAGCTAAAGGATCTTTTCTTCTTAATCTATCGTGCAAATACTTACTCCCCTTACTTAAAGCTATTCTATAGAGCTTATCCCTTGTCTTCTTGTCTTGAGCTTTACATTTAAATATGCCATCAATTAAAATAGTAGAATATAACCCTGTCCCCCCTACTACCAAAGGTATCTTGCCTTTCTTGTATATATCTTTTATCTTTTTTAAGGCATCTTTACGGAATAAAGATGCGTTGTATTCACTTGATAGAGGAAGAACTCCTAAAAGATGGTGTCTTACCCTCTTTAATAAACTTGTCTTAGGGTGCGCAGAGATAATCCTTAAACCCTTATATATCTGCATAGAATCGCAGGAGATGATCTCAGCGCCTATACTCTTAGCTAAAGAAACAGCAGTTTCAGATTTACCTACTCCGGTTGGCCCAAGTATAAAGATAATCTGTTTTTTTATCTTTTTTTTGAAAGACATCTACGGGCAGATTTTAGTGGGGTAGCCTTCTTTAGAAAGTCTCCTCTCTAAGACCTTTGCCTCTTCAAGGCTAGTTAATCTACCTACCCTTACTTTGTAAGATTTGTTAGGCAAACCCCCTTCTTCTATATAGGCAGGATACCCATAACTATTTAACTTATACGAAAGGTTTCTTGCATTATCTTTATTAGCAAAAGAACCTACCTGAACAGAATATACCCCGCTTGCTTCAAGGTCAGGAATGTTATTTAAACGCTGGTCAATCTCTCCTTTATATTTAGTTGCAGGGTTATCAGCTAAAATACTCTTATATATATTTTTTGCATTAGAGGTATCTGCGCTTAAAAGATAAGTATCAGCCATGCCTATCCTTGACTCCTCTTTAAATCTTGTATCCTTAAAGTTTCCTACAACAACCTTAAAGCTCTCCCTTGCCTTTATAAATTCTCCTCTTTTTAAATAGCTTAAACCTAAAAAATAGTAAAGCTCTGAAGAGTAATGACCTTTAGCAATTATCGCTTCCGCTTCTCTTATTACTTCTGCATAATTGCCGCTTAAAAAGTTTATCTTAACCTTGTCTATATTTAAAGCCAAAGAAATATTAGAAAAAAATGCAACGAAGACTAAGGCTAAAATCATCTTCTTACATAAGTTAAGCATCAACGCATGCCTCTTCTCCTTCTCTTTCTTTTCTACGGTATCAGCCATATTAAACGCCGCTGTCTTAGGCCTCGGAGAATACTTAAAAATATAGGCAGAGTCAAATGAAATCTTTTTGAATATATCCATAGTATCCTTAAAATCTTCTTTGCTCTCTGTAGGAAAGCCTACGATAATATCTGTAGAAAGCTTCCCTCCTCTTACTATTTTACGATAATTTGAAACCAAGCGCAAATAATCTTTAACCGTATAGCCCCGATTCATCAACTTTAATATCCTCTCTGAGCCTGATTGAAGAGGAAGATGTAATGATTTTCCAAGCCTCCTAAGGTTAGAAATTGCCTTAAAAAGCTTAACAGATGCGTCCTTTGGATGAGAGGTCATAAAGTTAATATTTTTTACTCCTTTTAAGCTGTCTACTAACTCAAGGAGCTTTATAAAATCTATCTTTCCATCTTTATAAGAGTTAACATTCTGGCCTAAAAGAGTAAACGAGGTAATCCCGTTCTCTAAGGCTTTCTTTACCTCTCTTAGTATATCCTTGTATTTACGGTTGCGTATCGGTCCCCGGACAAAAGGAACAATACAATAAGAACAAAAATTAGAACACCCCTCGGAGATAACAACATAAGCGTGCTTCTTATCTTCATAAAACCCGGTCCGATATATCTTATCCGAACGATCTGATCCGTCTGTCTCCCATACCTTTCTCTCAAAAAGATGACTATTTTGGCAAGAAGCCCTTTCTGATAACAACCTCTTAATAACCTTTGGTATCTTGCCTATATCCTGCGGACCAACTGCAAAATCAATCTCTTCTGCCCTCTTAAAAATAGCCTCTTCATAATTCTTCGCCATGCAACCAACTATACCGATTACAGGAAAGCCATTTAAAACTTTCTCCTTAGAGCTATTTTTAAAAGGCATCCCCTTAACTTTAGCATACTCCCCTATTAAAGAAAAGACTCTGTCTTCTGCATGCTTGCGCACTGAACAGGTATTAAGGATAATTATATCCGCATTACGGAAATCTTTTGTTAACCCATAACCCTCTTTAAAAAGAAGCCCACAGATAACCTCACTATCCCGCACATTCATCTGGCATCCGAAGGTGCGCAAAAATACCTTCATACAAAATCTCCTCTTCCCTTATTTTCAACGTAAAGGGCTAACACAAATCTGTGGGACAACCAAAGGTTCGTAGTAATATCTCTGACTCTTACATTTTCCCGCATACATCCAAAGCAGCTAAAACTATCGGGAACATTGTCGGAGCGCTGGTTAAATAAGGGTGTGTGGCTACCTGCAAGGTCTCCAGCTCCGTAGCTGACATGCGTTTTTGAATTGCTACCCCTATAATATTTATCATCTGCGCGCACGACATACCGCAGCTTACCTGCCCTCCTAAAATAATTCCGGACTGCTTAGAGAAGATAAGTTTTATCCTCCCCTTATAAGCGCCAGGTAAAGAAGCCGGGTGTTTATCTATCCCCTCAATGCTTCCGACAACGACTTCAAAACCTTCTTCGCGCGCGGTTTTTTCGGTAAGCCCGGCTGAGCCTAAAACCAACCCATCGATATACGTTGAATATACCGCGATAGTTCCTTTGTTTTCACGAATCACCTTAATCTGATAAAGGTTAGCCCCGGCAATTCTCGCCTCAGCAGTCGCAGTAGAAGCCAACATCACCGGGATCGCCTTACGGGTATAAAAATCTCTCTTACAGGAACAGTCTCCAATTGCAAATATATCCAAATCAGCTGAAGTGCGCATATACTCATCGACCATAATTCCCTTACAGGAACCAATCTCTAATCCGGCGTCTACGGCTATCTTCACATTCGGCTTAGAACCTACCCCTAGAATTATCCCGTCAACCGGAATCTCTTTCCCGTCGCTAAACCTTACTCTTTGAACTTTATCCTCTCCGATTATCTCTTCTACCTTAGTATTGGTTAAAACTGTAACTCCCTTCTCCTTCAAACGCGCTTCAGCCATATGGGAAAATTCAGGGTCAAAAGAATTTATGAGTATCTGCGGAAGCATCTCTACTAATGTAACAGTAATACCTTTGATTTTAGATAGCTCATCCGCAAACTCTACTCCAATAAACCCCCCGCCTATAACAAGCACGTTTTTACACTTTTTAATCTCGGTTATCGCGCCTTTTAAATACCCCATCTCTTTATTTATAGGATAAACCCCTTTTTTATCCACACCCTTAATAGGCAATATAATCGGCGTCGAACCTATTGCTAAGACTAACTTTTCATAAAGATAGGTATCTTTTTTTGCCGTTTCTACGCTTTTTTCTTTACGGTTGATACGCTCGGCAGAATCAACAACAACTTCAATATTATTCTTCTCCAAAGACGCCATGCTTAACTTATTGTCATCAGGATTACTAAGACTGGCAAACATATAAGGGATTCCACAAGGAATAACCCCATTTGCCACATCCTTCATTACCATGATGCTTTTTTCAGGATAGTATTTTCTGGCGGTTAGCGCGCAGACTACTCCAGCAGGGCCGGCGCCAATGACTAATATATCAATTTTTTTATTCATCTTCTCTCCTCTTTTAAACTTGCACAATTACGTACATGCTTAAACCTATTACAGCAATACACAACTAAAAAGTAACTACCTTTTCACTCTCTTTGATAATATCATACATATCCTTCATCGTATTAATCGGACACATCTGAGAGCCTTCCTTGTTGCGAAGCTTAATGCATGAACCACAAGCATAGATCTTGCCGCCTGCCTGCATAAACTCATCTGCTTGCGTAATAGTATTAAATTTTTCTGTGCTTATATTCTGGTACTCAACTCCCTTGCCCATAAAAAACACCTTTACCTCATCTTTTTGTATTAGGCAAAAATTAGCATAACGCAAAGCATTCCAACAGGTTTCAGCGTCATTACTTGAGATAACCACACCTATCTTCATTTTACCTTCCTTTCTAATAATCTTTTCTTAAGCTCGCTCTTTTTAAAGCCCTTCTTATCTCTCTTTTCATGAATAAAAATATGCAGAAGGCTGCTATTTCAAAAATAACAACTGCTAAAAAAACTAAAGATAACGAACGGTCATACAGAAACCCTAACAATGCGCTACTTACAAACATAGCTATACCATAAGTAGTATTAAATATCCCATACCCTCTCCCGCGCTTATTTATGGAAGTAATATCTGCTATCACTGAACGCATAATCGTCTCCTGAACTCCCATAGCTATCCCCCAAAGCGCTAAACCAGTAATAATAAAAAGAGTTCTCTCAGAGAAGGCCAAGAATGGTATCAAAGCACAAACAAAAGGAACAGTAATTAACATATTTAACCCGGCGTAGCTACTCTTGTTTCTATTATTTAGAAGGTCGTAAGACTTTCCTATTATAAGCGCTACTACCGCATCAATCCCCATGGCTAAGGCATAAAAAAGCGGGATTAAAGCATCTCTTACTATCCCGGTTAACTTAAAATGATAGGCGATTAAAATAAAACTGCAAAAACCTGTCGTAGCCAAAAAAATAAAAACATTATACAACCAAAATATTTTTGGGAATGCCTCGGATACTTTATGTTTTGGCTGAACTTCTAAGGTATGCGGCTTAGGAACCTTACGAAAAGAGATAAAAAGAAGTAGCGCCCCTAATAAAAAGGGGATCCATAAGAAAAGATACCCTTTTTGATACTCTAAAACTCCTGCGGTTTTTCCTACGGAAAGAAAATATAATGTAAAGATAAGCGGCCCGGCAATAGAACCTATCTGGTCAATCGCCTCATGCAACCCAAAACCAAACCCTGTCCCTACTTGAGAACTCGCTTGAGATAGTATTGTATCTCGCGCAGGGCTTCTTATCGCCTTACCAATCCTCTCTAAGATGATAAAAAGAGCAGCAACCTGCCAAATCCCTGCTATAGAGAGAAGTGGCACGGTAATTACCAGGCTATAACCTACAAAAGTAAGCAACCAGTAAGACTTTGTTTTATCTGCAAAATACCCGGTAAATAAACGTAAGGCATAGCCTAATAATTCTCCAAATCCTGCTATTAACCCTAAGGTAGCGGCATTAACCGTAAGAAGTTTTAGATACGGTCCGTTTACACTCCTTGCCCCTTCATAAGCTAAGTCACCAAAAAGACTGACTAAGCCAAATAAGATAATTATACTTAAAGCTTTTTTTCTTTTCACCATAATAAAACTCTTATTTTAAAATTACGAAGTTTAATAAGGTGCCTACAAAAAAGCTTACTACTAACATAATCAGGGTGGCCTTTATTAGGTATTTAACCCCAAGCTCTTTCCAAAGGACAAAAAAGGTAGCCACACAAGGGAAGGATACAGCTAATAGAGTAGCGGCTATAAATAATTGCTTTGCAGTAAGATTTAAAGGCGCGAGCATGCCTATGGCAACGTCTTTTCTTAAGAAACCCACGATAAGCGAGACTACTGCTCCTTGCGGCAAACCGAATAAACCTGTTATAATGGGGGAAAAAATGGCTGTAATCTTATCAAAGATATTAAAATACAAAAGTACATTAATACTTAAAACTCCTAAGAGGACGATGGGAACCGCCTCAAAAATAAAACCTTTTATACGATAGTAGAGTTTTCTAATCAACATAGAAAACGGAGGAACCCTATAAGGAGGTATCTCTATAATAAACTCAGGGCTGTAGCCTTTTAAAAGGCGGTTCATAATAAGCCCTAAGATAAGCGCCAAAGAAAATAAACATAAATAAACTCCGCTTACATAAAATCCGCCAAACTTCCCTAATAAACCAAATATCATGGCCTGCAAAGGGACACAAGGCACGCCTATGGAGATCAAAGTTGAGGCGATAAACCTCTCGCGCTTAGATTCTAAAACTCTAGTTGCCAAAATCCCCGGGACATTACACCCAAATCCCAACATCAAGGGAATAACCGCATAACCATGAAGCCCTAAACGGTGTAAGATATTATCTAATAGAATAGCTAATCTCGGCAGATAACCTACATCCTCTAAGAGGCTTAAGATAAGATAAAAAGATAAGACGTAAGGCAAAACCATCCCAAATTCAATATAAGGAGCTGTGGTTAGTATTCCTAAAGACTGCTTAAAATCTATTGTACCGTTTATTAAATCCCCTATCAAAAGATGATACAAAAAACCATCAGACTTAAGCCCTGACACTACCCTTTCAAGAAGAGGTTGGTAAAAGTTAATGAAGAATGGATCGGTTATTCTTTCTATAATTATTTCACCAATAAAACGAACCACCTTAAAAGAAAGATATATAATTCCTCCGCCCATCAATACTCCTGTAAAAGGCCTTACTGATGCGTCCTCTAATATCTCTCTTAAGGTATGATGCCTATACTCAAGGCGCTGAACACTTTCTATTATTGAACCAATCTGCTTCCAACGTTCTTCCTGGGAGGGCTTATTACGAGGCTTAGTCTTTCCTTCTTTAAGCCTATCTATCAAAAGTTTAATCCCCGAACCGGTAACCGCACAAGTAGGAATAACTGGAACAGATAAAAGCTCTTCTAACTTCTGAAAATCAATACTTATCCCTCTATGCCCGGCATCATCGCACATATTCAAACAGGCGATAACCGGAAACCCTTCTTCAATAAGCTGAAGGGTTAATAAAAGGTTACGTTCAATATTGGTTGCATCAATTATATTTATAACTACAATTTCATTCTTTTGATATTGAGCTAAAAGAGATACAGCTACTTTTTCTGCCTCGGATCCGGGTTCTAAGGAATAAAGCCCGGGAAGATCTATTACCTCAATCCTCCTACCGTCTAACTCCAAAAAACCCTTAGTATAACCTACGGTTGAGCCGGGATAATTGGAAGAAACTACATGTACTCCGGTAAGACGCGAAAAGACCACACTCTTGCCGACATTAGGATTCCCCACTAAGTATACCTTTTTTATCATCCTAAATCTCCAGAACAATCTTCTCTGCTATACCATGGCCTAAGGCTAATATAGTCCTACCCACCTTTACAACAACAGGGCCACGCAGACCAATATGGCTTAATTTTAAAAGTTCCTCTCCCTTATATATACCCATATTCATCAACTTACTTACAACCCCCTTGCCTCCAGATATACCCGTAACCTTAGCCCTATGATTAGGTTTAAGCTGGGTCAATGTAATATTCTTCATCGTCTCCTTAAAGAAAACGCCCAAGCTCTACTTGGGCGCTCTCTTATTCCCCATATAAACACTTATTTATTATTTTTTCTTTAACTTTTCTAAGAAATCAGCGACTAACTTGCCCACGGTATCCTTACACCCTAAACCAAAAGCTATAGCAAAACCAAGACCTAAACTTCCTAAAGCAATACTTAAAATAAGGTGAATAATACCAACACCTATATTTAGCTGCTCTAAGGCGATAAAAATCGCAAATGCCATAACAATAACTTCTGAGACTTTACCTAATAATTTTCCATAAGGCAATCCTGAATTACTAGCTGTAGTAACTACGATATTCTTTAAAATAGTAGCTGCAAACATACCTAATATCAAAATAAATACCGCTGAAACTACATTAGGCATATAAAGAATTATCCTATTTAATAAATCTGCGGCTACAGTTAAGCCTACTGCGTTTATTGCAACAACAAAAGTAACTAAAATAGATATCCAATAGCAAATAATCCCTACCAACTCAGAGAGGGAATACCCTATCCCACCTTTTTCTAGCACGGTCTCCAATTCAATACGGTCGGATAATTCGTCTAACTTTATAAACCTTAATCCCTTAGTTACCGCAAGCTTAATCAAATTAGAGATAATCCAGCCAATAATGAGTATAACGATAACCAATAAGATGTTTACTAAGAACTGGCCAATTTGAGCAAGAACTGTCCTCGCTGGTTCCAATAAAACTACTTGCCAAGTACTCATCTCCACCTCCTTAGGTTAATTTAACTTAAAAAACAAATTATCATAGATACTACTACAAGTCAAGTAAAATCATATCAAGGACTAATAACCAAGCCGTCGTACGCAGCCTCTACTCTAACACCTATCTGCTTAGATATTCTTTTTGCCTGCAGGGACGGATTGGCCTTAAGCATACTCATTCCAAAATGAGTTAGCAACGCTCTCTTAGGTTTTATTACAGAGATAATCCTTTTCGCCTCTTCTAATGACAAGTGGTCTATCCCCGGATGTTTCTTAAGAAAAACAACTGAGATAATCAAGGTGTCTACTTTATAAAAATCTTCTAAATCTTTAAAATACCTTGTATCCACAAGCAACCCAAAAGTATTGCCATTGATTCTAAACTTAATCCCATAAGCCTCTGCAGTATGTAAATGCCGCATTGAAACCTGAAAAGAAAAATTCCCGATCCTGTATTTAGCATTAGGCTTTAATACCTCTATTCTTTTTAAGAATTTACGCGCATATCTTAAAATTATAGAATCTCCCTCTAAGGCATCCTTAGGGCAAAAAACTATACCCCTTTTTTTAAAACCACCTTCAGTCATCGCCTCTATCATTACGTTTATATCATTTGCATGGTCTAAGTGCTTATGCGTAAGTATTACTGCATCCAACTCCGATGGATTTAATCTTGGCTTAGCAATAGAACAACGCACAATACTCCCTGGACCCGGGTCAATCAAAACATTAGTCCCCCCGGAAGAGACCCAAATCCCTCCGGAAGCGCGTAACTGCTTAATCATTACAAAACGCGCGCCAGCAGTCCCTAAAAACTTAATAAAGTTTTTTTCTATCTTTCTTTTAGCCATATCTCTTTAAGCTCTTTGTTTATCCTCTGCATCTGAGTATAATTAACCTTCACTTCATCTGGATTATAACCTTTACCCTTCAAAAACGCCTTGCCTTTGATAAATTCCTCAACGCTAATAGCTTTTGCGTGCATAATCCGGGCAAAGTAAGAGACCTCTTTATCATCAGAGACTACAATTGTATTTCTTGGATTATCCGTCAACTCTAAAATCCTTTTTATCTTTTCATCTGCGCTCTGGCGGATGGAAAAGACTATCCTTAAACGTATCTTTTCTAAATTTTTTAATCCCTCTTGCGGATAACCATCAAAGACAACCCATATTAGATTATTGCTACTGCCGCATAAGCTTCTTGACTTAATCAATTCTATTAAGTAAGCCCTAGAATCAGAGTATTTTTTAGGCAGGATTTCTATAAACTTAAAGTTATGCGTTACATTGCACCCGTCTATAATGTACTGTAAGGACATAATACAATCCCCCTACTACTCCGTAAAATACGGTAAAAACGAATGAAAGAAGAGATATTGCCAAGGCTAATTGCTGAATAACTCCAACCTTAGCAAAGTAAAAGATAACAAGCCCCTCCCTTAAGCCTAACCCTCCTAGGGCAATGGGCAAAAGCGTAACAGCCCCTATAATAGGAACAAAGAGACAGAAATAAATAAAGCTTATCTTAACCCCTAAAGAAAAAGCGATAAAATAGCTGCTTAAAACAGGCAGAAACTGCACAATCACAGAAAGCAATATATTCTCTACTACCAACCTTTTGCGGTTACGGAATACATGAATCTCATGATGTATGCCTTTAATTGCCTCTTTTATCCTTTCTGCTCCGGGGGAGCTTAAAAACTTAGAGGCCTTAGCGTAAATAGAAGTATTAAATAAAACTAATAAGATTACAATTAATAAAGAGATTAAGAAAACTATAGACGACATAACAATCCTGTCCCTTAAAAGGCTACTGCCAAATATAAGCACTACTATAACCAATATAACTAAACCAATATAACCGCTCAACCTATCTAAAAATACTGTAGTCACAACCTCCCTTATCCTCCTTGTATGCCCGGACAAATCAGCTGCCCTGACTAAATCTCCTCCGATAGTAGAAGGCAAAAAGAAGTTAAAAAATGCCCCTCCGGCAAAAGAGGTGATTAGCCTTTTAACCGGAATATCTATCCCTGTGGCCTTAAGCAACATCTGCCAACGTAAAAAACCTATTAGATAAACAAAAAAATAAATAAAGAGGCTGGCGAATAAGAGAAACTTGTCCGCAGATTTTATATCATTAAGCAAGCTATTTAAATCTATCTTATTAAATTTAAAAAGAAATATCAACAGGGCTAAACTGATAACAAGCCTTAAAAGTAAAATTAATGCCCTTTTTAAAAAACCCACCTAACTTAAATCCTTTCCTGTTAGTATTCTATGAACTTCTATATATTTCTCTGAGGTCTTAGCAATCACTTCTTCAGTTAAAGCAGGGGCCGGAGGGGTTTTATCCCAGTTTAAGCTCTCAAGGTAATCCCTTACAAATTGCTTATCCAAACTCGCCTGCGGCTTGCCCGGAGAGTACCCGCTTAAAAGCCAGAAGCGCGAAGAATCCGGGGTTAAGGCCTCATCAATCAGTATCACCCTATCATCTTTAAGGCCAAACTCAAACTTAGTATCAGCGATGATTATCCCTTTCCTTAAGGCGTATTCACTTGCCTTTTTATAAATCTCAATACTCGCCTTGGAGATTACCCCTACTCTCTCTTTACCGATAATACCTTCTATAAACTCTTGAGAGACATTTTGGTCATGGCCTGTATCAGCTTTTGTAGAAGGAGTAAAGATAACCTCCGGAAGCTTATCTGATTCTTTTAGCCCCTTCGAAAACTCTACCCCGCAAAGAGAACCCTTAGCTATATACTCCTTCCAACCTGAACCAGAGATATATCCGCGAACTATGCTCTCAACAGGCAAAGGCTTACTCTTAACTACCAACATTGAGCGCCCCATTAAAACTTCTTTATACTTTTTAAGTTCTTCAGGGTATTGCTCAACATCAGCAGTAATAAAATGGTTGGGAATTATATCTTTGGTAAAATCAAACCAAAATTGCGATATGGAAGTTAAAACCTTGCCCTTGTTAGGTATGCCGCAAGGAAGGACCACATCAAAAGAAGATATGCGATCGGTAGAAACTATAAGCAACTTATCATTTAAATCATATACATCCCTTACCTTTCCTTTACGAAAAAGCTTCAGATCCTTAAAATCAGTAGAAATTAATACGCGTCCGGCCAATTTATTTTATCCTGCTCTGTAAATTCTTATACTCCTTCCAGAGCTCTTTGGGTAAGTCTTTCTTAAAAAGGCCAAAGAAATCTTTTATTCCTTTAAGCTCTTGGCGCCAACCTATAAGGTCTATCTCAAAAAGCTTGTCTAATACGCCCTCTTTTAGAGTTAAACCAGTCATATCTATATCAGGAAGGTTAGGTATATAACCTATCTCTGTTTTAATCACTCCTACCTTATTATTGGAACGCTTAAGTATCCATTCAAGGACCCTTAAGTTCTCTGAATATCCCGGCCAAAGATATTTACCATCCTTATCCATCTTAAACCAATTAACATGAAATATCTTAGGCGCCTTAGGCATACGTTTGCCCATATCCAACCAATGCTTAAAATAATCCGCCATATTATAACCGCAGAAAGGCAGCATAGCCATCGGATCGCGCCTCACCTCCCCCAATTCTCCTACCTGCGCAGCTGTACGCTCAGAAGCCATAGTTGCTCCAAGAAAAATCCCGTGTTGCCAATCAAAAGACTCATAAACAAGTGGAGCCAGACGAGCTCTTCTTCCTCCAAAAACAATCGCAGAGATAGGAACTCCGTGGTGTTGCTCAAGCCTAAAAGAAGCCGAAGGTGAATTCTTAATTGGAACGGTAAAACGCGCATTAGGATGCGCACCTAAAACCGGATTGCCATTTTTATCCTTCATCCCCGGCCTCCAGAATCTCCCCTGCCAATCAATCCCCTCTTTAGGCACCTCTCCGTCAGACCCTTCCCACCAGACAGTATTATCAGCCTTTAAAAGGACATTGGTAAAAATGGTATCTTTCCTGATTGTTTCAACCATATTAGGGTTTGTCTTAGCATTAGTTCCCGGGGCAACCCCGAAAAATCCTGACTCAGGGTTAACCGCCCAGAGAGCTCCATCAGAATCTACGCGCATCCAAGCAATATCATCCCCTACTGTCCAAATACGATACCCCTTTACCCTTAACCCCTCCGGAGGCAGAAGCATCGCAAGGTTAGTCTTTCCACAAGCACTAGGAAAAGCAGCAGCGATATACTCTATCTTTCCGTTAGGTTTTTCAATCCCCATAATAAGCATATGCTCTGCAAACCAACGCTCTTTCCGCGCAAGAAAACTTGCTATCCTTAAGGAGAGGCACTTTTTGCCCAAGAGAACATTTCCTCCATAACCTGAATTTACACTCCATATTGTATTATCCTCAGGAAAATGCAGGATAAGCCTATTATTTATATCAAGATTGGCCTTGGAATGAAGGCATCTAGTAAACTCATCCTTTTTTTCTAAAAACCTTAAAACATCTTCTCCCACGCGGGTCATAATTAACATATTCAAGACAACATAAATAGAATCAGTTAACTCTACTCCTATTTTGCTAAACTTAGAGCCAACCGGCCCCATGGAAAAAGGAACTACATACATAGTCCTGCCTACCATAGATCCTTTGAATATCCCCCTTGCTTTTTTATAAGCATCATAAGGAGACATCCAATTATTAGTAGGCCCGGCATCTTCTTTTTTCTTAGTACAGATAAAGGTGAGGTGTTCTGTGCGCGCAACATCATCTACAGCTGTCCTATGGTATAGGCACCCCGAGAGCTTTTCTTGGTCTAACCTAATCAATTCTCCTGTTGCTACTGCCTCGTCTTCTAACTCTTTTCTCTGTCGCTCTGTTCCGTTAATCCAGACAATATTATCAGGTTGACAAAGCTCTGACATCTTATTAATCCAATCTTTTAATTTTTTATTACGCGTGTAAGATTTTTTCATTGATTTAATAAATATTTGTGTGTAGAATCTGCCGCAACAGCTCCTTCACCGCAGGCATTTATTACCTGGTAAAGGCTCTTTTCTATGCAATCTCCACAAGCAAATATCCCCTCCTTTGATGTCTGCATACTTTGATTTACCAATATAAACCCTAACTCATTAGTATCTATTATTCCTTTTATAAACCCTGTGTTCGGAAGTATGCCTACAAATATAAAAACTCCTTGGCAAGGAATAGTAGAAACTAACCCGCTCTTGACATTTTTCACTCTAACCTCTTTAACCCTTTCTTCTCCATAGATCTCTTCAACTATAGAATCTAAAACAAAGATTATCTTTGGTATTTTTTTTGCCTTATCTACTAATACTCCTGATGCGCGAAACTCATTGCGCCTGTGAATAAGATAAACCTTAAGAGCATACTCTGATAAAAATATCGCATCTTCTAAGGCTCTATCTCCGCCACCTATAACTACAACCTCTTTGCCCTTAAACAAAGGGCCATCACAAGTACCGCAATAAGATACGCCCTTACCTGTAAATTCTTTTTCTCCGGGAACGCCTAACTGCTTAGAGGTAGCCCCGGTAGAAATAATTACAGCCTTAGATAGGAAATGGGTGCTACCAGAAATGGCCTTAAAATAACCCCCCTTTTCTTGAAGAGCTGTTATATCCATATTCTCTATTTTTACCCCTAAGTTTTCTACCTGCCTTTGGAATCTATCAATTAATTCAAATGTCGCAATCCCTTCAGAAAACCCAGGGTAATTCTCTATTGTAGGAGACAATAAAATCTGCCCTCCGCAAGAGAATTTCTCAAAAACTCTTACCTTAAGCTTAAACCTTGCGCAATAAAGCGCTGCGGTCAGCCCGGCAGGGCCACAACCAATAATGATAACATCATTCATCTTTAATAAACTCTAAAAAATATTGGTATATTATAAAGTAAGGGGACAAGTTTTGCTACTAATTTTTTTTAAGGCCTTAGATATTCTTGCCTTCTCTAAAAAGGAGGCGTAGTCTATTATAAGTTTACCTTTTAAATGATCCATCTCATGCTGGAAAACACAGGCAAGCAGGCCTTCTGCCTCTATATCTAAGGGTTTGCCGTATTCATCAAGCGCCTTAACCCTAATCTTATTAGCGCGCTTAACTTTTATACATACACCCGGCAGGCTCAAACACCCCTCCTGATTTACCTGTTTTCCTGAAAAATAGACTATTTTAGGGTTTATTATTTTATAAAGCCCGCTTCCGATATCTATAACAAGCATAGACTCATTTAGCCCTGCCTGAGGCGCAGCCAAACCAATGCCATTTCCTTCATACATAAGCTGCGCCATCCTGCTTAAGGTATCGCGGTGCTTACCAAAGACTTCTTTTACCAAAGAAGACCTCCTCCTTAAAACCGGATCAGGAAAAACTCTAATTTTTAATTCTATTCTCTCCATCTACCTTAATTACCTTAGCCTTTAATTTTTTTGCTTCTTCATCATCGATGTTAACATAAGAAAGAATAATAACTTGATCCCCTACGCATGCCCCGCGCGCAGCAGGCCCGTTAAGGCAGATAATCCCGCTGCCTGCCTTGCCCTCTATAGCATAGGTCTCTATGCGCTGGCCATTATTAAGATTTAAAACCTCAACCTTCTCATTCTGTAATATATCTGATTCTTTCATCAATAAGGCATCTATAGTGATACTCCCCTCGTAATAAATATTAGCCTCTGTTACTGTTGCGCGGTGAATTTTGGATTTTAACATTATCCTCAACATTTGCCTTCTCCTTCTTTTAAAGCGCAGGCTATCTTTTTTCCAAAGTCATAGGCAGCTTTTGGGCCGGAGGCTGTGATGATATTGCCGTCTTCCTCAACTTCAGAAGCGGTATAGTTTATGCCTCTATCTATTAACTCTTTTGAGTCACCCGGATAAACAGTTGCGCGTTTTTCTTTTAATATACCGGCCTTAGCTAAGGTTACAACACTACTACATATCCCGGCAGTTATCTTGCCTGAAGAAAAAGAATCATTCAGTAATTTATGCGCTAAAGGATCATCCCAATAAACCAAACAACCTAGACCTCCTATAAAAACAAGGGCATCAAAGTTATCCATATTTATATCCGCTAGCATGATATCCGGTTCAGCCACCCCACCTAATTTTCCTTTTGCTGCAGATAACTCAGTTGAGGCTACCTTAACCTCTATACCAGCTTCTTCTAAGGCCTTTTTAGTTTCAAATAGCTCTTCGTCGCGGAAGTTCTCATGGGGTATTACCAATACTGCTCTTTTCATCTGGCCTCCTTAAAAAATTTAACCTTTAATGATATTACACGCCTTAATTGCTATCATAAGCTCTTCATCCGTAGGGATAACTAAAATCCTTGGCTTCTTTTTAAGATAAGTAAATAACCCTTTAAGGATATTATTTCTTACCCTCTTCTGATTTTCTCCAATCCCTGCGGTAAAAACTACTGCATCGCACCCTGAGAGTATAGCTATATATGATCCTATATACTTTTTTACCCTATAGACAAAAACATCTACCGCAAGCTCAGCTCGCTTATTCCCTTTACGCGCCTTCTCTTCTAAAGTGCGCATATCATTACTTAAGCCCGATATGCCCTTTAACCCGCTTAGGTGATTCAATAAATAATCCATATCCTTAAGAGGGATATTTTTTTTCTGCATTATATAAGTAATTAACGCAGGGTCAATATCTCCACAGCGTGTCCCCATGACTAACCCCTCTAAAGGAGTAAAGCCCATGCTCGTATCTATAGACTTACCCCCCCTTATAGCGGCAATACTACAACCATTGCCTAAATGACAGGTAATAAGCTTTAACCTTCTTAAAGGCCTGCCTAAAATTTTAGCCGCTTCACCGGCTACGTATTCATGGCTAGTACCATGAAAACCGTATTTACGGACTCTTAGTCGGGAATAAAACTCATAAGGAAGCCCGTAGATAAAGGCATAATCCGGCAGGGTTTGATGAAAAGCAGTATCAAATACAGCTACCTGTTTTACTCTAGGAAGTAATTTCTTGCAGGCAATTATGCCGGTTAAATTAGCCGGGTTGTGCAGAGGCGCTACAGAACAACTCTTTTTTATCTGGCGTAATACCTTATCATTAATTAAAACCGGTTTAGTAAAAGATTCCGCACCGTGTACTACCCTATGACCTATAACATCCACAGAGTTTATCTTACTTAAAACTAATTTAATTCCGTCTTGATGGCTTTTTATCTTAGAGCCTTTTTCTGCAACGTGCTCAATTATACCCTTACTTAAAATAGCCTTCTTAGGCATATCAAATAACTTATATTTTATAGAAGAGCTCCCGCTATTTATTACCAAAATTTTCATAATATTTATAATAGTCCTATAAACAGAATAACTAACAGACTAACAGGATAACCAGCCAACTAACTACTGCGATCGTATCGCTGTTACTGCCGCGCAATCAACCACGTCTTCAATTAGGCATCCACGCGATAAGTCGCTTGCAGGCTTATTTACTCCTAAAAGCAGTGGCCCTAAAGCCCGCGCACTTGACATGCGTTGAGTAAGTTTGTAACCGATATTCCCCGCCTCAAGGTTAGGAAATATCAATATATTCGCCCTTCCTGCTAATGGACCGTTCGGGTATTTTATATGTGCTACCTCCGGGACAATCGCCGCATCCAGCTGAAGCTCCCCATCAACTAATATCTCTGGAGAAAGCTCCTTTAGCATCATTATCGCTTCGTTAATCTTATCCCTAGACCTGGCCTTAGCCGAACCCTTTGTAGAATAACTTAAAAAAGCTATTCTCGGAGTTAGGTTCAATACCTTTCTGCCTAATTCCGCCGCAGATAAAGCTATCCTTGACAACTGTCTTGCATTAGGCTCAGGTATAACAGCACAATCCGCAAAGATAAAAGTCCCATTCTCGCCGTAATTACAGTCAGGAACAGCCATAATAAAACAGCTTGAAATTATGGTAACTTTTTCATCTATCCCTATACAACGCATGCACGACCTGATTACATCTGAAGACGTATGTACCGCACCAGCTACAAATCCGTCAAATTCCCCCTCTTTAACCATCATAGCAGAATAATACAAAGTATCGCTAAATAGCCTTCTTACAACCTCTATATCTACATCTTTGCCCTTATAGGCTTCATAGAATTGGCTTGCATAACGCTCTTTCCGATTATCATCAATCATCTCAGGGGTAAATAATGTCGCGCACGCAATACCCTCCTCATTTATAATACGGCAGGCTTCTTTTACGCGCAAGTCTTTGTATTCTGGTAAAACAACCGACTTAATATTTTTTGCCGCTAGACTGCGAATTTTTGTTATGATATCCATTTTACATGCCTTTCAATATTCTATTTAAATCTACACTCTCCTTGACCATATTTATTGCCCTGTCTATCTTATCCTTATCAGCGGGCCTTATCTTAACTGTTAAATCATGGACTAATGTAGCAACATCATAGGTATCTTCCTGAGCTATTAATACAGGAACCTGGGTCCTTTGCATCAACTCCATAAGCCCCTCTTCAGGCTTAATCCCTTCGGTTAAAATTATGCCTGAGATTTTTAGCTTATTATTATCTTCGTCGCTAAAAGAGTTTAAAGCCGCGGCAATTATATCTCTTCTATCGCCGGGAACAATCAATAAACTCCCTTTGGTTATATAGCGCAATGTGTCAGCAAGCTCCATCGCCCCTACGATAACTTTGGATATAGGATTTTCAAGAAAATCTTTACCGCATAGAACCTTAAAATCTGTCTCTTCAATAATTTGCCCAAAGGTTGGCCTTGATAAAACAGGATCGTAAGGCAAGACCCCTAATACCTTTATCCCCTTATTCTCAAGCCCTAAGCGGACTAAACGGTTTATCTTTTCAAATTTAGAAGGAAGAACCTTATTGATGATTACCCCTAAAAGCTTTACCCCCTCCCTCTCAAATAAAGCTTTATTAAGACAGATTTCATCTATCGGCCTGCCTATGCCGCCCGAAGATATGAGTATCACCTTGCAACCCAAAAGCCTAGCTACGGTTGCATTAGAGTGGTCAAAAACAGAGCCCACCCCGGCATGACCTGTGCCTTCTACAATAACAAGCTCTTTTCTCTTTGAGACCCTATTAAAAGAATCCTTTATCTTTTTGCTGATATTTCTTTTTTCAGGCTTGGCAATATACTTTTCTGTAAAGCCTTTTTCAACTGCTATCGGGCTCATATCCTTAAGCCCGCATTTTATCCCACAGACCTTTTCAATAAGAATAGAATCCTCGTCAATCCTTAAGCCATCTTCCTGAAGGTAGCGTTGGCCGATAGGTTTTATAAAACCGACCTTTTTAAAGATATCCTGGAAATTACGGACTAACCCTAAAGATACAGTAGTCTTACCGTCATTTTGTTTTGTAGCGGCGATAAAGACCTTCTTCATTATCAGGGCGCTTTAAAGGTTCTCTTCTATCTTTCGTTTTAATGAATCTTTGCTCTGAACTCCGGTAAGCTGTGCCATAACCTTGCCGTCTTTAAAGAATATTAAAGTGGGGATAGACATAATCCCGTATTGAGAGGCAATTGAGGAGTTGGCATCCACATCTACCTTGCCAATTTTAATTTTCCCGGAATACTCTTTAGCAAGCTCATCAACTATAGGTGCAACCATCCTGCAGGGTCCGCACCAATTAGCCCAAAAGTCAACTAATACCGGAATTTTTGATTCTAATACCTCTGCCTTAAAATTACTCTCAGTGAAATTATAAACGCTCATAACATAATTCCTTTAGTTAAAATTGTTAATATTTTTTAGAGGGTTAAGATAAATTATCATAAGCACAGGTAAATTGCAAGAAGTTTTATAGAGCAAAAAAATACCCGCTATACTTATTAAAAGCATAGCGGGTAAAATTCAAAAACGGTTTGACCTTAAAAAAGAATAAATTTAGGTCTAAGTCTTAAATACGCGGCTTTTCACCCCCTATTTCTTTATATACGCCTTAATGATCCTCTGCTCAACCACAGGCTTATCAGAAGAAGATGTCTTAGCATCTTCTATTTTCTGTACAACCTCATATCCTGAAATTACCTCGCCGAAAATAGTATGGCGCATATTTAACCAAGGAGCCTGAACCGTGGTAATAAAAAACTGACTACCATTGGTATTGGGCCCGGCATTAGCCATAGCCAACAGGCCTGGCCGGTCAAACTTCACAACCGGGCTTACCTCGTCCTTAAAAGCCTTCCCCCATATCGATTCTCCGCCTGTCCCGGTGCCGGTAGGATCGCCTACTTGTATCATAAACCCCTTTATAACCCTATGGAATATAAGGTTGTCGTAGTAATGCTTCTTAACTAATCCTGCAAAATTTTCACAGGCTAAAGGCGCAATATCAGGCATCAAGCGCACCTCTATCACTCCCTGGTTAGTCTCCAAGACAACTATATCATTATTCATAGCAAATACTCCTTGCGCGGACTGGTTGATAATAAAAAACGAGAATAAGAAAGCCGCAAAAAACCTCACCTTTTCACCCTCCCTGCCAAAGGAAAGCTATAGCTTATCTTCGGAAGGTAGGCGCAACCCTTAAAGGAGAGATTTGGCATCAAATCTCTTATCGGGACACAAGCAAATTGTTTACCAGATATTGTTCTATGCATTCCTATCCTTTTCTCATAGACAGAACAAAAATATTTTCCATGGCTATCCTGCCTTAATTCCTCGCAAGGATCTCCGTCAAAAGCGCCGCAACAGGTGCCGCATCTTTTACAAAGCGCCTCGTATTCTTCCTCGGCTTTTACTTGTTTTAACCGGTAATTTTCTTGCTCCATATTATACCCTGGCAATTAAGATAAAATTAAATATAAAGATCCCCTGATTTAAAAGGATTGAATTGGCAGGCCAATCAGAACCTTAAAAGAGTTTTCTTTTAATCCCAGCTATTCCTTAACACAAGTTATTGCTTTACCTTTCAGCAAGTCCTTAGGAAATTCGGTTTTTTTATACCCGGGGGGACAGGCAAGAGTAGGTATAAGACCGTCGCACCTAATACAACCTTTATGTTTTATTTTATCACTAGGCTTTTCCTCGCAAGTATCTGAAATATTGCAACCGTTACTCACAGACATTCCGCAAAGAGTTCCTTTAGGCACCCTGGCATCAAGATACAGAGATTTCCATACTCCTAAACTATCGCAAATTTTAAATACATTTTCAGAGCCGTTATAATACACTTCCCCGGGATTACAAGATTTATTATTTACAGCAGGTTTAAAACGTAAAACATAATCCGCTGAAATCGAATCAAGGTCCGTACCTACTTTTATTTTATTTGCGCTTATTTCATTATAAGAGCCAGAAGGAGAAGGATAATAAGTAGTTAAGGTAATATCTTCGGCAGAAGAAGGCAGGGCTAAAGATAGAATTGATACGGCCAATAACAAAAGGAATTTCATAATCTACGCTCCTTTTTTAAAATATTTTTATAAAAAGCCAAAAAAGGCAACAGGCATTCCTTTTTTTTCTTCTTTTATTATACAAAAGGTCAAGAAAAAAAGCAACTATAATTAACCCTCCCCTCACTATGCTACCAATAGGCAGGGTAACCCATTTTAGAGCTATAACTTTCTATCTCTTGTCGGCAGTAGCGAATTTTAAGCTGCCGGATCACTATTACCTGTCAGATTATTGCTTTCCTTGCTCGCTTGCGGCCTCAAGAGTATTCTTATCTACCTGAACGGATACTAAAGCCTCTTCTTCTTGCAAGTCTTCAGATAAATCCTCCTGGCTCTCGGCCAAAAGGTTATCCTGCGCAGGGCTTACAGCCTCCTGAGAAAAAGCAAAAGTTGCCACTAAAGAAAAAACAAAAAGAAAAAAAATTGTCTTCTTCATTTCGTTCACCTCCTTCCCACCGGTATCCCGGAGCATTCAATATAAAAAATACTAACTCAACAAGATTTAAAATTGTCAAGCCTTTAAGCTATCCGGTATATTTTAGTACCTAAGAGAAAAGTTGTCAAGAAAAGAGATAGATAAAAAAACCCGCCCTGCCTGTTTCAGGCAGAACGGGCTAGATTTAAGGAGTGCTGACCTACTCTCACATATCCTTACGAACACACTACCATCGGCCCAGAGGGGCTTAACTTCCGTATTCGAAATGGGAACGGGTGTTTCCCCCTCGGTATATGCACTCCAAAAAACCCGACAACCAATATCAAGTATTTCTGATAAACCACGTCAAAATAAGAGTATATAGTATTTAAAAACCTAGGGAGAGTCCCCTTACGGGGACAATCCCTTAAATTAAAGGTCAAGCCAATCGGCTGATTAGTACGCATTAGCTAAAATCCTTACGGATCTTACACACTGCGCCTATCAAGGTCGTAGTCTACGACCAGCCTAATAGGGATACTTATTCTTGGGGTGGGCTTAGCACTTAGATGCTTTCAGCGCTTATCCCTTCCGAACATAGCTACCCGGCCTTTGCCCTTGGCAGGACAACCGGAAAACCAGAGGTTCGTTTCTCTAGGTCCTCTCGTACTGAAGAGAACTCCCCTTCAAGTATCCTGCGCCCACATCAGATAGAGACCGAACTGTCTCACGACGTTCTGAACCCAGCTCGCGTACCCTTTTAACCGGCGAACAGCCGGACCCTTGGGACCTTATACAGCCCCAGGATAGGATGAGCCGACATCGAGGTGCCAAACCGGACTGTCGATATGAACTCTCGAGCCCGATAAGCCTGTTATCCCCAGAGTACCTATTATCCGTTGAGCGATGGCGATTCCATGTTCAACCACCGGATCACTAGCTCCTACTTTCGTATCTGTTCGTCCTGCCGGATTCACAGTTAAGCTGGCTTATGCGCTTACACTCCACGGGCGGTTGCCGAACGCCCTGAGCCAACCTTGGAGCCCCTTCGTTACTTTTTAGAAGGGAACCGCCCCAGTCAAACTGCCCACCTGTCA